>NZ_CP015849.1:1502500-2162500 GCF_001654495.1 Streptomyces sp. SAT1
GGTTCTAGCAAGGCCGTAAGGTCGGTACCGACAGCCGGAACGATCAGAACGACCAGGAGGTACCGAGGTGCCCGAGCTGAAGCGGCGGCCACTCCCCCACGACTTCCACCCGCCCGTGCCGTCGTTCACGGTGACGAGCGACGACGTGCAGGAGGGCGCGAGGCTCAAGGACGCCCAGGTCCAGTCGGTGGGGAACACCTCGCCGCAGCTGCGCTGGGAGGGTTTCCCGGCCGGGACCAAGAGCTTCGCCGTCACCTGCTACGACCCGGACGCGCCGACGGGCAGCGGGTTCTGGCACTGGGTGGTGTTCGACATCCCGGCCTCGGTGACGGAGCTGCCGGCGGGTGCGGGCGGCGGGAGGTTCGAGGGCCTGCCCGAGGGCGCGGTGCACGCGCGCAACGACTACGGGTCGAAGGACTTCGGCGGTGCCGCGCCGCCGCCCGGGGACGGGCCGCACCGGTACGTCTTCACGGTGTACGCCGTCGATCAGGACAAGCTCGGTCCGGACGCGGACGCCTCGCCCGCCGTGGTGGGCTTCAACCTGCGGTTCCACACGCTGGCGCGGGCGCAGCTGATCGGTGAGTACGAGGTGCCCGCCGAAAGCTGAGCCCCCCGCCGCGCGATTTCGCGTTCACGGAACGTTTGCCCGCCTCTGGTCTTGGAAGTGATCGGAGGCGGGCATTTTTATTGCGTTGTCCATCCCGACGCGCCCGTAGAGAGTTGAGCCGGGCCCGCCGGGGGGTGGGCAGGTGCACACGGGAGGTGGGCCGGATGCGGGACACGCTGGTGCTGAACGCGAGCTTCGAGCCGCTGTCGACGGTGACGTTGAACCGAGCCGTGGTGCTGGTGCTCCAGGACAAGGCCGTCGTCGAGCAGGCCCACCCCGAACTGCGGATGCGCGGGGCCGCGGTGGACATCCCCGCGCCCCGGGTGATCCGGCTGTGCCGGTACGTACGGGTGCCCTTCCGAAGACAAGCACCGTGGTCGAGGCGGGGTGTCCTGGTGCGTGACCGGCACCGGTGCGCGTACTGCGGGCGGCGGGCGACGACCGTGGACCATGTCATACCGCGGTCGCACGGCGGGCAGGACACCTGGCTGAACACGGTGGCCTCGTGCGCGGAGGACAACCACCGCAAGGCGGACCGGACTCCTCAGGAGGCGGGGATGCCCTTGCTGCGGGAGCCGTTCGAGCCGACACCGGCGGACGCGATGCTGTTCGCGCTGGGCGCGGACGACCGTGCGGCGCTGCCGGACTGGCTGGCCCGCGAGGCCGCCTGACGTCCTCCGGTCCACCGGCCGCGGGCACCCGTGTCTCCGGGTGCCCGTTCTCCGCTGTCCCGGTGTCCTCTGGCCCGGTGTCCTCTGGCCCGCTGGCCCGGAGTCCTGACGGCCCGGCGCCTCAGTCGATGAAGGGCTTCTCGCGGCGTTCGGCGGGGGCGTTCCTGCCGTCGTTCTGGGCCGGTACGGTGCTGCCGCCGCCGTTGCCGCCGCCGCCCGAATTGCCGCCCAGGGGACCGAAGTTGCCCATGGCGCCGGAGAGTCCCTTGAGGGCGTCGCCGATCTCGCTGGGGACGATCCAGAGCTTGTTGGCGTCGCCCTCGGCGATCTTCGGCAGCATCTGGAGGTACTGGTAGGAGAGCAGCTTCTGGTCCGGGTCGCCGGCGTGGATGGCCTCGAAGACCGTACGGACGGCCTGGGCCTCGCCCTCGGCGCGCAGCGCGGCGGCCTTGGCCTCACCCTCGGCGCGCAGGATCTGGGACTGCTTCTCGCCCTCGGCGCGCAGGATCTCGGACTGCCGCACACCTTCGGCCTGGAGGATGGCGGCGCGCTTGTCACGGTCGGCGCGCATCTGCTTCTCCATCGAGTCCTGGATGGAGGTGGGCGGCTCGATGGCCTTCAGCTCGACGCGGTTGACGCGGATGCCCCACTTGCCGGTGGCCTCGTCGAGGACGCCGCGCAGGGCCGCGTTGATCTCCTCGCGGGAGGTGAGGGTGCGCTCCAGGTCCATGCCGCCGATGATGTTGCGCAGGGTGGTGACGGTGAGCTGCTCGATCGCCTGGATGTAGCTGGCGACCTCGTAGGTCGCGGCGCGGGCGTCGGTCACCTGGTAGTAGATGACGGTGTCGATGTTGACGACCAGGTTGTCCTGGGTGATCACCGGCTGCGGCGGGAACGGCACGACCTGTTCGCGCAGGTCGATGCGGTTGCGGATGGTGTCGATGAACGGGACGACGATGTTGAGGCCCGCGTTCAGTGTCCGCGTGTAGCGGCCGAAGCGCTCCACGATGGCCGCGCTGGCCTGTGGGATGACCTGGATGGTCTTGATCAGGGCGATGAAGACCAACACCACCAGAATGATCAGGACGATGATGACCGGTTCCATCGTGGGTTCCCTGTCCCCTCTCCGCCTCGGCGCTCTAGGAAGATCTTATGGGCTCTGCGGCTGTTGAAGATCTTGCTGGTCGAGTCTGACAGACCGTCGACCGCCTCGTGGGGTGTTCGGCGCAGGTCATATGACGATGGCGGTGGCTCCCTCGATCTCGACCACGTCGACCTCGGCCCCGGGCTCGTAGCTGCGGTCGGGGTCGAGCGCCCGTGCGGACCAGGTCTCGCCGGCGAGCTTGATCCGTCCGCCGGCGCCGTCGACGCGTTCGAGCACGAGGGCCTGCCTGCCCTTCAACGCGTCGATGCCGGTGGCGAGTCGGGGACTCTGCCTGCTGTGCCGGGCGGCGATGGGGCGTACGACGGCGATGAGGGCGACGGAGACGGCGAGGAAGGCGAGGACCTGGACGACGGTCCCGAAACCGAGTCCAGCGGCGATCGCGGCGACGACGGCGCCGACCGCGAGCATGCCGAACTCGGGCATCGCGGTCACCACGAGCGGGATTCCGAGCGCAGCCGCGCCGACGAGCCACCACACCCATGCGTCGATGTCGTTCACATGGTCATGGTAGGACCGCGGGTCGCGTGACCGACAGGGCGCACGGGGGGTGGCTCGGTGCAGGGTTCGGGGAAGCGGTCGTCAACCGGGGCCGAGGGGGCGGCCGTCGACGGCGGCGGGAGGCGAGTCGGCTGTCCGGGCGGGGAGTTCGGCGCGGGTCAGGAGAGCGGGAGGCCCTGGGCGGTCCAGCGGTCGCCGACCTGCTCGACGACGAGCGGGAGGCCGAAGCAGCGGGAGAGGTTGCGGGAGGTCAGCTCCAGCTCCAGCGGTCCGGCGGCGAGCACCTTGCCCTGGTTGATCATCAGGACGTGGGTGAAGCCGGGCGCGATCTCCTCGACGTGGTGGGTGACCATGATCATGGAGGGGGCGATCGGGTCGCGGGCCAGCCGGCCGAGCCGGCGGACCAGGTCCTCGCGGCCGCCGAGGTCGAGTCCGGCGGCGGGCTCGTCCAGGAGCAGCAGTTCGGGGTCGGTCATGAGGGCGCGGGCGATCAGGGTGCGCTTGCGCTCGCCCTCGGAGAGGGTGCCGAAGCGCCGGTCAAGGTAGTCGGTCATGCCGAGGCGGTCGAGGAAGGCGCGGGCGCGCTGTTCGTCGACGTCCTCGTACTCCTCCTGCCAGCCGGCGGTCATGCCGTAGGCGGCGGTCAGCACGGTCTGCAGGACGGTCTGGCGCTTGGGGAGCTTCTCGGCCATGGCGATACCGGCCACGCCGATGCGGGGGCGCAGTTCGAAGACGTCGGTGCCGGGCCTGCCGAGGGTCTCGCCGAGGATGGTGGCGGTGCCCTTGCTGGGGTAGAGGTAGCTGGAGGCGACGTTCAGGAGGGTGGTCTTGCCGGCGCCGTTCGGGCCGAGGATGACCCAGCGCTCGCCCTCCTTGACCGACCAGGAGACCTGGTCCACCAGAGCCCGGCCCTCGCGGACCACGGATACGTCCTGAAGCTCCAGAACATCGCTCATGAGCGCGTTGTCTCCCCTTGCAGTGTGCCGCCGGTCTCGGCTGTCGCGTACGCCTGTGGCTCGGTCCGCCGCGCCGGTGGGCGCAGCCCCCACCGAATCTACGCCACCGGCCGGGCGGGCTGTTCCATCGGTCCGGTCCTTAGGGTGGACGCATGCTCTCGGAACCGCGTTCAGGACGCCTCGCAGCTTGGGGAAATGCCCTTCTTGCCGGACTTGTCGCGCCGGACGACGCCGTGCTCGCCGTGGTGGGTGAGGACGCCGTCCACCGGGTGGCGGGGCTGCCCGGCGAGTCGGGGCCGGTCGGGCTCACGCTCGCGCTGGGGCGGCTGCGCGCGCTCGGGGCGGGTGCCCTGCGGGTGGCGCTGCCGGTGCCGGGTCATCCGCTGGGGCTGAGCGGTCCGCCGGAGTTCAACGCGCGGGCGCTGGAGGCCGGTGAGGCGGTGGTGTGCCACGGTGTCGCGCTCGGGCTGGTGCCCGAGGTGCACGAGGCGGGGCCGGCGGGTGATGTGCACGCCGAGGTGGTCTGGCATGTGCTGCCGGCGCGGGAGGCGCCGCCCGCCGACGTGCCGTCGCTGGGCGAGGCCGAGCGGGAACTGGCCGAGGCGCTGCGGGAGGCGACCGAGGTGCTGTCGCGGCTGGACGTCGCCGGGTCGGGGCCGGTGGCGGAGGCGGCACTCGACGCCTACCGGGCGCGGGCCGAGCGGGGCCGCGAGGTGCTCGCGCCCGGGTATCCGCCGCGGGCGGTGCGGGTGCTGGAGCTGGCGCAGCGGGTGGGGCTGCTGGTGTCGCTGGCGTACGGCAACGGGCACGGCGGCGCGGTGAGCGCGTCGGAGATGGCCGCGCGGGGGGCCGCGCTGCGGCCGGTGGAGCGTACGGCGCGGCGGGCGCAGGTGGCGGCGTACAACTCCGTGATCGAGGAGCGGGAGAAGCGGGAGAGGGGCACGCGGTAGAAGCGGTGGGGGCGGTGCGCGGGGTGTGCTGAGCCGACCGGCCTCCCGGGGTGGACCCGGGAGGCCGTGGGCATCGGTGTGGCGCCGTTCTCAGCGGTTGAGACCGAGGTTGCCGAAGGCCGGGTTCAGGACGCCGATGACGTTGACGCTGTTGCCGACGGCGTTGACCGGGACGGCGACGGGCACCTGGATGGTGTTGCCCGAGACGACGCCCGGGGAGCCCTTGGCGGCACCGGCCGCCGTGGCGCCGTCGGCGGCGGAGGCCATTCCGGCACCGGCGGCGATGAGTCCGCCGGCCACCATCGTCACGGCCGCTGCCTTCTTCAGGTTCTTCACGTTCCAAGCCCTTCTGGTGTCCGCCGCGGCAGTCGCCGCGGCACGCACTGGAGAACGGCCGGGGACCCCGGAGGTTGCGCCATCCGGGGGACATTCCCACGACGGTATGAATCTCAGTCCGGAACGGAACGTTCCGTTGCCGTGCGCCATGCGCCGTGTGCCGTGGGCCGTGTGCGTGCGCCATGTGCCAGGTGCCGTGCGCGGTGCCGGTGCGGCCGGGTCAGCCGGCCGCACCGTGGCGTACGGCCCACAGCGCGGCCTGGGTGCGGTCCGCCAGGTCGAGCTTCATCAGGATGTTGGACACGTGGGTCTTGACGGTCTTCTCTGAGAGGACCAGGGCGCGGGCGATCTCGCGGTTGGAGCGGCCGTCCGCTATGAGGCCCAGCACCTCGCGCTCCCGGTCGGTGAGGGAGGTGCCGCGGCCCTGGCCGAGGCCGGTGTCCTCCTGGGACAGCAGGGCGCCGGCGACCTCGGGCTGGAGCAGGATGTGACCGGCGTGCACGGATCTGATGGCGCCGGCGAGCGCGTCGGGGTCCACGTCCTTGTACACGTACCCGGCGGCGCCCGCGCGCAGGGCCGGGACCACGGTGCGCTGCTCGGTGAAGCTGGTGACGATGAGCACGCGCGCGGCGTTGCCCAGCTCGCGCAGCCTGCGCAGCGCCTCGACGCCGTCCATGACGGGCATCTTGACGTCCATGAGGACCACGTCGGGTCTCAGCTCCTCGGCCCGCTGCACGCCCTCGGCGCCGTCGGCCGCCTCGCCGACCACCTCGATGTCGTCCTGCACCTCCAGGAAGGTGCGCAGGCCCCGGCGGACCACCTGGTGGTCGTCGACGACCAGCACCTTGATTGCGTCAGCCACCCGGGGCCTCCATCTCGATCGTGGTGCCCTTGCCGGGCGCCGATTCCACCGTGAGCGTGCCGCCGGCGCCGCTCGCCCGGTCCCGCATGGAGACCAGGCCGAGATGGCGTCCGGCGCGGCGCACCGCGCGCGGGTCGAAGCCGGTGCCGTCGTCGGTGACGCGCAGGACGGCGCCGGGGCCGCGGCGGTCCAGGGTGACGTCGACATGCGCGGCGCCGGAGTGGCGCAGCGCGTTGTGCAGGGCCTCCTGGGCGACCCGGAGCACGGCCTCCTCCTGGGCGGCCGGCAGCGCGCGGAAGCCGCGGGCGGTGAAGGTGACACGGGCGCTGTGCGCGCGGTCGAGGACCTGGATCTGGGTGCGCAGGGTGGCGACCAGGCCGTCCTCGTCGAGGGCGGCCGGGCGCAGCTCGACCACGGCGGCGCGCAGCTCGTCGGCGGCCTCCGCGGCGAGCACGGCCACCTGCTGGAGCTCGCCCTTGGCGCGCACCGGGTCGCGGTCGACGAGGGCGGCGGCGGCCTGGGCGGTCAGGCGCAGGGAGAACAGCTTCTGGCTGACCGCGTCGTGCAGCTCGTGGGCGAGGCGGGAGCGCTCCTCGGCGATGGTGAGCTCGCGGCTGCGCTCGTAGAGGCGGGCGTTGGTGAGGGCGATGGCGGCGTGCTGGGCGAGGAGGGCGAGCAGTTCCTCGTCCTCCTCCGTGAAGCCGCAGCCGCCGGCCGGCCTGGGGCAGCGCTTGTTGGCCAGGAACAGGGCCCCGATGACCTCGTCGCCGTCGCGGATGGGCAGGCCCAGGAAGTCGGACATCTCCGGGTGGGCGGCCGGCCAGCCCCCGAAGCGCGGGTCGGTGCGCACGTCCGCCAGGCGCTCGGACTCCGTCTGGTGCAGCATCGCGGCGAGGATGCCGTGCTGGCGCGGGAGCGGGCCGATGGCCCGCCACTGCTCCTCGCTGACCCCGTCGACCACGAACTGGGCGAAGCCGCCGTGGTCGTCCGGGACGCCGAGCGCGGCGTACTGCGCGTCGAGCAGCTCGCGGGCCGAGGCGACGATCGTCTTCAGGACGTCGCGCACCTCCAGGTGCCTGCTCATGGCCAGCAGCGCGGCACTCACCGCACCGAGGCCGGACCGGGGGCCTTGACTCATGACCTCACGGTACCGGCGCGGTGTGACAGGGGGATGGGACCTGCGGACGCCTCCGCGGGGCCGCCGGACCTAGGTCTGGGGACGGGGACGGAGACGAGGACAGGGGACGGGGACAGGGGACGGGGACAGAGACAGGGACAGGGGACGGGGGCGCGGCGGGAGTGGGGCAGGCCGGAGCGAGGCCGTGCGCGCGGCCGTACGCGGCCGTGTGTCGTCGTATACGGCCCTGCGTGGTCGCACGCGGCCGTGCGTGGTCGTGCGGAGGCCGTACGCGGGCACGCCCATGGCACTACGTCGGCCGCGCTCGTCTCCTCCCTGCGGAGGAGGCCACTCACACAATGCGTTGCGACGGCAACGAACTGTGAGAATGACCCGCCCCCCATGTGAGGACGCACATAGGGCGCACATCACGTACGAAGGGGCATAGGAGAGGACCTTCCCCCGGTGAACGGGACAGGTATCCCACTCTGTCCCGTTTTGTCGCTTCCTGATCCACTACCCGGCTTCGTACGTCACACCTTTGCCCTCGGATTTTGCGGCAGCTAAGAATTGCTCTCGTCGCTCAGCGCCGCGGATTTCCGTTCGCGGCGTTCGTGTGGGAAGGACCCCCTCCCGCAGTCCGGAGAGCGACCTCCGCGCTACTCGAAGAGGTCCGTTTCACCATGCCTGCAAACTTCCGCATCCCCCGATCCAGTCGTGCCCTGACCCGTACCCACAAGGCCGCCGTCGCCTCTGTCGCCGCCCTCGGTGCCGCCGCGATCGCCTTCACCGCCGTCCCCGGCGGCGACCACACCACCGCGTCCGCCGACACCGTGGCGGCCCCGGTGCAGATCGGCTCGCAGCCGGTCAAGGACGTCAAGGCCAGCGTCACCGACCAGCTCGCCGGCACCAGCGTCAAGATCCAGGCCATCGAGGCCAAGAAGCAGGCCGCCGCGCAGCACAAGGCCCGTACCGCCGCCGCGCAGCACAAGGCCGCGGCCGCGGCCCGCCACAAGGCGGAGGCCGCCCGCAAGGCCGAGAAGGCCGCCTCCCGGTCCGCCGGGCGTCCCCGCATGGAGCCGGTCGCCGCGGCCACCAGCTACGGCAACAACCTCGACGGCTGGATCCGCAAGTCGCTGTCGATCATGCGCCAGCACAACATCCCCGGCTCCTACAGCGGCCTGCACCGCAACATCATGCGGGAGTCCTCGGGCAACCCGATGGCCATGAACGGCTGGGACATCAACGCCCGCAACGGCATACCCTCCAAGGGCCTGCTCCAGGTCATCCAGCCGACCTTCAACACCTACCACGTGCCCGGCACGCCGACGAACATCTACGACCCGGTCGCCAACATCACCGCCGCGGCCAACTACGCCGCCCACCGCTACGGCTCGATCGACAACGTCAACAGCGCGTACTGACCCCAGGGGGTCGGCGCGGACCTCTGACGGCACGACGCGGAAGGGCGGCACCCGGTACGGGTGCCGCCCTTCGCCGCTCTTCGCACGGTGCGCCGCGGTCCCCCGCGGCCCGTGTCACCGCTCGCGTCTCACCGCGCGCGGGGTGCGCCGGCCGTCACTTGCGCATGACCTCCGGCTCGTGGCGGCGCAGGAAGCGCGCCACCAGGAAGCCGCAGACCACACCGAGCGCGATCAGCGCGGCCATGTCGAGGCTCCAGGCCGAGACCGTGTGGTCCCACAGCGGGTCGGTGCTGGTCGGGTCGTCGACGTTCGGGGCGATGTTGTTGAGGTCCAGCGTGGTGCCGGCGCCCGCCACCGCCCAGCGCGAGGGCATCAGGTACGAGAACTCGTTGACGCCGAGCGTGCCGTGCAGCGTGAACAGGCAGCCGGTGAACACGACCTGGATGATCGCGAACATCACCAGCAGCGGCATCGTCTTCTCGGCGGTCTTCACCAGCGAGGAGATGACCAGGCCCACCATCATCGAGGTGAAGCCGAGCGCCATGATCGGCAGGCACAGCTCGAAGAGCGTGGCACTGCCCAGGACCAGCCCCTTGCCGGGGATCTCCCGGCTGGAGAAGCCGATCAGGCCGACCATCAGCCCCTGGAGCACGGTGATCAGGCCGAGCACGACGACCTTCGACATCAGGTACGCCGACCGGGACAGGCCGGTGGCCCGCTCCCGTTCGTAGATCACCCGTTCCTTGATCAGCTCACGCACCGAGTTCGCCGCGCCCGCGAAGCACGCGCCGACCGCGAGGATCAGCAGGACCGTGGTCGCGGTGCCGTTCGGGGTGGGCAGATGCGTCCGCGAGTTGATCGGGTTGACCAGCAGGCCCTTCTCGTGGTCGATCAGCAGGCTGACCGCGCCGAGCACCGCCGGAAGGATCACCGTCAGCGCCAGGAAGCCCTTGTCGGAGACGATCACCGACACATACCGCCGGATCAGGGTCAACAGCTGCGAACCCCATGCCTGCGGCTTGGGCGGCCTGATGGCCTGCGGCGGCGGCACGGCCGCCGACTGCGGGGCGACCGCGTCGATGTCCGCGGCGTACATCTGGTAGTGCTGCGAGCCCTTCCAGCGGCCCGCCCAGTCGTAGTCGCGGTAGTTCTCGAACGCCGAGAAGACGTCGGCCCAGCTCTCGTAGCCGAAGAAGTTCAGCGCCTCCTCGGGCGGACCGAAGTAGGCGACGCTGCCGCCCGGCGCCATCACCAGGAGCTTGTCGCAGATGGCCAGCTCGGCCACCGAGTGGGTGACGACCAGGACGGTGCGGCCGTCGTCGGCGAGGCCGCGCAGCAGCGTCATCACATCGCGGTCCATGCCCGGGTCGAGGCCGGAGGTCGGCTCGTCCAGGAAGATCAGCGACGGCTTGGTCAGCAGCTCCAGGGCGACCGAGACGCGCTTGCGCTGGCCGCCGGAGAGCGAGGTGACCTTCTTGTCCTTGTGCGGGTCGAGCTTCAGCTCGCGCAGCACCTCGTCGATACGGGCGTCGCGCTCGGCGCCCGTGGTGTCGGCCGGGAAGCGCAGCTTGGCCGCGTACTTCAGGGCCTTCTTGACGGTCAGCTCCTTGTGCAGGATGTCGTCCTGCGGGACCAGACCGATGCGCTGGCGCAGCTCGGCGAACTGCTTGTACAGGTTCCGGTTGTCGTAGAGGACCTCGCCCTGGTCGGCCGGGCGGTAGCCGGTGAGCGCCTTGAGCAGGGTCGACTTGCCGGAACCGGACGGGCCGATGACCGCGATCAGCGACTTCTCCGGGACGCCGAACGAGACGTCCTTGAGGATCTGCTTGCCGCCGTCGACCGTGACGGTCAGATGACGGGCGGAGAAGGACACCTCACCGGTGTCGACGAACTCCTCCAGGCGGTCGCCGACGATCCGGAACGTCGAGTGGCCGACACCGACGATGTCGGTCGGGCCGAGCGTCGCCGAGCCGCCCTTGGTGATCGGCTGACCGTTGACGTACGTGCCGTTGTGCGAGCCCAGGTCGCGGATCTCCATGCGGCCGTCGGGCGTCGCGTGGAACTCCGCGTGATTGCGGGAGACCTGGAGGTCGGAGACGACCAGGTCGTTCTCCAGGGCACGGCCGATGCGCATCACACGGCCCAGGGAGAACTGGTGGAACGTGGTGGGGCTGCGGTCGCCGTGGGCCGGCGGCGCCCCCGCGCCACCACCGGGGCCCTGCTGCGGCACCGGCTGCTGCGGGATCGCCGCCGCCTGCGGTGCCTGGGCCTGGGCTTGGGCCTGGGCTTGTTGCCAGCCGGCCTGCGGGTCCGGCTGGACGGCCGGCGGCTGCTGCGCCTGCTGCCCGGCCCAGCCCGCCCCGGCGCCCTGCGCGGCGTAGGGCTGCTGCGCCTGCGGTGCGGCGGCGGCCGCCGCCGCGGCCGAGAGGTTCAGGCACGGGCCGTCGGTGGCGTTGCCGAGGTGGACGGCCGAACCCGGGCCGATCTCCGTCTGCTGGACCCGCTGCCCCCGCACGAACGTGCCGTTGGTGCTGCCGTGGTCCTCGATCACCCAACTGCGGCCGTTGTGGCTGACCGTGGCGTGGCGCCAGGAGACCCTGGCGTCGTCGAATGCGATGTCACCCTGCGGATCACGGCCGAGGGTGTAGGTCCGGGACGGATCGAGCGTCCAGGTCCGTCCATGTGTTTCCAGTACGAGTTCCGGCACTCCAAGCCCCACTGAGTTGTCCCCCGAATTGCCCCCGTCGCGGGGAGTCTAGGGATGTCGAACATCGTGCTGAACTATTCCAGGCTCCGCCCTCTGACCGAAAGCCGGGCCTTGTCATGAGTAGGTAACGCAGGCAACCGGTCGGTGACGCACGTCCGGTGGAAACGAGGACGGAGTGTGGCATTCACCCCGAGGCGGACATGCGGTGGCGGCCGCCCGCGCCGCGCGACGGACGGTCCGCCGGAAGTGACGGGCGGTCCGTCCGAAGTGACGGACGGTCTGTCCGAGGTACGGCCACGGGGCTGGGGTGCGCGGGGCGGGGTGCGGGGCGGGGCGGGGCGGACGCAGGACCGTCACGGACGGAGGCGTCGTCGGTCGCCGCCGCCCTCGTGAGCTGGGCGGTCAGGGGGGCGGCGGGTGCGGGTGTGTCCGGTTCCGTGGTGGGGCGGGGCGGGCGCGGACGGAGCCACCGGGGTGGCTCCGGGGTGGCTCCGGGGTGGTCACCGAGGCGGTCGCCGGGGGCGGTGACAGGCGGCGCGGACGGGGCGGACGGAGCGAGCGGTGTGGCCAGGGCGGACGGATGCGGCTCCGGCCCGGGGGCCGCCCGCTACCACTCGGTGCCACGGCGGGCCGCCCGGTCGCAGGGGCGCTGAGGCGGACTCCGCCGTCGAGATCGCGCCACCCGGCGGGAGGCCATGGCACCGGGTGCCCCGAGGCGCAGTATCGCGGAGGCCCGTCTTCCCTCCCCCTCCACCATGGCCCGCCGGACGCTCCGGTGGAGCGACCGGGCGCTCCGGTCGAGCGACACGCCGTGGGTCCCGGTGCCGTGGCCCGATCGTCGGGCGGCGGTCATCCGGCCGACCCCGAGTGTTCGCTGTCCGCCAGGCGGACCTGAGGGGCAGGAGGCACTGGGTGCCGGATACGGTGGAAGGCACCATGAGTGCTTCGCAGAGTTCCGATGACCTCACCCTTCTCGTCAAGATCTTCGGGAAGGACAGGCCCGGCATCACGGCCGGCCTCTTCGACACCCTCGCGGCCTACTCCGTCGACGTGGTCGACATCGAGCAGGTCGTCACCCGCGGCCGGATGGTGCTGTGCGCGCTGGTCACCCAGCCGCCCGCCGGTCTCGAGGGCGACCTGCGCGCCACGGTGCACAGCTGGGCCGAGTCGATGAGGATGCAGGCGGAGATCATCTCCGGTCGCGGCGACAACCGGCCGCGCGGCCTGGGGCGCTCGCTGGTCACCGTGCTCGGCCATCCGCTCACCGCCGAGGCCACCGCCCAGATCGCGGCACGCATCACCAAGACCGGCGGCAACATCGACCGTGTCTTCCGGCTGGCCAAGTACCCGGTGACGGCCGTGGAGTTCGCCGTGTCCGGGGTGGAGACGGAACCGCTGCGCACCGCGCTGGCGACGGACGCGGCAGCCCTGGGCGTCGATGTCGCGGTCGTCGCGGCGGGCCTGCACCGCCGGGCGCAGCGCCTGGTCGTCATGGACGTGGACTCGACCCTCATCCAGGACGAGGTGATCGAGCTGTTCGCCGCGCACGCGGGGTGCGAGGACGAGGTCGCCGAGGTGACGGCCGCCGCGATGCGCGGGGAACTGGACTTCGAGCAGTCGCTGCACGCCCGGGTGGCGCTGCTGGCGGGGCTGGACGCCTCGGTGGTGGAGAAGGTGCGCAGCGAGGTGCGGCTCACGCCGGGCGCGCGGACGCTGATCCGCACGCTGAAGCGCCTCGGCTACCAGGTCGGCGTGGTCTCGGGTGGCTTCACCCAGGTCACGGACGATCTGAAGGACCGGCTCGGGCTGGACTTCGCGCAGGCCAACACGCTGGAGATAGTCGACGGGAAGCTCACGGGCCGGGTCACGGGCGAGATCGTCGACCGGGCGGGCAAGGCGCGGCTGCTGCGCCGGTTCGCCGCCGAGGCGGGTGTTCCGCTGGCGCAGACCGTGGCGATCGGTGACGGTGCCAACGACCTGGACATGCTGAACGCGGCGGGCCTCGGGGTCGCCTTCAACGCCAAGCCGGTGGTGCGCGAGGCGGCGTACACCGCGGTGAACGTGCCCTTCCTCGACACGGTCCTGTACCTGCTCGGCGTGACCCGCGAAGAGGTCGAGGCGGCGGACGCGCACGAGGAGCGCTGAGCTGTCCCCCGCCCGTGCGCCCACCGGTGGGCGCACGGACACCCACCCTGCGGTCATCCTGTCCGGGGGCGCGCCAGGAGCCTGCTGTGCGCGTCCGCCGGGCGGGGCGTGTCGGCCCGGGTCCAGGCGCGTGGGCCTGACCTGGGCTCGGGCCATGCCCGCGTTTGTCATGCCCTTGCCGGTCCGGGGCCGCACGGGATCATCCTCGCGCAGGCCCCCCGACCGGGCCCGCGCCGGTGGGGCCCGTACGGGCGAGCCGGTGCCGGTCGATAGAGGCCGGGTCGCTGCCGTACGAGCCGTACGGCACCAGGCCGGGCCCGCGTCGGCCGTGCCGGATCGAGCCGGCGCCGGTCGTCCCCGGGCCGAACACGGCCCGCGCCGGGCCGCCCCTGGGCCGGGCCGCTGCCGGGTCTACGGTGCCGGGTCTCCCCGTGCGAGCCGCGCGGACCGTGCCCCACCAGGCCAGGCCCATGCTCGCCGGGCGGAGTCGAGTCCGCGCCGGTCGCCCCCGTCGAACAGGGCCCGCGCCTGTCGTACCGTGCCAAGCCAGGCCATGCCCGTCGTACCGGGCCGTGCCCGTGCCCGTGCGGGCCGGGGCGGGCTACTCCGACGGCGCCCAGTAGTCGGTCAGCGTGGCCACGCCCGGTTCCAGGCTCTTCCAGGAGCCGTCGAAGGTGACGACGGCGAAGGCTGCGGCCGGGAAGCCGCGGCGGCCCATCCGCTCGCGGGCGTCGTCCTCGGCCGTGCCGGACAGGATCTCGGCCAGTCCCTGGACGCCCGGGTTGTGGCCGATCAGGACGGCGTTGCGCACATCGTCGGGGGTCTCGTTGAGCACGGCGATCAGCTCGCCGGGCGAGGCATCGTAGATCCGCTCCTCGTAGACGGTCTTCGGCCGGTCCGGCAGCTCGTGGACGGCGAGCTTCCAGGTCTCCCGGGTCCGGACCGCGGTCGAGCACAGGGCCAGGTCGAACGGGACACCGGCGTCGGCCAGTCTGCGGCCGGCCACCGCGGCGTCCTTGCGGCCCCGCTCGGCGAGCGGTCGCTCATGGTCGGTCACCTGCGGCCAGTCGGCTTTCGCATGGCGGAAGAGGACGATCCTGCGGGGTTCTGCGGCGCTCATGACTCCCAGCTTCGCACGAAACAGGCCATGGGGCGCAGGGAGTTGACAGGGGCGTCGCGCTGTGGGCGGGCCGGGGACCTGCGCGGACCGTGCCGGTCGGGGGCGTACGGCTCAGCGGCCGAGGAGATGCTGGGCGTGCTCCAGCAGCTGGGTGATCGCGGGCTCGCCGGTTGCCGCATGGGCGTTCGACGGGTTCGATATCAGTACGAGCAGGACGACGAAGGCGAGGGCCGGCAGGGCCAAGGCCCACCACGGCAACCGGATGTCGACGCCACCCGAGGTCGCCGGGTGGGGCCGGGTCTGCGTACGGGCCGACATGCTTGCCTCCGCTGGTCTTCGGGTGCTCCGCGGACCGCTGTCCCGCGGCCACACCACGAAGGTACGGAAACGGCGGCCCCCGGCCCATCCGGATTCCCACCCACTTGACCCTGACCCGCACCCCCTAGGGGACGGGGGGATAGCCCTACCCCCGGGCACCAGCCCTGCCCCCGGACCGCCGCGAGGGGCGCCGGTGAGCACCGGGTGGGAGCCGGGCGCGTGCCGCCGGGTGTCAGGGAGCGACGAGGGTCGCGACGACGGCGATGATCACGAAGATGGCGAAGAACGACCCGAAGACCAGCAGCATCTTCTTCTGGCTGTTCTTCGGGTTCGGGTCGAGCACAGGCTGCATGGCCCCAGTCTCGCACTCCCGCCCCGCGGAAGTGCGCCGGGGGGCGGCTCAGCGCGCCGCCTCCTCCTCGACCGTGCGGTCGCGGCCCGCCAGCCAGCCCACCACCATCTGCGGGATCATCAGGCCGCTCATCAGCGCGATGGGCAGGCCCCAGCCGCCGCTGCTCTGGTTCAGCACACCGACGAGCAGCGGCCCGGGGATGGAGATCAGGTAGCCGGTGCTCTGTGCGAACGCCGACAGCTGGGCCACGCCCGCGCCGGTCCGGGCCCGCATGCCGACCATGGTGAGCGCGAGCGGGAAGGCGCAGTTGGAGACGCCGAGGAGGATGGCCCAGGCCCAGGATCCGCCGGACGGGGCGAAGTACAGGCCCGCGTATCCGGCGAGGCCGCACAGTCCGAGCACGAGGACGATGGGCCCCTGGTGGGGCAGCCGGGTGGCCACGCGCGGGATGACGAAGGCCAGCGGTACGCCCATCACCATGGTCACGGCGAGCAGCAGTCCGGCGGTGCCCGCGGACACACCCGCGTCGCGGAAGATCTGCGCCATCCAGCCCATCGTGATGTAGGCGGCGGTGGCCTGGAGGCCGAAGAAGACGGCCAGGGCCCAGGCGGTACGGCTCCGGGTGATGCGCAGGGCCGGCGCGGGCCGCCCGGCCGCCAGCGTACCGGACACGGACGCACCGGACGCGGACGCCTCCCCCTCCGCCGGTTCCCGGTCCTGCCGTACGGCCTCCGGGGTGGCGGCGGGGGCCGGGCCGCGGTCCCGGACCAGCGGCAGCCACGGGAGCACGGCGGCCAGGGCGAGCGCCGCCCACACGGCCAGGCCGGGCTGCCAGTCGCCGCCGAGCGCGTCGGTCAGCGGCACGGTCGCGGCGGCGGCGGTCGAGGTGCCCAGGGCGAGGGCCATCGAGTACAGGCCGGTCATGGAGCCGACCCGGTCGGGGAACCAGCGCTTGACGATGACCGGCATCAGGACGTTGCTGACGGCGATGCCCATCAGGGCGAGGGCGCTGGCGGCCAGGAATCCGGCGGTGCCGCCCGCGTAGGGGCGGATGAGCAGTCCGGCGCCGATGGCGGCCATGCCCGCGCAGACCACGGCGGCGGGTCCGAACCGGCGGGCGAGCCGGGGGGCCATGACGCCGAAGACCGCGAAGCAGAGCGGGGGCACGGAGGTGAGCAGTCCGGCGACGCCGCCGCTCATGCCGAGGCCGTCGCGCACCTCTTCGAGGAGCGCGCCGAGGCTGGTGATGGCGGGGCGGAGGTTCAGCGCGGCCAGCACGATGCCGACGACGACCAGCCGGGTCGCCCACGCGCGCGGGGCGTGCTTCGCCGCGGTCCCGGCCGTCGTCCCGGGTGTCGCCCCGGGCGTCCGGGCGGCGGCGGGCGCGGCCGGTGCCTGCCGCTCGGTCGGTGTCGTCGTCCGGGTTGATTCCTCACGTGCCATGAGGCCCATCATAGAATGATGGGATGATTAGCTGTCCAGTCCGTCCACAGCCCGGGGCACCCGTCCCGGTCCCCGCGTGCGAAGGTGAGCCATGCCTCTGAGCCATCCCCGCCGCTCGGCCCTGTCCGAGCAGGTCATCGCCGCGTTGCGGAGCCAGATCACCTCCGGGGAGTGGCCGGTCGGCTCCCGCATCCCGACCGAGCCCGAACTGGTCGAGCAGCTCGGCGTGGCCCGCAACACCGTCCGTGAGGCGGTCCGGGCCCTCGCCCACAACGGTCTGCTGGACATCCGCCAGGGGTCCGGCACCTACGTGGTGGCCACCAGTGAGCTGGCGGGGGTGATGCAGCGCCGGTTCGCCGGGGCGGATCCCCGGCACTTCGCCGAGCTGCGCTCCACGCTGGAGTCGGCCGCGGCGAAGCTGGCCGCCGAGCGGCGCGGCGAGAAGGACCTCAAGCAGCTCGACGCCCTGCTGGTGCGGCGCGAGGAGGCCTGGGAGAGCGGCGACGCGGAGGCGTTCGTGGCCGCGGACGCGACCTTCCACCTGGCGGTGGTTGCCGCCTCGCACAACGACGTCATGACGGCGATGTACGCCGACCTCGGCGAGGTCACCCGGGACGCGCTGCGCGCGGACGTGGGCGCGGAGCTGACCCCGCGGGCGTACATGGACCACGCCCGGCTGGTCGACGCGATCCGCGCGGGCGACGCGGAGGCCGCCGCCGCCGAGGCCGCGAGCTATCCGTTCCAGTGCGCTCCGGGCCGGTTCGGTCCGCCCGCGCGCGCCTGATCCGCACCGGACCGCACACGCCTGATCCGCACCGGGCGGGCCACCCGCCGGACGGACGGGCGGGCGACGCGGAGGGGCCCGCACCCCTGGCGGGTGCGGGCCCCTCGGACGTACAGCGGCCGGTGTGACGGCCGTACGGCGACCGCCCGGTCCGGTCCGGTCCGGACTCAGGCGCCGATGGCGTGCAGTCCGCCGTCCACGTGGACGATCTCGCCGGTGGTCTTCGGGAACCAGTCGCTCAGCAGGGCGACGATGCCGCGGCCGGCCGGCTCCGGGTCCTTCAGGTCCCACTCCAGCGGGGAACGGGAGTCCCACACGGCGGCGAGGTCGCTGAAGCCCGGGATGGACTTGGCGGCCATGGAGCCGAGCGGCCCGGCGGAGACGAGGTTGCAGCGGATGTTCTGCTTGCCCAGGTCCCGCGCGATGTAGCGGCTGGTGGCCTCCAGGGCGGCCTTGGCCGGGCCCATCCAGTCGTACTGCGGCCAGGCGAACTGCGCGTCGAAGGTGAGGCCGACGACCGAGCCGCCGTTCTGCATCAGCGGCAGGCAGGCCATGGTCAGCGCCTTCAGGGAGTACGCCGAGACGTGCATGGCCGTGGCGACCGACTCGAACGGCGTGTTCAGGAAGTTGCCGCCGAGCGCGTCCTGCGGGGCGAAGCCGATGGAGTGCACGACGCCGTCCAGGCCGCCCAGCTCCTCGCCGACGACGTCGGCCAGGCGCGCGAGGTGCTCCTCGTTGGTGACGTCCAGCTCGATGACCTTGGTGGGCTTCGGCAGCTTCTTGGCGATGCGCTCGGTCAGCGTGGGCCGCGGGAACGCGGTCAGGATGACCTCGGCGCCCTGCTCCTGGGCCAGCTTCGCGGCGTGGAAGGCGATGGACGCCTCCGTCAGCACACCGGTGATCAGGACGCGCTTGCCCTCGAGAATTCCGCTCATGGTGTTCAGTGACCCATTCCCAGTCCGCCGTCAACGGGGATGACGGCTCCAGTGATGTACGAGGCGTCGTCCGAGGCGAGGAAGCGCACCGCGGCGGCGATCTCCTCCGGCTGCGCGTACCGGCCGAGCGGCACCTGCGCCATGATGTTCTCGCGCTGCTCGTCATTGAGCGCCCGGGTCATGTCCGTGTCGACGAAACCGGGGGCGACGACGTTGAAGGTGATGTTGCGCGAGCCCAGCTCGCGGGCGAGGGAGCGCGCGAAGCCGACCAGGCCGGCCTTGGAGGCGGCGTAGTTGGCCTGCCCCGCGGAACCGAGCAGTCCGACGACCGAGGAGATCAGGACGACCCGGCCCTTCTTGGCGCGCAGCATGCCGCGGTTGGCGCGCTTGACGACCCGGAAGGTGCCCGTGAGGTTGGTGTCGACGACCGTGGCGAAGTCCTCCTCGGTCATGCGCATCAGGAGCTGGTCCTTGGTGACGCCCGCGTTGGCGACCAGGACCTCGACCGTGCCCTGCTGGGCCTCGATCTCCTTGTAGGCCTGCTCCACCTGCTCGGGGTCGGTGATGTCGCATTTGACCGCGAGGAAGCCGGCCGGCGGCTCCCCGGACCGGTACGTGATGGCTACGTTGTCACCGGCATCGGCGAACGCGCGGGCGATGGCGAGGCCGATGCCCCGGTTGCCTCCGGTGACGAGAACCGAGCGGCTCAACGGATCACCCTTTCCTAGCGGTCTCTATCGTTCCGACAGCACACCCGCGCCCCGCCGACGACGGGCGGCGGCAGGCGATGACAGGCGGCTTCATCCGAAAACCTATCGGTAGGGCCGCTACGGCGGACAATCGGGCACCGACAGTGGCAGGGGGGCCGCTCTGTCGAGTCCCTACAGAAAGCGGCGGACTCGACCGGCAAACGTGTGGTCCGCGGCGCCGCCCGCGCGACATGATCGGTCCGACAGGCGACGAGAGCAGGGAGACCCCCGTGCCACATACGATCGACGAGGCCTTCACCGCCCTTCCGCTGCGCGCGCTGGCCGACGCCGCCCTCGCACGCGCGCGTGCGCTGGGCGCGGAGCACGCGGACTTCCGGTGCGAGCGGGTGCGCAGCGCGTCCCGGCGGCTGCGGGACGCGCGGCCGGCCGGGGCGTCGGACACCACCGACCTGGGGTACGCGGTGCGGGTGGTGCACGGCGGGGCGTGGGGCTTCGCGTCCGGCGTGGACCTGAGCATGGACGCCGCCGCCAAGGTCGCCTCGCAGGCGGTGGAGATGGCGAAGCTGTCCGCGCGGGTGATCGCCGCGGCCGGTTCCGAGGAGCGGGTGGAGCTGGCGGCGGAGCCCGTGCACGCCGAGCGGACCTGGGTGTCCTCGTACGAGATCGACCCCTTCGCGGTGCCGGACGAGGAGAAGTCGGCGCTGCTGGCCGACTGGAGCGCGCGGCTGCTCGCGGCGGACGGCGTGGACCATGTGGACGCCTCGCTGGTGGCCGTGCACGAGAACAAGTTCTATGCCGACACCGCGGGCACCGTGACCACGCAGCAGCGGGTGCGGCTGCATCCGCAGCTGACGGCCGTGTCGGTGGACGCCGCCAGCGGGGAGTTCGACTCGATGCGGACGCTGGCGCCGCCGGTGGGCCGCGGCTGGGAGTATCTGACCGGGACCGGCTGGGACTGGGCGGACGAGCTGGAGCGGATCCCCGCCCTGCTCGCCGAGAAGATGCGGGCGCCGAGTGTCGAGGCGGGCGTCTACGACCTGGTCGTCGACCCGTCCAACCTGTGGCTGACCATCCACGAGTCCGTCGGGCACGCCACCGAGCTGGACCGGGCGCTCGGCTACGAGGCCGCCTACGCCGGCACCTCCTTCGCCACCTTCGACCGGCTCGGCAAGCTGCGCTACGGCTCCGAGCTGATGAACGTCACCGGTGACCGCACCGCCGAGCACGGCCTGGCCACCGTCGGCTACGACGACGAGGGGGTCGCCGCGCAGTCCTGGGACCTGGTGAAGGACGGGACGCTGGTGGGCTACCAGCTGGACCGCAGGATCGCGCGGCTGACCGGGTTCGAGCGGTCCAACGGCTGCGCGTACGCCGACTCCCCCGGGCACGTCCCGGTGCAGCGCATGGCGAACGTGTCGCTGCGCCCGGACCCGGCGGGCATGTCGACGGAGGACCTGATCGGCGGCGTCGAGCGGGGCATCTACGTGGTCGGGGACCGGTCGTGGTCGATCGACATGCAGCGCTACAACTTCCAGTTCACCGGGCAGCGGTTCTTCCGGATCGAGAACGGGCGGCTGGCCGGGCAGCTGCGGGACGTGGCCTACCAGGCGACCACCACCGACTTCTGGGGGTCCATGGCCGCGGTGGGCGGGCCGCAGACGTACGTCCTGGGCGGCGCCTTCAACTGCGGCAAGGCCCAGCCGGGCCAGATCGCGGCCGTCTCCCACGGCTGCCCCTCGGCCCTCTTCAAGGGCGTCAACATCCTGAACACCACCCAGGAGGCCGGTCGATGAACGCCGACCGCACCACCTGCCGGGGGTCCGGGGGTCGCCCCCCCGGGCAAGCACAGCCTGAACACCACCCAGGAGGCCGGCCGATGAGCCCGCGTACGAGCAAGCCGCACGAGATCGTCGAGCGGGCCCTGGCCCTGTCCCGGGCCGACGGGTGCGTGGTCATCGCGGACGAGGAGTCGAGCGCCAATCTGCGCTGGGCGGGCAACGCGCTCACCACGAACGGTGTCACGCGCGGGCGCACGCTCACCGTCGTCGCCACGGTCGACGGCCGGGAGGGCACCGCCTCGGGTGTCGTGTCACGGTCGGCCGTCACCGCGGACGAGCTGGAGCCGCTGGTGCGGGCCGCCGAGGCCGCCGCCCGCGCGGCCGGGCCCGCCGAGGACGCGCAGCCGCTGGTCGCGGACGTGCCGGTGGCCGCCGACTTCACCGAGGCGCCCGCCGAGACCTCCTCGGCGGTGTTCGCGGACTTCGCGCCCGCCCTCGGGGAGTCGTTCGCCCGCGCGCGTGCCGGTGGCCGCGAGCTGTACGGCTTCGCCAGCCACGAGCTGGTGTCCACCTACCTGGGCACGTCGACGGGGCTGCGGCTGCGGCACGACCAGCCCAGCGGCACGCTGGAGCTGAACGCCAAGAGCCCCGACCGTACGCGCTCGGCCTGGACGGGCCGGGCCACCCGGGACTTCAAGGACGTCGACCCGGCGGCGCTCGACGCGGAGCTGGCCGTACGGCTCGGCTGGGCGCAGCGGCGCGTGGAGCTGCCCGCGGGGCGCTACGAGACGCTGCTGCCGCCGACCGCGGTCGCCGACCTGCTCATCTACCAGATCTGGTCCGCGTCGGGCCGGGACGCCGCCGAGGGGCGGACCGTGTTCTCCCGGCCCGGCGGCGGCACCCGGATCGGTGACCGGCTCAGCGAACTGCCGCTGACCCTGCGCAGCGATCCGGCCGAGCCGGGCCTCCAGTGCGCGCCCTTCGTCGTCGCGCACTCCTCCGGCGGCGACCAGTCGGTGTTCGACAACGGGCTGCCGGTACGGCCGGTGCGCTGGATCGGCGACGGGCACCTGGAGCATCTGCTGACCACCCGGCACAGCGCGGGCCTGACCGGGCTGCCCGTGGCGCCGTCGGCCGGGAACCTGATCCTGGACGGCGGCGGGGACCGCTCGCTGGAGGAGATGGTCGCCGGGACTGCGCGCGGCCTGCTGCTGACCTGCCTGTGGTACATCCGCGAGGTGGACCCGGCGACGCTGCTGCTGACGGGGCTGACCCGGGACGGCGTGTACCTGGTCGAGGACGGCGAGGTGACGGGCGAGGTCAACAACTTCCGGTTCAACGAGTCGCCGGTGGACCTGCTGGGCCGGGCGACGGAGGCCGGGCGCACCGAGCGGACGCTGCCGCGGGAGTGGGGCGACTGGTTCACCCGGGCCGCCATGCCGCCGCTGCGCGTCCCGGATTTCAACATGAGCTCTGTCAGTCAGGGCGTATAACCTCGTAGGCGGCTGTCACCCGACCGCCGGGGACGCGGTGCGCCGGCCAGCGGTGCCACCGGCCGCGCAGCACATCATCTACGAGCAGCACATCATCTAGGAGACACGAGAACCGTGACGGACATCGTCGACGAGCTGAAGTGGCGTGGGCTGTTCGCCCTGTCCACCGACGAGGACGCTTTGCGCAAGGCGCTCGCGGACGGTCCCGTCACGTTCTATTGCGGCTTCGACCCGACCGCGCCGTCGCTGCACGTGGGGCATCTGGTGCAGGTGCTCACCGTGCGCAGGCTCCAGCAGGCCGGACACCGGCCGCTGGCCCTGGTCGGCGGCGCGACCGGCCTGATCGGCGACCCCCGCCCGACCGCCGAGCGCACGCTGAACTCGCCGGAGACGGTGGCCGGCTGGGTGCAGAAGCTGCGCCGCCAGATCGAGCCGTTCCTGTCCTTCGAGGGCGAGAACGCCGCGGTCATGGTGAACAACCTGGACTGGACCGAGGGCCTGTCCGCGATCGAGTTCCTGCGGGACATCGGCAAGCACTTCCGGGTCAACAAGATGCTGACGAAGGACTCGGTGGCCCGCCGTCTGGAGTCCGACCAGGGCATCAGCTACACCGAGTTCAGCTACCAGCTCCTCCAGGGCATGGACTTCCTCCAGCTCTACCGGCGCCACGGCTGCACGCTCCAGCAGGGCGGCAGCGACCAGTGGGGCAACCTCACGGCGGGCCTGGACCTGATCCACCGGCTGGAGCCGGAGGCGAGCGTGCACGCGCTGGCGACGCCGCTGATGACCAAGGCGGACGGCACCAAGTTCGGCAAGACCGAGGGCGGCGCCGTCTGGCTGGACCCGGAGCTGACCACGCCGTACGCGTTCTACCAGTTCTGGCTGAACGTGGACGACCGGGACATCTCCAAGTACTCGCGGATCCTGTCCTTCCGCTCCCGGGCCGAGCTGGAGGAGCTGGAGCGGCAGACCGAGGAGCGGCCGCAGGCGCGGGCCGCGCAGCGGGCGCTGGCCGAGGAGCTGACGACGCTGGTGCACGGCGCCGACCAGACGGCCGCCGTGATCGCCGCGTCCAGGGCGCTGTTCGGCCAGGGCGAGCTGGCGGAGCTGGACGAGCGGACGCTGACCGCGGCGCTGTCCGAGGTGCCGCACATCGAGGTCGCCGAGCCGGCCCAGGTCGTCGACCTGTTCGCCGAGGTCGGCCTGGTGCCCAGCAAGTCGGCCGCCCGCCGCACGGTCAAGGAGGGCGGCGCCTACGTGAACAACGTGAAGATCACCGCCGAGGACGCCGTGCCGTCCCGCGAGGACCTGCTGCACGGCCGGTGGCTGGTGCTGCGCCGGGGCAAGAAGAACCTGGCCGCGGTCGAGGTCACCGGGGGCTGACGGGCGAACGTGCCGCGGGGGCGGTTCCCCGGACCTCGGGTCCCGGGAACCGCCCCGCGCGTCTCACGCCCGTTCGCGGCGCCGGTGCTTGTTGCCCCACAGCGCCATGTACAGCATGTCGCCGACGAAGACGATGATGATCGCGGCGACGAGCTGGAAGATGTGCCGGGTCCAGTCGATGCCGCGGGTGGACGCGACACCGGCCGCCCGTGCGACCGCGTTGCCCGCGATGGCGCCGAGCATGCCGAAGATGGTGGTCAGCCAGAGCGGACTGTGCTGCTTTCCGGGAATGACCGCCTTGGCGATCAGGCCGAGCACGAAACCCACGATGATCGCCCACAACCAGCCCATGGCTGCCTCCTCGTCCCGCTCGACATGAGCATCACCGCCAGTGTCGGCCGGTCCACCCTGCGGCGCACCTCGAACACCGCCGCCCGGGTCGTTCGCGCAGGCAGAAGGGCGCCCCGGCCTCGTCGGCGCGGTGCCCGCGGCGTACCGTGGACGTCGAGGAAGTGCGGGCCGGTGTCCCCGACCGGCCGGGAGCCGGAACGGGCCGGGGGACTGTCCGATGCGGGCGAATGGTGGAAATGCGATGCGCAAGCAGCATGGCGGTGGCGGCGCCGAGGTGTTCCGGATCACGGGAGCCCGCACGGGCCTCCAGGAGGACGTGCGCGGCCGGCAGCGCCGGTACGTCATCTCCATGGCGGTCCGTACGGTGGCGGTTCTGCTCGCGGTGGTGCTGTGGGACGTCCAGCGGTACGTGGCGATCGTGGCCCTGGTGCTCGGCGCGGCGCTGCCCTACATCGCCGTGGTGATCGCCAACGCCGGGCGGGAGAACGCGCCGCGGCTGCCGTCGACGTTCGTGACCGCACCGCTGAAGCCGATGATCTCGCCGCCGCGCACGGCGCAGGACGGCGGACGGGACAGCGCCCAGGACGGCACTCGGAGCGGCACCCGGGGCGGCACCCGGGGCGGCGCACGCGACAGCGCTCAGGGCGGCACGCGGAGCGGCACCGGGGACGGCGCGGGCGGTGGTCCGCGGGACGGCGCGCACGGCGCCTTCGGGAGCGACGACTTGACGCAGTCCGCCGCCGGGGACACGGCGCGTGATCCGGCGGCGGGCGCGGCCGGATCCGCGCGGGAGCACCGCGACGGGCTGTGACCGGCGGCGTTCCCCGACGGGCGGGCCGGGAGGTGGTCCGTTTCAGGCGAATCTCAATAAATGCTCAAGATCAATCGTGTTGTTCCGGTCCCGGGCGACGGGTCTCCCGTGACATACTTCGTACGCGCTCCGCATCCCCCGTCGGAGCGACGGACCGACGCCGGGCAGCTCCCCCCGTGGCTGCTCGGCGTCGCCTTGTGTGCAGTGGCTGTGAGACGAACTGTGAGTGACGAGACCGCCCCGATCTGCTCCGCCAAGGGCTGCCGTGCCGCCGCCGTGTGGGTGCTGGCCTGGAACAATCCGAAGATCCACACGCCGGAGCGGCGCAAGACCTGGCTGGCGTGCGAGGAGCACCGGGAGCATCTGTCGCAGTTCCTCGGTGTGCGCGGGTTCCTGAAGGACGTGGTCGCGCTGGCCGAGTGGCAGGCGGCGCACGAGAGCTGAGCCCTTCGGCTCCCTCCGGGCTCCCCCTGAGGCCCTGCGGCGGGCGGGCTGTGCGGTCCGGCCCGGTCAGCCGCCGATCGCGGACATCGGCCGGTCCGGCTGGACGAACGACGGGTCGTCCAGGCCCGCGCCCGCCTTCTTGCCCCACATCGCCACCCGCCACAGACGGGCGATCTCCTCGTCGGGGGCGTCCGAGCGCAGGGCCGCGCGCAGATCGGTCTCCTCGGTGGCGAACAGACAGGTGCGTATCTGCCCGTCGGCGGTCAGACGGGTGCGGTCGCAGGCGGCGCAGAACGGGCGGGTGACGGAGGCGATGACCCCCACCCGGTGCGGGCCGCCGTCGACGGTCCAGCGCTCGGCGGGCGCCGCGCCGCGCGCGTCGACGCCCTCGGCGGTCAGCTCGAAGCGGGTGCGCAGGGAGGCCAGGATGTCGGCCGCGGTGACCATGCCCTCGCGCTTCCAGCCGTGCTGGGCGTCCAGGGGCATCTGCTCGATGAACCGCAGTTCGTAGTCGTGCTCCATGGCCCAGGCCAGCAGGTCCGGGGCCTCGTCGGCGTTCAGCCCCGGCATCAGGACGGAGTTCACCTTCACCGGGGTCAGGTCCGCCTCGCGGGCGGCCAGCAGGCCGTCGAGGACGTCGCGGTGGCGGTCGCGGCGGGTGAGGGTCTTGAAGACATCGGGGCGCAGGGTGTCCAGGGAGACGTTGACCCGGTCGAGGCCCGCCGCCTTCAGGGCCGCCGCGGTGCGCCGCAGGCCGATGCCGTTGGTGGTGAGGGACATCTGGGGGCGCGGCTCCAGCGCGGCGACGCGTTCCACGATGCCCACCAGGCCGGGGCGCAGCAGTGGCTCGCCGCCGGTGAAGCGGACCTCCTCGATGCCCAGGGAGGTGACCGCGATGCCGATCAGCCGGACGATCTCGTCGTCGGTGAGCAGATCGGGCTTGGCCAGCCACTGCAGGCCCTCCTCGGGCATGCAGTACGTGCAGCGGAGATTGCACCGGTCGGTCAGCGAGACCCTCAGGTCGGTGGCGACCCGGCCGTAGGTGTCGATGAGCACGTGGGCCCCCTCCCTCGTCGCGTGTCGGCGGACCGGCGGATCCTTCGGCGGCGGTGGCGTCCAGCTTTCCCGTCGAGCTTTCCCGTCGATCTCTTCTTCCTTCACCTGCGAGCCTACGTGACCGGACCGACAGCGACACCGGTCCCGATCCCACGACGTGCGCGGCGGCCGTGTCGTAGGTCTCTACGATCCCCACAGCACGGCCGCCGGGCCGGGGTACGCCCCTGATGTGGTCCGGGGCGTACCCGGGTGCGCGGACGCGGGTGTCGGCGCCCTCGCGTCAGTGCGCTCGTGTGCGCTCGTGTCAGTGCGCTCCGGTGCCCGTCAGGGAGCGGACCTCCAGTTCCGCGTACTTGGCGGGGTCCGGCTTCTCCTTGGACAGCAGGGTGCCGGCCGCGCCCAGCAGGAAGCCGACCGGGATGGAGATGAGGCCCGGGTTCTCCAGCGGGAACCAGTGGAAGTCGACGTCCGGGAACATCGACGTGGGCTTGCCGGAGACCACCGGGGAGAACAGCACCAGGCCCACGGCGGTGACCAGGCCGCCGTAGATCGACCACAGGGCGCCCGCGGTGGTGAACCGCTTCCAGAACAGGCTGTAGAGGATCGTGGGCAGGTTGGCGGAGGCGGCCACCGCGAAGGCGAGGGCGACGAGGCCGGCCACGTTCAGGTCGCGGGCGAGGGCGCCCAGGACGATGGAGACCGCGCCGACGCCGACGGTCGCCCAGCGGGCGGCGCCCAGTTCCTGCTTCTCGGTGGCCCGGCCCTTCTTGATGACGTTGGCGTAGATGTCGTGGGCGAAGGAGGAGGACGAGGCCAGGGTGAGGCCCGCGACGACGGCGAGGATCGTGGCGAAGGCGACCGCGGAGATGGAGGCCAGCAGGATGGCACCCCAGTCGGAGTCCACTCCCCCGAGGTGCAGCGCGAGCAGCGGGGCCGCGGTGTTGCCCGCCTTGTTGGAGCCGATGATCTCGTCCGGCTTGATGAGCGCGGCGGCGCCGAAGCCGAGCGCGAGGGTCATCAGGTAGAAGACGCCGATCAGGCCGATCGCCCAGAGCACGGACTTGCGGGCGGCCTTGGCGGTGGGGACGGTGTAGAAGCGGATCAGGATGTGCGGCAGTCCGGCGGTGCCGAGCACCAGGGCGATGCCGAGCGAGAGGAAGTCCAGCTTGGTGGTGCCGCTCGCGCCGTACTTCAGTCCGGGCTCCAGGAAGGCGGCGCCCTTGCCGCTGTTGTCGGCGGCGCGGCCGAGCAGGTCGGAGATGTTGAAGTCGAACTTCAGCAGCACCAGGAAGGTCAGCAGGACCGCGCCCACCATGAGCAGCACGGCCTTGACCATCTGGACCCAGGTGGTGCCCTTCATGCCGCCGATGGTGACGTAGACGATCATCAGTACGCCGACCAGGGCGACGATGCCGATCTTGCCGGCGTCGCTGGTGATGCCGAGCAGCAGGGAGACCAGGACACCGGCGCCCGCCATCTGGGCCAGCAGGTAGAAGATCGAGACGACGATCGTGGAGGTGCCCGCCGCGGTGCGCACCGGGCGCTGGCGCATGCGGTACGCCAGGACGTCGCCCATGGTGTAGCGGCCGGAGTTGCGCAGCGGTTCGGCGACCAGGAGCAGCGCGACCAGCCAGGCGACCAGGAAGCCGATGGAGTACAGGAAGCCGTCGTAGCCGAAGAGGGCGATGGCGCCGGCGATGCCGAGGAAGGACGCGGCGGACATGTAGTCGCCGGAGACGGCGAGTCCGTTCTGGAAGCCGGTGAACTGCCGTCCGCCCGCGTAGAAGTCGGCGGCGTCCTTGGTCTGGCGGCCGGCCCACACGGTGATGACGAGGGTCGCGGCGACGAACACCGAGAACAGCGTGACGATCAGGGTCCGGTGCTCGCTCGCGGCGCCGCCCGCGGCCAGCAGGGTGTGGGCCGCGGGATATGTCGCGGGGCTCATGCGCCGCCCTCCATCCGGGACTTGATCTCCTGCGCCTGGGGGTCGAGCTTCGCCGCGGCATGCCGCGCGTACCACCAGGCGATGAGGAACGTGGTGAGGAACTGGGCGAGTCCGAGGGCGAGGGCGACGTTGATGTTGCCGAAGAGGCGGGTGCCCATGAAGCCGCCCGCGTAGTTGGACAGCAGCACGTAGAGCAGGTACCAGGCGATGAAGGCGATGGTCAGCGGGAAGGCGAACGAGCGGTGGGAGCGGCGCAGTTCACCGAACTCGGCGCTCTGGGCCACCGTGGTGAACTCCTGGGCGGAGGGAAGGGGCGCCCCGGTCTTCGGGGGTGGCGGTGTCTCGGTGGCCACGTCTGTCTCCTCGGTGCGGATCTCGTGTGCGGATACGGAGGTTCGCGGATGGTGCGACGGGGGCTCGATCGTGCTCGGACCCCCTGTCCGAGGTCCACGGCGCCACGCGAGGTCCGGTTCAAGTCCTATGAGTTCTTCCGGCAAGTGGCCTTGGACAAGTCATGACCCACTCATTGCTGGCCGGTGAGGTGGCGGGATAGTTTCGCCCTGCACCACCCGTCATGTACCTGCCCGAGCCGTACCCGTGGCTCGGGCGGTGCCGTGCCCGGAGATGGGGAGATCCCTTGGTCCGTCCGCGTTCCGGACGCCGGCCGACGCCGGCGGTCCGGCCGGTGCCCGTCCCGGCCGCCGTGTCCGGCGTCCGTACGGACCCGGCGCCGGCGGCGTCCGGTGTCCGCCGCGCGGTCCGGGCCGCGGGCCCGCGCACGCCGGCCCGCGCCGTCAACACCGGCGCGAGCCGTCACCCTCGCGGCAGCCACCCGGGCACGACTCGCGCACCGCTGCACCCATGCCACCGCGAACACACTGGAGAGACAGACACATGACAGCGTCTCAGCCGCGCGCTCGCCGCGTCCTCGCCCTTCCGCTCGGTATGGCCATGGCCGGTGCCCTGGCCTTCCTGCCGGGCACCACCGCCTCGGCGACCCCGGCCGCGCCCGCCGCCGGCACCGCACAGGCGGACGCGACCTCGCTCAGCTACGTCGTCAACGTCCGTCCCGGGTACGGAGTCCCGGCACAGGTGCGGAAGGCGATAGGCAAGGCCGGGGGCACCATAGTGACCTCCTACGACCGCATAGGCGTCGTCGTCGTCCACTCCGCGAACCCCGACTTCGCGAGAGCCGTCCGCACGGTGCGCGGCGTGGAGTCGGCCGGTGCCACGCGCACGGCGCCGCTGCCCGCCCAGTCGACCACCGACACCGGCACCCCGACGCCGCTCACCGCCGCCCAGCTGGCCGGTGCGGGGACCCGGGCCGCCGCCGGGCAGGACCCGCTGGAGCCGTTGCAGTGGGACCTGCCCGCCATCAAGGCGGACAAGGCGCACCAGAAGACGCTCGGCAGTTCCAGGGTCACGGTCGGCGTCATCGACACCGGCGTGGACGACACCCACCCCGACATCGCCCCGAACTTCGACCGCCGGGCCTCCGTCAACTGCGTCACCGGCAAGCCGGACACCGCGGACGGCGCCTGGCGGCCCAGCGCCTCCGAGAGCCCGCACGGCACCCATGTGGCCGGGGAGATCGCGGGCGCCAAGAACGGCGTCGGCATCACCGGTGTGGCGCCGGGCGTGAAGGTGGCCGGCATCAAGGTCGGCAACCCGGACGGCTTCTTCTACACGGAGGCCGTGGTGTGCGGCTTCGTGTGGGCGGCCGACCACGGGGTCGACGTCACCAACAACAGCTACTACACCGACCCCTGGTACTTCAACTGCGCCGACGACCCCGACCAGAAGGCGCTCGTCACGGCCGTCCGGCGGGCCTCGCAGTACGCGGAGCGCAAGGGCACGGTCAACGTCGCGGCGGCCGGCAACGAGAACTACGACCTCGACTCCCGCTCGATCACCGACCCGGCCTCCCCGAACGACTCCACACCGGGCAGCCGTACGGTCGACCCGCACAAGTGCTACGACATCCCGACCCAGTTGCCGGGTGTCGTCACGGTCGCGGCGACCGGTGCCAAGGGGATCAAGTCGTCGTTCTCCAACTACGGCCTCGGGGTCATCGACATCGCCGCGCCGGGCGGCGACTCGACGGCGTACCAGACGCCGCAGGCCCCGGCGACCAGCGGACTGATCCTCGGCCCGCTGCCCGGCGGCACGTGGGGCTACATGGCCGGTACGTCGATGGCGAGCCCGCACGTCGCCGGGGTGGCCGCCCTCATCAAGTCGACGCATCCGCACGCCTCGCCCGCCCTGGTCAAGGCGCTGCTGTACGCGGAGGCCGACGCCACGCCGTGCACCGACCCCTACGACATCGACGGGGACGGCAAGATCGACGCGGTGTGCAAGGGCCCGAAGAACCACAACGGCTTCTACGGCTGGGGCACGGCGAACGCGCTGGCCGCGGTGACGCGGTGACGCGGTGCTGACCGCGGTGACTCGGTGACACGGTGACTCGGTAGGCGCACCGCGCCGCCGGTGGCACTGATCGCACCCCCGGACGGGACGCACCCGTCCGGGGGTGCATAGTGCCGTCATGACCGACATCTCGTTCGCATGGTCCGCGCTGGGCGGCGATCCCGGCCTCGTGCAGCGGATCACCACGGTGGAACGGGAGGGCGCGCTCACGGCCCGCCTTCCCGTACGGGACCTGGCACGCGCGTGCGTGGGCGCCTGCGCGCTGGCCGCCGCCGAACTGGCGGCGCGGCGGGCCGCCCTCGCCGAGGTGCCCGCGGTGCGCGTCGACGACGGCGCCCTGGCGACCGCGTTCGTCAGTGAACGGCATCTGCTGATCGACGGGCGGGCGCCGGTCACCTTCGCGCCGCTGTCACGGTTCTGGCGGACCGCCGACGGCTGGGTGCGCACGCACGCCAACTACCCGCACCACCGCGCCCGGTTGCTGTCCGCGCTCGGGCTGCTGCCGTCCGGGGAGGGTCACGGCGGGAACGGGGACAGGGACGGGAACGGGGACAGGGACAGGGACGGGAACGGGGGCGGTGACCAGGACGCCCTGGTGGCCGCCGTCGCGTCCGCGCTCGCCGAGCGGTCCGCCCTCGACGTCGAGGAGGCCGTGTACGCCGCCGGCGGTCTCGCGGTGGCGCTGCGCACCCCCGAGGAGTGGGCGGCGCACCCGCAGCACGCCGAGCTGGCCGCTCGGCCCCTGGTCGAGCGCGGGCGGCTCGGTACGGCACGCGCGCGCGTGCTGCCGTCCCTCACCGGCACCCCGCTGCTGCCCGCCGCCGGAGTGCGCGTACTCGACCTGACCCGGGTCATCGCGGGTCCCGTCGCCACCCGCACGCTCGCCCTCCTCGGCGCGGACGTGCTGCGGGTGGACCCGCCGCACCTGCCCGAACTGGCCGACCAGCACGCCGACACGGGCTTCGGCAAGCGCTCGGCGGCGCTGGACCTCGCCACCGACCGGGCCGCCTTCGAGGAACTGCTCGCCGGGGCGGACGTCGTCGTCACCGGCTACCGGCCGGGTGCCCTGGGCCGGTTCGGCCTCTCCCCCGAGGCGCTGGCCGAGCGCCGGCCCGGTCTGGTCGTGGCCGAGCTGTCGGCATGGGGCGCGTACGGGCCGTGGGCGCGGCGCCGGGGCTTCGACAGCCTCGTACAGGTCGCCACCGGCATCGCGGCCGCCGAGGGCGGCGACGGGCAGCCGGGCGCGCTGCCCGCGCAGGCCCTCGACCACGGCACGGGCTATCTGCTGGCGGCGGCGGTGCTGCGGGCCCTGACCGAGCAGTCCCACGACGGCGGCGGCCGGTTCGTACGCCTGGCCCTGGCCCGGACGGCGGCCTGGCTGACGGAGGCCGCCCCCGGGGCCGCGCGGGGGCCGGAACGGGACCAGGGCGCCCCGTACGACAGTCCCGCCCCCTGGCTCGACGAGACCGACAGCCGGATCGGCAGGCTCCGCCACGCCCGGTCCCCCCTCGCCTTCACCGACGGGCCCACCACCTGGCCCCGCCCCCCGGGCCCTTGGGGCACGGACGCGCCGCACTGGAGCTGAGCGGTCGGCCCGGCACGCAACGCCTGGTGAGCCGGTACGCGGACGTGCGGGGCGCGCAGCGGGCGTCTGCTTTCCCTGGTGCCCGGTACGCGGGCGTGCCGGGCACCTGACGGGCAGCCGGATCAGCGGGCCGCGCCCCGCCCGGCCGCCCGTCACGTCACGAGCGGCGACGTCGACAGGCCACGGCACTGGGCCACTGGGGCGTGGACCGCTCCGCCGGGGTCTGGGCGGGGCGGGCGGACAGGCCGCGCCCGAGCGGGGCATCGCCGGGCGGGATGCGGGTCCCGACGACACCTCCGCACGCGCGCGTGGAGGGCGGCCGTATGCCCTGCGTCACCCGCACCCCGTCCTCGCGCGCCGCACGCGCGCGTGGAGGGTGGGTGGCTCGGCCGCGAGGGGCGGCGGGCGGCGGGGCGGACGGGCCGGGCGTCACGCCCCCGCCGCGCCGAGCAGGGCGCCCGCCGCGTAGGTGACCGCCATGGCCAGGGCGCCGCCGGCCGTGTTGCGCAGGACCGCCCGGCCGGGCCGGGCCGCGCCCAGGCGGGCGCTGCTGAAGCCGGTGAGGACGAGGGCGGCGAGGACGGAGAGGACGGTGATCGCGAGCCGCAGGCCGGGCGGCGGCAGCACGATCGCCAGCAGCGGCAGCAGCGCGCCCACCGTGAACGCCAGGAAGCTGGCCCAGGCGGCGTGCCAGGGGTTGGTGAGCGCGTCGGGGTCGATGCCCAGCTCGACGCTCGCATGGGCCTGCAGCGCGTCCCGGGCGGTGAGCTGGCGGGCCGCGTCGTGGGCCACCTCGTGCGACAGGCCGCGCGCCCGCAGCAGCTCGGTCAGCTCCCGCAGTTCGGCCTCCGGCTGCTCACGCAGTTCGCGCCGCTCCTGCGCCAGCGCGGCCCGCTCCGAGTCCCGCTGGGTGGACACCGACACGTACTCCCCCGCGGCCATCGACATCGAACCGGCCAGCAAGCCGGCCAGCCCGGCGGTGAGCAGCGCCGTACGGGAGTCCGTGGCACCGGCCACGCCGACGACCAGCCCGGCGGTGGAGACGATGCCGTCGTTCGCCCCGAGGACGGCGGCCCGCAGCCAGTTGAGGCGGGAGCCGAGCGCCCCGCCGTGCGCCTCGTCGTGCGTGGGTCCGGTCACAGCAGGGAGGATCGCACGACCGCGTCCCGGTACGGACGAACCCGGGCGGCGAGTGGCGCGCGCCCGCGCGCGGCCCCGGTGGCGCCCCTGACGCGGTCTCACCTCCGCGGTGGCCGGAACGCGCCCGCGCGCGGGCGCGTGGACGGCGTGGAGGGCACCTGCGGGACCGGGCTGTCGGTCGTGGCCCGTATCCTCATTGACCATGCTCGAAGACCGCACCCTCGCAGGGCCCTCCCCCACACCGTGGCCGGCCGCGTATCCCCGGGGATACGCGGTCGTTGACGTGGAGACCACCGGCCTGGCCCGGGACGACCGCATCATCTCCGCGGCGGTCTACCGGCTGGACGCGCGCGGCGAGGTCGAGGACCACTGGTACACGCTGGTCAATCCGGAGCGCGATCCCGGTCCGGTGTGGATCCACGGGCTGACGAGCGACGTGCTGGAGGGCGCGCCGCTCTTCGCGGACGTCGCCGAGGAGTTCGCCGCCCGGCTGGCGGACCGGGTGCTCGTCGCGCACAACGCGGTCTTCGACTGGCAGATGATCGCCCGCGAGTACGCGCGCGCGAAGAGCGAGGCGCCGGTGCGGCAGCGGCTGTGCACCATCGCGCTCTCCAAGGAGCTGGGGCTGCCCCTGCCGAACCACAAGCTGGAGTCGCTGGCCGCGCACTTCGGCGTGGTGCAGCAGCGGGCGCACCACGCGCTGGACGACGCCCGGGTCCTGGCGGAGGCGTTCCGGCCGAGTCTGCGGGCCGCGGCGGCGGGCGGTGTCCGGCTGCCGCTGCTAGAGTGCCGGCCGCTGACGGAGTGGTCGGACCGGCCGGTGCCCCGGCAGCAGTCGGGCGGCTACGGCGGCTACCGCGCGGGGAGTTGGCGCCCGTCCCGCAAGAGGCCCGCGTGCCCCCACCCCAACCCGGGGCGCTATGAAGCGGGCAAACGACTCAAACAGGGCATGCGGGTGGCTTTCTCCGGTGACACCTCCGTCGAACGCGACCTCCTGGAGGACCGCGCCACCGAGGCCGGACTGCATGTCGCCACCAGCCTGTCCCGGCTGACCAGCCTGCTCGTCACCAACGACCCGGACTCGGGCACGTCGAAGACGGCCAAGGCCCGGCAGTACGGCACACCGGTGGTCGACGAGGCGGCGTTCGGGCAGCTCCTGCGGGACGTGGAGCCCGCGGACGGCGACTGACGGCGTACGGGTGATTGGCGGCGTACGGGTGATTGCCGGGCGACGCGCCCGGCGCGCGCTCGCCCGCGCGGTGGCCACGGCTCACTCTGTGGCGCATGGCGAGATGTGAAGTATGCGGAAATGACTACGGTATGACCTTCGAGGTGCACGCCCAGGGCGCCGTGCACGTCTTCGACTGCTTCGCCTGCGCGATCCACCGCATGGCACCGATCTGCGAGCACTGCCGGGTCCAGGTCATCGGGCAGGGCGTCGAGGTCGAGGGGCACTGGTACTGCGGCGGCCACTGCGCCCGTGCCGAGGGGAGGGCCGGCATCGTCGACAGTGTCTGAGGACGCCCCCGCGCCCGGGGGCGCGGCGCCGCCCGAGGACACCCCTGCCGGAAACACACCGTGGCGCGGGAGGTACCGTCGTGGGGTGTACCGCTTCCTGTTGACCCGCCAGTGGGTGATCCTCACTCTCTTCGCGATCGCGCTGATCCCGACGATGGCCTGGCTGGGCTTCTGGCAGTTGCACCGCCACGACCACCGGCAGGCACTGAACCAGGTGATCGAGGCCTCACTGGCGGCCCCGCCCGTGCCCGTGGAGTCGCTGACCTCGGTCGGCGGCGAGGTCGCGCACGACGACATCTACCGCCGGGTCACCGCCGAGGGCCACTTCGACACCGCGCACGAACTCGTGGTGCGCCGCCGCACCAACGCGGACGACCGGGTCGGCTACCACGTCCTGACGCCGTTCGTGACGAACGACGGCAAGGTCCTCCTCGTCAACCGGGGCTGGGTCCCGTCACCCACCTCGCAGTCCGCCTTCCCGAAGATCCCGGCACCGCCCTCCGGCGACCTCACGGTCACCGGGCGGCTGATGCAGGACCAGACGACGGCCGCCAGCGGCATCAAGAACGTCAAGGGGCTGCCGGACCGCCAGATCATGCTGATCAACAGCGAGCAGGTCGGCGCCCTCCTGCGCGACCGGGGCCTTCCCTCCGCGTCGGCGGTGCTGGGCGGCTATGTCGAGCTGACGACGCCCGCGCCCGAGGGCGGCAGCCCCGAGCCGGTCCCGTCGCCCAAGGAGGACACGAGCTGGATCGGCGTGGACGACATCAACCTGCCGTACGCGATCCAGTGGTGGCTGTTCGCCGCCTGCGTCCCCGTGGGCTGGCTGATCCTGGTCCGCCGCGAGCTGCGGGACCGGGCGGGCAGGGCGCAGGAGGAACCCGCGCGCGAGGAGTCCGCACCCGCCGCGGTGTAGCCGCACGGCACGGCCGCCGCCCCGCCCTCGCCCCGCACCGGGACGAGCGGGCAGGATAGGGCCATGGATCTTGGACTGAAGGACCGGGTGTACGTCGTCACCGGGGCCACCCGCGGGCTGGGCAACGCCGCGGCGCGCGAGCTGGTCGCGGACGGCGCGAAGGTGGTCGTCACCGGGCGGGACGGGAAGCGGACCGCCGAGGCCGCGGCCGAGCTGGGCCCGAACGCCGTCGGGGTGGCCGTGGACAACGCGGATCCCGGCGCGGCCGAGCGCCTGATCGCGGCGGCACGCGAGCACTTCGGCGGCTTCCACGGCATCCTCGTCAGCGTCGGCGGACCGCCGCCGGGCTTTGTCGCCGACACCACCGACGAGCAGTGGCAGTCGGCGTTCGAGTCGGTGTTCCTGGGCGCGGTGCGGCTGGCGCGGGCCGCCGCGGCGGAGCTGGAGGAGGGCGGCGTCATCGGCTTCGTGCTGTCGGGTTCGGTGCACGAGCCGATCGCGGGGCTGACCATCTCCAACGGTCTGCGGCCCGGACTCGCCGGGTTCGCCAAGTCGCTGGCGGACGAGCTGGGCCCGCGCGGCATCCGGGTCGTCGGCCTGCTGCCCGCCCGGATCGACACCGACCGCATGCGCGAGCTGGACGGTCTGTCGGCGGACCCGACGGCGACGCGGACCGCGAACGAGTCCCGCGTCCCGCTGCGCAGGTACGGCACCCCGGCGGAGTTCGGCCGGGCCGCGGCCTTCCTGCTCTCCCCGGCCGCCTCCTACGTCACGGGCGTGATGCTGCCCGTGGACGGCGGGTTCCGGCACGGCTTCTGACCTCCGGCCGGGCACCCGCCGCCGCGCCACCGCCGGACCGCCGCCGTCCCGCCGGATCGCGATGCGACGGCGGGGCGGGGTGCGGTGGCAGGGCGCGCTGCGGCGGCGCGGCGCGCGGGCCGCTCGGCGGGGGGCGCTACTCGCCGAGGCCGGCCAGGTCGCGCAGGCGGCGGGCCTGGGCCTGCCGCTCGGCGGCGCGCTGCTCCTCGTAGGAGTGCTCCCGGGCGCCCTGGAGCAGGGCCTTGGTCTCGATGACCGCGCCGCGGGGCGCGGCGAGGACCGCCGAGGCCAGATCGCGCGCGGTGTCGTCCAGCTGGTCGCGGGGCACGGCGAGGTTGGCCAGCCCGGTGGCGACCGCCTCCTCGGCCGTGACGAAGCGGCCCGTCAGGCAGATCTCCAGCGCGCGGGCCTGGCCGACGAGCCCCACCAGCGGATGTGTGCCGGTGAGGTCCGGGACCAGGCCGAGGCTGGTCTCGCGCATCGCGAACTGCACATCGTCCGCGACGACCCGCAGGTCGCAGGCGAGCGCCAGCTGGAAGCCGGCCCCGATGGCATGTCCCTGGACCACGGCGACGGACACCACGTCCGGGCGCCGCCACCAGGTGAACGCCTCCTGGTACTCGGCGATGGCCGCGTCCAGCTCGGCGTCGCCGCCGCGCGCCAGGTCGAGGAAGGACGGCTCGCCGTCGAAGCCTTCGGGCGTGAACGCCTGCCGGTCGAGCCCGGCGGAGAAGGACTTCCCCTCGGCGCGCAGCAGGACGACGCGGACGGAGCCCGGCAGCAGCCGCCCGGCCTCGGCGAGCGCGCGCCACAGGGCGGGGCTCTGCGCGTTGCGCTTGGCCGGGTTGGTCAGCGTCACCGTGGCGAGCGTGTCGTCGACGGTGAGCCGTACGCCGTCCTTGTCGAGAACTGTGTCGCGTACTGGTTCGAGGTCGTGCTCGTTTCCGGGCGAAGCCATGGGGCGCCTCCGATGGGTGCGGTCAGCTCGGGACGCCGTACGGTCGCACTGTCGTGCGAGACGTACGAGCGCCCGTAAGTGACTGCACAGTAACCACCCGGCCGGCCGGTCGACCGACCGGGTGGCCACCGTAGGAGCCGATGGACCGCCCGCGGTCGGTCAGGCCGAAGCGGCCTTCTTGCCGCGCGTCGCCCCGCCACGCCCACGGAGCGTGACGCCCGACTCGCTGAGCATCCGGTGCACGAAGCCATACGAGCGGCCGGTCTCCTCGGCCAACGCCCGAATGCTCGCACCGGCGTCGTACTTCTTCTTCAGGTCTGCCGCGAGCTTGTCGCGCGCGGCGCCGGTCACCCGGCTGCCCTTCTTCAGAGTCTCGGCCACCCGTGCCTCCTCATGGGAAGTGCGCTCTGGTCTCCTCATGATCACCCCTCCGGGGCCGCATGGCCACCCATTCGGCAAGGTCCGTGAGACAGGCTTGTGACGACAGGAGCACGTCCCCACATGCGGAATTGCCGATTCCGCACGTCACCGTCCGTACGGCCGAACGGGTTGTTCCGCGAAGTGCCAGGTCAGAGACGCACGACGGCCGAGCCCTTGGCACATAAGGGCTCGGCCGGGAAATACGTGGCAGACACACCTCGATACGAGGAGATCTCACGCAGATGATGGATCACCGATGGGCCGAATGATCCATACCCTGTTGATCAGCGCCCGGCCGGGTCGGCGGACGGGGCCGGGGACGCGGTGCCGGACGGGGTCAGGCGAGGGCGACCAGGTCCGCGTAGCCCGCGCCCCACAGGTCCTCGACGCCGTCGGGCAGCAGGATGATGCGCTCCGGCTGGAGCGCCTGGACGGCGCCCTCGTCGTGCGTGACGAGGACGACGGCGCCCTTGTAGGTGCGCAGCGCGCCGAGGATCTCCTCGCGGCTGGCCAGGTCGAGGTTGTTGGTGGGCTCGTCCAGGAGCAGCACGTTGGCCGAGGACACGACCAGGGTGGCCAGCGCGAGCCGGGTCTTCTCGCCGCCGGAGAGGACTCCGGCCGGCTTGTCGACGTCGTCGCCGGAGAACAGGAACGAGCCGAGCACCTTGCGGACCTCGACGAGGTCCATGTCGGGCGCTGCCGAACGCATGTTCTCCAGGACGGTGCGCTCCGGGTCCAGGGTCTCGTGCTCCTGGGCGTAGTAGCCGAGCTTGAGGCCGTGACCGGGGACGACCTGGCCGGTGTCGGGCTTCTCCACCCCGCCGAGCAGCCGCAGCAGTGTGGTCTTGCCCGCGCCGTTGAGGCCGAGGATGACGACCCGGGAGCCCTTGTCGATGGCCAGGTCGACGTCGGTGAAGATCTCCAGCGAGCCGTACGACTTCGACAGGCCCTCGGCCGTCAGCGGGGTCTTGCCGCAGGGCGAGGGCTCGGGGAAGCGCAGCTTGGCGACCTTGTCGGACTGGCGGACCGCCTCAAGGCCGGAGAGCAGCTTGTCCGCGCGCCGGGCCATGTTCTGCGCGGCGACGGTCTTGGTGGCCTTGGCGCGCATCTTGTCGGCCTGGGCGTTGAGAGCGGCGGCCTTCTTCTCGGCGTTGGCGCGCTCGCGCTTGCGGCGCTTCTCGTCGGCCTCGCGCTGCTGCTGGTAGAGCTTCCAGCCCATGTTGTAGATGTCGATCTGGGAGCGGTTGGCGTCCAGGTAGAACACCTTGTTGACGACCGTCTCGACCAGGTCCGCGTCGTGGGAGATCACGATGAAGCCGCCGCGGTAGGTCTTCAGATAGTCACGCAGCCAGATGATCGAGTCCGCGTCGAGGTGGTTGGTCGGCTCGTCCAGCAGCAGGGTGTCCGCGTCGGAGAACAGGATCCGGGCCAGCTCGATCCGGCGGCGCTGACCGCCGGAGAGGGTGTGCAGGGGCTGGCCGAGCACCCGGTCGGGCAGGTTCAGCGCGGCGGCGATGGTGGCGGCCTCGGCCTCGGCGGAGTAGCCGCCCTTGGTGAGGAACTCCGTCTCCTGGCGCTCGTACTGCTTCATCGCCTTGTCGCGGGTGGCGCCCTTGCCGTTGGCGATGCGCTGCTCGTTCTCGCGCATCTTGCGGATCAGCACGTCCAGGCCGCGGGCGGAGAGGATACGGTCGCGGGCGAGCACGTCGAGGTCGCCGGTGCGGGGGTCCTGCGGGAGATAGCCGACCTCACCCGAACGGGTGATGGTGCCCGCGGCCGGGATGCCCTCGCCGGCCAGGCACTTGGTGAGCGTGGTCTTGCCTGCGCCGTTACGGCCGACCAGGCCGATGCGGTCGCCCTTGGCGACGCGGAAGGTGGCGCTCTCGATGAGGATGCGGGCACCGGCGCGCAGCTCGATACCGGAAGCGGAGATCACGGACAGACTCCAGGGCGGGTCGTTGGCGGGTTGGGCGGCTGAGGACGTTCCCGCCGTCTAATGCGCGAGGAGAAAGGCCATGCGGAACAGTCTAACGGGGGTGTGCAAGCTGTTTTCCCGGGTGTTTGCCCAGAGGTGCGGCGGGCGCGGCGGGGCGTTGTCAGTGGCCGGTGCCACACTGGTCGGCGAACCGGATGGACAGGGCGGAACCGGGCGGGCGGCGGCTCGCGCGGCACGACACACAAGGGAGTGATCGGCATGGCGGACACGGCCGGCGGACGTCCGAGCATCTACCCGACGCTGCTGTACGCGGACGCGAGGGCGGCCCTGCGGCAGCTCACCGAGGCCTTCGGCTTCACCGAGCTGTCCGTGTACGAGGGCGAGGACGGGCTCGTCCAGCACGCCGAGCTGGTGCAGGGCAACGGCGCGGTGATGCTCGGCTCCAAGGGGCACGGCGGACGCTTCGACGAGGCGATGCGCGGCTCCGGCCCGGTGGGGGTCTATGTCGTCGTGGACGACGTGGACGGCCACTACCAGCGGGCCGTGGACCACGGCGCGGAGATCCTGATGCCCCCGACGGACCAGGAGTACGGCTCCCGGGACTACATGGCCCGGGACGCCGAGGGCAACGTCTGGAGCTTCGGCACGTACGCCCCCCGCACGGAGGGCTGACGGCGCGTGCACACCGGCGGGGGGTGCCTCTATGTCGTTCGTCAAGCTCGCTGTGGTCATGCGGCGGCTGTTTCCGGGACGCGTGGTTCGTAGAAAGTGCCGTCACGGAGCATCGCGAACAGGACGCTGATGCGGTGGCGGGCGAGGCGGAGGAGGGCCTGGGTATGGGTCTTCCCGCGGGTCCGGCATTTGTCGTAGTAGGTGCGGGAGGTGGGGTCGTGCAGGGCTGCGAACGCGGAGAGGAACATCGCACGTTTGAGCTGCCGGTTTCCGCCTCGTGGCGCGTGTTCGCCGTGGATCGAGGTCCCCGAGGACTTCGTTGCCGGAGCCAGGCCGGCGTAGGAGGCCAGGTGGGCGGCGGTGGGGAAACTGGTGCCGTCGCCGACGGTCACCAGCAGAACTGCGGCGGTCCTGACCGCGACTCCCGGCATCGAGGTCAGGACCTTGGAAAGAGGGTGATCCTCCAGCAGGGCTCTGATCTGGGCTTCCAACGCCCGGCGCTGTTCGTGGACGGCGGCGAGCGAGCGGGCCAGAGAAGGGATCACAGTGTCGAGGGTGCCGGTGCCGGGGACGACGACGGTCTGTTCGTCGAGCGCGTCGAAGATGTCGTCGATCAGCCGGACGGCCATGCGTGGAGCCTTGGGTCTGACCACCTCGACGAGTCTGCGGCGGCCGGCTTTCCGCAGCGCGGCCGGGGAGCCGTAGCGTTCCAGCAGCCAGGTCAAGGCGGGGTGGTCCAGGCGTGGTCCGACGACGCGCTCCAGCGAGGGGTGGAACTGGGTGAGCAGGCCGCGTATCCGGTTGGAGGTGCGGGTGGCCTCGGCCGCGAGGTCCTGGTCGAAGCCCGCCAGCACGGTCAGCTCGGCGGTGATCTCGTCGGTCAGTTCCAGCGAGCGCAGCGTATGCGGCATGGTGCGGGCCGCGTCAGCGATCACCGCGGCGTCCTTCGCGTCGGTCTTCGCCTCACCCGGATACAGGTCGGCGATCCGCCGCATCGCCAGGCCGGGCAGGTAGGCGACCTTGCAGCCCGCATCCCTGGCCACGGTCAGCGGGAGGGCGCCGATGGAGGCGGGCTGGTCCACGATCACCAGGACGGTGCCGAACTTCGTGGTCAGCTTGTCGAAGACCGCCCGCAGCTTCGGCTCGCTGTTGGGCAGCTGCTTGTCGAAGACCTTCTTCCCGGCCAGGGTGAGCCCGTGGCCGTGATGAGCGGTTTTGCCGACGTCCAGGCCGAGGAACACGCCCACGTCTTCGGTGTCGAACATCGTGCCTTTCCAGAGAGTTGATCGTGCCGGCCTCGGCAGTGGTGTCGTACGCGCGCATCCACGTTATGCAGACCTGCCGCCCACGAGCTGTCCGGCGTTGCGCCGGACCGGGCGGTGGCCGGACCTCTCATCAGCGTCTCCGACGGCACCTCCCAGGCCCGGTGACACCACCCCCCAGGTCATGCCTTCGACAGGGGGCAACAGCCATGCCGGGCCCGGAGGCCAGCGGCCCCATTGCGGAACCGCGAAGAAGATAACGGGGCTAGCTTCCGCCGGTGTGCACCTGGAAGGCGGCCCTGCGGACGGCCTTGGCCAGAGCGGGGTCCGGGTGCGCGGCGGCGAGGGCGACCAGCACCTGCACGGTGCGCGGGTGCCCCACCGCCCGCACCTCGTCGAGCAGGGCGGGGACGGTGGGCTGGAGCGCCGACTCCAGGTGCCGGACCAGCATCGGGGCCTCGCCGTGGTCGGCGACGGCCGCGGCGGTGTCCACCCACAGCCAGGTGGCCTCCTCGCGGGTCAGGACCTCGTGGGCGTCCTCCGGGTCCACGCCGTCGTGCTCGGCCAGCCACAGCAGGGCGTACGGGCGCAGCGCGGGCTCGTCGAGCACGGCCCGCACCTCGGGTTCGGCGGGGGCTCCGACGACGCGCAGCGCCTCGAAGGCGAGGCCGCGCAGCAGGGCGTCCTCGCCGCGGGCGGCCCCGAGCAGTTCGGTGATGGCGCTGCCCACGGGACGGGCGGCGAGCCAGGCGCGGTACTCGGCGCGGGCCGCGTTGGGGCGCAGCTGGGCGCAGCCGCGGAGCATGTCCTCGGCCGCCTGCTCGATGTTGCCCGCGGGGCTCTGGGCGGCGACGCAGATCTGCTCCAGCTTGACCCAGACCGCCCAGCTGCCCAGCGGGGTGAGCGTGGCCTGTCCTTCGCCGTAGGTGAGCGCTCCCACGGCGCCGAGGGCGCGCAGAGCCCAGTCGAGCAGCGGGGCGAGGGCGGCCGGGGGCGGCTCCTGCGCCTGTCCCTGTGCCGGTTCTGGTGCCGGTGCCGGTTCTGGTTCGGCTTCTGGTTCCTGTGGCCGCGGGCCGTAGGGGACCTCGCAGCGTTCGGTGCGCAGCTCGGTCACGCGCTGCTGGAGCAGGTCGAGGAGCTGGTCGACGGGGACCGGACCGGCGGAGAGCTGGAGGAAGGAGAGCACCTGCGGCATGGCCGAGACGACCTCGGCGACCGCCGCGGCCTCATGGCCGTCGGGCTCCGGGCAGGCCAGCGACCAGGCGTCGAAGAGGGCGACCCAGCCGCGCAGCACGGCGCTGTCGTCACGGTCCCAGGCGCGCAGCCGCCAGCCGGGGCGGGCCCTGTCGCCGTGCACCTCGATGAGTCCGGCGAGGCGGGCGGTGTCCCACTCGGCCCGGACCTGGGCGGCGGTCAGGTCGAGTTCGCCGGCCGCGCGCTCGGCGGTGGCCGGGGAGAGGGTGGCCTTGCCGTCCGCGGTCGCCCCGGCCCGGCCGGGTCCGAGGGCGGCATCGGCCCAGCGGGCGACACGGGCTGCCCCGGCCAGGCCGGAGCGCGCCATTCTGGCCAGCTCCGCGGGCGCCGGGGTGCCCTCCGGTGGACGCGGGGCGGGGCGGGGCGGGCGCCGCTGGTTCACGGCTCGGGGGGCGGCGGCCAGGGGTCGTGGGCGGACGAGTCGAAGCCTGGAGTCGCGCGGGATACGGGACGTCACGGGTGCAGTCTTCCGGTTGACGGTCCGAAAACCCAAACGGAATGTCACGGCGGGCGACGGAGAGGGCCAAGGCAGACCTCCGGGACGGCCGCGACACACCGCATTCAGGCCATCCCGCCGCCCCCCAACCGGAACCTCCGGAGAGGGGCGCGGGGCCGGGCGGCGCGGCCCCGGACCGTCTCGCCCCGGCCCCGGGTCCCGGCCCCGCCCCGCATCCTCACATCAGAGGGGTCAGGAAGCGCCGGAGCGTCTCCTCGTACGCCTCCGGGTCGGCGTTCCACATGGCGCCGTGGGAGGCGTGCGGGACCGGGCGGAGGGCGACCAGGTTGGGGTGGCCGGCGGCGAGGCGGCGGGATGCCTGCCAGGGGGCGACCTCGTCGTCGGGGCCGTGGAAGATCAGGGTCGGGACCGTGAGCGGGGCCGGGGTGCCGATGTCGCCGTCGGCGTACAGGCCCGTGCGGCCCTGCGCGGCGCGCACGGCGAGCGGCAGCAGCGGGCCGGGGGTGTGCCGGGCCCTGGCCAGGGCGCGCAGCGTCGCCTCCCAGTCGAGCACGGGCGAGTCCAGGATCAGTCCGGAGACCCGCTCGCGCAGCTTCGAGTGGAGGGCGGCGCGCAGCGCCATGGTGGCGCCGGTGGACCAGCCGTGCAGGACGACGCGTTCGGCGCCGTTCCCTACGGCGTAGCGGATCGCCGCGTCCAGGTCGCGCCACTCGGTCGCGCCGAGGTGGCTGAGACCGTCCGGGGGGCGGGGGGCGCCGAGGTCGCCGCGGTAGGCGAGGTCCAGCACCGGGAAGTGCCTGCGGTGCAGAAACTCCATGATGTTCAGCGGGTGCTCGCGGGTGGCGCCCAGGCCGTGCACGGTGATCACCCAGGTCTCGCGCACCGCGGGCACGAACCAGGCGGGCAGCGGGCCGAGTTCACCGGGCACGTCGACGTCGGCGTACTTCAGGCCGAGGGCCGTGCCGGGGTTGCCGACGTGGAGGTTGGGGGTGAGCCAGACCCGGTCGCGGGGGTGCAGCGAGCCGTGGGTGACGCGTTCGAGGCGGCGTACGACGGTGTCGGGCAGGTGCGGCGCGTCCCGCAGGACGGGACCGACGACCGCGTGCGAGCCGTTGCCTGCCAGGCCGTAGGTGCCGGGGCGCTGCGAGGCCAGGTCCCGGGTGAGGGTGATCTGACCGGCGGCCGTGCTGTGCACCGTGAGCCGGGGCTCGGTGGGCAGGGGCCGGCCCGGGGGCGACTTGAGCGCGGCGTCGCTGGCGAGCCGCCCGGCGGCGACGCTCGCCGCGCCGGCCGCCAGGGCCGCGGTGACGGCCGCGGCCGCCGCTTTGACTGTGCGCACGGGTCCAGTGTCCGGGCGTACCGGGTCACCGGCCAGCGGAAGGTGCGGTCGGGGTGACATGTCCTCGCGAGTTCCAGGAACGGCGGCATTCACCCCTGCGAGCCTTCACCGGCCGGTGTTCGCCCGCCCCTGCGAGTGATCACCGGCCCGTGTCCACCCACCCCGGCGAGCCGTCACCGGCCCGTGCCCCGTGCCCCGCCGCGCTGGCCGTAGCCGCGCAGCCGCTCCGACGCCTGGGCCAGTTGCTCCGGTGAGAGCAGGGACGGGGTCAGGCCCGGTACCGAGGAGGCGGTCAGCCACAGGCGGCACATCCACTCCAGCTGGGCGGTGCGGTCGTACGCCTGGTCGAGGGTGGCGCCGTGGGTGAGGGTGCCGTGGTTGCGCAGCAGGCAGCCGGAGCGGCCGTCGAGCGCGGCCAGCACGTGCGCGGCCAGTTCCTCGGTGCCGTAGGCCGCGTACGGGGCGACGCGCACCGGGCCGCCGAGCGCGCCCGCCATGTAGTGGATCAGCGGCAGCTCGGACACCAGCGTCGAGACGGCCGTGGCGTGCACGGCGTGGGTGTGCACGACGGCGCGCGCGTCCGTGGTGCGGTAGACGGCCAGGTGCATGGGGAGTTCGCTGGTCGGGACCAGGGTGCCCAGCACCTGTCGGCCGTCGAGTGCGACGCCCGTCACATCGTCCGGGGTGAGCCGGTCGTAGGGGACGCCCGACGGGGTGACGAGGACGGTGTCCCCCGTCCGTACCGACACATTGCCCGAGGTCCCGACGACCAGGCCGTCGGCGACGGTGCGGCGGGCCGTGTCCACCAGGTCCCGCCAGGCGCGGGCCACCTCGTCCTCGTCCGGCGGCGCCTCCCCCGTCGCCCGGGTCTCGTGTGTCTCCCGTGCCCCCTGGTGCTCCTGAGTCCCGCGCGTGCCGCTCGCGCGTCCGGTGTGCCCGGTCTCCCGCCGTCGTTCAGCCATGCGGCGATCCTGCCAGCCCGGCGGGGGTCCGGACCGGAAGCGGATCTCCCGGAAGTGGGAGACAAGCCACAGGTTCGGACACCACTGCGACCGTCCCAGTTCATCTTCCGTTCACCCGGGTTACCTACGTTCGACGAGCCAATGACGCTCGAACGATTGCCTGGGTAAATGGAAAGCTTCTCGCTGATCCTCGCGATTGTGGTGGTAACCGCACTCGCGTTTGATTTCACGAACGGTTTCCACGACACCGCCAACGCGATGGCCACCACCATCTCCACCGGCGCACTCAAGCCCAAGGTCGCGGTGGCCATGTCCGCCGCGCTGAACCTGGTGGGCGCGTTCCTCTCCGTGGAGGTCGCCAACACGATCTCCAAGGGTCTCGTCGACGAGACCGGCATCCGTCCCGAGGTCATCTTCGCCGCCCTGGTCGGCGCGATCCTCTGGAATCTGCTGACCTGGCTGGTCGGGCTCCCGTCCAGTTCCTCGCACGCCCTGCTGGGCGGTCTGATCGGCGCCACCATCGCCTCGGCCGGCGTCGGTGCGGTGCACGGCGACGTCCTGGTCACCAAGGTCATGATCCCGGCGGTCGCCGCGCCGGTCGTCGCGGGCGTCGCCGCGGTGGTCGCGACCCGGCTGTCGTACAGGATCGGCGCGAAGACGGACGGCAGGGCCGCCGAGAAGGGCCACCGGGTCGGGCAGATCGCCTCCGCGGGCCTGGTCTCGCTGGCGCACGGCACCAACGACGCGCAGAAGACGATGGGCATCATCACCCTCGCCCTGATCGCCGGCGGTGCCGTCTCCCCCGGCGCCAACCCTCCCACCTGGGTGATCCTCTCCGCGGGTCTGGCCATCGCGCTCGGCACCTACATCGGCGGCTGGCGCATCATCCGCACCATGGGCACGGGCCTGACCGACCTCCGGCCGCAGCAGGGCTTCGCCGCCCAGACCAGCTCGGCCGCGGCCATCCTGGCCTCCTCCCACCTGGGCTTCTCGCTCTCCACCACGCATGTCGTCTCCGGCTCGGTGATGGGTGCGGGCCTGGGCCGCAAGGGCGGCGTGGTCCGCTGGTCCACCGCGGGCCGCATGGCCGTCGCCTGGGTGCTGACGCTGCCGGCCGCCGCGGTGGTCGGCGCGGGCGCCGAGGCCGTCACCGGCCTGGGTGACTGGGGCACCGCGCTGGTCGCCGTGTTCCTGGTGGCCGCGAGCTTCGCGATCTGGAAGATCTCCCGCCGCCAGGTCGTCGACCACACCAACGTCAACGCGACCGAGCCCGCCGCCGGGGAACCGGCCGGCGTGGTGACCCAGGCGATCGCCGCGGTGGCCCCGCCCCCGGCCGCGGCACCGGCGGCGCCCCTGGCGGGCGCGGCGGCGGCCGACGGCCTCATGGCCACCATCCCCGCCCCGGCGCCCGTCCCCGTCCTCGACCCGAGCCCGGTCGCGGCCCCGGCGGCGGCCACCCCGCCCGCCGCCGCCGTCTGACCGCGCGCCCCACCCGGCTCCCGAGAATCAAGAAAGCAGCTCCGACATGAAGATCGACTGGGCGGCCCTCGGTTCCGTCTTCGGCGTCAGCCTCGTGGCCACCGTCGGCCTGGTGGTCCTGTTCACCCTCGGCATCGCGGGCCTGTCCCGCCGCGAGGCCGCGTCGACCCGCGGCGAGTCGGCCGTCGCCGCCACCGCCGGTGCCTATGCGTGCTTCGCGCTGTGTGCGGCGGCTGTCGCCTACGGAATTTCCCTGATTCTGGGCTGACCACAGGAAGCCCTGCGGCCACTCAGCCCCCGGCCACACCGACCGCATCAACCCCCGTGAGTCGTTCTATGACGCTTACGGGGGTTTTTGCTGCCTTCGACCCCTCTTCGCGACCTCACCGAAAGGACACATGTCATACTGACAGAGGCTGGTCGCCGAGGTCTAAGTCACCTACTCTAGTGGGTAGTTAACTGTTCGATGGTGGCAGCCCGACAAGTCAACGCCGACATGTGGCAGGGAGCACCATGCCAAGAGACATCGATCCGAGCCTCAACCGACGCAGGCTGCGAATCGAACTGCGCAAGGCACGCGAGAACGCCGGGTTGACCCAGCGGGACGCAACGAAGGCCCTCGAATGGTCGCTCTCCAAACTGATCAGGATCGAGGCCGGGACGGTCAGTCTCGGGGTCACGGACCTGCGGGCCCTGCTCCAGTTGTACGAGGTCACGGACGCCGCTCTGGTCGCGGAGCTGGAGGACGCGGCACGCGGCTCGAAAGGACAGTCATGGTGGGCGCAGTACAGCGACGTGGTGTCGCCCCAGTACGCCTTGTACCTGGGGTACGAGGGGTCGGCGGACACGATCCGCATGTACAACCCGACCATCCTGCCGGGGCTCGTGCAGACGGAGGACTACGCCACGGCGCTGGTGTCGGCGCTGAGCCCCGAGTCGCTGCTGCGCCAGCAGGTGGACCTCCGGCTCTCCCGGCAGGAGCGGTTCTTCGACGGGAGCGACGGTCCCCGGATCGACATCGTCCTGGACGAGGCGGCCGTGCGGCGGCAGGTCGGCGGACCCGCCGTGATGCGACGGCAGATCGATCATCTGCTGTCCCTCACGGAGCACCCGCGCACCAATCTGCGGGTGCTGCCGTTCTCCGCCGGGGCGCACTTCAGCGTCGCGACGCCGTTCATCCTGCTCAGCTTCCGCGACGACGACGACCTGCTCTACGTGGAGGGACCAGGAGGCGGCTTGTCGAGCCGCGATGATCTGGCCCTGATGGCCCGCTACCAGGAGTGCTTCGAGGAGATCAGCGCCATCGCGTACGAGGGCGACCGGATGACCGACCTGCTCGGCGCGGTCAGAGAGAGCCTGGACAACAGCTGACCCCGGGACGGGACGACGACCCGGGCGGGAACGGGGTGGGAGGACCATGGCGGTCTTCGGAATACGAACGTGGTGGCAGCGCCTGCGTACGGGGGGCGCCGAGCCGGAGAACGCTGCTCCACTCGACGACAACACCGTCAAGGTCGAGGCGATCAAGCAGCCCGAGTGGCTTCAGCGGCTGATCGAGCTGGAGAACGCCCGGGTCTCCAACGAGATCCGACTGCTGTCCGCCCGCATGCTGGTGGCCACGGCGTGCGCGAGCGTCCTCCTGCTGAGCATCGCCGTGGCCACCCGGGTCACTCCCGCCGTTCCGTTCGCGGCGGCCACCCCGCTGACCACCACGGTCACCGGGGCGGCCGGCGCGGCGGTCCTCACGGCGCTCGGCGCCACCGTGGGCAGAGCGCTGCGTCGGCGCTCCGGTGCCGCCGTGCCCGGCGGGGTCAGCGAGGGGGCTCGCCCCGGGGCTGAACCGTCTCAAGGGCCCGGTTCAGGACCCTCAGCCGCTCCGTGAGCGGGGTGAGCCCCCACCACAGTCCGCCGCCGACGGCCACCAGCGCGGTGACCAGCAGCCAGACCACGCCGCGCGCCGCGCCGTCCGGTACGAGCAGCGCCGCCAGCGCGCCGGCCCCCACCGCGAGGATCCCCGTGGCCGAGGAGAAGAGGATCAGCGGGAGCGCCGCGGACGTCCGGTTCTCCATGGTTCCGTCGCGGTTTCCCACCGCCGACGCCGTTCCGTCAGCTCGGTCCCGCATAGGTGCACCTCCCGTCCCCCGGGGCGATCACGAGCCGCCCGCTTCCGGGTTCACCAGCCCCGCCAGAAAACCACACCACGCCGTACGGCGAAAGGCGAGCACGGGCCCGCTCGCGCCGTCCACCGGCCGCTTCGAGTCGCCCACGAGCACACGGCCCTGCTCCCAAGCGGCCTCCACGCACTCTCCGCCGCTCGCCGAGTAGCTGCTCCTGACCCAAGCGCGCCCCGTCGGCTCCCTGCCTGCCAACGCCCACCTCCTTCAGCCCCCATGGGTGTTCATGACAGGAGTCTTCCCGGCTTCCATGCCGGGAAAGAGGCCAAAAGGAGCCGTTTCAAGTCCGCGGGCCCAGGCCGGGGATATGAGCCTCGGCACACCACCCCGCCGCAGGTCAACGGCAAGTTGACGGCTGTTCCGGGGCCGTGGTGGACTTCCGGGGCCATGTACGGCGGCAGAAGAGGAAGCCGGTGCGAATCCGGCGCGGTCCCGCCACTGTCACCGGGGAGGAACATCCCCCGGGAGCCAGGAACTCTCGCCGCCGGTCACGTCGAACCAGGGCGCGGACACCCTGAGTGAGGACCATCGCCATGCGCGGCTGCCGACCGAGGTTCATCAGCGATTCCCTGACCGACCCCGCGGCCGGCTGACCCGATGGGTGCCGATCGCGTCTTCGCGTACGGCGCCGCCGCCGGCCTCCTCGGTGACCTGTTCCTCGGCGACCCGCGCCGCGGGCATCCGGTCGCCGTGTTCGGGCGGGCCGCGGGCGCCGTCGAACGTGTGCTGTGGCACGACCACCGCGGCTGGGGCGCGCTGCACACCGCCGTGTGCGCCGGCGGCGCCGTCGCGCTGGGGGCCGCCGCCGCCCGCGCCGCCCGCGCCCCCCGCGCCCCCCGCTTCCGGTTCACCGCCTCCGTCCTGCTGACCGGCGCCGCCACCTGGGCCGTGGTCGGCGGCACCTCGCTGGCCCGCGAGGCCCGCGCCGTCGGACGGGCCCTGGAGTCCGGCGACATCGAGGCCGCGCGGGCGCGGCTGCCGCATCTGTGCGGACGCGACCCGCAGGCGCTGGACGCCGCCCAGATCGCCCGCGCGGTCGTCGAGTCGGTCGCCGAGAACACCTCCGACGCCGTGGTCGGCGCCCTCGTCTGGGGTGCCGTCGCGGGCGTGCCCGGCCTTCTCGGCTTCCGTGCCGTCAACACCCTGGACGCCATGGTCGGCCACAAGTCGCCCCGCCACCGGCGCTTCGGCTGGGCCTCCGCCCGCCTCGACGACCTGGTCGGCTGGCCGGGCGCCCGGCTGACCGCCGTCCTGGCCACCGCCGCGGGCGGCGATCCGCGCGGCGCCGTACGGGCCTGGCGCGCGGACGCCGGACGGCACCCGAGCCCCAACGCCGGGCCGGTGGAAGCCTCGTTCGCGGGCGCGCTCGGCGTCCGCCTCGGCGGCACGCTGTCGTACGCCGGGCGCGTGGAGCACCGGCCGGTGCTGAACGGCGCGGCGGGGCGCGCGGTGCAGGCCGGTGACATCGACCGGGCCGTACGGCTCTCACGGCGCGTGAGCTGGCTCGCGCTCGGCACGTGTGCCGCCGTGAAGCTCCTGTGCGGCCGTCGCGACCGTCGGACGAAGGGACGTACGTCATGAGCGGTGGCCGGGGCGGCGGGCTGCTCGTCGCCGGGACCACCTCCGACGCCGGCAAGAGCGTCGTCACCGCCGGGATCTGCCGGTGGCTGGTGCGCCAGGGTGTCAAGGTCGCGCCGTTCAAGGCGCAGAACATGTCCCTCAACTCGTTCGTCACCCGCGAGGGCGCCGAGATCGGCCGGGCGCAGGCCATGCAGGCGCAGGCGTGCCGGATCGAGCCGACCGCGCTGATGAACCCGGTGCTGCTCAAGCCGGGCGGCGAGCAGAGCAGCCAAGTGGTGCTGCTGGGCAGGCCGGTGGGCGAGCTGAGCGCGCGCGGCTACCACGGCGGGCGCCAGCAGCGGCTGCTGGGCACGGTGCTGGACTGCCTGGCCGAACTGCGCGGCTCCTACGACGCGGTGATCTGCGAGGGCGCGGGCAGCCCGGCCGAGATCAATCTGCGCCGCACCGACATCGTCAACATGGGCATCGCGCGCGGCGCGCGGCTGCCGGTGGTCGTCGTCGGCGACATCGACCGCGGCGGCGTCTTCGCCTCCTTCTTCGGCACCGTGGCCCTGCTCTCCCCCGAGGACCAGGAGCTGGTCGCCGGCTTCCTCGTCAACAAGTTCCGCGGCGACGTCTCACTGCTCGAACCCGGCATCGGCATGCTGCACGGGCTCACCGGGCGGCACACCTACGGGGTGCTGCCCTTCCGGCACGGGCTCGGCATCGACGAGGAGGACGGGCTGCGGGTGTCGCTGCGCGGTGCCGTACGGGAGTCCGCCGTGGCGCCGCCGGTCGGCGAGGACGTGCTGCGGGTCGCCGTCTGCGCCGTCCCGCTGATGTCCAACTTCACCGACGTGGACGCGCTGGCCGCCGAACCGGGCGTCGTCGTGCGGTTCGTGGACCGGCCCGAGGAACTGGCCGACGCCGATCTCGTGGTGGTCCCGGGCACCCGCGGCACCGTGCGGGCGCTGGACTGGCTGCGCGAGCGGGGCCTCGCGGACGCGCTGCGGCGCCGGGCCGCCGAGGGACGGCCCGTCCTCGGTGTCTGCGGCGGCTTCCAGCTCCTCGGCGAGCACATCGAGGACGACGTCGAGAGCCGCCGCGGCCGGGTCGACGGGCTCGGACTGCTGCCCGTACGCGTCCGGTTCGCCCCGGACAAGACCCTCGCCCGGCCCGCGGGGACGGCCCTCGGCGAGCGGGTCGAGGGCTACGAGATCCATCACGGCGTCGCCGACGTCACCGGCGGCGAACCCTTCCTTGACGGCTGCCGGGCCGGCTCGGTCTGGGGCACGCACTGGCACGGCTCGCTGGAGTCGGACGGCTTCCGCCGGGCCTTCCTGCGGGTGGTCGCCGCCGCCGCGGGCCGCCGTTTCGTGCCCTCGCCCACCACGTCGTTCGCCGCGCTGCGCGAGGAGCAGCTCGACCGGCTCGGCGACCTGATCGAACAGCACGCGGACACGGACGCGCTGTGGCGGCTCATCGAGTCCGGCGCGCCGCAAGGACTGCCTTTCATTCCACCGGGAGCGCCCGCATGAGCACAGTGTTGTTGTTGTCCACCGCCGACACCGATCTGCTGGCGGCCCGCGCCTGCGGGGCGTCCTACCGGATCGGCAACCCGACCCGGGTGGACGTGACCGGTGAGCTGCCCGCGCTGCTGGACGGCGCGGACCTCGCCGTGGTGCGGCTGCTGGGCGGCAAGCGTGCCTGGGAGGACGGGCTCGCCGCGCTGAGGGCGTCCGGTGTGCCGACCGTGCTGCTGGGCGGCGAGAGCGTGCCGGACGCGGAGCTGATGGCCGAGTCGTCGGTGCCCGCCGGTGTGGTCGCCGAGGCGCTGCGCTACCTGGTGGAGGGCGGCCCGGCCAACCTCGCCGAGCTGGCCCGGTTCCTGTCCGACACGGTGCTGCTGACCGGCGAGGGCTTCGAGGAGCCGCGCCGGATGCCGGAGTTCGGAGTGCGCGGGGAGCGCCCGCGCGTGCCGGGCCGCCCCACGGTCGGTGTGCTCTTCTACCGCGCCCACGAGCTGAGCGGCAACACCGCCTTCGTGGACACCCTGTGCGAGGCGATCGAGGCGCACGGCGCCAACGCGCTGCCGGTGTACTGCGGTTCGCTGCGCGGCGCCGACCCGGGGCTGTACGAGATACTCGGGCAGACCGACGCCCTGGTGGCCACCGTCCTGGCGGCCGGCGGCACCCACGCCTCGCAGGCGTCGGCGGGCGGCGACGAGGAGGCGTGGGACATCGGCGCCCTCGCCGACCTCGACGTCCCGGTGCTCCAGGGGCTGTGCCTGACCTCCTCGCGGGCCGCCTGGGACGCCTCCGACGCGGCCCTGTCCCCCATGGACGCGGCGATGCAGGTCGCCATCCCCGAGTTCGACGGACGGCTGATCACCGTCCCGTTCTCCTTCAAGGAGCAGGGACCCGACGGCGTACCGGTGTACGTCGCCGACCCCGGGCGGGCGGCCCGGGTCGCCGGGATCGCCGTGCGGCACGCCCGGCTCGGGTACAAGCCCGACGCCGAGAAGAAGGTCGCGCTGGTCTTCACCGCGTACCCGACGAAGCACTCCCGGGTCGGCAACGCCGTCGGCCTGGACACGCCCGCCTCGGCGGTACGGGTCCTGGACGCGCTGCGGGAGGCCGGGTACGGGCTCACGGAGTACCCGGACAACGGCGACGAGCTGATCCACCGGCTGATCGAGGCCGGCGGCCACGACGTGGAGTGGCTGACGGAGGACCAGCTGGCCGCCGCGCCCGCGCGGGTGCCGCTGGCCGACTACCGGGCCTGGTTCGAGACACTGGACCCGGCGCTGCGGGAGGCGATGACCGAGGCGTGGGGCGAGCCGCCGGGCAGCCTGTACGTGGACGGCGACGACATCGTGCTGGCGTCCCTGCGGTTCGGCAACGTGGTCGTGATGATCCAGCCGCCGCGCGGCTTCGGCGAGAACCCGATCGCGATCTACCACGACCCCGACATGCCGCCCTCGCACCACTACCTGGCGGCCTACCGCTGGCTCGACCACAGCTTCGGCGCCGACGCGGTCGTGCACATGGGCAAGCACGGCACCATGGAGTGGCTGCCGGGCAAGGGCCTGGGCCTGAGCGGCGGCTGCGCCCCGGACGCGGTCCTCGGCGATCTGCCGCTGATCTACCCGTTCATCGTCAACGACCCCGGTGAGGGCACCCAGGCCAAGCGGCGCGGGCACGCCACCGTCGTCGACCACCTGGTGCCGCCGATGGCCCGCGCCGACACCTACGGCGACCTGGCCAAGCTGGAACAGCTCCTGGACGAGTACGCGCTCGTCTCCGACCTGGACCCGGTCAAGGCCCCGGCCGTGCGTGCGCAGATCTGGACCCTGGTCAAGGCCGCCGAGCTCCACCACGACCTGCACGTGGACGAGCAGCCCGACGACGAGGCGTTCGACGAGTTCGTCATGCACATCGACGGCTACCTCTGCGAGATCAAGGACGTGCAGATCCGCGACGGACTGCACATCCTGGGCGGCGGACCGGTCGGCGAGCCCCGGGTGAACCTGGTGCTGGCCGTGCTGCGCGCCTCACAGGTGTGGGGCGGGCAGGCGAACGCGCTGCCGGGCCTGCGGGCGGCGCTGGCCGCGCACTTCGGGCTGGTGGAGAAGGAGCTGCTGGCCGAGCCGGGCGCCGCGGTGAAGGTGCCGGCGGAGCTGACCGCCCTGGTGGACGGCCCGGCGCGGACGGCGGCGGACACGATCGATCTGCTGGAGACGCTGTGCCGGCGGTTCGCCGAGGGCATGGAGGAGCGCGGCTGGGACCGGGCCGCCGTTCCCGCGCTGGTGGCCGGGGTGCTCGGCGGTGAACTCCCCGAGGCCGTGGCCGTGCTGGAGTTCGCCTGCACGGAGGTGGTGCCCCGGCTGGCCCGGACCACCGACGAGATCGGGCACATCCTGCGGGCGCTGGACGGCGGTTACGTCCCGGCGGGTCCCTCGGGCTCGCCGACGCGCGGTCTGGTCAATGTGCTGCCGACCGGCCGGAACTTCTACTCCGTCGACCCCAAGGCGATCCCGTCGCGGCTGAGCTGGGAGGTCGGGCAGTCCCTCGCGGACTCGCTGGTGCAGCGGTACCTCCAGGACACCGGCGCGTACCCGAGGTCGGTCGGTCTGACGGTGTGGGGCACCTCCGCGATGCGCACCCAGGGCGACGACATCGCGGAGATCCTGGCGCTGCTGGGCTGCCGCCCGGTGTGGGACGACGCCTCGCGCCGGGTCACCGGCTTCGAGATCGTCCCGCCGGAGGAGCTGGGCCGGCCGCGCGTCGACGTCACGGTCCGTATCTCCGGCTTCTTCCGGGACGCGTTCCCGCACGTGGTCGGGCTGATCGACGACGCGGTCCGGGCGGTGGCGGAGCTGGACGAACCCGCCGAGTCCAACTACGTACGGGCGCACGCGGACGAGGACACCGCCGAGCACGGCGACCGGCGCCGGGCCACGGCCCGCATCTTCGGTTCCAAGCCGGGCGCCTACGGCGCGGGGCTGCTGCCGCTGATCGACGCCCGCAACTGGCGCTCGGACGCGGACCTCGCCGAGGTGTACGCGGTGTGGGGCGGCTACGCCTACGGGCGCGGGCTCGACGGGCGGGCGGCGCGCGGCGACATGGAGACGGCGTTCCGGCGGATCGCGGTGGCCGCGAAGAACGTCGACACGAGGGAACACGACATCGTCGACGCCGACGACTACTTCCAGTACCACGGCGGCATGGTCGCCATGGTGCGGCATCTGACGGGGGGCAGCCCCGAGGCGTACGTCGGCGACTCCGCCGTGCCCGACCAGGTGAGGACCCGCACGCTGGGCGAGGAGACCCACCGCGTCTTCCGGGCCCGGGTGGTCAACCCGCGCTGGATGGCCGCCATGCGCCGACACGGCTACAAGGGCGCCTTCGAGATGGCCGCGACCGTGGACTACCTGTTCGGGTACGACGCGACGGCGGGCGTGGTCGACGACTGGATGTACGAGAAGTTGTCGGCGGAGTACGTGTTCTCGCCGGAGAACCGGGAGTTCATGCGCAAGTCCAACCCGTGGGCGCTGCGCGGCATCACCGAACGGCTCCTGGAGGCCGCCGAGCGCGGGCTGTGGGCGGAGCCGGACGCGGACACGCTGGAGCGGCTGCGCGCCACGTATCTGGAGCTGGAGGGCGACTTGGAGGGTGACGAGAAGTGAGTACCCCGTTTCCGTTCACGGCGGTCGTGGGTCAGGACGACCTGCGGCTCGCGCTGCTGCTGAACGCCGTCTCCCCGGCGGTCGGCGGTGTGCTGGTCCGCGGCGAGAAGGGCACCGCGAAGTCCACCGCCGTGCGGGCGCTGTCGGCGCTGCTGCCCGCGGTGGACGTGGTCGCCGGGTGCCGGTTCTCCTGCGACCCGGACTCGCCCGACCCGTCCTGCCCGGACGGGCCGCACGAGCCGGGGGCGTTCGAGACGCGTCCGGCGCGGATGGTCGAGCTGCCCGTGGGCGCCTCCGAGGACCGGCTGGTGGGCGCGCTGGACATCGAGCGGGCGCTCGCGGAGGGCGTGAAGGCGTTCGAGCCGGGGCTGCTCGCCGACGCGCACCGCGGCATCCTGTACGTCGACGAGGTCAACCTGCTCCACGACCATCTGGTCGACCTGCTGCTGGACGCCGCCGCCATGGGCGCCTCCTACGTGGAACGCGAGGGCGTCTCCGTCCGGCACGCCGCGCGGTTCCTGCTGGTGGGGACCATGAACCCGGAGGAGGGCGAGCTGCGCCCGCAGCTCCTCGACCGGTTCGGGCTGACCGTGGAGGTGGCCGCCTCGCGGGAGCCGGACCAGCGGGTCGAGGTGGTGCGCAGAAGGCTGGCGTACGACGACGATCCGGCCGGTTTCGCGGCGCGCTGGGCCGACGAGGAGGCCGCGCTGCGCGCCCGGATCGCGGCGGCCCGGGAGCTGCTGCCACGGGTGCGGCTCGGTGACGCGGCGCTGCGGCAGATCGCGGCGACCTGCGCGGCCTTCGAGGTCGACGGCATGCGCGCCGACATCGTGATGGCGCGCACGGCGACCGCGCTGGCCGCGTGGGCGGGGCGGACCGACGTGCTCGCCGAGGACGTGCGGCAGGCCGCGCTGCTGGCGCTGCCGCACCGGCGGCGGCGCAATCCGTTCGACGCCCCGGGCCTGGACGAGGACAAGCTGGACGAGACGCTCCAGGAGTACGCCGGTCCCGAGGACGACGACGATCCCGACCCGGACCCCGACCCGGACCCCGGTCCGGGGACGGACGGGCCGGGCGGGGGCGGCGGGCAGCCGGAGCCCGAGGACGGCGGTGGGCAGGGCGGCGAGAGCGCCGCGCGGCCCGAGCAGGACCGGAAGGACGAGCAGGGCGGCGAGCCGCAGCCGTCCGGGGCGGGCGCGGGCGAGCAGGCCGCCGTGGGGGCGGCGGAGCCGTTCCGTACCAAGGTGCTCAGTGTTCCGGGGCTCGGCGAGGGCGCCGCCGGGCGGCGCTCGCGGGCACGGACCGAGCACGGGCGGACGACCGGCGCGCGGCGGCCGCGCGGCGCGCTGACCAAGCTGCACCTGGCGGCGACCGTGCGGGCGGCGGCGCCGCACCAGCGGGCGCGGGGCCGGTCGGGGCCCGGTCTGGTGGTCCGCCGGGACGATCTGCGGCAGGCGACCCGGGAGGGGCGCGAGGGCAACCTCGTGCTCTTCGTGGTGGACGCGTCCGGGTCGATGGCGGCGCGGCAGCGGATGAGCGCGGTCAAGGGTGCCGTGCTGTCGCTGCTGCTGGACGCCTACCAGCGGCGGGACAAGGTGGGTCTGGTGACCTTCCGGGGGTCCTCGGCCGAGGTGGCGCTGCCGCCGACCTCGTCGGTGGACGCGGCGGCGGTCCGGCTCCGGTCGCTGCCGACCGGCGGGCGTACGCCGCTGGCGGCCGGGCTGCTGCGGGCGCACGAGGTGCTGCGGGTGGAGCGGCTGCGCGATCCGGCGCGGCGTCCGCTGCTCGTGGTCGTCACCGACGGCCGGGCGACGGGCGGTCCCGAGCCGGTCGCCCTGGCCGAGCGGGCGGCGCGGCTGCTGGCGGCCGAACAGGTCGCCTCGGTGGTCGTGGACTGCGAGTCGGGTCCGGTGCGGCTGGGGCTGGCCGGACGCCTCGCCGGTGAGCTGGGCGGTACGCCGGTGACGCTGGACGAGCTGCGGGCCGACAGCATCGCCGGTCTGGTCCGGGATGTGCAGGGGACGTCGAGGAGGGCCGCGTAGTGCCGCAGGGACAGCCGAGCGCCGTGCCGGACGACGGGCTGACCACGCGTCAGCGCCGCAACCGGGCGCTGGTGGTCGTGCACACGGGGATCGGCAAGGGCAAGTCGACGGCCGCGTTCGGGCTGGCGCTGCGCGCCTGGAACCAGGGCTGGCCGATCGGGGTGTTCCAGTTCGTCAAGTCGGCGAAGTGGCGGGTCGGCGAGGAGCGGGCGCTGCGTGTGCTCGGCGACTCCGGCGAGGGCGGCAGCGTCGTCTGGCACAAGATGGGCGAGGGCTGGTCGTGGGTCCAGCGGGACGCGCAGACGGACAACGAGGCCAAGGCCCGCGAGGGCTGGGAGCAGGTCAAGCGCGACCTGGCCGCCGAGACGTACCGGCTGTACGTGCTCGACGAGTTCGCGTACCCGATGCACTGGGGCTGGGTGGACACCGACGAGGTCGTGGAGGTGCTGCGCGACCGGCCGGGGAACCAGCACGTGGTGATCACCGGGCGCAACGCGCCGGAGAAGCTGGTGGGGGCCGCCGACCTCGTCACCGACATGTCCAAGGTCAAGCACCCGATGGACGCGGGGCAGAAGGGCCAGCGGGGCATCGAGTGGTGACGCCGTGCTGACCTCCCCCTCCCCCGCCTCGTCCCCCGCGTCGTTCTCCGCGTCCGTGCCGCGGCTGGTCGTCGCCGCGCCGGCCTCCGGCAGCGGCAAGACCACCGTGGCCACCGGTCTGATGGCCGCGCTGGCCGGGCGCGGTCTCGCCGTGTCCCCGCACAAGGTGGGGCCGGACTACATCGACCCCGGGTACCACGCGCTCGCCACCGGGCGGACCGGGCGCAATCTCGACGCCTTCCTGTGCGGCCCCGAGCTGATCGCGCCGCTGTTCCTGCACGGGGCGCGCGGATGCGACATCGCCGTCGTCGAGGGCGTGATGGGGCTGTACGACGGGGCGGCCGGGCAGGGCGAGCTGGCGTCCACCGCGCAGGTGGCGAAGCTGCTGCGGGCGCCGGTCGTGCTGGTGGTCGACGCGTCCTCGCAGTCGCGGTCGGTGGCGGCGCTGGTGCACGGGTTCGTGACGTGGGACCCGCTGGTGCGGATCGGGGGCGTGATCCTCAACAAGGTCGGCTCCGACCGGCACGAGGAGCTGCTGCGCCAGGCGCTGGAGTCGGTGGGGGTGCCGGTGCTGGGGGTGCTGCGGCGGGCGCCGCAGGTGGACACGCCGTCCCGGCATCTGGGTCTGGTGCCGGTCGCCGAGCGGCAGGGCGCGGCGGTGGAGGCGGTCGCCGCGATGGGCGCGCAGGTCGAGCGGGGCTGCGACCTGGCCGCGCTGGAGGCGCTGGCCCGGTCGGCGGGGCCGCTGCCCGGCGACCGCGCCCCCTGGGCTCCCGGGGGCCCGGCGCCCGGCCCCGGCGGCGGGCGCGCGCCCGTGGTCGCCGTGGCCGGCGGGGCGGCGTTCACCTTCTCCTACGCCGAGCACGCCGAGCTGCTGGCCGCGGCCGGCGCGGAGGTCGTCGCCCTGGATCCGCTGACGGACGAGAAGCTGCCGGAGGGCACCGCCGGGCTGGTCGTCGGCGGCGGGTTCCCGGAGGTCTACGCCGCCGAGCTGTCGGCCAACGAGCCGCTGCGCGAGGCGGTCGCCGCGCTGGCGCTGTCCGGGGCCCCGGTGGCCGCCGAGTGCGCCGGGCTGCTGTATCTGTGCCGGGAGCTGGACGGGAAACCGATGTGCGGGGTGCTGGACGCCACCGCGCGGATGACGGACCGGCTGACCCTCGGTTACCGGGACGCGGTGGCCGTCTCCGACAGCACGCTGGCGCCGGCCGGTACGCGGATGCGGGGGCACGAGTTCCACCGCACCGCCGTGGAGCCCGGTGCCGGTGAGGCGGCCGCCTGGGGCCTGCGGGCCCCGGTGCGCCGGGTCGAGGGTTTCGTGCGCCGGGGCGTGCACGCGAGTTATCTGCACACGCACTGGGCGTCCGAGCCCGGTGTGGCCCGTCGGTTCGTGGAAAGGTGCCGGACGTCATGAGCAGCAGGCTGGTCGGAGTGGGTGTCGGGCCGGGTGATCCGGAGCTGGTGACCGTCAAGGGCGTGAACGCGCTGCGCGCGGCCGACGTCGTGGTGGTGCCGGTCATGGACACCGGGGAGCGCGGGCGCGCGGAGGCGACCGTGCTGCACTACGTGCCGTCGGACAAGGTCGTGCGGGTGGTGTTCGCGCTGAACGAGCGGACCGACCGGGCGCGGCGCGAGGCGGCGTGGGACGCGGCCGGGGAGCGGGTCGCCGTGCTGCTGCGGGAGCACGGGAGCGTGGCCTTCGCGACCATAGGCGACCCGAACGTATATTCGACGTTCACGTATCTGGCGCAGACCGTGGCCGCTCTGGTGCCGGGCACGGTGGTGGAGACGGTGCCGGGGATCACCGCGATGCAGGACCTGGCGGCCCGCTCGGGCGCGGTGCTGACCGAGGGCACGGAGCCGCTGACGCTGGTGCCGGTGACCGCCGGCGCGGCGGTGCTCAAGGACGCGCTGAACGGGCCGGGGACGGTCGTGGCGTACAAGTTCGGGCGGCAGGCGGCCGAGGTCGCCGAGGCGCTGCGGGACAGCGGGCGGCTCGACGACGCCGTATGGGGTTCGGCGCTGGGGCTGCCGGAGGAGTCGGTGCGGCCGGCCGCCGAGCTGGACGGTGCTCCGCTGCCGTATCTGTCGACGCTGATCGCACCGGCGCGGCGCGCGGGCGGGCGGGGCGGCAAGCTGTGAGTGCCGCCGTCCGGGAGCGTGCCCGGGACCGCTCAGGCCGCCAGGCCCACCACGAGCCAGACGAACGCGACGCCCGCCACCGTGCACAGCAGGGTGGAGCGGGCCGGGTGCTCGTGGTGGGCCTCGGGCAGGATCTCGGCGGCGGAGAGGTAGAGGAGCACGCCGGCGAAGAGGCCGAGATAGCCGCCGAGGAACCACTCGGGGATGGTGACGAACGTGGTCGAGGCGGCGCCGACCACGGGGGCCAGCGCGTCCGCGACGAGCATCGCGATCGCCTTGCGGCGGGCGTTGCCGTACAGGCTGGTCAGGGTGAAGGTGTTGAAGCCGTCCGCGAAGTCGTGGGCGATCACGGCGAGGGCGACGGCGATGCCCATGCCGCCGCCGATCTGGAAGGCGGCGCCTATCGCCACGCCGTCCATGGCGCTGTGCCCGACCAGCGCGGCGGCGGCGGTCAGGCCCACCTCGGCCGAGCGGTGCCGGTGGCCCTCCTCGCCGCCGTGCGCGGCCTGCCGGGCGGCCAGCAGCCGCTCGACGAGATGGGCCAGCAGGAATCCGGCCACGAACAGCAGCAGGGCCGCGGGGACGCCGAACACCTCCCGGCCCACCGCGTCGAGCGCTTCGGGCAGCAGATCGAGTCCGACCACACCGAGCATCAGGCCGCCGGCCAGTCCGAGGACCAGATGGCGGCGGTCGGTGACCCGCTGTGCCGTCCAGCCGCCGGCCAGCGTCATCAGGAACGCGCCGAGCGCGACGAAGACCGCCATGTGCCCTTGCTATCCGATCAACCCCCGATCGCGCACATCCGGCCACTTCCCGACCACCACACACCATGACATTCCGTACGAGAGGACCCGACCCCATGGCCGATGCCCCCACCGGCAAGGTGACCTTCGTCGGTGCCGGTCCCGGCGCCGCCGACCTGCTGACCTTCCGCGCCGCACGGGCGATCGCCGAGGCCGACGTGGTGATCTGGGCGGCCAGCCTGGTCCAGGCCGAGGTGCTGGAGCACGCCCGCGCGGACGCGGAGATCCTGGACTCGGCCACCATGTCCCTGGAGGACGTCGTCGCCGTGTACGAGCGGGCCCGCGCCGAGGGCCTGAGGGTGGCGCGGATCCACTCCGGCGACCCGGCGCTGTGGGGCGGTACGCAGGAGCAGCTGGACCGGTGCGCGGACCTCGGCATCGAGACGGAGATCGTGCCCGGGGTGTCGTCCTTCTCCGCCGTGGCGGCGCTCGCCGGGCGCGAGCTGACCATCCCGGAGGTGGCGCAGTCGGTCGTCCTGACCCGGCTCGGCGGCGGCAAGACGCCGATGCCGCCCGGCGAGGAGGTGCGCGAGTTCGCCCGGCACGGCACCACCATGGCCGTCTTCCTGTCGGCGGCCCGCAGCGGTCAGCTGGTGCGGGAGCTGCTGGAGGGCGGCTATCCGACGTCGACGCCGGTCGTGGTGGCCCACCAGGCGACCTGGCCGGAGGAGCTGGTCGTCAAGTGCACGATCGGCACCCTGGAGGAGACCGTCAAGGAGCACCGGCTCTGGAAGCACACCCTCTTCCTGGTCGGCCCGGCGCTCGGCGCGCACGGCACCCGCTCCCACCTGTACCACCCGGGGCACTTCCACGGCTTCCGCAAGGCCGACCCGGAGGCCCGCAAGGCCCTGCGCGCGCGGGGTGCGAGCACGTGATCACGGTCGTCGGCACGGGGACGGGCGTCTCCGGGGGCGTGGGCGCCGACGTCCTCGCCGGGGCCGCGCTCGTCGTGGGCGGGCGGCGGCACCTGGACGCCGCCGCGCTGCCCGAGGGCACCCGGCGGGTGGTGCTGGGGCCGCTGGCGCCCGCGCTGGACGCGATCGCCGAGTGCGCCGGGGCGGGACGGCGCGCGGTCGTGCTGGCCTCGGGCGATCCGGGGTTCTTCGGGATCGTACGGGCGCTGGCGAAGCGGTTCGGGCCCAGGGCGCTGGACGTGCGGCCGGGGGTGTCCTCGGTGGCCGCCGCGTTCGCGCGGGTGGGGCTGCCGTGGGAGGACGCCGTGGTGGTCAGCGCGCACGGACGGGAGCTGCGGACCGCGGTCAACGTGTGCAGGGCCCGGCCGAAGGTGGCCGTGCTGACCGGTCCGGGCGCGGGCCCCGCCGAACTGGGCGCCGCGCTGGCGCGGCATCCGGCCGGTGACCGGGTGCTGGTGGTGGCCTCGGCGCTGGGCGGCGACCGCGAGCGCGTGGAGCGGGTCACGCCCGCCGAGGCCGCCGCCCGGGACTGGGGCACGGCGGTCAACGTGGTGCTCTGCCTGGACGAGGCGCGGGCGCTGGGCGCCGTGCGGACGCTCGCCGGGCCGCCGCCGCCCGCCCCGGGCTGGGCGCTGCCGGAGGACGCCTTCGCGCACCGCGACTCGATGATCACCAAGGCGGAGGTGCGGGCGCTGGCCCTGGCCCGGCTCGGGCCGTGCACCGGCGACCTGGTGTGGGACGTCGGCGCCGGTTCGGGTTCGGTGGCCGTGGAGTGCGCCCGGCTGGGCGCGGCGGTCGTCGCGGTGGAGAAGACCGCGGACGGCGTGGAGCGGGTGCGGGCCAACGCGGCCGCGCACGGCGTGGACGTGGCCGTGGTCCACGGGACGGCGCCCGGCGCGCTGGCCGGGCTCGACGCCGATCCGGACGCCGTGTTCGTCGGCGGCGGCGGGCGCGACCTGCCGGCCGTCGTCGGGGTGTGCGCGCGCCGGGCCCGCCGTACGGTCGTGGTCGCGCTTGCCGCCCTCGACCGGGTGCCCACCGCCCGGCAGGCGCTCCTCGACGCCGGGCTGACCTGCGACGGCGTACTGCTCCAGGCGTCCCGGCTCGCGCCGCTGCCGGGGGACGTGACCCGGCTCGCGGCAACCCATCCCGTTTTCCTGCTGTGGGGCGTACGGCCCCCGGCGGCCCCCGGCGAAGGGTCCCCGGCGGCCCTGCCCGAAAACGGATCCGAAGAAGAATCCGAAGAAGGAGTTGTCCAGTGATCGGCCTCATTTCCGCCACCGCGGCGGGCGCGGTGGCGCGGGACCGGCTGGCGGCCGCGTGGCCGGAGCGCACCCGGGTCTACGACGGGCCCGCGGGCGACGCCGTACGGGCCGCGTTCGCCGAGTGCGAGCAGCTGGTGTGCTTCCTGGCCACGGGCGCGGTGGTCCGGCTGATCGCGCCGCTGCTGGCGGACAAGGCGTCCGACCCGGGCGTGGTCTGCGTCGACGAGGGCGGCCGGTTCGCCGTGTCGCTGGTCGGCGGGCACGGCGGCGGCGCCAACCAGCTGGCCGGAGAGGTCGCCGGGGTGCTGGGCGCCGCGCCGGTGGTGACGACCGCGACGGACGCCGCGGGACTGGCCGGTCTGGACACCCTCGGCCTGCCCGTCGAGGGCGACGTGGCCGGGGTGTCGCGGGCGCTGCTGGACGGGGTGCCGGTACGGCTCGACGCCGAGGTGCCCTGGCCGCTGCCCGCGCTGCCCCTCGCGCCCCCCGGAACGGCGGCCGACTACGCCGTACGGGTGACGGACCGGGCGGTCGCGGCGGGCGGCCGCGAGGTGGTCCTCAGGCCGCCGTCCCTGGCCGTCGGCGTGGGCGCCTCCGCCGGGGCGCCCGCCGAAGAGGTGCTGCACCTGGTCGAGGACGCGCTGCGCGAGGCCGGGCTGTCCCCGCGCAGTGTCGCCCACCTGGCGACGGTGGACGCCAAGGCCGGCGAACCCGGCATCGTCGCCGCGGCCGAGGCGCTGGGGGTGCCCCTGGTGACGTACTCCGCCGCCGAGCTGGCCGGGGTCGACGTGCCCCACCCGTCCGACGCGCCGCTCGCCGCAGTCGGCACCCCCTCGGTCGCCGAGGCCGCCGCCCTGCTCGGCGGCGGTGAACTCCTCGTCCCCAAGCGGAAGTCGGCGCGGGCGGACGGACGGCCCGCGATGGCGACGTGCGCGGTCGTACGGCGGCCGGTGCGCGGGCGGCTCGCGGTGGTCGGGCTCGGCCCCGGCGCCCGGGACCTGCTGACCCCGCGCGCCCGCGGCGAACTGCGCCGCGCCTCCGTGCTGGTGGGGCTCGACCAGTACGTCGACCAGATCCGCGACCTGCTGCGGCCGGGCACCCGGATCCTGGAGTCGGGGCTCGGCGCCGAGGAGGAGCGGGCCAGGACCGCCGTCGCCGAGGCCCGCGCCGGGCACGCCGTCGCGCTGATCGGCAGCGGCGACGCCGGGGTGTACGCCATGGCCTCGCCCGCGCTCGCCGAGGCGTCCGACGACATCGAGGTGGCCGGGGTGCCGGGGGTCACGGCGGCGCTCGCGGCCGGGGCGATCCTGGGCGCGCCGCTCGGGCACGACCATGTCTCGATCAGCCTGTCCGACCTGCACACCCCGTGGGAGGTCATCGAGCGGCGGGTGCGGGCCGCCGCCGAGTCCGATCTCGTCGTGACCTTCTACAACCCCCGTTCGCGGGGCCGGGACTGGCAGCTGCCCGAGGCGCTGGCGATCCTGGCCGGGCACCGGGACCCGAAGACACCGGTCGGTGTCGTGCGCAACGCCTCACGGCCCGACGAGTCGAGCCGGCTGACCACGCTGGCCGCGCTCGACCCGGCGACCGTGGACATGATGACCGTCGTGACCGTGGGCAACACGGCGACCCGGCGGATCGCGGGCCGCATGGTGACCCCGCGCGGCTACCGCTGGCAGGGGGAGCACGCGTGAGCGCCGGTGCCCCGGCGGCCACCACCCGCCTCCCCTGCCGCACCCCGTACCACCCATCGCACCACCCCCTTTCACCCGAGGAGATCCTGTGACCACCCCGACGCCGCCCGCCCTGCTCATCGCCGGACACGGCACCCGGGACGACGCCGGTGCCGCGGCCTTCCGCGACTTCGTGCGGGAGCTGGGCCGCCGCCATCCCGAACTGCCCGTGGCGGGCGGCTTCATCGAGCTGTCCCCGCCGCCGCTGGGCGACGCGGTCACCGAACTGGTGGAGCGCGGTGCGCGCCGGTTCGCCGCCGTGCCGCTGATGCTGGTGTCCGCCGGGCACGCCAAGGGGGACATCCCGGCGGCCCTGGCCCGCGAGAAGGAGCGGCACCCGGGGATCTCGTACACCTACGGCCGTCCGCTGGGCCCGCACCCGGCGCTGCTGCGGGTGCTGGAGCGGCGGCTGGACGAGGCTCTCCGGGGCACGGGCGACGACCGCTCCGAGGTGACCGTGCTGCTGGTCGGGCGCGGTTCGACCGACCCGGACGCCAACGCCGAGGTGTTCAAGGCGTCCCGGCTGCTGTGGGAGGGGCGCGGGTACGCGGGCGTGGAGACCGCGTTCGTGTCGCTGGCCGCGCCGGACGTGCCGAGCGGTCTGGACCGGTGCGTCCGGCTGGGTGCCCGGCGGATCGTCGTCCTGCCGTACTTCCTGTTCACCGGCATCCTGCCGGACCGGGTCCGGCGGCAGACCGAGGACTGGGCGGCGGCCCACCCGGACGTCGAGGTGCGTGCGGCGGACGTCATCGGACCGGAGCCCGAACTGCTCGACCTGGTGATGGAGCGCTACGAGGAGGCGGCCGGGGGCATGGTGCGCATGAACTGCGACTCCTGCGTCTACCGCATCGCCCTGCCCGGCTTCGAGGACAAGGTGGGGCTGCCGCAGCAGCCGCACTTCCACCCGGACGACGACGGCCACCATCACGGCCACGGGCACGGCCACCACCATGGCGGGCACTCGCACGAGCATGCGCACTGACATGCGCGCCGAGGAGCACGCGGTGGCGGCCGGGGGTGCCGGGGCCGACGGGGCGGCCGGGGCCGGCGAGACCGGCGGGCACGATCTGCGGCACCACGGGGACGCGGAGGTGCGCGACGACGGCGCGGCGCTGACCGACCTCGCCGTGAACGTGCGGACCGGGACCCCGCCGCCGTGGCTGCGGGAGCGGATCGCCGCCTCGCTGGACTCGCTCGCGGCCTACCCGGACGGGCGGGCCGCGCGGGCCGCGGTGGCCGCCCGGCACGGGCTGCCGGTGGACCGGGTGCTGCTCACGGCGGGCGCGGCGGAGGCGTTCGTGCTGCTGGCGCGGGCGCTGAAGGTGCGCAGGCCGGTCGTCGTGCACCCACAGTTCACCGAGCCGGAGGCGGCGCTGCGGGACGCGGGGCACTCCGTGGACCGGGTGCTGCTGCGGGAACGGGACGGCTTCCGGCTCGACCCTGCGGACGTGCCCGGGGACGCGGACCTGGTGGTGGTCGGCAACCCGACCAACCCGACGTCGGTGCTGCATCCGGCCCGGACGCTCACCCGGCTCGCCCGGCCGGGCCGCACGGTGGTGGTCGACGAGGCGTTCATGGACGCGGTGCCCGGCGAGCGGGAGGCGCTGGCCGGGCGGACCGACGTGCCCGGCCTCGTGGTGCTGCGCAGCCTCACCAAGACCTGGGGGCTGGCCGGACTGCGCATCGGCTACGTGCTGTCCGCGCCGGAGACCGTCGCCGCGCTGGAGCGGGCCCAGCCACTGTGGCCGGTGTCCGGCCCGGCGCTGGCGGCGGCGACGGCGTGCGTAGAGCCGCGCGCCCTGGCCGAGGCGGCGCACGCGGCGCACCGCATCGCCGCGGACCGCGGCCACCTGGTGGCGGGCCTGACCGCCTTCGCTGACCGCGGCCTCCATGTGGCCGGGCCCGCCGAGGGCCCGTTCGTCCTGGTGCGGACACCGGACGCGGCAGGCGTACGCCGACGGCTGCGCGCCCTCGGGTACGCGGTCCGCCGCGGGGACACCTTCCCGGGGCTCGGACCCGACTGGATACGGGTCGCGGTGCGGGACCGGGGGACGACGGACGGGTTCCTGACGGCGCTGGACGCCGCGCTCGGACCGGCCCGGGGACGGTGAACGGCCGGCCCGCAGACGGTGAACGGCCGGTTCGCGGGTTCGGTGGCCGGTGGCTGGTGGCCGGTGACCGACGGGTGGCCCGGTGACCGCGGGTGAACGGGGCCGGAACGGCTCCCGGGCGGCGGCCCGGAGGAAGGGGGGCCGCCCGGTACCGGCGGCTCAGTGTGCCGACGGCACTCCCGGCTCCCTGTCCCCGGGCGCCAGGACGGCACCGGGCGCCGGGACGGCATGGGCCGGGCGGGCGTGGGCCGGTGTCCGGGCGGGGGCGGCCGCGAAGGGGAAGCGGGACCGCAGCCACCGCTCGGCGGGCCGTTCCACCCACTGGTAGCAGAGCCCGGCCAGGGCCAGGCTGACGGCCAGCACCCCCGCCCAGAACACGAGGGTGGCGGCGCCGGGAGCGGGCTTGCCCCAGTGGTACACCGCGCTGCGCAGAACGATCTCGTGGATGAGGTACCAGGCGAACGACCAGTGTCCGAGCCGGATCATCCAGGGGCCGCCGAGGCCGGTGCGCGTGCCGTTCAGGTCGGCGCGGGCGGCGGCCCGGATCAGGGCGGCGAAGATCGGCGCGGAGAGCCACTGCGAGGCGACGTAGGGGCTGTACCACAGGCCGTCGGGGACCGCGTGGTGCCAGGGGATCAGCACCAGGTGCCAGCCGACGACCAGGGCGGCGGCCACCGGCAGGGGCAGCGGGGGCCGATGGCCCCGTTTGAGGGCGAGACCGGCCACCACGCCGAGGACGAACTGGAGGAGGCGGGTCAGCGGCAGGTAGTCGAGCGCCCAGTTGCGCGTCGCGGGCGTCAGACCGGACAGGGCCGGCCACAGCACGAACGCGGCGCAGGTGACGGCGGCCGCCGTCCAGCCCCACACCCGGGTACGACGGCCGGCGAGCAGCGCCAGCAGCAGCGGGAAGGTGAGATAGAACCACGCCTCGTCACTGAGCGACCAGGCCGCCGGGTTGCCGCCCTTGAAGATGACGGGCTGCGGGAACCAGGAGTGGATCAGCAGCAGGTTCGCTCCGACCGCCTTGAGCGACACCGCCCGCCCCATGGCGACGTACACGGCGACCGACGCGGCGACACTGACGGCGAGCATCGGCCAGATCCGGGCGAACCGCCGCCACAGGAAGATCCGGGCGGGCACCCGCACCCCGTCGTAGCTCCAGGCGAGGACCGCGCCCGACAGCACGAAGAAGAACGTCACACCGCTCCGGCCGTACCAGACCGCTTCGCTGACCCAGGGGACGGCCCCCACCTGGCGTGACAGGTGGTAGAGCACGACCAGCAGGGCCGCCCAGAACCGCAGCCCGGTCAGCGAGGGCAACCGGTCGCGTCCGGCCGCCGGTGTGGAGCCCATCTCGTTTCCTTCCCGCTTCGTCCAAAGGGGACGGCCCGCCCGCCCGGCACAGCCGGGGGCCACCGGAACGTACCGGGGCGACAGAGCGTGAACGGAGGAGCAGACCGGACCCGAACAACAACCGAGCCGGAGAAACAGAAGAACGAGCGTCGTCCGAGAGGAGAACCGAGCCGGTCCGGCCGGCGTCTCGGCCTTCTCCCCGCCCGTCCCCGGGATCCCCCATCGCGCTCCCCAGCACGAGGACCGGATGCTATCACCCGGTTCCCGGCTCCTGACCTGGCCGAAGACGCGTCCGGGCGGGTGCGGGGCCCGGTCCTCGCGGCGCCCCCGCACCCGCCCCGTCACTCCTCGCGTCAGCTCCTGCGCCTGCGCAGCAGCGCCAGGACTGCGCCGCCCGCCGCCAGGAGCACCGCCGAGCCCCCCGCGAGGTAGGGCGTCAGGGAGCTGCCGCCGGTCTCGGCGAGGTCGGCCTTCGCGGGTTCGGCGGGCTCGGTGGCGGGGGCGCCCTGGGGCTTCACCTCGGAGGCGGGGGTGGCGGCGGGCTCGGGGGACTTCTCCGGGGCCGCGGGCGACTCGCAGCTCGCGTGGGCGAGGGTGACGGTGCCCTCGACCTCGGCGACGTTGAGCTTGAGCGGGTTGACGGAGACCTTGAGCCGCAGGGCCGTCGCCGCGGCCGTGCGGGAGGTGGTCTCGTGCTGCGAGAGGTCGAGGCGGACCTCGCCGACCGCCGGGACCCGCACCCGGGTGGTGCCGCCCGCGGACAGCGTCACCTTCTTGCCGAGCACCGTCACCGCGCCCAGCACCTCGCTGGTGGCGGCCGGGGTCCGGCCGGTCGCGCAGGTCGCCCTGGAGGTGACCTGGTCGACCTCGATGACCGACAGCAGGGGCAGTCCGGGCAGGTGGACGCGGGCGTGGGCGAGGCGCACGCTGCCCTCGGCCCCGCTCGCCGAGACCTTCGCGTCCGCCGTCGCCACGTCCGCGCTGAGCACGGTGAACGGCCTGCCGCCGTCGACGCCGTCGAGGCGGGCGCTCAGCGCGGTCTGCCGGGCGCTCGCCGGTGCCTGGACCTCGTTGAGGGAGACGGTGAGCGGGACGTTCACCGTCTTGTTGAGCAGGGACACGTCCAGGCCGGTGCGCAGCACGGACGCGCTCGCGCGGCCGTGGCCGTCGCTCGCGTGGGCGGAGCCCGCGCCGGCCAGCGCCGCCGGGCCTGCGGCGAGGACGGTGGCCGCGGCTGCGACGGCGCAGCGGCGTGCGGGCATGCGGAAGTTGTTGCCGTTCACGGAGTGGGACCCCCAGAGAGTGATGCTTGGGACCCGGACAGAATTACGCACCGAGAGTGAACGGGCGGCGATCCCGCGTGACTTCACTCCTTCGTGGGGTTTCCGGCCCTGTTTTCGATTTGTCCGGTACGAATGTTCGCTCGCGTCACCCTCATGTCCCCCGCACACACCGGACACGCGTACCGACTGCGCGCACCCGGCGCGCGTGAAGGCGTGCACAACGACCGGCCGGGGCGGCAGTCACCCGCCCGTCAACCGCGCGACAACCGCCGCCCGCCGCCCGGCCGGTGCTCCCGGCCGGCGCTCCCGGCCGGCGCTCCCGGCCGGCGCTCCCGGCCGGAACCCGCCCTAGCCGACGACCCGCCCGTTCAGCACCACCCGCCGCGGCGCCGCCAGCACCCGTACGTCCGCCCGCGGATCCGTCTCGTACACGACGAGGTCGGCCGGAGCGCCCTCCTCCAGGCCGGGCCTGCCGAGCCAGGACCGGGCGCCCCAGGCCGTCGCCGACAGGGCCTCGACCGGCGGGATGCCCGCCTTGACCAGCTCCGCGACCTCGGCCGCGACCAGGCCGTGCGGCAGCGAGCCGCCCGCGTCGGTGCCGACGTACACCGGGATCCCGGCGTCGCGGGCGGCGCGGACGGTGTCGTAGCGGCGCTCGTGGAGCCGGCGCATATGGGCCGACCAGCGCGGGAACCTGCCCTCGCCGCCCGCCGCGAGCGAGGGGAAGGTGGCGATGTTGACGAGGGTGGGCACGATGGCGACCCCGCGCTCGGCGAACAGCGGGATCAGGTCCTCGGTGAGGCCCGTGGCGTGCTCGACGCAGTCGATGCCGGACTCGACCAGGTCGCGCAGGGAGTCCTCGGCGAAGCAGTGCGCGGTCACCCGGGCGCCCAGCTCGTGCGCCCGCGCGATCGCCGCCCCGGCCGCCTCGCGGGGCCAGCAGGCGGACAGGTCGCCGAGGTCGCGGTCGATCCAGTCGCCGACCAGCTTGACCCAGCCGTCGCCGCGCCGGGCCTCCCGGTCGACGTACGCGACCAGGTCCTCGGGCTCGATCTCGTGGGCGTAGTTGCGGATGTAGCGGCGGGTGCGGGCGATGTGCCGGCCCGCGCGGATGATCTTCGGCAGGTCCTCGCGGTCGTCGGTCCAGCGGGTGTCGGCGGGCGAACCGGCGTCCCGCAGCAGCAGCGCCCCGGCCTCCCGGTCGGTGAGCGCCTGCTTCTCGGCCACCTCGTCGGGGACCGCGCCGTGCGCGTCAAGGCCGACGTGGCAGTGCGCGTCGACCAGGCCGGGCAGCGCCCAGCCCTCGACGGTGCGCGCCTCCCCGGCGCCGGGCGGGCGGGTGTAGGTGATCCGGCCGCCCACCACCCACAGTTCGTCACGGACCTGGTCGTCGCCGGGGCCGACGAGGACCCGCCCCTTCACATGCAGCACCGCGCCATCGCTCATGCCCCGCACCCTAGTGACCCACTCCCCGGTGGGCCGGGGCCGCCCCGGACCCACCCGGCCCGGCAGGGGGCGGGCGGCGGGCGTCCCGGGCCGGGCCGCCGGATACTCTCGACTCCGTCGTACCTCGTGACCGAGAAGAGAGCACCGCCGTGACCCATCCCTTCCTGGACCTCGCCCCGCTGAGCGCCGCCCGCTTCGCCTCCATCGAGGACCGGGTGGCACGGCTGCTCGCCACCGAGCAGGACGTCGTGATCACCCAGGGCGAGGCGCTGCTGCCGCTGGAGGGCGCGATCCGCGCGGCGGCGGGGCCCGGCACGGTGGCGCTGAACGTGATCACCGGTCCCTACGGCCAGACGTTCGGCGACTGGCTGCGGGACTGCGGCGCGACGGTGCACGACCTGTCGGTGCCGTACCACACGGCGGTGACCGCCGCGCAGGTCCGCGCGGCCTTCGCCGAGCACCCGGAGATCGACTTCGTGTCGCTGGTGCACGCGGAGGCGGCGACCGGCAACACCAATCCGGTCGCGGAGATCGGCGAGGCGGTACGGGAGCAGGGCGCCCTGTTCTACCTGGACGCGGTGGCCTCCATCGGCGCGGAGCCGGTGCTGCCGGACGCGTGGGGCGTGGACCTGTGCGTGATCGGGGCGCAGAAGGCGATGGGCGGTCCCGCCGGGGTGTCGGCGGTGTCGGTCAGCGAGCGCGCCTGGGCCCGGATGGCGGCCAATCCGCACGCGCCCCGCCGCTCCTACCTGTCCCTGCTGGACTGGAAGGAGCGCTGGATCGACGGCGGGCGCCGCACGCTGCTGCACGCCCCCGCGCAGCTGGAGATGCTGGCCCTGGAGGCGTGCGTCGAACGCATCGAGGAGACCGGCCTGGACGCGGTGACGGCCCGCCACCGGTCCGCCGCCGCGGCGACCCGGGCCGGGGCGAGCGCGCTGGGCGGCGGCCTCGAACCGTACGTCCGCAAGGCGTCCGAGGCGGCCCCGGTCGCCACGACCCTGCGCGCGCCCGCCGATGTCGCGGCGTCCGCCCTGGTGGCCCGCGCCCTGGCGGCGGACCCGGCGCTCCCGCTGGCGGCGGGCGGCGGTCCGCTGGCCAAGGAGATGATCCGGGTCAACCACTACGGCCCGGACGCCACCCCCGGGACCGTCGACGCCTGTCTGACGGCCCTCGCCGCCGCCCTGGCCGCCGAACGCGGCACCGCGGACGGTCTCGACCCGGAGGCCGCCCGCCGGGCCGCCGCAGGGGCCTGGGGCTAGCCGCGGCACCTGTGGGATCGACAGCTTCGGTCTCGACAGCTTCGGTATCGGTGAGAGCCGTGAAAGCACAGTAATTCCAGGAATTGAATTCGGGGCAGCTTCCCGTTCTCTTCTGCCCCGTTTCCTCATCCCTAAACACCACGTTTTCACGAACGTTCGAAGACGTAATTCCGGGGCCCCGGCAAGGCGGCCCCGGGAGTTACGCCATTGTGATGCACTCCACAGACGCGCCCCTTTTGCCCCGTAATTAACGGGCAAACCCCCGCAAGTTGCGGCCGGACGCGCGGACGCGCGCTCGCGCGATAACACACGTGGCGTTGCCACGTAAGAGTGCCGGGCGATGCATTTTCCAATTCAGCTCGGTAAGTTCAATTCGCATGACTGCCGCACAAGCAGACCTGCGAACCGACTCCACGGAAAAGACAGATCCCGTATCCATCGAGCGCCCCGTCGTCGCCGACGGCGCCGCGCTCTGGAGGCTCGCCAAGGACTCCGGGACGCTGGACGTGAACTCCTCGTACAGCTACCTGCTGTGGTGCCGCGACTTCGCCGCCACCTCCGCCGTGGCGCGTGGCGCCGACGGCGAGCCGGTCGGTTTCATCACCGGGTACGTGCGGCCCGACCGCCCCGGCACCCTCCTCGTGTGGCAGGTCGCCGTCGACGCCGGCCACCGCGGACGCGGACTCGCCGCCCGGCTGCTGGACGCGCTCGCCGCGCGCGTCGCCGCCGAGAGCGGGCTCACCGCCCTGGAGACCACGATCGCTCCGGGCAACACCGCCTCCGAGCGGCTCTTCGCCTCCTTCGCCGCCCGGCACGGCGCCCGTATCGAGCGCGAGGTGCTGTTCCGCACCGCCGAGTTCCCGGACGGACCGCACGACCCCGAGGTCCTGCACCGGATAGGCCCGCTGAACCACTGACCCCCGGCCCACGGACCCACCGGGGACCCGCGCGGCGCACCGGACCACCGCGCCCGCAGGCCCCGCCCGAACCGCCGACCCGACCGGTCTTCCACTCCCCACCCCCCGAGGAGCGATTCGTCGTGACCATCACCCAGCCCGACCTGAGCGTCTTCGAGACCCTGGAGTCCGAGGTGCGCAGCTACTGCCGCGGCTGGCCCACCGTCTTCGACCACGCGCGCGGCAGCCGGATGTACGACGAGGACGGCCACGAGTACCTCGACTTCTTCGCCGGTGCCGGCTCCCTCAACTACGGCCACAACAACCCCGTGCTGAAACGGGCGTTGATCGACTACCTCGAACGCGACGGCGTCACCCACGGACTGGACATGTCCACCGCCGCCAAGCGCCGCTTCCTGGAGACCTTCCAGAACCTGGTGCTGCGCCCCCGCGACCTGCCGTACAAGGTGATGTTCCCGGGCCCGACCGGCACCAACGCCGTGGAGTCCGCGCTGAAGCTGGCGCGCAAGGTGAAGGGACGCGAGGCCATCGTGTCGTTCACCAACGCCTTCCACGGCATGTCGCTCGGCTCGCTCGCCGTGACCGGCAACGCCTTCAAGCGGGCCGGGGCCGGCGTCCCGCTGGTGCACGGCACGCCGATGCCGTTCGACAACTACTTCGACGGCACGGTCCCCGACTTCCTGTGGTTCGAGCGGCTCCTGGAGGACCAGGGCTCCGGTCTGAACAAGCCGGCCGCCGTGATCGTGGAGACCGTGCAGGGCGAGGGCGGCATCAACGTCGCCCGGCCCGAGTGGCTGCGCGCGCTCAAGGAGCTGTGCGAACGCCAGGACATGCTGCTGATCGTCGACGACATCCAGATGGGCTGCGGGCGCACCGGCGCCTTCTTCTCCTTCGAGGAGTCCGGGATCGTCCCCGACATCGTCACGGTGTCCAAGTCCATCAGCGGCTACGGCCTGCCGATGTCGCTGTGCCTGTTCCGGCCCGAGCTGGACGTGTGGGAGCCGGGCGAGCACAACGGCACCTTCCGCGGCAACAACCCGGCCTTCGTCACCGCGACCGCCGCCCTTGAGGCGTACTGGGCGGACGGGGCGGCGATGGAGAAGCAGACCCGCGCCCGCGGTGAGCGCGTCGAGCAGTGGCTCGTCTCGATCGCCGAGGAGAACGCCGCCGACATCAAGGAGTACCGGGGCCGCGGCCTGGTGTGGGGCCTGGAGTTCCACGACAAGGGCCGCGCCGAGCGGGTGGCGCGGCGCGCCTTCGCCCTCGGCCTGCTCATCGAGACCTCGGGTCCCGAGAGCGAGGTCGTCAAGCTGCTGCCGGCCCTGACCACCACCCCCGAGGAACTGGACGAGGGCATGAGCACCCTCGCCCGCGCGGTCCGCGAGACCGCCTGACCCGGGTCGTCCCCCGACCCATCGCGAACACTCTGCAAGGAGGCACGTACCACCGTGATCGTCCGATCGTTCAAGGAGATCGAAGGCACCGACCGGCACGTGAAGGCGGCGTCCGGCACCTGGGAGAGCAAGCGCATCGTCCTGGCCAAGGAGAAGGTCGGCTTCTCCGTCCACGAGACGATCCTGTACGCGGGCACGGAGACGTCGATGTGGTACGCCAACCACATCGAGGCCGTGGTCTGCGTCGAGGGCGAGGCCGAACTGACCGACCGCGAGACCGGGAAGACGTACACGATCACGCCCGGCACCATGTACCTCCTGAACGGCCACGAGCGGCACACGCTCAAGGTCAAGGAGGACTTCCGCTGCATCTGCGTGTTCAACCCGCCGGTCACCGGGCGGGAGGACCACGACGAGAACGGCGTCTACCCCCTGCTCACCGAGCCCGAGGAGGTGTGAGGAACCCATGACCACCGCCACCGTGCAGGACCTCTACCCGACCCGCGGCGCCACCGAGGTGTCCGTCCCGCGCCAGGACCCGGTCGTCTGGGGCGCCCCGGACACGCCCGGCCCGATCACGTCCGCCGGCCTCCAGTCGTTCGAGCGCGACGGCTTCCTCGCCGTCGAGGAGCTGATCGGCCCCGACGAGGTCGCCGTCTACCGGCGCGAGCTGGACCGGCTGGTGGCCGATCCGGCGGTCCGGGCCGACGAGCGCTCCATCGTGGAGCCGAAGTCCCAGGAGATCCGCTCCGTCTTCGAGGTGCACCGGATCAGCGAGGTGTTCGCCCGGCTGGTGCGCGACGAGCGGGTGGTCGGCCGGGCGCGGCAGATCCTCGGCTCGGACGTGTACGTCCACCAGTCGCGGATCAACGTCAAGCCGGGGTTCGGCGCCAGCGGCTTCTACTGGCACTCGGACTTCGAGACCTGGCACGCCGAGGACGGGCTGCCGAACATGCGGACGGTGTCCGTCTCGATCGCGCTGACCGAGAACCTCGACACCAACGGCGGCCTCATGATCATGCCGGGGTCGCACCGGACGTTCCTCGGCTGCGCGGGCGCCACGCCCGAGGACAACTACAAGAAGTCGCTCCAGATGCAGGACGCGGGCACCCCGTCCGACGAGGCGCTGACCGCGCTGGCCGACGCGCACGGCATCAAGCTGTTCACCGGTAAGGCGGGCTCGGCCACCTGGTTCGACTGCAACTGCATGCACGGCTCCGGCGACAACATCACGCCGTATCCGCGCAGCAACGTCTTCATCGTGTTCAACAGCGTGGAGAACGCGGCGGTGGAGCCGTTCGCGGCGCCGGTGCGCAGGCCGGCCTTCATCGGGGCGCGGGACTTCACGCCCGTGCGCTGACACCGAGCCGGGAAGGGGCCTCCTCGTGTGGGACGGGAGGCCCCTTCCCGTGTCCGCGCTTCCCCGGGGACGCGTCCGGCGGTCAGCCCGCCAGGACGTCCAGCAGCCGGTCCACGTCCGCCTCGGTGTTGTAGAGGTGGAAGGCGGCCCGCAGCCGGCCCGCGCGGGCGGACACTTCCACCCCGGCGGCGCTCAACTCGCCCTGCCGGTCGCCGAGTCCGGGCACGGAGACGATCGGTGAGCCCGGCGCCGGGACCGGTTCGTGGCCCAGGGAGCGCAGCCCGGCGCGGAAGCGGTCGGCGAGGGCCAGGTCGTGGGCGCGTACGGCGGACACGCCCAGTTCCTCGACGAGTTCCAGGGAGCGGCGGCCGCCCGCGTAGGAGAAGAGCGCGGGGCTCTCGTCGAACCGGCGGGCGGAGTGGGCGAGTTCGGCGATCGGGCCGTAGCAGCTGTCCCAGGGATGCTCCCCGCCACCCAGCCGGCGAACAGCGGGCGCAGGTCACCGAGGTCCTCCGGGACGACCAGGAAGGTCACGCCCCGCGGGCACATCAGCCACTTGAAGGCGACGGCGGCCACGTAGTCGTGGGCGTCCGCGTCGAGGTCCAGCCAGCCCGCGGCCTGGGAGGCGTCGATGTAGGTGCGGGCGCCGTGGGCGCGGGCCGCCGCGCGGACGGCGGGCAGATCGGCGATCCGGCCGTCGGCGGACTGCGCGGCGCTGACCGCGACCAGCGCGGTGCCGGGCCGTACGGCCTCGGCGACCCCCTCCAGCGGAACGGTGCGCACCTTCAGGTCGCCGCGCAGGTGGAAGGGGTTCACCACGGAGCTGAAGTCGCCCTCGGCGGTGACGACCTCCGCGCCCTCGGGCAGGGAGGCGGCGACGACCCCGCTGTAGACGGCGACCGAGGCACCGGCGGCCACCCGGTGCGCCGGCACCCGCACCAGCCGGGCGAAGCTCGCGCGGGCCGCCTCCACGTCGGCGAACATGTCGGTGGGCCGGCCGTCGGCCGCCGCCTCGACGGCGACGCGCAGCGCCTCCACCGTGCGGGCCGGCAGCAGCCCGCAGCTCGCGGTGTTCAGATAGGTGTTCTTCGGGGCGAACTCGGCTCGGACGCGGCTCTCGAAGGTCTCCATGGGACCACTGTGCGGCCGGTCCGGGTCGGAGTCCATCGCGTCGTTCTGCGCGGTTCCCCGAAGGAACGCTTATGTGAGCGCCGGGAAGGTCCGCGCCGGGGCTCAGGCCCCCGGCACCGCGCAGCCGTCCGGGCCGCAGGCCGCCGCGTCGGCGGAGCCGTCCTGGACCAGGGTCAGCGGCGCGCGGTCGCCCCACGCCTGGGTGAGGGCCTGGGTGAACACCTCGGCGGGCTGGGCGCCCGAGACCCCGTAGGCGCGGTCGAGGACGAAGAAGGGCACCCCGGAGGCGCCGAGCTGCGCGGCCTCCTGCTCGTCGGCGCGCACGTCGTCGGCGTAGGCGTCCGGGTCGGCGAGCACCGCGCGCACGGCCCCGGCGTCCAGGCCCGCCGCCACGGCCAGGTCGACCAGCCGCTCGTCGCCCTCGGCGAACACGGAGCGCTCCTCGGCGAAGTTGGCCCGGTACAGCGCGTCCAGCAGCGCGTCCTGCCTGCCGTGCTCCTTGGCGAGGTGCAGCAGGCGGTGCATGTCGAAGGTGTTGCCGTGGTCGCGGTCCCGGGTGCGGTAGTCGAGTCCTTCGGCGGCGGCCTGGGCGCCGAGGTTGTCCTCGCCCGCCTCTGCCTGCGCCTGGCTCATCCCGTACTTCCTGGTGAGCATGGTGAGCACGGGCTCGACGTCGCCCTTGGCGCGGTGCGGGTCCAGTTCGAAGGAGCGGTGCACCACCTCGACCTGGTCGCGGTGCGGGAAGGCGGCCAGCGCCTTCTCGAAGCGGGCCTTGCCCACGTAGCACCAGGGACAGGCGATGTCCGTCCAGATCTCGACACGCATGCTCTCGGCTCTTCTCCGGTCGTACGGGTGCGGAGGGACTCTCCGCGCGCATGTGTGAACGTTCAAGCAGCCGGGTTCATTCCCCGGCCGCCGCCACCCCGCGCGCCAGTAGGCGGAGCGGGCCCGGACGGGCAGCTCGGCGATGGCCCCGGCCCCGGCCTCGGCCCCGGCGGGCAGCGCGGGGCGGATCACCAGGGCGTCGTACGCGTGTTCGCCGGTCATACGGCGCAGGGCGCCCCGGCGACCGGGACCGGATCACCGGGCGGGAGGGCCCGGCTCACCGGGCAGGCCGGTTCCCCGGGCAGGAGGGACCGGTCCCCCGGGCCGGGCGGACCGGCCCGCCTCAGCTGCCGTCCCGCGGGTCCGTGAGCCCGTACGGCCGGAACTCGATGCCGTCCCAGGTCACCGTGCAGCCCTCGCCCGTCGGCGACTGCGCCAGGAAGCCGACCAGGGTCTCCTCCGGCCGCTCGGCTCCGGCCAGGCTGAAGACGCGGACGAAGGTCCAGCGCGCGCCGTCGCGGGAGGCGTGGAAGGCGTACGCGCGGCCGGTGCGGCTGATCCGCAGCCACAGCGCGTCGCCGTCCACGGTGAAGGAGTTGGCGTCGTCGGAGTGGCCGCGGGTGACCACCGTGCACACGGTCGGCACGTCCGGGGACAGCTCCAGGCACAGCTTGGCCCAGGTCCGCTCGCCCGCGTGCAGATAGAGCACACCCGCGTCGAAGGCCGCGCCGAAGCCGACCGTGACGTGGGCGATCAGCTGGAAGTCGCCCTCCGGGGGCGCGCCGAGCAGCCGGGGCGCGTCGGAGACGGACTCCAGGGACTCCCCGGCGGGCGGCACGAAACGGTCCTGCCGGGGACCGGCCCGGCCGGTGAGGGTCCCGTCCGCGTACGCCCACCGGCCGTCGGGCCCGTACGGGCGCAGCGCGAAGGGGAGTCCGGGCAGTGCGAGAGGTTCGGCGTCCATCACCGCAGTCTCGCAGCCCGGCTCCGCCCGGCCGCCACGGGGCCCGCGGCGGCCGGCCCTCAGCGCTCCAGGCGCCCGTCGCAGCGGCGCGGCAGGCCGAGCGGGTTGTCGTCGCGCAGTTCCGGGGGCAGCAGGGCCTCGGGGGTGTTCTGGTACGCGACCGGGCGCATCCAGCGTTCCACGGCGGTGGAGCCGACCGAGGTGGAGGTGGAGGTGGTCGCCGGGTAGGGGCCGCCGTGGTGCTGGGCCGGGGCCACCGCCACGCCGGTGGGCCAGGCGTCGACCAGGACGCGTCCGGCGAGCGGGGTCAGCTCGGCGAGGATCCCGGCGCCGCGGCCCCGCCCGGCCGCCTCGTCGGCGGAGAGGTGGACGGTGGCGGTGAGGTTGCCCGGGAGCCGGGACAGCACGGCCGTCGCCTCGTCCGCGCCGCTGTAGCGGGCCACCACGGTGACCGGCCCGAAGCACTCCTCCAGCAGCAGGTCGTGGGCGCCCCCGCCGGTCAGTTCCGCGGCCGGGACGGTGAGGAATCCCGCGCGCACCGTGTGCTCGCCGGCCGCGCCCGGGGCGAGGGGCGCCTCGACGCCGGGCAGCGCGGCGCGCTCGGCGACCCCGGCGACGAAGGTGTCGCGCATGCGGTGGTCGAGCAGGACACCGGGCGCGGTGGCGCCGACGCCGTCCGCCAGGGCCTTGACCAGGCGGTCGCCGGCCGCGCCCGCCGGGACGAGCACCAGGCCGGGCTTGACGCAGAACTGCCCGGCGCCCAGGGTCATCGAACCGGCGAGTCCGGTACCCACGGCCTCCGCCCGCTCCTCGGCGGCCGCCTCGGTGACCAGGACCGGGTTGAGGGAGCCCAGCTCGCCGTGGAAGGGGATCGGCGCCGGGCGGGCCGCGGCGGCGTCGAACAGCGCCCGGCCGCCGCGTACGGAGCCGGTGAAGCCCGCGGCGGCGACCAGCGGGTGCCGGATCAGGTCCAGGCCCGCCTCGAAGCCGTGGACCAGGCCGAGCACGCCCGCCGGTACGCCGTGCTCGGCGGCCGCGCCGCGGAGCACCTCGGCGACCTGCTCGGACAGCGCCGGGTGGTCCGGGTGTGCCTTGACGACGACCGGGCAGCCGGCGCCGAGCGCGCTCGCGGTGTCGCCGCCGGCGACGGAGAAGGCGAAGGGGAAGTTGGAGGCGGCGTAGACGGCGACCACACCGAGCGGCACCTTGTAGCGGCGCAGGTCGGGAACGGGCGGCGTGGCCGTGTCGTCCGGATGGTCGATGATCACGTCGAGGAAGGCGCCCTCGTCGGCGATGTCCGCGAAGAAGCGCAACTGGTGGCAGGTGCGGGCGAGTTCCCCGGTGAGCCGGGCCGGGCCGAGCGCGGACTCGGCGTCGGCGGTCGCCACCAGCCGGTCCCGGGCCGTCTCCAGGCGGTCGGCCGCGGTGCGCAGGAAGGCCGCCCGGACGGCCCGGTCGGCGAGCGCGCCGCGCGCGTCGCGGGCGGCGCGCACGGCGGCGTCCACGTCCTGGGCTGTGGCCTCGGCCGCAACCCGCTCGCGCTGCTTCCCGGTTCGGGGATCGACACTCCAGACTGGTGCTGCTGCCACCGCGGGTCCCTCCACCTGCCTGCCGCTCGCGCCGCAGGACGTAGGTCGTCCGTCGCTCATCCGTGGGTCATCCGCCAGAGTCGTTCGATATACTGAACGCTGTCTCTGATGATGAATGACCAGGAGACTATTTCCCGCCGAACGAAGGGGTCAAGGGCGATGCCGGCAGGCGACACAGGCAGCGGATCACAGGTCAAGTCCGCCGTGCGGACCGTGGAACTGCTGGAGTACTTCGCCGGCCGGCCCGGCATGCACTCCCTGGCCTCGGTCCAGGAGGCCGTCGGCTACCCCAAGTCCAGTCTGTACATGCTGCTGCGCACCCTGGTCGAGCTGGGCTGGGTGGAGACCGACGCGACCGGCACGCGGTACGGCATCGGGGTGCGCGCCCTGCTGGTCGGCACCTCCTACATCGACGGCGACGAGGTGGTCGCGGCGGCCCGCCCCACCCTGGACCGGCTCTCCGACGACACCACCGAGACCATCCACCTCGCCCGGCTGGACGGCACCAACGTCGTGTACCTGGCCACCCGCCAGTCGCAGCACTACCTGCGGCCGTTCACCCGTGTCGGCCGCCGGCTGCCCGCCCACTCCACCTCGCTCGGCAAGGCGCTGCTGAGCACGTACTCGGACGAGCAGGTGCGCAAGATGCTCCCCGAGACGCTGCCCGCGCTGACCGAGCACACCCTCACCGACCGCGAGAAGCTCATCGAGGAGCTGCACCAGATCCGCGAGCAGGGCTTCGCCGTGGACCGCGAGGAGAACACGCTGGGCCTGCGCTGCTTCGGCGTGGCCATCCCGTACCGCACCCCGGCCCGGGACGCGGTCAGCTGCTCGATCCCGGTGGCGCGCCTGACGCCCGCGCACGAGCAGCTGGTGAAGGACGCCCTCTTCGACGCCCGTGACCGCCTGACGCTCGCCACCCGGAGGCTCTGAACCATGCACGTCGTCCTGCGCGAGGTCCACGACAGCGACCTGCCGGTGTTCTTCCGGCAGCTCAACGACCCCGAGGCGCTGCGGATGGCCGCCTTCACCCCGAAGGACCCGGCCGACGCGGACGCCTTCGCCGCCCACTGGGCGAGGCTGCGCGCCTCCCCCGACGTACAGCGCACGATCCTGGCCGACGGGGACGTGGTCGGCAGCGCCGCGGTGTACGGCGAGCCCGGTGAGCGCGAGGTCACCTACTGGGTGGACCGCGCCCACTGGGGCCGCGGCGTGGCGACCGCCGCCCTGCGCGCCCTGCTGGCCGAGGTCCCCGAACGCCCCCTGTACGCACGGGCCGCGGCGGACAACACCGCCTCCCGCCGGGTCCTGGAGAAGTGCGGCTTCCGCCTGACGGCCACCGCCCGCGGCTACGCGCAGGCGCGCGGCGAGGAGATCGACGAGGTCGTCCTGACCCTGCGCGGCTGACCCCGCGCGGCCGCGCTCCCGGTCCGGGAGGAGAGTCCTCTCCGCCGCGCGGCGGAGGCGGATCGTCACCGGGCAGGACGCGCCGGGGCCGCGGGCACGGAAGCCTGGCCGCATGAGAACGCCGCCCCTCCCCGGGCGTCCGGGCGGACCGGGCCGCGCGGCGGAACCCGCCGGCCGGCCCGCGCGGCCGGCGCGGCCCGCCTACGCTGACCGGATGACCGTCGGCTCTGTGCCCCGTACCCAGGGCGCCCGCCTCCCCGGCCCGCGCCCGGCAGCGGCGCGCGGGCGGCGGGCATGAGGGGGCTCCTGCGGCCGCTGCTCGGGCGCCGGGCGCGCCGCCGCTGGATCCATCTGGTCCTGGGCGGCGCCCTCGCCATGCCCTATGTGCTGGTCGGCGCGGTCGTCGTCGGACCGGTCAGTGGCTCCTCCGACGTGCTGACCTCCTTCCCGCTGCAACTCGCCTCGTTCGGCGTCGGGTTGCCGCTGGCTGCGGTGACGTCGCTGTTCCCGCCGACCCGGCCGATGTCGGTGGCGGCGGTGCGCGCGCTGTGCGGAGCGGAGGCCGGGCCGCTGGCCGGGGGACCCGCGCGGACCCGGGCCGCGCGGGGGCGTACGGCCCTGTGGTTCACCCTGCATCTGGCGCTCGGCGGCATCGTCTCCGGGATGTCCCTCGCGGTGCCGCCGTTCGGGGCGGTGCTGCTCGTGCTGCCGCTGGTGCCGGGGCTGCGCGACACCCCGGTCCCCGTGCTCGGTTCCTTCGACCGCCCCTGGGGGCCGGTGCTCGCGCCGGTCACGGGGGCGCTGACGCTGCTCGCGCCGGCCGCCTGCGCGGCGGGCGCGGGACGGCTGCTGGCCCGCTGGGCACCCCTGCTGCTCGGGCCGGGCCCCGAGGACCGGCTCGCCGCCGCCGAGGCCCGCGCCGCCGACCTCGCGGTCCGCAACCGGCTCGCCCGCGAGCTGCACGACGCGGTGGGCCATGCCCTGAGCGCCGTCACGCTCCAGGCGGGCGCGGCCCGCCGGGTGCTCGACACCGACCCGGAGTTCGCGCGCGAGGCGCTGGCCGCGATCGAGGAGACCACCCGGCGCACGGTCGGCGAACTCGACGCCGTGCTGGGCGTGCTGCGCGGCGGCGACGCCCCGGACACGGCCCCCGCGCCCACGCTCGCCGCCGATCTGGACGGACTGCTGCGCCGCACCCGCGCGGGCGGCCCGCGGGTCACGGCCGAGGTGCCGGCGGATCCCCGCGCGCTGCCGCCCGCCGTCTCCCGCGAGGCGTACCGCATCGTCCAGGAGGGCCTGAGCAACGCGCTGCGGCACGCGGGCGGGGAGGCCGCGGTGCGGGTCAGGGTGGTGACGGCGGGCGGCCGGGTGGAGATCACCGTGGAGAACCCGTTCGTACCGGCGGACGGGCGCACCGGCGCCGCCCGGCCCGGTGGCGGGCACGGGCTGCGCGGGGTCGCGGACCGGGCCCGGCTGCTGGGCGGCTCCGCGCACGCGGGCCCGGCCGGCGGGGTGTGGCGGCTGTCCGTACGCCTCCCGCTGGACGGACCCGCCGCCCGGCCGCCGTCGGAGGAGCCGCCCGCACAACTCCCGCCCGACGAACCGCCGGTACGGCCCCCGCCCGACGCCCCACCCCTACCGCTGCCGCCTGACGGACCGCCGGTACGCCCCACGCCGGACAACCCGCCCACACGACACCCACCCGACGAACCGCCCGCACGGCCCCCGCCCGACGCCCCACCCCTACCGCTGCCGCTGCCGCTGCCGCTGGAAGGACCCGTATGACCGCCGCACCGCCCGGCTCCCCGCCCCTGCGCATCGTGGTCGCCGACGACGAGCGCATGGTGCGCACCGCGCTGCGCGCCATCCTCGGCGCCGAACCGGATCTGGCGGTCGTCGGTGAGGCCGCCACCGGGGCCGAGGCGGTGTCCGTGGTGCTGGCGGAGCGGCCGGACGTGGTGCTGATGGACGTCCGGATGCCCGAGCTCGACGGCATCCGGGCCACCGAGCGGATCCTGGCGGCCCTGCCCGAACCGCCCCGCATCGTCGTCGTCACCACCTTCGAGAACGACTCCCACGTGTACGCGGCCCTGCGCGCCGGGGCCTCCGGCTTCCTGCTCAAGCGGGCCGACGCGGACACGCTGGTGCGGGCGGTGCGGCTGGTCGCGCACAGCGACACCCTGCTGTTCCCGGCGGCGGTGCGGGCGCTGGCCGTCGAGCACGCGCGGGGAGCTCCCGCGCCCTGGGTGGCCCGGCTGACCGGCCGCGAGGGCGAGGTGCTGCGGCTGATGGCGGCGGGCCTGACCAACGCGGAGATCGCCCGGCGGATGGGCGTCGGCCCCGCCACCGTGAAGTCGCATGTGGCGGCCGTCCTCGCCAAGACCGGCGCCCGGGACCGCACCCAGGCCGTCATCGCCGCGTTCGAGGCCGGTTTCATGAGCGTCCGATGAGAAAAGGGCCGGACCGGAACGATTCGTCCCCTCCCGTTCGTCGTCCTGACCGGGATGAACGCGATGAACGGGATGAACAAGACGATCAGGCGGGCGTCCGTCTTCACACTGCTGCTGGTGTTCGCGCTGCTGGTCAGGGCGACCTGGGTGCAGTTCTACGACGGCAGGGCGCTCGCGGACGACAAGGACAACCGGCGCGGGGCGATCGCGACGTACGCGCAGCCGCTGGGGAACATCGTCGTGGGCGGCAGAGCCGTCACCGGCTCCGCGCGGACCACGAGCGGTGACCTCGCCTACCGGCGGACCTACGAGGACGGCAAGCTGTACGCGGCGGTCACGGGCTACAGCTCGCAGGTCTACGGCACGACCCAGCTGGAGGGCGTCTACAAGGATCTGCTGAACGGCTCCGACAGCCGGCTGCGCGACCCGCTGGACACCCTCACCGGCAAGCGGGCCGCGCCCGGGGACGTGGTTACGACGATCGACCCCGAGGTGCAGCAGGCCGGTTACCGGGCGCTCGGCGGCAAGAAGGGCGCGGCCGTGGCGATCGACCCGGCCACCGGGCGGATCCTGGCGGTGGTCTCCACACCGTCGTACGACCCGTCCGTGCTCAGCACGGGCGACAGCGCCGCCTGGAAGAAGCTGACCGAGGATCCGGACAAGCCGATGACGAACCGGGCGCTGCGCCAGCCGCTGCCGCCGGGCTCGACGTTCAAGCTGGTCGTCGCGGCGGCGGCGCTGGAGGACGGGCGCTACGCCTCGGTGGACACCCCCACCGACAGCCCCGACCCGTACCGGCTGCCGGGCACCACCCGGGACCTGGCCAACGAGAATCCGTCCGCGCCCTGCGAGAACGCCACGATCCGCACCGCGCTGCGCTACTCGTGCAACAACGTCTTCGCCAAGCTGGCCGTCGACCTCGGGCAGGACAAGGTGCGGGCGATGGCCGACCGGTTCGGCTTCGACGACAGCGCGCAGGACGTGCCCGTACGGGCCTACCCGAGTGTGTACCCGTCCGGGATGGACAAGGCGCAGACCGCGCTGAGCGGCATCGGGCAGTTCGATGTGACGGCCACACCGCTTCAGATGGCCATGGTGTCGGCAGCTATAGCCAACGGCGGCACTCTCGTCTCACCGCACATGGTGTCGCGCACTACGGACGGCAACGGCGATGTGGTGCGGGACTATGACGACCATCCGGACAGCAAGCGGATCGTCAGCGCCGCCACCGCCGCCCAGCTGCAATCGGCCATGCGCACGGTGGTCGAGCAGGGCACCGGCACCAACGCCCGCGTCGACGGGGTCACGGTGGGCGGCAAGACGGGCACCGCGCAGCACGGCGAGAACAACAGCCAGGTGCCGTACGCCTGGTTCACCTCGTTCGGCACCTCGCAGCGCACCGGGCGGCAGATCGCGGTCGCGGTGCTGGTCGAGCAGTCGGACGCGGCCCGCTCCGAGGTCAGCGGCAACGGTCTCGCGGCGCCGGTGGCCCGTGCCATGACCGAGGCCGCGCTGAAGTGAGCCCCGCCCGGGGCGCCGCCGGGCACCCCGGACGGTGGCCCGTCCGTCCCTACGCGACGTAGTACGTCGGGTTGGGCAGCTTGTAGGTGCGGTCCGCGTAGCCGCCCTCCAGGTCGGAGTACTGGTCGCCGAAGTTGGCGACGATGTCGTACCCGAGGCTCTCGATGTGCTTGCGGGTGCCCGCCTTGAACTGCACGGTGGTGCACTTCCAGGCGCCCGGCGCCGCGCAGTCGCGCAGGTAGGCGGGCGGGTTGGCGGCGTCCTTGAGGAACATGTGCCCGGCGTCCAGGTTCACGTCGGCGCCGACCTTCTTCAGGTTCTGCACGGCGGCGGTGCGCTGGGCCTCGCTCAGACCGGAGTTGTAGAAGACGGCCACGCCCTTCTTCGCGGCGTAGCGCACCAGGTCCGGGCTGCCGAAGACCTCCGGCCGGTCGGCCTTGTCGACGTAGGCGGCCCAGGTGGTGCCGTTGTAGCCGTAGTTGTTCTTCTTCTCGTAGTCGAGGCTGAGCAGCAGCGTGTCGTCGATGTCGAAGACGACGGCCGGCTTCTTGCCCCGGTGGCCGTGGTGCTGCGCCGCGCGCGCCGCCTTGTCGATCTGCCGCTTGGCGGCGGCGTCGACGCGCGCCAGGTCCTTGGCGTACTGGCTGTCGGGGGACGCCTGGTACACGCCGTGCGCGTCGAGCGTGGTGCCGTAGTAGGTGTCGATGTCCTTGGTGAGCAGACCGATGTTGTACGGCTCACGGGTGGAGTTGGCGGTGGACTGCCCGGCGGTGGCCGCTCCGGCACCGTAGACGACGGTGGCGGTGAGGGCGCAGGTGGCGGCGATCGCCGCGAGACGCAGTGGCTTATTCATGACAGGTTTCTACGCGCGTCACCCCGGTGAGCGCGAGCACCGTTGCCTGATCGATATCTACCGGTTCCGCGCGAGCGGGCCGCTCGCTGCCGCGCGGACGCCGTCCCCGGGTCCGCGCGGCGGCGGCCGGCGCCGGGTCAGGACCCGGGCCGCCAGCCCGGGTCGCGCCCGCTCAGGCCTACCGTGCGGTCCAGCAGCGGGGCCCGGCCCGGAACGGGCACGACGGGTCCGAAGATGCCGCTGCCCTCCTCCGGGCTGCCGTCGGCCGCCGCGCACAGGAAGCCGAACGCCGCCCGCAGCGCGGCCGGATCCGGCTCGTAGGGGCGGCCGGTGGCGCGCGCCAGGTCCCAGCCGTGGACGACGAGTTCGTCCGCGACGACGGCACCGGCCACCTCGCCGGGCAGGTCGACGCCGCCCGCCCGGGTCATGCCGGTCCAGGCGGCCGGATCGCGCCAGACCTCGGCCAGTTCGCCCAGGACCCGGGGCAGTTCCTCGCGCCAGCCGGGTCCGATGTCGGGCCGGGTGCTGTCCGGGCGGGTGTCGGTCCTCGGGCCCAGCTCCTTGCGGCCCGCGTCGCAGAAGGCGGCGGACAGGCCCAGCAGATGGCCCAGCAGATGGCGGACGGCCAGGTCGGGGCAGGGCGTCGGGGCGGCGAGCTGGTCGTCGCGCACGTCCAGGGCGAGCCGCGCCACGATGCGGGCCTGCGGGCCGAGGTCGAGAAGGGTGCCGGTCGTCATCGTCTGCTCCTGGGATCGCGTGGGGCATCTCTCCTGGAGGCAGACCGCCCGGAGCGCCGGAACTCATCGGTGCCCGGCGGGGCGGCGCCGCCTCTTTCACAGCGCGGCGAGCCCGGCCGCGACCGCCTCCAGGTCGGCGTCCGAGGCCAGTCCCGCGTGGTAGAGGCGCAGCTCGGTGGCGCCGAGGCTGCGGGCGCGTGCGGCGTCCCGGGCCAGCGCGGCGGGACGGCCGCCCAGGCCGGAGACGACGGGGAGGTTGGCGGCCAGGACGGTGCCCGCGCCGGCGTGCCGCGCGAAGGGCGCGAGCAGGTCCGGTCCCTGGGCGCAGGGCACGACCACACCGTCCGCGACGGACAGCACGTGCGCGGGGTCGGTACCGGCGTCGGCGCCGCAGTGGTAGGACACCGGGTCGGCGTGCAGCAGCACCTGGAAGCCCTCGGGGGCGGCCGCGCGGACCGCGGCGACGGCCTCCTCCTGGAGGGTGCGCGCGGTCGTCTCGCGCCACGCGCGCGTGCCGCCCGCCTCCGGGGCGCCGAGCAGCCGCTCCACCGCGGGCCAGCCGCCCCCGGAGGGCGCCCCCCGCCACACCGGCTCCAGCGCGCCGCGCACGGCGTGCGCCAGCGCGTCGGCGTCCAGGCCCCGCGTGCCGTAGCCGGTGCGGCACGCGGGGCAGAAGCACAGGGACATCAGGTACTGCCCGGCGTCGCCGAGCGCGACTCCGGCGGTCTTGTCGTGGGCGTGCAGATGGGCGAACCCGTACCAGCCGAGGGACTCCAGTTCGGTGCCGCGCGCGCCGGGCCGTACGGCGGCCTCGGCGGCCAGGTCCACCAGGTACGCGCGCGTGGCGGGCTGGGCGACACAGGGCGCCCACGGGTAGCGGTCGCCGTAGGCGTTGACGACGGAGGTCTCCGGGTGTTCGGCGCCCAGCCGGGAGTTGTGCGCGAGCACCACCCAGGTGTGCACCTCCAGGCCCGCGGCGGCCAGCGCCCCGGCGGCCTCGCCGAACGCGTCCCCGGGCGCCCAGTCACCGGCCGGGTGGGGGCGCGGGCTCCGTCCCCGCCAGTGGCCGCCGGGCGGGTAGAGGACGGCCGCGTACTCGGCCGTGATCACGCGGTGGCGCGGATGGCGGGGGGTCAGCGCGCGGGTGGAGTGGTAGGCGGCGGCGAGGGTCGCCCCCCGCACGCCGAGGGCGGCGGTGCGCTCCGGGGCCGCCGGGTCGCCGTTGACGTCCCAGGGGTAGAGGAACGCCGACGCCCTCACTCGGCCCCCTCGGTCAGCGCGTGGCCGCGTTCGACGAGCCGGGCCAGCCGCTCGATGTGCTCGGGGGCCGGTTCGTGCAGCGGCGGCCGTACGCCGCCCACGTCGAGTCCGCGCAGCCGCACCCCGGCCTTGACCAGGGAGACGGCGTACCCGGCGCCCTGGGCGCGCAGTTCGACGAAGGGGCGGTAGAAGCCGTCCAGCAGGCGGTGCGCGGTGGTGTCGTCGCCCTCGCGCAGCGCCCGGTGGAAGGCGAGGGCGATCTCGGGGACGAAGCAGAAGACGGCGGAGGAGTAGAGGGTGACGCCGATGCCCCGGTAGGCGAGCTGGGTCTGTTCGGCGGTGGGCAGCCCGTTGAAGCAGAGGAAGTCGTCCAGGCCCTCGGTGCGGAGGGCGCTGACGACGCGCTGCATGAGGTCGAGGTCGCCGAGGCCGTCCTTGAGGCCGATGACGCCGTCCGTGCGGGCGAGCGCGACGGCGGTCCGCGGGGTGAGGACGGCGTTGTCACGCTGGTAGACGATGACGGGCAGGGCGGTCGCCGCGGCCACCTCGCGGTAGTGCCGCAGCAGTCCCTCCTGCCCGGCGACGACGAGGTACGGCGGCATGGCGAGCAGTCCGTCCGCGCCCGCGGCCTCGGCGAGCCGGGCGTACCGCACGGCGAGCGTGGTGCCGTAGCCGGTGCCCGCCACGACCGGGACGCGCCCGCCGGCCGCCTCGACGGCCGCGCGGACGCAGGTCCCGAACTCCTCGGGCGTGAGCGCGTGGAACTCGCCGGTGCCGCAGCAGGCGAAGACGGCGGCGGCCCCGGCCTCGACGCCGCGGCGCACATGGGCGCGGTAGACGTCGAGGTCGGGGGCGCCGTCGGGGCCGTAGGCGGTGACGGGGAAGAACAGCGGCCCGCTGGGGATGCTGAGGCGCTCGGCGAGGGGGGCTGACGTCACGGGCTCTCCCTGGGGCAGGCGGGCAGGGACGGACAAGAGAACAGGCAGACCGTCACTCATGTTTCTGACTGGCGTCCATATGCATGAACGCGTCCACGCTAAGTGGCCTCCCTGTGGCCGGTCAAGCGTCCCCACCCGCGAGCGACCAGGGATCCTGCCCCGGCACGGCACCCTTGACGCCGCCCGCCCGCGCTCCCTAGCGTGATCACGCATGTGAATCAAGTCCATGCATACGGCTGGCTGTCGCGCACGCTCGACGCAAGGAGTCCACGGATGCCCGCTCCCCGCACCGTTCTGCTCACCGGCGCCGCCGGCGGGCTCGGCACCCTGATGCGGGACCTGCTGCCGCGGTACGGCTACACGCTGCGTCTGTTCGACATGCGGCCGGTCGAGGGCGCCCCGGACGCCGTCACCGCTGACCTCGCCGACCGGGCGGCCCTGCGCGAGGCGGTCCGGGGCGTCGACGCGATCATCCACCTGGCGGGCATCTCCCTGGAAGCCCCGTTCGAGAAGATCCTCAGGGCCAACATCGAGGGGACGTACCACCTCTACGAGGCCGCGCGCGAGGAGGGCGTCGGGCGGATCGTCTTCGCCTCCTCCAACCACGCGGTCGGTCACACGCCCGTGCCGCGCGAGGGCGATCCGCTGATCCCGGTCGACACGCCGCGCCGCCCCGACACCTTCTACGGCCTGTCCAAGTCGTTCGGCGAGGACCTCGCCCAGCTCTACTGGGACCGGCACGGCCTGGAGACCGTCTCGGTGCGCATCGGCTCCTGCTTCCCCGAGCCGACCAGTGTGCGCATGCTCTCGATCTGGCTGAGCCCCGCCGACGGCGCCCGCCTCTTCCACGCCGCCCTCACCGCCGAGCACGTGGGCCACACCGTCGTCTACGGCTCCTCCGCCAACACCCGCCTGTGGTGGGACCTGTCGGGCGCGCGGGCGCTCGGCTACGCGCCCCGGGACGACTCGGAGCCGTACGCCGCGAAGCTCGTCGCAGAGCAGGGCGGGCTCGACCCGGACGAGCCGGCCCACGCCCGCCTCGGCGGCCACTTCGTCACCGACCCGCCGATCTGGCCGTACTGACGGCGCCGCGGCCGTCCGCCGCACGGCGCGGAAGCACCCCCGCACACGGCGGGCGGGCACCGAACGGGCCCGCCCGCCGCGCCATGCGGGCATCCGCCGTGCCCGTTCCCACCGGGCGCCGGACAGCCGCCCAGGTCCGCGACGGACACACAGCCCGGCAAACGGGCGCACCCGGGCATCATCGGACCGGCAACAGACCTGGTCAGCACCGCACACCGGCTGTACAACTGTGCCCCGAGGGCCGCACCGGGCCCGAACGGGCAACACGCCAGGAGGGCAGGTACCGGCCATGGGCGCGCGGACGGCGGAGGAACGGCAGCGGGAGATCGTGCGGGCCGCCCGTGCCGACGGCCAGGTCGACGTCACCGCGCTGGCCGGCACGCTCGGCGTCGCCAAGGAGACCATCCGCCGCGACCTGCGCGCCTTGGAGGACCACGGGCTGGTCCGCCGCACCCACGGCGGGGCCTATCCGGTGGAGAGCGCCGGCTTCGAGACGACCCTCGCCGTCCGCGCCACCACCCATGTGCCCGAGAAGCGCCGGATCGCCGCGGCGGCGGCCGAGCTGCTCGGGGACGCCGAGACGGTCTTCGTCGACGAGGGCTTCACCCCGCAGCTGATCGCCGAGGCCCTGCCCGTGGACCGGCCGCTGACCGTGGTGACCGCCTCCCTGCCGGTCGCCGGGGCCCTCGCCGGGGCGGCGAACGTCTCGGTGCTGCTGCTCGGCGGCCGGGTGCGCGCGGGCACGCTGGCCACCGTCGACCACTGGACGACGAAGATGCTCGCCGGATTCGTCGTCGACCTCGCCTACATCGGCGCCAACGGCATCTCGCGCGAACACGGCCTGACCACGCCCGACCCGGCGGTCAGCGAGGTCAAGTCGCAGGCGATGCGGGCCGCGCGGCGCACCGTGCTCGCCGGGGTGCACACCAAGTTCGGCGCGGTCAGCTTCTGCCGGTTCGCCGAGGTCGGCGCGCTGGAGGCGATCGTGACCAGCACCCTGCTCCCGGCCGCCGAGGCGCACCGCTACGCCCTGCTGGGCCCGCAGGTCATCCGGGTCTGATCCACCCCGCCCGTACGGCGGCCCCCGCCGCGCGGACCGGCACACCCCGCGCCACCCCTTATGTCCGGCTACCTCCCTTTATCTCCCACTCCCATGACCCCTCTCCATCCCCAATGTTCAGGAGCGATCCATGCGAACCCAGAGCCGACGGCGGCCACCGCGAGCGACACTCGCCCTGGCCGCCGCAGGGACGCTGCTCGCCCCGCTGCTCTCCGGCTGCTGGGTCGGGGCGGGCGGGGCCGGTTCGGGCGGCGACTCCATCAATGTGCTGATGGTCAACAACCCGCAGATGACGGAGTTGCAGAAGCTCACCGCCGCGCACTTCACCAAGGAGACCGGCATCAAGGTGAACTTCACCGTGCTGCCGGAGAACGACGTCCGCGACAAGATCAGCCAGGACTTCGCCAACCAGGCCGGCCAGTACGACGTGGCCACCCTGTCCAACTACGAGATCCCGATCTACGCCCGCAACGGCTGGCTGCACCCGGTGGACTCCTACGTCGCCCGGGACCCGGGCTTCGACCAGCAGGACGTGCTGGCCCCGATGCGCCAGTCCCTCACCGCCGACGACGGCAAGCTCTACGGCGAGCCCTTCTACGGCGAGTCGTCCTTCCTCATGTACCGCAAGGACGTCTTCGCGGCCAAGGGCCTGACCATGCCCGCCCACCCCACCTGGCAGCAGGTCGCCGACCTGGCCGCGAAGGCGGACGGCGCCCGGCCCGGCATGAAGGGCGTCTGCCTGCGCGGACTGCCCGGCTGGGGCGAGCTGATGGCGCCGCTCACCACGGTCGTCAACACCTTCGGCGGCACCTGGTTCGACAAGGACTGGAAGGCGCACCTGGACTCCCCCGAGTTCACCAGGGCGACGAAGTTCTATGTCGACCTGGTACGGCAGCACGGCGAGTCCGGCGCCGCCCAGTCCGGCTTCGCCGAATGCCTGAACAACATGACCCAGGGCAAGGTCGCCATGTGGTACGACGCCACCAGCGCGGCCGGCCTGCTGGAGGCCAAGGGCTCCCCCGTCAAGGGCAAGGTCGGCTACGCCCCCGCGCCGGTGGAGAAGACCGCGTCCTCCGGCTGGCTCTACACCTGGGCCTGGGGCATCCAGAAGGCGTCCCGCAACCCGGACAAGGCGTGGAAGTTCGTCTCCTGGGCCTCCGGCAAGGGGTACGAGCGGCTGGTCGGCGAGACGAGCGGCTGGTCGAACGTCCCGGCGGGCAAGCGCGCCTCCACGTACGGGATCCCCGCCTACCGGGCGGAGGCCGCCGCCTTCCAGGAGCGGACCAAGGACGCGATCGCGAACGCCCGCCCCAACGACCCGGGCGTCCAGCCCCGGCCCGCCCCCGGCATCCAGTTCGTCGACATCCCCGAGTTCACCGACCTCGGCACCAAGGTCTCCCAGGAGATCAGCGCGGCCGTCGCCGGACGCCAGTCGGTCGAGTCCGCCCTCGCGAAGGCCCAGCGGCTCGCCGAGAAGATCTCCAAGGAGTACGAGGGACGATGACCGCCACGACCACGGCCCCCGTGGCCGCCACCCAGCCGCTCACGGGCCGCCGGACCTCACCCCGGCTGCGCGCCTGGGCCACCCGCGCCCCGCTGCTGCCCGCCCTCGTCTTCATGATCGCCGTGACCCAGCTGCCGTTCGTGGCCACGCTGGTGATCTCCTTCTTCGACTGGAACGCCCTCTATCCCAAGGCCCGCCGCTTCACCGGGCTCGACAACTACCAGCAGGTGCTCACCGACGCGGACCTGCGCCACTCGGTGTGGACGACCGTGCTGCTGACCGTGGCGGTGGTGCTGGCCAGCCTGGTCCTCGGCCTCGCCCTCGCCCTGCTCCTGGACCGCCGCTTCCCCGGCCGGGGCGCCGTGCGCACCCTGCTGATCGCGCCGTTCCTCGTGGTGCCGGTAGCCGCCGCCCTGCTGTGGAAGCACGTCCTCTACAACCCGGAGTACGGCCTGCTCAACGGCCTGCTGCACTATGTGGGCGGCCCGCAGCCGGACTGGATCTCGAACACCCCGCTGCTCGCGGTCGAGGCCTCGCTGGTGTGGCAGTGGACGCCGTTCATGATGCTGATCCTGCTGGCCGGACTCCAGAGCCGCGACCAGCAGCAGATCGAGGCCGCCCGGGTCGACGGGGCCGGCGACTGGCAGATCTTCGTCCATCTGACCCTGCCGCATCTGCGCCGCTACCTCGAACTCGGCGCGCTGCTCGGCTCGATCTACATCGTGCAGAACTTCGACGCGGTGTTCACCCTCACCTCCGGGGGCCTGGGCACCGCCAACCTGCCCTACACCGTCTACCAGAGCTTCTACCAGGCCCACGAGAACGGACTGGCCTCCGCCGCCGGTGTCCTGGTCGTCATCGGCTCGATCCTCATCGCGACCTTCGCCCTGCGCGTGGTCTCGTCCCTGTTCCGCGAGGAGGTGTCCCGCGCATGAACGCCCTCAAGCGCAACGGTCTCGGCCTCGTGGCCTGGCTCGCCGGGATCGTGTTCTTCCTGCCCATCGCCTGGATGGCGCTGACGTCCTTCCACTCCGAGTCGGACGCGGCGACCAACCCGCCGTCCTTCGCCGCCTCCCTGACCCTGGACGGCTACCGCGAGTTCTTCGGCAGCGGCGGCGGGGCCAGCCCCTGGCCCGCGCTGGCCAACTCGGCGGTCGCCTCGGTGGCCTCGACGCTGCTCGTCCTCGTCCTGTCCCTGCCGGCGGCGTACGCGCTGTCGATCCGGCCGGTGCGCAAGTGGACGGACGTGCTGTTCTTCTTCCTGTCCACCAAGATGCTCCCGGCGGTGGCGGGTCTGCTGCCGATCTACCTGTTCGCCAAGAACACCGGGATGCTGGACAACATCTGGCTGCTGGTCATCCTCTACACCTCGATGAACCTGCCGATCGCGGTGTGGATGATGCAGTCCTTCCTCGCCGAGGTGCCGGTCGCCGTCATCGAGGCGGCCCGGGTCGACGGGGCCCGGCTGCCCACGATCCTGGCCCGGGTGGTGGCCCCCATCGCCGTCCCCGGGATCGCGGCCACCGCGCTGATCTGCTTCATCTTCAGCTGGAACGAGCTGCTCTTCGCCCGGGTCCTGACCGGCGTGGTCGCCGAGACCGCCCCCGTCTTCCTGACCGGCTTCATCACCAGCCAGGGCCTGTTCCTCGCGAAGGTGTGCGCCGCGTCGCTCGTCATCTCCCTGCCGGTGCTCGCCGCGGGGTTCGCCGCCCAGGACAAACTGGTCCAGGGCCTGTCGTTGGGAGCCGTGAAATGAAGGCCGCCGTCATCGAGTCCGTGGGCCGCGCCGTCGTCACCGAGGTCCCCGACCCGACGCCAGGGCCGCGCGAGGTCGTCGTGGAGGTCGCCGCATGCGGGCTGTGCGGCACCGACCTGCACATCCTCCAGGGCGAGTTCGCGCCCAAGCTGCCGATCGTGCCGGGCCACGAGTTCGCCGGCCGGGTGGTCGCCGTGGGCACCGGTGTCACCGAGGTCGCCGAGGGCGACCGGGTGGCGGTGGACCCGTCGCTGTACTGCTACGAGTGCCGCCGGTGCCGTACCGGGCACAACAACCTGTGCGAGCGCTGGGCCGCCATCGGCGTCACCACCGCGGGCGGCGCCGCCCGCTACGCCCTGGCGCCGGTCGCGAACTGCGTGAAGCTGCCCGACCATGTGCGCACCGAGGACGCCGCGCTGATCGAGCCGCTGTCCTGCGCGGTGCGCGGCTACGACGTCCTCCAGTCCCGGCTGGGCGCCCATGTGCTGATCTACGGCTCCGGGACGATGGGCCTGATGATGCTGGAGCTGGCCAAGCGCACCGGCGCGGCGAGCGTCGACATGGTCGACCTGAACCCGGCCCGCCTGGAGACGGCACGCGGCCTCGGCGTCTCGGCGTCCGCCGCGAACGCGGACGAGCTGGACCGCCCCGAGGGCTGGGACCTGGTCATCGACGCCACCGGCAACGCGGCGGCCATCCAGGACGGCCTCGACCGGGTCGCCAAGGCGGGCACGTTCCTCCAGTTCGGCGTGGCCGACTACGCCACCCGCGTACAGATCGACCCGTACCGCATCTACAACCAGGAGATCACCATCACGGGCTCCATGGCGGTCCTGCACAGCTACGAGCGCGCGGCGGAACTGTTCGCGGGGGGCGTCCTGGACCCGGACGTCTTCATCAGCGACCGCCTGCCGCTGGACAGCTACCCGCAGGCGCTGGAGCAGTTCGCTGCGGGCGTCGGCCGCAAGATCGTGGTCGTGCCCTGACCTGAGCCCGGGGGATCGTGAGTCCGGGGGATCGTGAGCCCGGGGGATCGTACGGGGCACGCGGGGGGCGGGGCGGGCGGAAATCCGCTGGGACCGTCCGCCCCGCCGCCGTACGATCCCCCGCATGCCCCGACCCCACGGCTTCGCCTGTGCCGCCGACGGCGACGGCACCGTCCGCATCACCCACCACGACCGCGCCGCGGCCACCCTCAGGGGTCCGCGCGCCGCCCGCTTCCTCGCCGAGGTCGCCGCGGGCGATCCCCAGCTCGTCATGGCCCGCTGGACCGGCAACTACCGGCGCGGCACCGAGCGCACCGCACGCGAGCACCCTCGCAACCGCCGCTGACCTGCGCAGACGACGACCGGGCCGACGCGGATGCACCCGAATGGAGGGTAAGGGAACGGTAAAGCGCCCTCGCTCGTTCTATCCGGCATGACAGCTATGACCCCCGGCTCGAACATCCCCCTGCCCACCGCCCGCGTCACGGTGGACGTGACCGCTCCGGTGCGGCTGGACGTTTCGGGCCTGCTGCTCACCGCCGACGGCAAGGTGCGCTCGGACGACGACTTCATCTTCTACAACCAGCCCTCCGGTCCGGGCGTCACCCACCGCTCGGGCGGCGGCAGCGCGCCGGACGCGATCACCGTCGACACCTCCGCCGTGCCGCCGGGCATCGAGAAGATCGTGGTCACCGCCAGCCCGGACGCCGCCGGGCAGAGTTTCCAGGGCATCGAGCCCACGGCCACCCTGCGCGACGCGGACAGCGGCGCTGCGCTGGCCACCTTCACCCCGCCCCGGCTGGGCACCGAGACGGCCCTGGTCGTCATGGAGATCTATCTGCGCGCCGGCCAGTGGAAGGCGCGGGCCGTCGGCCAGGGGTACGCCGACGGGCTCGCGGGCATCGCGACCGACTTCGGCGTCAGCGTCGAGGAACCGGCGCCCGCCCCGGCGGCGCCCGTCGCACCGCCCGTACCGGCCGCGGCCCCGCCGCAGCCCCTCACCCCGCCGCAGCCGATGGCCCCGCCGGCCGCCCCGCCCGCGCCGCCGGCCCCGCCCGCCCCCGGCGCCGGGAAGGTCAATCTGGACAAGGGCCGCGTCAGCCTTCAGAAGAACCAGACGGTGTCCCTGGTCAAGGGCGGGCGCCCGCTGCTGTCCCAGGTGAAGATGGGCCTCGGCTGGGAGCCCGCCTTCCGGGGCGCGGACATCGACCTGGACGCGTCCGTCATCGCCTACGGCCCGCAGCGCAACCACATCGACAGCTGCTACTTCGGCAAGCTGTCCATCCTGGGCGGCGCGGTGAAGCACTCCGGCGACAACCTCACCGGCGAGGGCGCGGGCGACGACGAGGTCATCGTGGTGGACCTCGGGCGGCTCCCCCAGGAGGTCACCGGCCTGGTCTTCACGGTCAACTCCTTCTCCGGCCAGAAGTTCACCGAGGTCGCCAAGGCGTACTGCCGCCTGCTGGACGCCGCCACCGGCGAGGAACTGGTCCGCTTCGACCTCACCAACGCCGAGGCCCAGACGGGCGTGATGATGGCCAAGCTGGTCCGGCAGTTCTCCGGCGAGTGGGACATGACCGCCATGGGCGACTTCGTCAAGGCCCGCACGGTACGGAACATGGTGAAGCCGGCGGCCCAGGCGCTGTAGCGGCACCCTCCGTCAGGGGCGTCCCGGCACCGGGCGGTGCCGGGACGTCCGGGTGCCCGGGACCGGCCACCGGCCGCTCCCGCGCGCGGCTCCCCCGAGGCCACCGGCCCTCACGCCCGCAGGCCCTCCAGCAGCAGCGTCAGATAGCGGCGCAGGTGCGCGCCCTGCCCGTCCGCCAGCTCGGCGGCCGTCGCCACGCCGTGCGCCAGCCGCAGCAGTTCGACCGGTTCCAGGTCCGCCCGCAGGGTGCCCGCACGCCGGGCGGCCTCCACCAGACGGGCCGCGGCGCCCATGAGCGACGTACCGCAGACGGTGACCGCCGTCGCGCTGCCGTCCGTGACCGCCGAGCCCAGCAGCGCCTTCAGCCCGCGCGCCTCGATCGTCCAGGCGCACAGCTCGTACAGCCACCGCGACAGCGCCTCGCCCGGCGCCAGCCGCTCCGCCAGCTCGTCCGCGCGCGCGGCGATCGCCTCGACCCGGTCGACGAAGGCCGCCTCCAGCAGCGCCTGCCGGTTCGGGAAGTGCCGGTACAGCGTCCCGGAGCCGACCCCGGCCCGCTTGGCGATGTCATCGAGCGAGGCGTTCTCACCGTGCTCGGTGAAGGCCCGGAGGGCCACCTCCAGCAGCCGTTCGTAGTTCCGCCGGGCGTCCGCCCGCATGGGTCTGACCTGCGCCATCCGCATACTCCTCGGGGACCGGAGGCCGTCTGCAGAATGTACCGGAGCCGGAGCGGGGACCTCCCCGGCCGCCCTCCCCCGGAGACCCCCGCCAAGACCCCGCCCCGCCGCCACGGCCCGTCGGCGCTCAGCCCCCGTGCGCGGAGCGCGCCTTGAAGGCCGCTTTGCGGGCCTCCTTGGCGGTCTTCTTGTCCGGGTGCAGCCGGCCCATGGCCTCCAGGACGTCGGCGGTGTGCGGATGGTCCACCCGCCAGGCCGCGGCGAAGAACCCGCTGTGCTGCTCGGCGAGCCCCTGCACCAGCGCGAGCAGTTCCTCCGAGTCGCCCTCGGCGGCCAGTTGCGCCGCCACCGTGTCGATGGTGAGCCAGAAGACCATGTCCTGGGAGGGCGGCGGCACGTCGGGCAGGCCCCGCTCGGTCAGCCAGACCCGGGCCAGACCGCCCAGTTCGGCGTCGTCGAGCACCTCGCGCAGCGCCGGTTCGGCCACCGCGCCGACCAGGGACAGGGCCTGCTGGCAGCGCAGTCGGCGCAGCGGGCCCCCGGCGTCGGCGCCGCGGGCCGCGGCGAGCAGTTCACGGGCGGCGGCCAGCGGTTCGCGGCGGGCGAGCCACTGCTCGGTCTCGGCGTGCGCGGCCGGGGGCGGGAAGGCGGCGGTGCCGTCCAGCAGCGCGTCGGCACCCTTGTCCGCGAGGTCACCGACGGCCGGGGCGTCGTGCCCGGCCTCCAGCAGCCGCGCCCGGACGCCGTACAGGCCGAGCGGGGTGAGCCGCACCATGCCGTAGCGGGCGACGTCCAGCTCGTCGTCGGACCCCGGCGCCGAGGCGGCGGGCCTGCCGCCGTCCGTGCCGGACTCGGCGTCCTCCAGCAGGGCTTCGTCCACCGGCCGGTGGACGACGAGCCCGATCGGCTCCAGCAGCCGGAACTGGTCGTCCAGCCGCATCATGGCGTCGGAGACCTGCTCCAGTATGTCGTCGGTGGGCTCGCCCATGTCGCTGGGCACGATCATGGAGGCGGCGAGCGCGGGCAGCGGCACCGGCCCGGCGCCCGGCCCGCTCTCGCCGACGGTCAGCAGATAGAGGTTGGCCAGCACCCCGTCCAGGAACTCCGCCTCGGCCTGCGGGTCCCAGTCGAGGGCGGAGAGGTCGACGGCGCCGCCCTCGTCCATGGCGTCGATCAGGCCGTCCAAGTCGGGCACGCTGGCGTCGGCCAGGACTGCGTCCAGCGCGGTCAGCCAGAGCGTGAGCACGTCGTGCGGCGAGCCGCCGGTGAGCCGCCGCAGCTCCGCGCCCGCCGCGACGGTGCCCTGCTCCTCGTCGGTGATCTCGACGAGTCCGGTGTCCACGGCCATCCGCCACGCCTCGCTCACCGAGGCCGCCGCTTCGTCGCCGCTCAGCCCCAGCTCCCCGGCGGCGGCGGGCAGTTGCTCGGGCAGCAGCGCGCCGCCCGCGTCGACCCGGGTGGCGGGAGAGGCCCAGCGGGCCAGCCGGGCGGCCCGGGACAGCAGCGGAGCGGCGAGGGCGTCCCGGGCCAGCTCCGGTTCGGAAGCCAGCCGCACCGGCGGCAGCGGGGACGTGTCTGACATCGGCTCGTTCTCCTAGGACCTGATGGACCGGGGGTTGCGCACCCCGGGCCGGTGAAGCCTGACGACTCGACCGCTCAGCCTAGACGGATTTCCACCCATGCCGCCCGGTTCATCTCCCCGACGCCCTTCGTACATGGCCGAAACCTTGACAACGCCCCTGGCTCCACAGGAGATTGACGCGCGTAGACATTCGGGGGACAACTGTCCACCGAGTGCGCTGCGTGCCACGGCCGTCCCGGTCGCGGCATCCTGTTCCCCGCTCCACCCTCGTCCCGGCGCTTCTGTACGTCCCCGGAGGGATTCCGTTGCCGAGCAAGTCTTCCGCCCGTCTCGCCGCGCTGACCGTCGCCGCCGTGTGCTCCGCGACGGCGGTCACCCAGATGATCGTGCTCCCCGCGCCCGCGCACGCGGACTCCGTGCGCATCCATGACATCCAGGGCACCACCCGGATCTCCCCGTACGCCGGCCAGAAGGTCTCCGACGTGGCCGGAATCGTCACCGGGGTGCGCACCTACGGCGCCTCGAAGGGGTTCTGGATGCAGGACCCCCACCCCGACGCGGACCCGGCCACCAGTGAGGGCGTCTTCGTCTTCACCGGCTCCGCCCCGAAGGCCGCCGTCGGCGACTCCGTCACGGTCACCGGCACCGTCTCCGAGTACGTGCCCGGCGGCACCTCCTCGGGCAACCAGTCGATCACCGAGATCACCAAGCCGGCCGTCACCGTGGTCTCCTCCGGCAACGCCGTCCCGGCCCCGGTCGTCGTCGACGCGAAGTCGGTCCCGGCCGCCTACACCCCGGCCGGCGACAGCGCGGCCAACGGCTCGATCGACGCCCTGCCGCTGCGGCCGAAGCGCTACGCCCTGGACTACTACGAGTCCCTGGAGGGCATGAACGTCCAGGTCAAGGACGTCCGCGTGGTCACCGCCAGCGACCCGTACACCGAGCTGTGGGTCACGGTGAAGCCGCACGAGAACGCCAACAGGCGCGGCGGCACGGTGTACGGCTCCTACACCTCGCAGAACACCGGCCGGCTCCAGATCCAGTCGCTCGGCGCCACCGCCGACTTCCCGGTGGCGGACGTCGGCGACACCCTGCGCGGCACCACCGCCGGCCCGCTGGACTACACCCAGTACGGCGGCTACACCCTGGTGGCGAACCGCATCGGCGCCCTGGAGAGCGGCGGCCTGCGCCGCGAGAACACCCGCAAGCAGTCCCGCGACGAGCTGGCCGTGGCCACCTACAACGTGGAGAACCTGGACCCGTCCGACACCACCTTCGCGGCGCACGCCGCCGCGATCGTGAACAACCTCCGCTCGCCCGACATCGTGTCCCTGGAGGAGATCCAGGACGACAACGGCGCCACCGACGACGGCACCGTCACCGCGGACGTGACGATGGCCAAGCTGATCGACGCCATCGTCGCGGCGGGCGGCCCGCGCTACGAGTGGCGCTCCATCGACCCGGTCAACGACCAGGACGGCGGCGAGCCGGGCGGCAACATCCGCCAGGCGTTCCTGTTCAACCCGGCCCGGGTCTCCTTCACCGACCGCCCCGGCGGCGGCTCCACCACCGCCGTGGGCGTCACCCGGGTGCACGGCCGGGCCGCCCTGACCTCCTCGCCGGGCCGGATCGACCCGGCGAGCGAGGCGTGGAAGTCCAGCCGCAAGCCGCTGGCCGGCGAGTTCGTCTTCCACGGCCGTACGGTCCTCGTGATCGCCAACCACTTCGCCTCCAAGGGCGGCGACCAGGGGCTGACGGGCAAGTACCAGCCGCCGGTGCGCAGTTCGGAGACGCAGCGCCACCTCCAGGCGACCGAGGTGAACTCCTTCGTCAAGGACATCCTGAAGGTCCAGCGCGACGCGGACGTGATCGCCCTCGGCGACATCAACGACTTCGAGTTCTCCGGCACCGCGCGGATCCTGGAGGGCCGCGGCGAGCTGTGGTCGGCGATCAAGTCGCTGCCCAGGAGCGAGCGGTACACCTACGACTACCAGGGCAACGCGCAGGTCCTCGACCAGATCCTGGTCAGCCCCTCGATCCGGCACGGCCGCTTCGCGTACGACAGCGTGCACATCAACTCGGAGTTCCACGACCAGATCAGCGACCACGACCCGCAGGTGCTGCGCTTCCGCCCGTAGGCCATGCCAGGGCGCGCGGCCCCGGTCCCGTGTCCACCCGTCAGCCGTCAGCCGTCAGCCGTCAGGCGGGTACGAGACCGAGCGCGTGCTCGTACCGGCTCACCGTGCTGCTCCGGACGCCGGGCCAGGTCTGCACGCGCTTCCACCGCGCGGTCGCCGACCCGACGCCGTCGCCCGGGGCGGCGAGCGCCGCCCGGTGGGCTTCCGCGCTCTCCCACTCGGCGTAGTTCAGCACCCGCCGGCCGTCGGTGCTCAGATGGAAGTGGGCGGCGATCCCGCCGGGGTGCGGCGCGGGGTCGCCCTCCAGGGCCTCGAAGACCGCGTCGACCCAGGCCCGCTGCCGCTCCGGGTCGGGCCCGTCGAACTCGACGTCGACGACCACGAGGCAGCCGGGCACCCGGCGGTCCCGCCCCGCGGGGCCGCCGCGGGCGGCGCTCCGGTGGTGCCGGAACCGGCCGAGCCCGACCCGCTCGATCCCCGGCACGGCGACATCGATCTCGTCGACCCGCTCCTGCCGCCGGGTCCGTACGAACGCCTCGAACTCCTGCTCGCTCGCCCACTGCGAGTGGTGCAGCAGCGTGGTGCCGTCCTCGCCCGTGTAGACGTGGTAGGAGATCAGCCCGTCCGCGGGCCAGGGGCGGCGCTGCCAGGTCCCGGCGATCGCCTCGACCGTCGCCCGCTGCCGTTCGGGCGTCCCCACCCGCCAGGTGCTGAAGAGCGGCGAGCCCACGCGCGGATCGGTGAGATCGGGGTGGTCGTCGGTGCGCAGGGCCGTACGCGGTACGGAACTCATCGGGGCCTCCGGTGATCGGCTGTCTGAACGACACGATCACTCTCCGACCTCAACCAAGATTGAGGTCAAGCCCTGCCCGTGGGCCCGGCGCGGGGGCGCCCGCGCTCATGACTGCGCGCCCCCGGAGACCCTGGGCGGGTGTTCCGGGGGCGCGGTCGCCCCACGTCGGCCGTACGCGCCGGGCCTGCGGTTCAGCAGTGCGCGCGGCGCCGGTTGAGCAGCAGCCCCGCCGCCAGGACCGCCGCTCCGGCCGCGCCCGCGAACAGCAGGGGGCGGGCGTTGCGGCGGACGGTCCGCACGGCGCCGTCCAGTGGCTGCCCGAGGGCGTCGGGCGCGTTGCGGGCCTTGAGCGCCGCCCGGTCCTGTGCGCGGTGCCCGACGTGGGCGGCGCCGCTGCGCAGCTGCACCGTCATCGCTCCGGCCCGGTCGCGCAGATCGGCCGCGCGGGCCTTGGCGCGGCCCTTCACATCGGCCTTGGCCGCCAGTTCCTCGACGGTGTCGCCGAGCCGGTTCCTGGTCCGCTCGATCTGCTCGCGCAGCTCGTCGGGCCCCTTGGCGCCGGGCGCCGTCGCGGCCTTGTCCGTCCCGTGCCTGCTGTCGGTCATCGGTGGTGTGCCCTTTCCTTGATCTCCTCGACGTCCGCCTTGACGCTGCCCAGTGCCCGCTGCGGCGTGGGCGGTCCGGCGCGGCGCAGCTGGGCGCGGCCGGTGAGGGCCAGCAGGCCCGCCAGCGCGAACAGCACACCGGTCACGATGAGTGCCGCGGCCCACACGGGCAGCACCAGGCTGAGCGCGGCGACGCCCGTACCGGCGAGTGCGAACAGGCCGACGTAGGCGAGGGCGCCCGCGGCCCCGAGGAGGCCGCCGCCGCGTCCCATGCGCCGGCCCTTCGCGGTCAGTTCCTCCTTGGCGAGGGCCACTTCCTGCCGGGCGAGCAGGGAAAGCTGTTCGGTGGCGTCGTGCACCAGCTCGCCCACCGAGCGGTCGCCCGCCGGAGCGTGCTCCGCGTGCACTGGTCTGGCATCGATGGTCCCGGTCACGGTGGACCGCCTCCTCTCGGTCGGAGGCCCGGGTACCCCGCGACGCCCGCGCTACCCCTGGCCCGCGCCGCCGGGTCCGCGCTCCCCCAGCAGCGCCAGCCGGGTCTGGAACCAGTCGAGCCGGGCCTGCAACAGGGCCGCTTCCGCGACGAGTTCGGGCATCCCCGGCACGGTCCGGCTCCCCGGCCCGCCCGGTGCCGGGACGGGCCCCGCGCCCGCCGGCCCCGGAAGGAGTTCCGGGCCGGGGGCGGCCACGACCCGCAGCCCGTCCCCGGCGAGCCGCGCGAAGGCGGCGAACGTCACGGGCGTACGCCCGCGCACACAGCCCGCGCAGGTGGCAGCCAGGGCGCTGCGGCCGGGCCGGCCCCAGCCCGCGTCGGCCAGCGCGAGGGCGGGCGCGCCGCACGCGCAGGGTCCGACCGTCATCGTGCGCACCCGCTGGCGGGCCGAGCGGTAGCCGCGTTCGAAGCGGATGTAGGCGCCGAGGACCGAGACCTCCAGGAGGACGGCGGCGCGGTGCTCCGTCATGCACAACAGGGCCTCGGCGGCGGCGCGTTCGCGCACGCAGTGGAAGCCGCAGTCGCACCGGCGCGCGGGCGGCCGGTGCCGCCGGCCGTAGACGCAGCCGGCGTCCGCGACGACGCCGTACGGCAGCGCACCGCCGAGCGACACGCCGGTGAACCCGGCCCGGGTGCCGTCCCGCCACAGCACCGGGTGGGCGATCTTGTATCCGGTCGGCGGCTCCGCCGGGTGCTCCGCCGGCAGCCGCAGCCTCATCGGGCGGCCGGGACCTCTTCGGCGGCGGGGGCCCCTTCGGTGCGGACCGTCTCCTGCCGCTCCTCCTCAAGCGGTACGGGCCGTCCGGGCCGTACGGGGGCCTGCGCCTCCTCCGGCCCCGGCTGCTGCCGCTCCTCGGCGAATCCGGTGGCCAGTGCCTTTCCGAGCTTCATGACGCCTCCCATGAGCTGCCGGTCGGTGACCTCATGCCCATGGTGACCCATGACGGGCGACTTTGGACAGACCGCCCACGATTGAAGCACTGCTTATCAATATGACGTAGAAGAATTAAGTGGTGCTGTACGTTCGGACTGCCGAGACTGCCCCCATGACGACCACGCACCCCGCATCCGCCCCCACACCCCCGCTGGGCCGCGCCCTGTGCGCGATGATCACGCCCTTCACCCCGTCGGGAGCGCTCGACCTGGACGGCGCCGCGCGCCTGGCCGACCACCTGGTGCGCGAGGGCTGCGACGGCCTCGTGCTGAACGGCACCACCGGCGAGTCGCCGACCACCACCGACACCGAGAAGTCCGAGCTGGTCCGGGCCGTCCGGGACGCGGTCGGGGACCGCGCCCGGCTCGTCGCGGGCGTGGGCACCGCCGACACCCGGCACACCGCCGAGCTGGCCCTGGCCGCGGAGAAGGCGGGCGCCGACGCGGTGCTCGTGGTGGCGCCGTACTACAGCAGGCCGCCGCAGGACGCCGTCGAGGCCCACTTCCGCACGGTCGCGGACACCTGCGGGCTGCCCGTCGTGCTGTACGACATCCCCGCCCGCACCGGCACCCGCATCGAGACGGACACCCTGCTGCGCCTGGCGGAGCACCCGCGGATCACGGCGGTCAAGGACTGCTCCTACGACCTCCTCGGCGTCCAGAAGCTGCTGGCCCGCACCGGTCTGGCGGTCTACGCGGGCTGCGACGAGCACAACCTCGCCCTGTACGCGGTCGGCGGCGCCGGATACATCAGCACGGTCGCCAACGCGGTCCCCGGGCGGCTGCGCGCCGTCCTGGACGCGTTCGACGCAGGCGACACCGCGGGGGCGGCCCGCGCCCAGCAGCGGGCCACGCACCTCATCGAGCTGACGATGTCCTCCGGGCTGCCCGGCGCGGTCACCGCGAAGGCCCTGCTCACCGCGCTCGGCCTGCCCGCGGGCCCGGTCCGCGCCCCGCTGCTGCCCGCCTCCGAAGAGACCACGGCCGCCCTGCTGGCGGCGTACGGAGAGCTGACCGCCACCGCTCTCCGAGCCGTACGCTGATCCGGTGAGCCGCCCCCTGCTGTTCCTCGACGTCGACGGCCCGCTCAACCCCTGGGCCGCACAGCCGGACCGGCGGCCCGAGGGCTACACCACCCTCCGCGTGCCCCTGCACCCGGACCGGACCCTGCGCGTCCGGCTCGACTCCGCGCACGGCCCGGCGCGGTGCACTGGAAGACCGAGGCGATCGTGGCGTACGCGGCGGGCCGCCCCTTCGCCTGGGTGGACGACGAGCAGAGCCCGGCCGACACCGCCTATGTGACGGCCCGCCATCCCGCGCCCGCCCTGCTGCACCACGTCGACCCGCGCATCGGCCTGCGCGCACCGGACTTCGAGGCCCTGGCGGCCTTCGCCGCCTCCCTCACCCCCTGACCGCCACGCAACACGGCGAGGCACCACTCCCCGGACGGGAAGGGTGCCTCGCCGTGGCCGCCTGCTGCCGGGCGGTCAGTTGTGGCTGTGCAGCACGTCGTTGAGACCGCCCCAGACCGCGTTGTTCGGGCGGGCCTCGACGGCGCCGGTGACCGAGTTGCGGCGGAAGAGGATGTTCGAGGCGCCGGAGAGCTCGCGGGCCTTGACGATCTGTCCGTCGGGCATGCTGATCCGGGTGCCCGCGGTGACATAGAGGCCGGCCTCCACGACGCACTCGTCGCCGAGCGCGATGCCCACGCCCGCCTCGGCGCCGATCAGGCAGCGCTCGCCGATGGAGATGATCACGTTGCCGCCGCCGGAGAGCGTGCCCATGGTGGAGGCGCCGCCACCGATGTCCGAGCCGTCGCCGACCACGACACCGGCGGAGATGCGGCCCTCGACCATGGAGGTGCCCAGGGTGCCCGCGTTGAAGTTCACGAAGCCCTCGTGCATCACGGTGGTGCCCTCGGCCAGGTGCGCGCCGAGGCGGACCCGGTCGGCGTCGGCGATCCGGACGCCCTTGGGGGCCACGTAGTCCGTCATGCGCGGGAACTTGTCGATCGAGGTCACCTGGAGGTGCAGGCCCTCGGCGCGCACGTTGAGGCGCACCTTCTCGACGTCGTCCACGGCGACCGGGCCGAGCGAGGTCCAGGCGACGTTGGCGAGGTGGCCGAAGATGCCGTCCAGGCTCACGCCGTGCGGCTTGACCAGGCGGTGGGAGAGCAGGTGCAGCCGCAGATAGGCGTCGTGCGCGTCGAGCGGCTTGTCGTCGAGCGAGGCGATGACCGTGCGGACCGCGACCACCTCGACGCCCCGGCGGGCGTCCGGCCCGGTCGCCGCGGTCGCGCCGCCGCCGAGCAGTTCGGCGGCGCGCTCGGCGGTCAGCCGCTCGGTACCGGCCGGGCCGGGCTCCGCCGTCAGTTCGGGAGCGGGGAACCAGGTGTCGAGGACGGTGCCGTCGGCGGCGATCGTGGCGAGTCCGGCGGCCACGGCGCCGGTGGTGCGGGGAGCAGTCTCGGTCATGGGGAAAACCTAACGTGGGGCGGGGCGCGGGAGCGAACCGTGTCTCACGTGCCGGGCGGCTTCGGTGGGATCAGCCGGGAGAGCGTCCCGCGGGCGTACTCCTCGTCGTAGGAACCGCCGGTCAGCAGTACCTGGAGGCAGATGCCGTCCACCACGGCCACCAGGGCGCGGGCGGTGACCGGGTCGGTGTGCCGGGCCAGCAGGGCGGCGAGGCCGTCGGCCCATTCGGCGGCGACCGGGCGCAGGGCCGGGCGGCGCAGCGCGGCCAGATACAGCTCGTACTCCAGCTCGACCCCGGTGCGGTCCCCGGCCAGCCACTCCCCCATCGCGGCGGCGAGTTCCCGGGCCACGTCGGGGTGCGGACCGCTCAGGGCGCCGCGCGCGGCGACGGCCTCCGCGAAGCTCTCGTTGGCCTGGCGCAGCGCGGCCACCAGCAGATCGTCGAGGGTGGCGAAGTGGTACGTGGTCGAGCCGAGCGGCACATCGGCCTCGGCGGCGACCGTACGGTGACTGAGCCCCGCGATGCCCTTCGCGCCCACGACCCGGATCGCCGCGTCGATGATCCGCTGCCGCCGGCCCGGATCGTGCCGCCGGGCCATCAGTGCGCGCCGCCCAGATTGAGCACCACCACACCGACGATGATCAGCGCGACCCCGGCGGCCTTGGTGAGCGTCATGCCCTCGCCCAGGAAGACGACGCCGATGGCGGCGATGGCCGCGGTCCCGATGCCGGACCAGATGGCGTACGCCGTACCGACGTTCAGCGTCTTGAGCGTCTGGGCGAGCAGCCCGAAGGAGATCAGATAGCCGAGCGCGGTCAGCACCGAGGGCCCCAGCCTGCTGAACCCCTCGCTGTACTTCATGGCGGTGGTGCCGGCGACCTCGGCGGCTATGGCTCCGGCAAGGAACAGGTATCCCATGTGTACGAGCGTACATAACGGCGGGGCGGCCCCGCGGCTGCGGACAGCGGGTTCCGGACACAGCGGAACGGCGGCACCCCGAGGGTGCCGCCGTTCTGCCGACGTATCGCTCAGACGTTGAACCCGAGCGCCCGAAGCTGCTCGCGGCCGTCGTCCGTGATCTTGTCCGGGCCCCACGGGGGCATCCAGACCCAGTTGATGCGCAGCTCGTTGACGAGGCCGTCCGTGGCGGACTTGGCCTGGTCCTCGATGACGTCGGTGAGCGGGCAGGCCGCCGACGTCAGGGTCATGTCGACGGTCGCGATGTTGGCGTCGTCGACGTGGATGCCGTAGATGAGTCCCAGGTTGACGACGTCGATGCCCAGTTCGGGGTCGACGACGTCCATCAGGGCCTCGCGGAGCTCCTCCTCCGAGGCCGGCTTCATCTCCACGGTCTCGCTCATGCGGTCTTCCTTTCGGCGTCGGCGCCGTCCAGCGCCTGGGCCGTCGCGTCCTTCCAGGCCATCCAGCTCAGCAGGGCGCACTTGACCCGGGCCGGATACTTGGACACCCCGGCGAACGCGACCGCGTCCTCCAGGACCTCCTCCATCGCGTCGTCGGGCTCGATCTTCCCCTTGGACTGCATCAGCTCCAGGAAGGTCTCCTGGATCTTCTGCGCCTCGGCGAGTTCCTTGCCGACCAGCAGGTCGTTCAGCACCGAGGCCGAGGCCTGGCTGATGGAGCAGCCCTGGCCCTCGTAGGAGACGTCCTCGATCGTGGTGCCGTCGTACTTGACACGGAGGGTGATCTCGTCGCCGCACGTCGGGTTGACGTGGTGCACCTCGGCGTCACCGTCCCGCAAGCCCCGCCCGTGCGGGTGCTTGTAGTGGTCCAGGATGACGTCCTGGTACATGGAGTCCAGCTTCACGCCTCAGCCCCTCATCCGAAGAAGTTCCGTACGTGCTCCAGGCCGTCGACCAGTGCGTCGATCTCGGCCGGCGTGGAGTACAGATAGAACGACGCCCGCGTGGTCGCAGGAATTCCGTAGCGCAGGCAGACCGGCCGGGCGCAGTGGTGGCCGACCCGGACCGCGATGCCCTGCTCGTCGAGGACCTGGCCCACGTCGTGCGGGTGGATGTCGCCGAGCGTGAAGGAGATCGCGGCGCCGCGGTCCTCGGCCGTGGTGGGGCCGATGATCCGCAGGTCGGGAACCTCCGCCAGCCGCTTCACCGCGTACTCGGTGAGCGCCTGCTCATGGGCGAGGACCTTGTCCATGCCGATCGAGTTCAGGTAGTCGATCGCCGCGCCCAGGCCGATCGCCTGGGAGATCGGCGGGGTGCCCGCCTCGAACTTGTGCGGGGCGGGGGCGTAGGTCGAGGAGTGCATCGACACCGTCTCGATCATCTCGCCGCCGCCGAGGAACGGAGGCAGGTCCTCCAGCAGCTCCTGGCGGCCCCAGAGCACGCCGATGCCGGTCGGACCGCACATCTTGTGGCCGGTGAAGGCCACGAAGTCGGCCTGGAGCGCCTGCACGTCCAGCGGCATGTGCGGGGCGGCCTGGGAGGCGTCGATGCAGACCAGGGCGCCGACCTCCTGGGCGCGGCGGACTATGGCCTCGACCGGGTTGTGGGTGCCGAGGATGTTGGAGACCAGCACGAAGGAGACGATCTTCGTCTTCTCGGTGATGACCTCGTCGATGTTCGACAGGTCCAGGCGGCCGTCGTCGGTCAGGCCGAACCACTTCAGCTTCGCGCCCGTGCGCTGCGCCAGCAGCTGCCAGGGCACGATGTTGGAGTGGTGCTCCATCTCCGTGATGACGATCTCGGTGTCGTGGTCCACCCGGTAGGGCTCGTCGGCCCAGCCGAGCATGTTCGCCACGAGGTTGAGGGATTCCGAGGCGTTCTTGGTGAAGATCACCTCGTCGCGGCTGGGCGCGTTGACGAACGCCGCGACCTTGTCGCGGGCGCCCTCGTACAGCGCCGTGGCCTCCTCGGCGAGCACGTGCACCCCGCGGTGCACGTTGGCGTTGTGCTGTTCGTAGTACTCGGACAGCACGTCGAGCACCTGGCGCGGGGTCTGGGAGGTCGCCGCGTTGTCCAGGTACACGAGCTTCTTGCCGTCGTGGACGAGTCGGTCCAGGACGGGGAAGTCCTTGCGGATCGCCTCGGTGTCGAGGAGGCCCGGCAGCTGTGTCACGCGGATGCGCCACCCTTCACGTATGCCTCGTAGCCCTCGTTCTCCAGCTTGTCGGCGAGTTCGGCGCCGCCGGACTCGACGATGCGGCCGGCGGAGAAGACATGGACGTAGTCGGGCTTGATGTAGCGCAGGATGCGCGTGTAGTGCGTGATCAGCAGGGTGCCGACCTCGCCGGTCTCGCGGACGCGGTTCACACCCTCGGAGACGATCCGCAGCGCGTCGACGTCCAGGCCGGAGTCCGTCTCGTCGAGGATCGCGACCTTCGGCTTGAGCAGTTCGAGCTGGAGGATCTCGTGGCGCTTCTTCTCACCGCCGGAGAAGCCCTCGTTGACGTTGCGCTCGGCGAAGGAGGGGTCCATGTGGAGCCGCTCCATGGTCTCCTTGACCTCCTTCACCCAGGTGCGCAGCTTGGGGGCCTCGCCGCGGATCGCGGTGGCGGAGGTGCGCAGGAAGTTGGAGACCGAGACGCCGGGGACCTCGACCGGGTACTGCATCGCCAGGAACAGGCCGGCGCGGGCGCGCTCGTCGACGGACATCTCCAGGACGTCCTCGCCGTCGAGGGTGACGGTGCCGCCGGTGATCGTGTACTTCGGGTGACCCGCGAGCGAGTAGGCGAGGGTCGACTTGCCCGAGCCGTTGGGGCCCATGATGGCGTGCGTCTCGCCCTGCTTCACGGTGAGGTCGACGCCCTTGAGGATCTCCTTCGTGGCGTTGTCGGCCTCGACGGTGACGTGCAGGTCTCGGATTTCAAGCGTTGCCATGGGTGCCTCAGGACTCCTGGGAGAGGGAGACGAGCACGTCGTCCCCTTCGATCTTTACGGGGTATACGGGGACGGGACGCGTCGCCGGAAGACTGTCGGGCTTGCCCGAGCGCAGGTCGAAGCGCGAGCCGTGCAGCCAGCACTCGATGTGGCAGTCGTCGACCTCGCCCTCGGACAGCGAGACGTTCGCGTGCGAGCAGATGTCGTTGATGGCGAACACCTCGCCCTCGGTGTGCACCACGGAGATGGGCGTGCCGTCGAGTTCCACCCGCTTGGGGGTGTCCTCCTCCAGCTCGCTCAGCCCGCAGACGCGTACGAAGGTGCCGCTCATGCGACCGACGCCTCCAGCTCCTCCTCGATCCGGACGAGCAGGCGCTCCTCGATGTCCTTGACACCGATCTGCTGGACCAGTTCGGCGAAGAAGCCGCGGACCACCAGGCGGCGGGCCTCGTACTCCGGGATGCCGCGGGCCATCAGGTAGAAGAGCTGCTCGTCGTCGAAGCGGCCGGTGGCGGAGGCGTGACCGGCGCCGACGATCTCGCCGGTCTCGATCTCCAGGTTCGGCACGGAGTCGACCCGGGCGCCGTCGGTCAGCACCAGGTTGCGGTTCATCTCGTAGGTGTCGGTGCCCTCGGCGCTGGCCTCGATGAGCACGTCGCCGATCCACACCGCGTGCGCCTGCTCGCCCTGGAGCGCGCCCTTGTAGACCACGTTGGACTTGCAGTGCGGGGCGTCGTGGTCGACGAAGAGCCGGTGCTCCTGGTGCTGGCCCGCGTCGGTGAAGTACAGGCCGAGCAGCTCGGCCTCGCCGCCGGGGGCGGCGTACGTCACGCGCGGGTGCAGCCGGACGACATCGCCGCCGAAGGTGACGACGACCGACTTGAGGGAGGCGTCCCGGCCGATCAGGGCGTTGTGCTGGCCCACGTGGACGGCCTTGTCGTCCCAGTCCTGGACGGAGACGACGGTGAGCTTGGCGCCGTCGCCCAGCAGGTAGTCGACGTTGGCGGCGAGCACCGCGTCACCGGTGTGGTCGATGACGACGACGGCCTCGGCGAAGGCCCCCAGTTCGATGACCTGGTGGCCGTAGGCGACCCCGCCCTCGCCGTGCACCGCGATGCGGATCGGCTCGGTGAGGACGGTCTCCTTGGGGACGCTCACCACCGAGGCCGTCTCGAAGGCGGAGTACGCCTGCGCGGCGACCCGGTCGACCGGCGTGCCGGCCCTGCCGAGCCGCGCGTCGTCACGGCCGACGCTCTCCACGCTCACGCCCTCGGGCGCCTGGACGTCCACCTTCACGCCGCCGCCGGTGGCGGTCGCGGTGCCGTCGTGCAGGCCGCGCAGCCGCTCCAGCGGGGTGAACCGCCACTCCTCCTCGCGGCCGTGCGGGACCGGGAAGTCCGCCACGTCGAAGGACGGCGGCGCGCTCATGCGCGTGGCGACGGTCGACTCCGCGGCGACCGCGATCTGGCCCGCGGTGGTGGAGCCCACGGGTGGGGGTGCCCCCTGTCCGAGCGGGGTCGCGGACTGGGGGGAGTTCTGAGCCTCAGCCATGGCTGTCGGTCTGCTCTCTTCCTACGTCGGTGTTCGCTGGCTGGTCGCTGCCCGGCACGGGGTCAGCCGACCGCGCCTTCCATCTGCAGCTCGATCAGCCGGTTCAGCTCCAGCGCGTACTCCATGGGGAGCTCCTTGGCGATCGGCTCGACGAAGCCGCGCACGATCATCGCCATCGCCTCGAACTCGGTCAGACCGCGGCTCATCAGGTAGAAGAGCTGGTCCTCGGAGACCTTGGAGACGGTCGCCTCGTGGCCCATGGACACGTCGTCCTCGCGGACGTCCACGTAGGGGTAGGTGTCGGAGCGGGAGATGGTGTCGACGAGCAGCGCGTCGCACAGCACGTTGGACTTGGAGCCCGCGGCGCCCTCGCCGATCTCGACCAGGCCGCGGTACGAGGTGCGGCCGCCGCCGCGCGCCACCGACTTGGAGACGATGTTGGAGGAGGTGTTCGGCGCCATGTGGACCATCTTGGAACCGGCGTCCTGGTGCTGGCCCTCGCCCGCGAAGGCGATGGACAGGGTCTCGCCCTTGGCGTGCTCGCCCATCAGGTAGACGGCCGGGTACTTCATCGTCACCTTGGAGCCGATGTTGCCGTCGATCCACTCCATGGTCGCGCCCTCGTAGGCGACGGCGCGCTTGGTGACCAGGTTGTAGACGTTGTTCGACCAGTTCTGGATGGTCGTGTAGCGGCAGCGGGCGTTCTTCTTGACGATGATCTCGACGACCGCGGAGTGCAGCGAGTCCGACTTGTAGATCGGGGCGGTGCAGCCCTCGACGTAGTGCACGTAGGCACCCTCGTCGACGATGATCAGGGTCCGCTCGAACTGGCCCATGTTCTCCGTGTTGATACGGAAGTAGGCCTGGAGCGGGATCTCCACGTGGACGCCCGGCGGGACGTAGATGAAGGAGCCGCCGGACCACACCGCGCTGTTCAGCGACGCGAACTTGTTGTCGCCGACGGGGATGACGGTCCCGAAGTACTCCTTGAAGAGCTCCGGGTGCTCCTTGAGGGCCGTGTCCGTGTCCAGGAAGATGACGCCCTGCTCCTCCAGGTCCTCACGGATCTGGTGGTAGACGACCTCCGACTCGTACTGGGCGGCCACACCGGCGACCAGGCGCTGCTTCTCGGCCTCCGGGATGCCCAGCTTGTCGTAGGTGTTCCTGATGTCCTCGGGCAGGTCCTCCCAGGACTCCGCCTGCTTCTCCGTGGAGCGCACGAAGTACTTGATGTTGTCGAAGTCGATCCCCGACAGGTCCGAGCCCCAGTTCGGCATGGGCTTCTTCTCGAAGAGCCTCAGGCCCTTGAGGCGGAGCTTGGTCATCCACTCCGGCTCGGACTTCTTCGCGGAGATGTCCTTGACGACGTCCTCGTTCAGACCGCGCCGGGCGGAGGCACCGGCCTCGTCGGAGTCGGCCCAGCCGTATTCGTAGTTGCCCAGGCCCTCGAGTTCGGGGTGGGCAGTCTCCGTGGGGAGAGTCATGCGGGGTTCCTCCCGGCCGTGCTGGTGGATGCGGGGTCGCTTGTCTGGGAAATCCTGGGGATGAACGTCGTGCAGACGCCGTCGCCGTGGGCGATGGTCGCCAGTCGCTGGACATGGGTACCCAGCAGCTCGGCGAAGATCTCCGTCTCCGCCTCGCACAGCTGCGGGAACTGTTCCGCGACATGGGCGACCGGGCAGTGGTGCTGGCAGAGCTGCTCGCCCTGCTGCGGGAGGGGCGCGCCGCGTGCGGTGGCAGCGTACCCGTCCAGGCTCAGCGCCTTGGCCAGCGCCTGGGCGCGCTGATCGGGACCGGCCCCCTCGATCGCCTTGCGGTACGCGCGTGCCTGCGCGGCGAAGCGGGCCCGCGCGAAGGCGGCCACCGCCTCCGGGCCGCCCTCCCGCTCGGCGATCCAGCGCATCGCGTCCGCGGCGAGCTTGTCGTACGACTGGTCGAAGGCGTCCCGGCCGCAGTCGGTGAGCGCGAAGACCTTGGCGGGCCGCCCGCGCGTCCGCGCGCCGTACACCCGCCGCTCGCGGGCCTCCACGACGTCGTCGGCGACCAGCGCGTCCAGGTGACGGCGTACGGCCGCCTGGGTGAGGCCCAGCCGTCCGGCCAGCTCGGCGACGGTCGAGGGACCGTGGTCCAGGATGGACCGCGCGACCCGGTTGCGCGTGGAGCGCTCCCCGGTCGCCAGTTCCTCCTGCGGGGTCCCCGTGGGGGTCGCCCGAGCCTCGCCGACGTTTTTCACAACGCCATTGTTGCGTAATTCATCGGGGACTGACAAGCGCCGCCGGGGCGGGCCGACGGTGCCCTGCGTCACTTAGGCATACCTAATCCGACCTGCGGAAACGGTCGGTGATCGATCAAACGGGTGGCGTCGGCACACGCGGTGCGCCACACTCCCTGACCATGCCCACACCCCCTCCGACCGGCCCACTTGTGACCCGCGACACCCTCGCCGAGGACCTGCGCGCACTCGGCGTCCGGCCCGGCGAGACCCTGTTGACACACTCCTCGATGAAGTCCCTCGGCTGGGTCTGCGGAAGCCAGGTCGCCGTCGTCCGGGGGCTGCTCGACGCGCTCGGCCCGGACGGCACCCTCGTCGTCCCCGCCCAGAGCGGCGACCTGTCCGACCCGGCCCTGTGGTCGCGGCCCCCGGTGCCCGAGGCGTGGTGGGACACCATCCGCGCCGCCATGCCCGGCTACGACCCCGCCACCACCCCCACGCTCGGGGTCGGCGTCGTCCCCGAGACCGTCCGCACCTGGCCGGGCGCCCTGCGCAGCGCCCACCCCCAGACGTCGTTCGCCGCGATCGGCCCGCGCGCGCGGGACATCACCGACGGGCACGCCGCCGACTGCCGGCTGGGCGAGCGCAGCCCGCTCGCCCGCCTGGAGGCGCTCGGCGCGCGCGTGCTGCTGCTCGGCACCGGCTACGACACCTGCACCTGCTTCCACCTCGCCGAGTACCGCGTCCCCTCACCCCGCGTGCGCGTGGGCAGGCCCGGACCGCACGGCTGGGAGACGGTGACCGAGGTCTCGATCGACTCCGGGTGCTTCGGTGACCTCGGACACGACTTCGAACGGGACCGGCCGGTCGTCCGCGGCACCGTGGGCGCCGCCGCGGCCCGGCTGTTCCCGCTGGCCGACGCGGTCGCGTACGCCGAGCGCTGGCTCGCGCTGCACCGTCCCCGTGAGGAGGACATCACGCACCCGGGCACCTGAGAGGTCCGGCGCGTCCCTAGACTCTGGACCCATGCGAAGTGAGCCCGCCCGCCCGTCTCCCGACCACCGTCCTCCGGCGAGACGCTTCGCGCCGCAGCCGGTCGTCGAGATCCGGTCCCTGGTCAAGCGGTACGGCACGAAGACCGCGGTGGACGGCCTCGACCTGGTGGCCGGGCCGGGCGTGACCGCCGTGCTCGGCCCCAACGGCGCCGGCAAGACGACCACGGTCGAGACCTGCGAGGGGTACCGGAGGCCGGACTCCGGCACGGTGCGCGTCCTGGGCCTCGACCCGGTCACCCAGTCCGCCGGGCTGCGCCCCCGGATCGGGGTGATGCTCCAGTCCGGCGGCGTGTACTCGGGGGCGCGGGCCGACGAGATGCTGCGCCACGTCGCGAAGCTGCACGCGCATCCGCTGGACGTGGACGCCCTGATCGAACGGCTGGGCCTCGGAAGCTGCGGCCGGACCGGCTACCGCAGGCTCTCCGGCGGCCAGCAGCAGCGGCTGGCGCTGGCCATGGCCGTGGTCGGCCGGCCCGAGCTGGTCTTCCTGGACGAGCCCACCGCCGGACTCGACCCGCAGGCCCGCCGCGCCACCTGGGACCTGGTCCGCGACCTGCGCACCGACGGGGTCTCCGTGATCCTCACCACGCACCACATGGACGAGGCCGAGCAGCTCGCCGACGACGTCGCGATCATCGACGCCGGCCGGGTCATCGCCCAGGGCTCCCCCGAGGAGCTGTGCCGCGGCGGCGCGGAGAACACCCTGCGCTTCAGCGGCCGCCCCGGACTGGACGTCGCCTCCCTGCTCAAGGCCCTGCCGCCCGAGTCCTCCGCGGCCGAGCTGACGCCCGGCGCCTACCGGGTGGTCGGCGAGGTCGACCCGCAACTGCTCGCCACGGTGACGTCCTGGTGCGCGCAGCACGGGGTGATGCCGGACCGGATCTCCGTCGAACGGCACACGCTGGAGGACGTCTTTCTCGAACTGACGGGCAAGGAGCTGCGCTCATGACCACCACCTCCGCCACCGGCTCCCCCGGCACCTACGTGCCGCGCCCCGGCGCCGCCCCGCTGCCCCGCATGATCGCGGCGCAGGCGGCGCTGGAGACGAGGATGCTGCTGCGCAACGGCGAGCAGTTGCTGCTGACGGTGGTCATCCCCGCGCTGCTGCTGGTGCTGTTCGGCTCGGTGGACATCGTGGACACCGGGGCGGGCAGGTCCGTGGACTTCCTCGCGCCGGGGGTGCTGGCGCTCGCGGTGATGTCGACGGCGTTCACCGGGCAAGCCATCGCCACCGGCTTCGAGCGCCGCTACGGCGTGCTCAAGCGGCTGGCGTCGTCACCGCTGCCGCGCTGGGGGCTGATGACCGCCAAGACGGCGTCGGTGCTGGTCACCGAGGTGCTCCAGGTGATCCTGCTGACCGTGATCGCCTTCGCCCTCGGCTGGTCCCCGCACGGCAACCCGCTCGTCGTGCTGGTGCTGCTGGTCCTCGGCACGGCGGCCTTCAGCGGGCTGGGCCTGCTGATGGCCGGGACGCTGAAGGCCGAGGCGACCCTGGCCGCCGCCAACCTGGTCTTCCTGCTGCTGCTCGTCGGCGGCGGGGTGATCGTGCCGCTGGACAAGTTCCCCTCCGGCGTCCAGGACGTCCTGGCCCTGCTGCCGGTCTCGGCGCTCTCCGACGGGCTGCGCGACGTCCTCCAGCACGGCGCGGGCATGCCCTGGGGCGACCTCGGGATCCTCGCCGTGTGGGCGGTGGCGGGGCTGGCCGCCGCCGCGAAGTTCTTCCGCTGGGAATAGGCGGCGAAGACACCCCATGGACCCTCGTGAAAGTGTGCACAAGCGGCGGCCTACGATGGAACGCGTGCCGAACCTGACCCGCGACGACGCCGTAGCCGCCGTGCGCAACCCGCTCGCCTTCATCGCCGAACGCTGGACCCCGCAGCCCAGGACCGTCCAGCGGGCGGCCCTCGCCGCGCTCGTCATGGCGGTCGTCATCGTCGTCACCGGGGGCGCCGTCCGGCTGACCGGCTCGGGCCTTGGCTGCCCGACCTGGCCCACCTGCACCGACGACTCGCTGACCACGACCCGCGCGATGGGCTTCCACGGCGTGATCGAGTTCGGCAACCGCATGCTGACGTACGTGCTGTGCGCCGCGGTCGGCTGGGCGATCATCGCCGCCCGCTCGCAGAAGCCGTGGCGGCGCGGGCTGACCCGGCTGGGCTGGGTGCAGTTCTGGGTCGTCATGGGCAACGCGGTGCTCGGCGGCATCGTCGTCCTGGTCGGCCTGAACCCGTACACCGTCGCGGCGCACTTCCTGCTCTCCACGGCGCTGATCGCGGTCGCCACGGTGATGTGGCAGCGCACCCGCGAGGGCGACGGGGCGCCGCGTCCGCTGGTCGGCAAGGCCGTGCAGCAGCTGGTGTGGGTGCTGGTCGCGGCGAGCGTGCTGCTGATCGCGGTGGGCACCGTCGTGACCGGCGCCGGTCCGCACGCGGGCGACTCCGCCGAGGTGGAGCGCATCCCACTCGACTGGGAGACCGTCGCCAAGGCGCACGCGGTGCTGGCCTGGATCGTGGTCACGCTGACGTTCGCCCTGTGGTTCGTCCTCAAGGCCGTCGACGCCCCCAGGGGCCCCCTGAACCGCACCCGGGACCTGTTCCTGATCCTGCTGTCCCAGGGCGTCATCGGCTATGTCCAGTACTTCACGCATCTGCCCGAGGTGCTGGTGGCCGCGCACATGCTGGGGTCCTGTGTGATGTGGATCGGCGTGCTGCGGGTCCTGCTGTCCCTGCGGGAGCGGTCCGGGGCGGCGGACGGGGCGGACGGCGCGCTGCCGGACACCGCCGGCGAGCCCGTCGCGCTGACGAAGGCGTAGCACCCCACCCGCGCGGCCCCGCGCACACGTCGGCCGGTGCGCCGGCGAGGGACCTGGTCCAGGTTCCCCGCCGGCGCACCGGCCGACCGCGTTCCGTGCGCCCCGGTCAGCGGTTGGCGGGGCCGCCGAGCTGGATGCCCGCCATGCGCGTCCACTCGAACGGGCCCGTCCTCACCTTGGCGGCGAACTCGCCGTCGAAGGACTCGTGGACGGTGATCCCCGCCTTCCGCACGGCCTGCTCGGCGATGGCCCAGGTGGGGGCCACGATGTCGCCCCAGGCGCCGTCCTCGCCGACGAGGACGATCCGGGCACCGCGCTCGCCGATGTACGCGACCTGCCCCTCGGCGCCGCCGTGCGCCTTGGAGAAGGAGCCGATCCGGTGGGCGAGGCGGGCCGCCTTGCGCTCGGCCCTGGGGTCAACCTGCTGCGTGTCTGCCATGGCCAGGATGCTACCGACGGGTAGACACAACGGCGACGGGCGGGGTGCGTGGCCTTGGCCACGCACCCCGCCCGTACCGTGCGGGTGCTGCGGGGGTCAGTGCAGGAAGGGGTCCACCGCCACCGCGACGAACAGGATCGACACATAGGTGATCGACCAGTGGAACAGCCGCATCTCCTTGAGCTTCGTGCCGGTCACCTCGGCCTTGGCGCGGTTCTGGAGCCCGTGCGCCTCCCACAGCCAGAAGCCGCCGGACAGCAGGGCGACCACGGTGTAGAACCAGCCGGTGTAGCCCAGCGGGGTCAGCAGCAGCGAGACGAGGACCATCACCCAGCTGTAGATCACGATCTGCCGGGCGACCACCTTGTTGGAGGCGATGACCGGGAGCATCGGCACGCCCACGCGCGCGTAGTCCTCCTTGACCTTCATGGACAGCGGCCAGTAGTGCGGCGGCGTCCAGAAGAACATCACGAGGAAGAGGATGACCGGCGCCCACGACATGGAGTTCGTGACGGACGACCAGCCGATGAGCACCGGCAGGCAGCCGGCGATGCCGCCCCACACGATGTTCTGCGACGTACGCCGTTTGAGGATCATCGTGTAGACGACGACGTAGAAGAGGAGCGCGCCGAGCGACAGCCAGGCCGACAGCCAGTTGACGGTGAATCCGAACAGCAGTGTGGAGACGACCGCCAGGCCGATGCCGAAGGCGAGGCATTCCCGCGGGCTGACCATTCCGGTGACCAGCGGACGCTGCGAGGTGCGGTCCATCAGCGCGTCGATGTCGCGGTCGATGTACATGTTCAGCGCGTTGGCGCCGCCCGCGGACAGATAACCGCCGACACAGGTGAGCAGCACCAGCCTGAGGCTGGGCACACCCTGCTGTGCCAGGAACATCACCGGCACGGTGGTGATCAGCAGCAGCTCGATGATCCGCGGCTTGGTCAGTGCCACGAACGCCTTGACCCGGGCCCCGAACGGCCGGTGGCTCGGGCTCTGGCCTGCACCGAGTAGTCCCTCGCCCCGGGCCTTGAGGGCCTGGGAGGGACCCCCAGGACGGGATTCGACGGCCGTCACGCACACCCCTGACAGAGACTCCCAGCGAGCCCCGCCCCATGAACGCAGGGTAAAGGCTCGCGCGTACCACGCCACTGTAGACGTTGCCCAGACCCGGACATTCGCGGGGGTGGGGTCGTGTTGGCCGCGCCCGCCCGGCGGCCGTCCGGCCAGGGTCTCACCGCCCGGTCGGCTCCCCCGCCGGACTCCCCTTCGAACGGGCGCGGCCGGGCTCGATCGAGCGATCGGATGAGCGGTCCCCTATTCAGGTGCCGAATTCACTCCCGGTTGGCCGAGAGGCGGATTTCCCGTAGTCCCGTCAGTCTTGAATGACTCGAAAAAACGCACGTCTTTACGGGGGTAGGCTCAACAACGGCCGGCCGACGCCGAGAACGCCGGCAGCCCGTGCGTGGACACACGCACCGGCATCCGACATGTGGAGAGGAGCCCTGACCCAGGGTGAGCACCAAGCCGACCACCACAGACCTCGAGTGGACCGAGTTGGACCAGCGCGCGGTGGACACCGCGCGCGTCCTGGCCGCCGATGCCGTACAGAAGGTCGGAAACGGCCATCCCGGTACGGCCATGAGTCTGGCTCCCGCCGCGTACACCCTCTTCCAGAAGGTGATGCGGCACGACCCGGCCGATCCGCAGTGGGTGGGGCGCGACCGCTTCGTGCTGTCCGCCGGCCACTCCTCCCTGACGCTCTACACCCAGCTCTACCTGGCCGGCTTCGGCCTGGAGCTGGCGGACCTGGAGTCCTTCCGCACCTGGGGCTCCAAGACCCCGGGCCACCCCGAGTACGGGCACACCGCCGGGGTGGAGACCACCACCGGTCCGCTCGGGCAGGGTGTGGCCAACGCGGTGGGCATGGCGATGGCCGCCCGCTACGAGCGCGGCCTCTTCGACCCCGAGGCCCCGCAGGGCGAGTCGCCCTTCGACCACTTCGTCTACTGCGTCGCCGGTGACGGCTGCCTCCAGGAGGGCATCTCGGCCGAGGCGTCCTCGATGGCCGGCCACCAGAAGCTCGGCAACCTGATCCTGCTGTGGGACGACAACCACATCTCGATCGAGGGCGACACCGAGACCGCCGTCTCCGAGGACACCGTCAAGCGGTACGAGGCCTACGGCTGGCACGTGCAGCGCGTGGCGGCCAAGGAGGACGGCGACCTGGACCCGCAGGCGATCTACGCCGCGATCCAGGCGGCCAAGGCGGTCACCGACCGGCCGTCGTTCATCGCGATGCGCTCCATCATCGCCTGGCCCGCCCCGCACGCCCAGAACACCGAGGCCGCGCACGGCTCGGCGCTGGGCGAGGACGAGGTCGCGGCCACCAAGCGCGTCCTCGGCTTCGACCCGGACAAGCACTTCGACGTCTCCGACGAGGTCATCGGCCACACCCGGCAGGCGCTGGAGCGCGGCCGGCAGGCGCGCGAGGAGTGGGAGAAGTCCTTCCAGGCGTGGCGCGCGGCCAACACCGAGCGGGCCGCCGAGTTCGACCGGATCGCCGCCGCCGAGCTGCCCGCCGGCTGGGCCGAGAAGATCCCGGTCTTCGAGGCGGGCAAGAGCGTGGCGACCCGCGCCGCCTCCGGCAAGGTGCTCCAGGCGCTCGGCGAGGTGCTGCCCGAGCTGTGGGGCGGCTCCGCCGACCTGGCCGGCTCCAACAACACCACCATCGACAAGACGTCCTCCTTCCTCCCCGCGGGCAACCCGCTCCCGGAGGCGGACCCCTACGGCCGCACCATCCACTTCGGCATCCGCGAGCACTCGATGGGCGCCGAGCTGAACGGCATCACGCTGCACGGCAACACGCGCGTGTACGGCGGCACCTTCCTGGTCTTCTCCGACTACATGCGCAACGCCGTGCGCCTGTCCGCCCTGATGCACCTGCCGGTGACGTACGTGTGGACGCACGACTCCATCGGCCTCGGCGAGGACGGCCCCACCCACCAGCCCGTCGAACACCTCGCCTCGCTGCGCGCCATCCCCGGACTGAACATCGTCCGCCCGGCCGACGCCAACGAGACCGCCATCGCCTGGGCCGAGATCCAGCGCCGCTGGACCAAGGAGTACGGCAAGGGCGCCCCGCACGGCCTCGCGCTCACCCGCCAGGGCGTGCCGACGTACGAGCCGGACGACGACGCGGCCAAGGGCGGCTACGTGCTGTTCGACGCCGAGGGCGGCGAGCCCGAGGTCATCCTGATCGCCACCGGTTCCGAGGTGCAGCTCGCCGTCGAGGCGCGCGAGCGGCTCCAGGCCGACGGCGTTCCCACGCGCGTGGTGTCCATGCCGTGCGTCGAGTGGTTCGAGGAGCAGGACCAGGGGTACCGGGAGAGCGTGCTGCCCCCGGCCGTGCGGGCGCGCGTCGCGGTCGAGGCCGGTGTCGCGTTGTCCTGGTACAAGTACGTCGGCGACGCCGGACGCATCGTCTCCCTGGAGCACTTCGGTGCCTCCGCCGACGCCAAGGTGCTGTTCCGCGAATTCGGTTTCACCGCCGAGAACGTGGTCGCCAAGGCCCGGGAATCCCTCGCCGCCGCCCAGCGCTGACGCTCATATACGACACGTAGGAGATGCAATTTCCATGACAGACGCACTCAAGCGCCTCTCCGATGAAGGCGTCGCGATCTGGCTGGACGACCTGTCGCGCAAGCGGATCACGTCCGGCAACCTCGCCGAGCTGATCGACCAGCAGCACGTCGTGGGCGTCACCACCAACCCGACGATCTTCCAGAAGGCGATCTCGCAGGGCGACGGCTACGACCAGCAGCTCTCCGACCTCGCGGCCCGCCGGGTCACCGTCGAAGAGGCCATCCGCATGATCACCACGGCGGACGTCCGCGACGCCGCCGACATCCTGCGCCCGGTCTTCGACGCCACCGACGGCCAGGACGGCCGGGTCTCCATCGAGGTCGACCCGCGTCTCGCCCACAACACCAAGGCGACGGTCGCCGAGGCCCGCCAACTGGCCTGGCTGGTGGACCGCCCCAACACGCTCATCAAGATCCCGGCCACCGAGGCGGGGCTGCCGGCGATCGCCGAGACCATCGGCAACGGCATCAGCGTCAACGTCACGCTGATCTTCTCGCTGGAGCGCTACCGCAAGGTCATGGACGCCTTCCTGACCGGCCTGGAGAAGGCCAAGGAGCGCGGCCTGGACCTTTCGAAGATCCACTCGGTGGCGTCCTTCTTCGTCTCCCGCGTCGACACCGAGATCGACCGGCGCATCGACGAACAGGGCACCGACGAGGCCAAGGCACTGCGCGGCAAGGCCGGTGTGGCCAACGCGCGCCTCGCCTACCAGGCGTACGAGGAGGTCTTCTCCTCCGACCGCTGGAGCGCGCTGGAGAACGCGGGCGCCAACAAGCAGCGCCCGCTGTGGGCCTCCACCGGAGTGAAGGACAAGGCGTACAAGGACACCATGTACGTCGAGGAGCTGGTGGCGCCGAACACGGTGAACACCATGCCGGAGGCCACCCTGGAGTCCACCGAGGACCACGGCGAGATCCGCGGCGACGCGGTCCGCGGCACCTACGCGCAGGCCCGCGCCGACCTGGACGCTCTGGAGAAGATCGGGATCTCCTACGACGACGTCGTCCGGGTTCTGGAGGTCGAGGGCGTCGAGAAGTTCGAGTCCTCCTGGAACGACCTGCTGAAGTCGACCGAGGCGGAGCTGGAGCGCCTCGCCCCCGCGGAGGGCTGACGCCTTGTCGTCTCTTTCCGGCAGCGGAGCGAACCCGCTCCGTGACCCCGCCGACCGACGGCTCCCGCGTATCGCGGGGCCGTCGGGCCTGGTCATCTTCGGCGTCACGGGCGACCTGTCCCGCAAGAAGCTGATGCCCGCCGTGTACGACCTCGCCAACCGGGGTCTGCTGCCGCCGGGCTTCTCGCTCGTCGGCTTCGCCCGGCGCGACTGGGAGCACGAGGACTTCGCGCAGGTCGTGCACGACGCCGTCAAGGAACACGCGCGCACCCCCTTCCGCGAGGAGGTGTGGCAGCAGCTCAGCCAGGGCATGCGCTTCGTCCAGGGCACCTTCGACGACGACGAGGCGTTCGAGCGGCTGCGCGCCACGATCGACGAGCTGGACAAGGCACAGGGCACGGGCGGCAACTTCGCCTTCTACCTGTCCGTCCCGCCGAAGTCGTTCCCGGTCGTCATCCAGCAGCTCAAGAAGCACCAGCTGGCCGACCAGACGGGCGGCTCCTGGCGGCGCGCGGTCATCGAGAAGCCGTTCGGCCACGACCTGGAGTCGGCCGAGGAGCTGAACAAGGTCGTCCACGAGGTCTTCGCCCCGGACCAGGTCTTCCGCATCGACCACTACCTGGGCAAGGAGACTGTCCAGAACATCCTGGCGCTCCGCTTCGCCAACACCATGTTCGAACCGATCTGGAACCGGTCCTTCGTGGACCATGTGCAGATCACCATGGCCGAGGACATCGGCATCGGCGGCCGGGCCGGCTACTACGACGGCATCGGCGCCGCCCGCGACGTCATCCAGAACCACCTGCTCCAGCTGATGGCGCTCACCGCGATGGAGGAGCCGTCCTCCTTCGACGCGGACGCGCTGGCGGCGGAGAAGGAGAAGGTGCTCGGCGCCGTCCGGCTGCCCAGGGACCTCGGCGCCTCCGCCGTGCGCGGCCAGTACGCGGCCGGCTGGCAGGGCGGCGAGAAGGTCATCGGGTACCTCGAAGAGGACGGCATCGACCCGAAGTCCAAGACCGACACCTACGCGGCCGTGAAGCTGGGCATCGACAACCGCCGCTGGGCGGGCGTCCCCTTCTATCTGCGCACCGGCAAGCGGCTGGGCCGCCGGGTCACCGAGATCGCGGTGGTCTTCCAGCGGGCCCCGCACTCCCCCTTCGACACCACGGCGACCGAGGAGCTGGGCCAGAACGCGGTCGTCATCCGGGTGCAGCCCGACGAGGGCGTGACCGTGCGGTTCGGCTCCAAGGTGCCGGGCACGTCGATGGAGATCCGGGACGTCTCGATGGACTTCGCCTACGGCGAGTCCTTCACCGAGTCCAGCCCGGAGGCGTACGAGCGGCTGATCCTGGACGTGCTGCTGGGCGACTCCAACCTCTTCCCGCGCACCGAGGAGGTCGAGCTGTCCTGGAAGATCCTCGACCCGATCGAGCGGTACTGGGACAGCCACGGCAGGCCCGCGCAGTACGCGTCCGGGACATGGGGGCCGGCCGAGGCCGACGAGATGCTCGCACGAGACGGACGGAGCTGGCGCAGGCCATGAAGATCGACCTGACCGACACCAACGCCGGGAAGATCAACAAGGCGCTCGTGCAGGGCCGCCGAGCGATCGGCACCCCTGCGGTCGGCATGGTGCTGACCCTCGTCATCGTCACCGACGAGGAGAACGCCTACGACGCGCTCAAGGCCGCCGGTGACGCCTCCCGCGAGCACCCCTCGCGGACCCTGGTCGTCATCCGGCGGGTCTCGCGCACCCTGCGCGACCGCACGTCCTCGCGGCTGGACGCCGAGGTGCGCCTCGGCGCGGAGGCGGGTGCGGGCGAGACGGTCGTGCTGCGGCTGTACGGCGAGGTCTGCGACCACGCCCAGTCGGTGGTGCTGCCGCTGCTGCTGCCGGACGCGCCGGTCGTCGTGTGGTGGCCGGTGAACGGCCCGCCGGCCCCGGCCGAGGACCCGCTGGGCGCGCTGGCGCAGCGCCGGGTCACCGACACCTACGCCTGCGAGCGGCCGGTGCGGGAACTGACCGCGCGGGCCGCCGCGTACACCCCGGGCGACACGGATCTCGCGTGGACCCGGATCACGCCCTGGCGCTCCATGCTGGCCGCCGCGCTGGACCAGGTGACCTGCGAGGTCCGGTCGGTCGAGGTGGAGGGCGAGGAGTCCAACCCGAGCTGTGAGCTGCTGGCGATGTGGCTGGCGGACCGGCTGGACGTGCCGGTGAAGCGTTCGCCGTCGGCCGGTCCCGGACTGACCGGGGTCCGGATGGACACGAGCTGCGGTCCGATCCGGCTGGACCGGGCCGACGGCCGGCTGGCCACGCTGGCCATCCAGGGCCAGCCGGAGCGGGCGGTCGCGCTGAAGCGGCGCGACACGGCCGAGCTGATAGCGGAGGAGCTGCGGCGCCTCGACCCGGACGACACCTATGCCTCGGCGCTGCGTTTCGGCGTCGAGCGGCTGAACGGCGGCGAGGCGACGGCCGACGAGCGGGCGCGGGCCGAGGGAGCGGGTGCCGAAGAGGGCCCGGTCGCGGTGGCCACCGCCGAGGAGGACACGGCGAAGGCGCCCGCGCGGCGCGCCGCCGCGAAGACCGCGAGGAAGTCCCCGACCCGGAAGGCGGCGGCGAAGTGAGCACTCCGCAGCTGGTCGTCCACCGTGACAAGGAGCTGATGGCGCAGGCCGCCGCGGCCCGGCTGATCACGAAGATCGTGGACGCGCAGGCGTCGACGGGTGCGGCGTCCGTGGTGCTGACCGGCGGGCGCAACGGCAACGGCGTGCTGGCCGCGCTGGCGGCGGCGCCCGCCCGGGACGCCGTCGACTGGACGCGCCTCGACCTGTGGTGGGGCGACGAGCGGTTCCTGCCCGAGGGCGACCCCGAGCGCAACATCACCCAGGCCCGGCAGGCGCTGCTGGACTCCGTACCGCTGGACCCGAAGCGCGTGCACGTCATGCCCGCGTCGGACGGCCCGTACGGCACGGACGTCGAGGCGGCGGCCGACGCCTACGCCGAGGAGCTGGCGCGGGCGGCGGGGCCGGAGAACCACGGCGCGGTGCCGGCCTTCGACGTGCTGATGCTGGGCGTCGGCCCGGACACGCATGTGGCGTCCTTGTTCCCCGAGCATCCGGGGGTGCGGGAGACGGAGCGCACGGTCGTCGGTGTGCACGGCTCGCCGAAGCCGCCGCCCACCCGGATCTCGCTGACGCTGCCCGCGATCCGCTCGGCCCGCGAGGTGTGGCTGCTCGCGGCGGGCGAGGACAAGGCGAACGCGGTGGCGATGGCGCTGTCCGGGGCGGGCGAGGTGCAGGCCCCGGCGGCCGGCGCCCACGGCCGGGCCCGCACGCTGTGGCTGCTGGACACGCCGGCAGCGGCGCAGCTGCCCAGGTCGCTGTATCCGCCGGCGTCGGCCTGACCGGTCACCGGAGACACAGAGCACCCGACGGGGGTGGTGCGGGCGTCGTGCCCGCGCCGCCCCCGTCCGTGCGTCGCGGTCAGCGGCCGTACGGGTTCCGCCGCGCGTACGGGTTCCGCGGCGCGTGCGGGGGCTGTGGTGCGTGCGGAGGCTGCGGCGGGATGTACGGCGGGGGTGCGGCCGGCATCGGCGGGACCGGGCGGGGCCGGACGGCGGGATGGGTGTCCAGGCGGATGCCGTGGCGGCTGCGCAGGCGGCCCATCTCCAGCAGGGATATGCCGGTCACGGTGACCGGCGCGCCGAGGACGAACAGGACGCCCAGGGTGAGGCTGAGCCCGTGCAGATCGCCGGTGGCCAGGTCGGGCAGGGCCATCAGCCAGCTCGTCACCGTGGCGAGCAGCGGCGGCAGGCAGCGGTGCACGACCGCGGTGCCGAAGAAGTTCCCCGAGACCAGATAGGCGCCGTAGCCGACGAAGACGGTGAGCCACAGGGCGGCGAACCCCAGCAGCAGCACGAGCAGCCCGCTGCCCGCCGCCAGCTTCCACAGCACGACCGTGCCGACGATGGTCCCGACGAACGCCAGCAGCAACTGCATCGACCGCAGCAGCGGTTGCCTCAGCTCCCGCACCGGCCCGGTGCGGCGCCAGCGGTACAGCATCGCCCCCACGGTGAGCGGGGTGACGAACAGCAGGACGACGGAGGCCGTCAGCATGTTCTCCAGCATCTCGTCGAAGGCGAAGCCGCCCTGCACGAAGGTGTAGACGCCGACGGCCGCGACCGTCCCGGCGATGATCCGCACGCGTTTGAGCTTCTCCACGTCCGGATCGAGTGCGGGCGGGATCCAGGCCGGGTGGAACACCGCCCGCGCGACCTCCCTGGGCCGCAGCAGCGACCGCGCCGACAGTTCCCCGCTCAGCCAGCCCTGTGGTGCACCAGCCATGTCGAACTCCCCCGAGTGACGGCTCTGATGATCGTCAGGAGTGTACGGCACCCTCACCGCGCCCCCATCGGCTCATCCGGTGGACTGATGAGACGTCACCTGCCCTTCTCCGGTTCCGACTTCGGGCTGTGTGCGCACGGGTGTCAGCGCGCAGACGGACAGCACGAAGAACGCGGCCGCCAGCAGCGCCGGGGTGTTCGGACCCCACGCGGCGGCGACGGCGCCGCCGAGCAGGGCGCCCAGCGGTGCCCCGGCGACCGCGAGGGTCCGGAAGGCGGCGCTGACCCGGCCCAGCAGCCCGTCGGGGGTGCGCTGCTGCATCAGCGTGGTGGTGTTGACGTTCCACACCATGCCCATGAGGCCGAAGACGGCCATCGCGGCCGCCAGGGCGGCCAGGTCGCGCACCGTGCCGATGACGAGGAGCGCGGCGATCTGCGTCAGACCGGCCAGCAGCACGGCCCGGGTCCGGCCGAGCCGGGCCACCAGCGGCCGGTTGACCGCTCCCCCGGCCAGGCTGCCCACGGTGTAGGCGGTGGTCGCCGCCGCGTAGCCGCCGGGTCCGGTGTGCAGCCAGCCGGTCACCAGGACGACCAGGGTCGCGATGAGGGCGCCCATGCCCACATTGCACAGGGCGGTGGCGGTGCACAGGGCGCGCAGCGCGCGGTCCCGGCGCAGCACACGCAGTCCTTCGGCGATCTCCCGGCGCAGGGTGCTGCCCGCCGGTCTCGGCGGGCGCCGGGGCGCCGCGGTGCGCAGCGAGGCGACCAGCGCGGCGGCCAGCAGGAAGGTGACGGCGTCGGCCGCGAAGGGGACGGCGGCCCCGGCCGCGATCAGGACGGGCACCACCGGACCGCCCAGGAGGCCGCCGGCGACGCGCTGCCCCGTCATCAGCCGGGTGTTGGCGCTGCCGAGCGCCTCGCGGTCCACCAGGGCGGGCAGCAGGGCCGTCGCCGCGTTGTCGAAGAGGGTCTGGAGCGTGGTCAGCGCGAAGGCCAGGGCGATGAGCAGCCCGATCGAGGCGTGCCCGAGGGCGACGGCCACCGCGAAGGCACCGACCAGCAGCGCGCGTACCGCGTCCACCGCTCCCATCGCGCGGCGCTGGTCCACCCGGTCGGCGACGGCTCCGCCGAGCAGTCCGAAGACGATCCAGGGCAGATAGCCGCAGGCGGTGACCGAGGCGATGAGCAGGGGGTCATCGGTCAGTGAGGCGGCGAGCAGGGGCAGGGCGGCCGTGCGCAGCGCGTCACCGAAACTGGACAGCACGGCGGCGCTCCACAGCCGTCCGAACGCCCCGCGCCACGCGGGCTGTGCCACGGCCTGTGCCGCGTCGACCGTCGTCATCGCCGCCCCCTCACGATTCGCTGATGCACAAACCGTAGAGGGCACCACTGACAATCGGCCGGCGGCGGACTGCCGCCCGGATGGGGCCGGCGTCGTCCCGGGCGCCGAGCCGTACCCGACGGGACGTCAGATGCTAGATCTCGCCCCGGAGTTTGGCGAGCGCCTCGGCGAGGATCGCCTCGCCGTCCGCGTCGCTGCGCCGCTCCCGTACGTACGCCAGGTGCGTCTTGTACGGCTCGGTGCGCGGCGGGTCCGGCGGATTGTCCCGGTCCTGTCCGGCCGGGAAGCCGCAGCGCGGGCAGTCCCAGGTGTCGGGGACCTGTGCGTCGCTGGCGAAACTGGGCTGTGTCTCGTGTCCGTTGGAGCACCAGAAGGAGATGCGCAGGCGCGGCGCGGACTCGCCGCGCTCGGCCTCGCCCATCGGCCCCGCCCCGACCCGGCTTCCCCGGATCGCGTTGCCACTTGCCACGGTCGTAACTCCCTGCGTGATGGTGCCGCGAAGCGAGTCGGCGTACCGCTTCGCCGCGAGCGCCTCAGTCTACGTAAGGCCCAACGCGCGTCCAGTGAGGGGAGTTACCGTCCCCCGTACACAGACGCAAGCCCCATGATAGGCCGCGCTGTGGGGCGCGTACCGACCATGGGGCTTTACGTGCGGAATGTGCGGTGTCCGCCGGCTCGTCAGCTGTTGGACTTCATCAGGAGGCCGAGGACGATGATGCACGCGAACCAGAGCACGCCGACCACCACGGTGATGCGGTCCAGGTTGCGCTCGGCGACGGAGGAGCCGCCGACGGACGACTGCATGCCGCCGCCGAACATGTCGGAGAGGCCGCCGCCCTTCCCCTTGTGCATCAGCACCAGCAGCATCAGCAGCAGGCTGAAGACGATCAGGGTGATCGAGAACCCCAAAACCACGGCTGGACCAACTTCCTCGGATTCGGATGGACGACAGGGGCACAGCACCTCGGCTGTGCCCCCGCAAGGGTACGACGTATCGCCGCTACCGCCTACTCACGTCCGGTTCACTGCTCGCGGAACCTGATGATCTTGACGAACTCGTCGGCGTCCAGCGAGGCGCCGCCGACCAGGGCGCCGTCGATGTCGGCCTGGCCCATGATCTCGGCGACGTTGCCCGACTTGACCGAGCCGCCGTACTGGATGCGGACCTTGTCGGCGAGGTCCTGGGAGTACAGCTCGGCGACCTTGGCGCGGATCGCGGCGCAGACCTCCTGGGCGTCCTCGGCGCCGCAGACCTTGCCGGTGCCGATGGCCCAGACGGGCTCGTAGGCGATCACGACGGACTCGGCCTGCTCGGCCGGGAGGTCCTTGAGGCCGCCCTCGACCTGGGCGAGGGTGTGGGAGACGTGGTTGCCCGCCTCGCGGACGTCCAGCTCCTCGCCGACGCACAGGATCGGGGTCAGGCCGTGCTTGTAGGCGGCCTTGACCTTGGCGTTGACCAGCTCGTCGGTCTCGTTGTGGTACTGGCGGCGCTCGGAGTGGCCGATCACCACGTAGGTGCACTTGAGCTTGGCCAGCATCGGGCCCGAGATCTCGCCGGTGTAGGCGCCCGAGTCGTGCTGCGAGATGTCCTGGGCGCCGTACTTGATCTTGAGCTTGTCGCCGTCGACCAGGGTCTGCACCGAGCGCAGGTCGGTGAAGGGCGGCAGGACGGCGACCTCTACGGCGTCGTAGTCCTTGTCGGCCAGGGCGAAGGCGAGCTTCTGGACGTGCGCGATGGCCTCGAGGTGGTTGAGGTTCATCTTCCAGTTGCCCGCCATCAGCGGCGTGCGGGTGGTCATTGAGGTCAGTCCTCCAGTGCTGCGAGGCCGGGGAGCGTCTTGCCCTCGAGGTATTCGAGGGAGGCGCCGCCACCGGTCGAGATGTGGCCGAATGCGTTCTCGTCGAAACCGAGCGTACGGACGGCGGCGGCGGAGTCGCCGCCACCGACCACGGTGAAGCCGTCGGAGTCGACGAGAGCCTGGGCGACCGCCTTGGTGCCCTCGGCGAAGTCGGGGTGCTCGAAGACGCCCATCGGGCCGTTCCAGAAGACGGTGGCGGCGTCGGCGAGCTTGGAGGCGTACAGCTCCCGGGTGCGCGGGCCGATGTCCAGGCCCTCCTGGTCGGCCGGGATGGCGTCCGCCGCGACGGCGGTGGGGTGGGCCGGGGCCTTGGTCTTCAGGTCCGGGAAGTCGGGCGCGACCAGCGTGTCCACCGGCAGCACCAGCTCGACGCCGGTCTTCTCGGCGCGCTCCAGGTACTCCCGGACGGCCGGGATCTGGTCCTCCTGGAGGAGCGACTTGCCGATCTCGTGGCCCTGCGCCTTGAGGAAGGTGTAGGCCATGCCGCCGCCGATGAGCAGCCGGTCGGCCTTGCCGAGGAGCTGGTCGATGACGGCGAGCTTGTCGGAGACCTTCGCGCCGCCGAGGGCGACGACGTAGGGCCGCTTGACGTCCTCGGTGAGCTTCCTCAGGACGCCGACCTCGGTGGCGATGAGGTAGCCGGCGTAGTGCGGCAGCCGGGCCGGCAGGTCGTAGACGGAGGCGTGCTTGCGGTGCACCGCGCCGAAGCCGTCGCCGACGTAGACGTCGGCGAGGGCGGCGAGGGCGTCGGCGAACCCGCCGCGCTCGGCGTCGTCCTTGGACGTCTCACCCGGGTTGAAGCGCAGGTTCTCGACGACCGCGACCTGGCCGGGCTCAAGGCCGTCGACGGCGGCGTGCGCGGCGGGGCCGACGGTGTCCTGGGCGAAGGCCACGGGGGCGCCGAGGAGTTCACCGAGCCGTTCGGCGGCGGGCAGCAGCGAGAAGGCGGGGTCCGGGGCGCCCTTGGGGCGGCCCAGGTGCGAGGCCACGATCACCTTGGCGCCGGCGCCGGCGAGTGCCTTGACGGTGGGCAGCACGGCGCGGATGCGGCCGTCGTCGGTGATGGCACCGTCGGCCAGCGGCACGTTCAGGTCGGCGCGGACGAAGACCCGCTTGCCGTCCACGCCTTCGGTGAGGAGTTCGTCGATCGTCTTCATGGAAATGGGACTCCTGAGGAGGGGCTCTTGATCGTACGAGGACCGGTCGATCCGCACGCGGGCGGGCCGGGCGGCCCGGCTCGCCGTACGTGCGTCAGGGCCCGGACCGCGCCGAGGTGCGCTGCCCGAGCCCTGTTCTCACATCGAGGTGCCTGCTCTGCCGATCAGAGCTGGTCGCCGACGAAGACCGTGAGGTCGACGAGGCGGTTGGAGTAGCCCCACTCGTTGTCGTACCAGCCGAGGATCTTCACCGACTTGTCGTCCTGGACCATGGTCAGGGACGAGTCGAAGGTGCAGGAGGCCGGGTCGCCCACGATGTCCGAGGAGACGATCGGGTCCTCGGTGTAGACGAGGTAGCCCTTGAGCGCGCCGTCCTCGGCGGCCTTCTTGAACGCGGCGTTGACCTCGTCCTTGGTGACGTCGCGCTGGAGGGTGACGACCAGGTCGGTGGCCGAGCCGGTGGGGACCGGGACGCGCATCGCGATGCCGTCCAGCTTGCCCTTGAGCTGCGGCAGGACCAGGGCGGTGGCCTTGGCGGCACCGGTGGTGGTCGGGATGATGTTCTCGGCGGCGGCACGGGCGCGGCGCAGGTCCTTGTGCGGGAAGTCCAGGATGCGCTGGTCGTTGGTGTACGCGTGCACCGTGGTCATCAGACCCCGGACGATGCCGAAGTTCTCGTCGAGGACCTTCGCCATCGGCGCCACACAGTTGGTGGTGCAGGAGGCGTTCGAGATGATGTTGTGGTTCGCCGGGTCGTACTCGTCCTGGTTGACGCCCATGACGATGGTGATGTCCTCGTCCTTGGCCGGAGCCGAGATGAGGACCTTCTTCGCGCCGCCGGCCAGGTGCTTGGCGGCGTCTTCCTTCTTGGTGAAGATGCCGGTGGACTCGATGACGATGTCCACGCCCAGCTCACCCCAGGGGATGTCGGCCGGGTTGCGCTCGGAGAGGACCTTGATGGTCCTGCCGTCGACGGTGATGCTGTCCTCGGTGTGCGTGACCTCCTGCTTGAGGCGGCCGAGGATGGTGTCGTACTTCAGCAGGTGGGCGGTGGTCGCGGTGTCACCCAGGTCGTTGACAGCCACGATCTCGATGTCCGCACCCTGCTCCAGCAGCGCGCGGAAGTAGTTACGACCGATGCGGCCAAAGCCGTTGATGCCTACGCGGATCGTCACGAACCGATCTCCTCGTTGGTACGCCGGTTTCGACGCCGGCGAGCTGTATTTGGGATGTCCCCGACCACCCCCGACCCTACCTCCCTGAGCCCCCCGGGGTGACATTCGGAGACCCCCTGAACGGCACGGCGGCCCGTACCCGGCAGTAGGGGTACGGGCCGCCGCGGCCCCGCGTCCGATTCACTCCATTTCGGTACGGAGTGTCAGTGCGCGTTGACCGCATTCATCACTCTTTCGTGCAGGCCCCGGCTCACTTGTCGAGTGCCGCGATCGCCCGCCGCACGAGGGCCGCGCGATCGGCCTCCGAGAGGAGGTGGTCCAGACCGAATCCGAGCAGCACGGTGCGGCCCGTGGCGACCGCTCCGTACGTCCGGAAGAGGACGCCGGTGCGGGCCCAGTCCTTGACGACGGCCGGGCTGCCCGGCGGCGGTCCCGGCACCCGCCAGGGGCCGAGGGACGTCTCGAAGCCCTCGGTGTCGCGCGCGGCGCCGCCGACGACGAGCGAGGCGTCGTCGGCGAGGACGCCGTGGCCGCCGGTGCCCGGGTCGGTGACGTAGGCGAGGGAGACCTCGACCGTCCGTCCCGCGTACGCGCTCAGGTCGAAGCTCACCTGCCGCCAGCCGCCGGAGGAGCCGGTGAGGCTGTGCCACGCCCCGCTCGTGCCGTGCGCGGCGCAGCCGCCGGTGCCCGGCGTCAGATAGTGCTTCAGCCAGGGGTGGTCCTCGATCAGGAACCCGGCGCCGCACTCGGCGGGCACGGTGGCGCTCGTCGCGCCGCCCGTCTCCGGGAGCGTCGTCCAGTCGTCGGCGCCGGTGTGCGCCTCCAGCAGCGCGTGGTCGTAGCCGCGCTCGGTGTCCCACAGCAGACGGGTGCGCAGGGCGGGCCGGTCCGCCGCGGTGACCTTGGTGAGGTCGACGGTGCGGGTGAGGCGCTTGTAGGCGTCGTCGGTGTGCACGGCGGCCGCCATCCCGGTGCCCGCGTAGGGGCCGTACGGGTCGACCGTCCCGGCGAACCGTCCCGCGCCCGCGCTCGCGAACTGCGGGTACTCCTCCGGCGGCAGCTGCTCGGAGGTCACCTCGTAGGCGCCGGCCCGGTCCAGCGGGTGGCCGGGCGTGTCGCCGAGCGCGCCGGAGAAGCCGGCCAGCGGCCCGGAGCCGGTGAAGCCGGTGGCGCCCGGCGTCGGGGTGTGCGAGAAGGCGCCCAGCCAGTACTGGCCGAAGTCGTCCGAGAGGCTCCCGCCGCCCAGGTCGACGCTGCCGCCGGCCTGCTCGCCCGCCTCGATCAGCCTGCCGCCCTCGTTGAGATAGGCGCGCAGCCGGAGTTGGGTGGCGTTGCCCGGTCCGGGGGCGCCCGAGTAGTGCACGACCGTGCCGAAGTGCTTCAGTACGCCGAGCGCGTCGGGCGCGCCCTGGGTCGCGACGTCCCAGACGGCCGCCGTGCGCCCGGCGGACCGCAGCGCGTCCACGTACGCGCGCGTCCGTGTGGCGGGCGCGCCCTCCTCCGCGACCACGAGGGTGTCGGCGCGCGGGCGGCGGGCCACGGTGTAGGTGAAGTGCGCGCTCGCCGTTCCCGCTCCGGACCCTGAAGCGGGCGCGGGAGCGGGGGGCGCGGGAGTGGGGGTGGGCGCGGGCGCGGTGCCGGCGCGGCCGGTGAACCACACCTCCACCCGGTCGCCCGGTACCGCGCCGTGGACCCGGGCCCGGTACTCGTCGAAGTAGAGGTGGTCGGCGCCGCCGTAGGTCGTGCCGCCCTTCCAGGGGCGCAGGGCGCGCACCTGGGTGCGGCCGCCGTTGACGCGGTAGCGCAGCTCCTTGTCCCGCACCGACCTGCGGGCGACGACCGAGACCTCCTGGTCGGCGCCGCGCGCGTACGACGTGCCGAAGACGGCCGGGGTGAAGTCGGGGGCGTCCAGGCCGACCGGTGAGCTCGGCCGGTCGGGGTGGGCGGCGGTCTCGGCGACGGCGAGCGCGAACGGGAGGTTCTTCTCGAACTCCCGCTCGATCAGTTTCTCGTCGTCCGGGAAGTCGAACACCGACCGGCAGTCGGCGGCGTTCCAGGCGTCGTCCGGGTCGGCGTCCGAGGCGGTCTCGCAGGTCGACATCTCAGGGGTGAACATCGCCGTGCCGTTGACGTTGGCCGCGTGGCCGTCCGCCTCGCCGTTGGTGGTGTACAGCTCCGAGGACAGCTGCGAACGGTAGCCCGGGATCGCCGGCCTGTCCGGGGTGCCGGCCAGCGCCTTGTAGAGGACGTCGTCCGGGGTCGGCGTGGCGACCTGCCAGCCGACGCCGTAGAGGAGCAGTTCGGCGGCCGAGTGGTAGTTGACGGCGTACCGGAACCCGATGCGCTTCTCGAACCGGTCGAGCGCCCGCGTCTCCGGCTCGGAGGCCGGGGCCGGGCCGCGGTACGTCTCACTGGCCGGTCCCGGCGACGAACCCTCGTCGTCGTAGCCCCACTTGTACGGGAAGTTGCGGTTGAGGTCGACGCCGTCGCCGCTGGAGATGACCCCGTCGCCGTTGTTGTCCCTCAGGTTCTTGCGCCACAGCCGGGTGCTGTCGTCCTGGAAGGTGTAGTCGTAGCCGTCCGGGTTGGCGGAGAGGACGAACCACAGCTCGGTGGTGTCGACGATCTTCCTGATGCGCCGGTCGGTGCGGTAGTGGTCCAGGTAGTGGTGCATCAGCCGGCGGGTCGTCTCCGGCGTGATCCACTCGCGCGCGTGCTGGTTGGACACGTAGAGCACGGCGGGTCTGGCGCCGTCCGGCGTCCGCCGCGCGCCGCTGGTGAGCTTCAGCGCGAGGATCTCCTGGCCGCGGACCGTCCTGCCGAGGGAGACGACCTTGGTGAGGCCGGGGTGGTCGCGGGCGGTCGCCTCGATCTCCTCCGCGAGCCCGCCCCTGCCGCTGTAGGGCCGGAAGACGCCCTGCCCGGCGGCGCGCACCCGCCGCTGCGCCGTGGAGGCGAGGTCGTGCTCGGTGAGCCGGACACCCTGCGCGCGCAGCTTCCCGGCCTGGGTGTCGGTCAGATACAGCTCGACGGGTGTGCGGCCCTTCGCGGCCGGGCGCTGCCCGAGTTCATGGGCGTCCTGCCCCGCCTTCAGCAGCAGGGGCAGCTGCTCTGCGGTGACCTCGGCGCGGAAGACCTTCACCTCGTCCAGGTGTGGCCCCGGTGCGCCCCCGCCCTGCGCCTGGGCGGCGGGCGTCAGGCCCGCTCCCGCGAGCAGGAGCGCGGCGACGGCAAGGATCGATCTCGCTCGGTGTCTCATGGAACCCCCCGGCGGTGGTCCGCCACCATGGCGCATGTCTGCCAGGTTCATGTCACTTAGGGAACGGGTCAAGGATGCCTCTTGAGTCAGGGGAACGGGTGCGAGGGGCGGGAGGGGGCGGCCGGTGCCCACCGGCAGTTGTCTCCTCGGCGGCACGCGGCCCCGGCGTACGGGGGACACGCGGCCCCGGCGTACGGGGGCGGCGGAGCGCGACGACGACTGGGAGCGGCGGCCGGCCGCCGGCTATCTCCCACCGGCCCGGCCGGACCCGGGGGGACGGGCAGATCAGCCGGGTTCGGCGCGAGAGGCTGGCCGGTCGCCCCCGGCGGGAAGAGCGAACCGGTCGGGTCCGGCACAAGAAGAGGAAAGCCGACCGCGCCGGGGGCGAGAGAAGAGCCCACCGGGCCCGCCGGTCAGGGCGCACCGGCCGGGTCCGCACCGAGGGCAGGAGCGCTGACCGCGCCCGGTGTGAGGGGAGAACCCAACGGACCCGCCGGTCAGGGCGCACCGGCCGGGTCCGGCGCGGCGAGAGGAGCGCCGGTCGCCCTCGGTGGAAGGGGAACGGGCCCGGCCAGGGGGCGGGGGCCGGGCGGGGGCGCCGCGCGGGGTGTGCCGCGGCACGTGGCCCGGTGGCGCCCGTGTCCCGTCCGGGCCGGGCCGGGGCCCGGCCGCTCTCGCGGGCGGGCCCTGCCGCGCGGCGCACCCGCTCAGCCCGCGAGGTTGTCCGCCAGCTCCTCGCTGAGGTTGGCCTCCGTGCCCGGGATGCCCAGGTCGGCGGCGCGCTTGTCGGCCATGGCCAGCAGTCTGCGGATGCGTCCGGCCACGGCGTCCTTGGTCAGCGGCGGGTCGGCGAGCGCGCCCAGCTCCTCCAGGGACGCCTGCTTGTGCTCCATGCGCAGCCGCCCCGCCGCCGCCAGGTGCTCGGGCACGTCGTCGGCGAGGATCTCCAGGGCGCGCTGCACCCGGGCGCCGGCCGCGACCGCCGCGCGGGCCGAGCGGCGCAGGTTGGCGTCGTCGAAGTTGGCCAGCCGGTTCGCCGTGGCGCGGACCTCGCGGCGCATCCGCCGCTCCTCCCAGGCCAGCACGGACTCATGGGCACCCAGACGCGTCAACAGCGCGCCGATCGCGTCACCGTCACGGACGACCACCCGGTCCACTCCGCGGACCTCGCGGGCCTTGGCGGCGATGGAGAGCCGACGGGCGGCGCCGACGAGGGCGAGCGCGGCCTCCGGCCCCGGGCAGGTGACTTCCAGGGACGAGGAGCGGCCGGGTTCGGTGAGCGAGCCGTGCGCCAGGAACGCCCCGCGCCAGGCGGCCTCCGCGTCGCAGGTGGCCCCCGAGACCACCTGCGGGGGCAGGCCGCGGATCGGCCGGCCCCGGCCGTCGACCAGGCCGGTCTGCCGGGCCAGCTGGTCGCCGCCCGCGACGACCCGGACCACGTAGCGCGAGCCGCGCCGCAGGCCGCCGGGCGCCATCACGATCAGCTCCGAGCTGTGCCCGAAGATCTCCAGGATGTCCCGCTTCAGACGCCGCGCCGCCATCGCGGTGTCCAGTTCCGCCTCGATCACGATGCGCCCGCTGACCAGGTGGAGGCCGCCGGCGAACCGCAGAATGGCGGAGACCTCCGCCTTCCTGCAGCAGGTCCGGGTGACGGGGAGCCGGGAGATCTCGTCCTTCACCGCTGCCGTCATCGCCATGGGCCGATCCTTCCATGCATCCGAAAAATACGGTCGTACGCGGCGGCCAGCAGCTCCGGGTCGTGCCGCGGAGTTCCGTCCCTCCGGGCGACCGGCGCCAGCTCGACCGCGGCGCCGAACCGCTTGGCGGCCTCGGTGAGGACGTCGCGGTCGGGCACGGCGGCCTCGTCGGCCAGCACCACGTCCAGGGCGAGTTTAGGGGCGTGTCGTCCCAAAACCTCCAAATGACGCTGCGGGGAGAAGCCGGCGGTTTCTCCCGGTTGCGGAGCGAGGTTCAAGGAGAGCACCCGGCGGGCCTTGGTCTCGGTGAGCGCGTCGAGGAGCTGCGGCACCAGGAGATGCGGGATGACCGAGGAGAACCAGGAGCCGGGGCCGAGCACCACCCAGTCGGCGTCCAGGACGGCCTCGACGGCCTCGGGGACGGCGGGCGGGTCGTGCGGCACCAGGTGCACGGACTGCACCTCGCCCGGGGTGAGCGCGACGGTCGCCTGGCCGCGGACGGTGTCGACGTCCTCGGGCCGCTCCGGGTCGTGCCCCCTGACCAGGGCCTGCAACTCCAGTGGTACGGCGGACATGGGCAGCACCCGGCCGTGCGCGCCCAGCAGCTTGCCGACCAGGTCGAGAGCCTGGACATGGTCGCCGAGCTGCTCCCACAGGGCGACGATCAGCACATTGCCGACCGCGTGGTCGTGCAGGTCGCCCTGGGAGGTGAAGCGGTGCTGGATGACGCGGGCCCAGGTCTGGCCCCAGTCGTCGTCGCCGCACAGCGCCGCCAGCGCCTTGCGCAGGTCACCGGGCGGCAGCACGCCGAGTTCGTCGCGCAGGCGCCCGCTGGAGCCGCCGTCGTCGGCGACGGTGACCACGGCGGTGAGGTCGCCGGTGATCCGGCGCAGCGCGGCGAGCGAGGCGGACAGGCCCATGCCGCCGCCGAGGGCGACCACCTTGGGCTGGGCGCCGCGGCGCCGCGGCCGGGCGCCGCGCGCCTCGGCCGGCCGGCTGGCCGCACCGGCCGCCAGGCGGCCCGCGCGGCCCTCGGGGACCACACGGCGCAGCCTGCTCAGCCGCGGAGTACGTCCGGTCACTCGCGCCCCATGTCCCGGTGGACGACGACCGTCTCCACGCCCTCGGCCGCGAGTCGCGCGGCGAGCTTCTCCGACATGGCCACCGAGCGGTGCTTGCCGCCCGTGCAGCCGATGGCGATGGTCACGTACCGCTTGCCCTCCCGGCGGTAGCCGGCCGCGATGAGCCGCAGCAGTTCGGCGTAGCGGTCCAGGAACTCCTTGGCGCCGGGCTGGTTGAAGACGTAGCCGGCGACCTCCTCGTTGAGCCCGGTGTAGGGGCGCAGCTCCGGCACCCAGTGCGGGTTGGGCAGGAACCGCATGTCGGCGACCAGGTCGGCGTCGACCGGCAGGCCGTACTTGAAGCCGAACGACATCACGGTGGCCCGCAGCTCGGGCTCCTCCTCGCCGGCGAACTGGGCGTCCATCTTGGCGCGCAGTTCGTGCACGTTGAGGCTGGAGGTGTCGATGACCAGGTCGGCGTCGCCGCGCAGCTCGCGCAGCAGCTCCCGCTCCGCGGCGATGCCGTCGACGATGCGGCCGTCGCCCTGGAGGGGGTGCGGGCGGCGCACCGACTCGAAGCGGCGCACCAGGGCCTCGTCGGAGGACTCCAGGAAGACGATCCGCCGTGTGACGTTGCGGGCCTCCAGGTCCGCGAGGGACTCGCGGAGGTTGTCGAAGAAGCGGCGGCCGCGGACGTCGACGACGACGGCGATGCGCGCGACGTTGCCCTGCGAGCGGGCGCCCAGCTCCACCATGGTGGGGATGAGCGCGGGCGGCAGGTTGTCCACGACGAACCAGCCGAGGTCCTCCAGACATTTGGCCGCCGTGGACCGGCCGGCCCCCGACATGCCGGAGATGATCACCAGTTCGGGGATGGCCGCCTCGGGGACGCCTGCCGTGTCGATGCCCGTACTCACCTGTGCTCCGTGGTCCTGGTCCGGCTGCTGCCGGTCCTCCTGCGCCGCGTCGTGCGTGCCGTCGTGCGGCGCGCCGTGCGCGGTGTCCTGTGCGGCGTCGTGCGCCGGTACCCGTGACGCCGTGCGGGTCTGTTCGGGTTGCTCCGTCCGCGCCTGTTCTCGTGGCGCGGCGGGCTGCTTCTCGTGCTCCGTCATGTCTCCTGCCCCCGTCGTTCGGCCGGACCGCCCGTGGGCACCGGCTGCTGTGCGGTGCCCGGCGTCGTCGCTCCGGGCTCCGTCTTCTGCGCGTCTTCTGCGTCTTCTGCGTCTTCTGGGGATTCCGCGTCTTCCACGATCTCTCCGGTCGCCGTGTTCACGGCGGGTGCGGCCGGGGCCGCCTGGGCGAGGGCCACGGCGATGGTCTCGGCCGTCTTGCGGCCTATGCCGGGCACCTCGCAGATCTGGTCGATTGTGGCGGACCGCAGTCTCTTCACCGAGCCGAAATGCTTGAGCAGCGCCCGCTTGCGTGTCTCGCCGAGGCCGGGCACCTCGTCCAGCGGGCCGGCCCGGAAGCGCTTGGCGCGCCGGGTGCGCTGGTAGGTGATGGCGAAGCGGTGGGCCTCGTCGCGGACACGCTGGAGCAGGTACAGCCCCTCGCTGGTGCGGGGCAGGACCACCGGGTCGTCCTCGCCGGGCAGCCACACCTCCTCCAGGCGCTTGGCCAGGCCGCACACGGCGATGTCGTCGATGCCCAGCTCGTCCAGGGCGCGGCGGGCGGCGGCGACCTGAGGCCGGCCGCCGTCGACGACGACGAGCTGCGGCGGGTAGGCGAACCGCTTGGGGCGTCCGTCGTCCTCGGTGAGGGCTCCGACCGGGCCGTCGGGCGTGTCGTCGGGGCCTTCGCCGGGCGCGCCGACGGCGGCGCCGGCCGCCGGGGCGGCCGTCTCCGTGGGCGCGAGGGCGGGCACTGCGGTCTCACTGTCGGGCGCGCCCGCGCTCTCGCCGTCGGCCCACTCGCCGGTCCGCTCCTTCTCCGCCAGATACCGGCGGAAGCGGCGGGTGATCACCTCGTGCATGGAGCGCACGTCGTCCTGACCCTCGAAGCCCTTGATCTGGAAGCGCCGGTACTCGCCCTTGCGCTGGAGTCCGTCCTCGAAGACGACCATGGAGGCCACCACGTCATCGCCCTGGAGGTGGGAGATGTCGTAGCACTCGATCCGCAGCGGGGCGCTGTCCAGGCCGAGGGCGTCGGCGATCTCCTCCAGGGCCCGCGAGCGGGTGGTCAGGTCGGAGGCGCGCTTGGTCTTGTGCAGGGCGAGCGCCTGGAGGGCGTTGCGCTGCACGGTCTCCATGAGGGCCTTCTTGTCGCCGCGCTGCGGGATGCGCAGGGACACGCCCGCGCCGCGGCGGCCGGTGAGCCACTGCTGGACCGGCTCCAGGGGGTCGGGCAGGGCGGGGACGAGGACCTCCTTGGGGACGGCGTCGCCGGTCTCCTCGCCGTACAGCTGCTGGAGGGCGTGCTCGACCAGGGCGCCGGTGGTGACCTCCTCCACCTTGTCGGTCACCCAGCCGCGCTGGCCGCGCACCCGGCCGCCGCGCACGTGGAAGATCTGCACGGCGGCCTCCAGCTCGTCCTCGGCGACGGCGATGAGGTCCGCGTCGGTCGCGTCGGCGAGCACGACCGCGCTCTTCTCCATGGCCTTCCTCAGAGCACCGATGTCGTCGCGCAGGCGGGCGGCCCGCTCGTACTCCATCTCCTCGGCCGCCTCTGTCATGCGCTGCTCCAGGCGGCGCAGATAGGTGCCGGTGCGGCCGGCCATGAAGTCGCAGAACTCCTCGGCCAGTTCCCGGTGGTCCTCGGCGGAGATCCGGTCGACGCAGGGCGCCGAGCACTTGCCGATGTAGCCGAGGAGGCAGGGACGGCCGGTGCGGGCGGCGTTCCTGAAGACGCCGGCCGAGCAGGTGCGCACCGGGAAGACGCGCAGCAGCAGGTCGACGGTGTCGCGGATGGCCCACGCGTGCCCGTACGGGCCGAAGTAGCGCACGCCCTTCTTCTTGTGGCCGCGCATGACCTGCACGCGCGGGAACTCCTCGTTCATCGTCACGGCGAGGTAGGGGTAGCTCTTGTCGTCCCGGTACTTGACGTTGAACCGGGGGTCGAACTCCTTGATCCAGGAGTACTCCAGCTGGAGGGCCTCGACCTCGGTGGACACCACGGTCCACTCCACGGACGCGGCGGTGGTCACCATCGTGCGCGTGCGCGGGTGGAGGTTCGCCAGGTCCTGGAAGTAGTTCGCCAGGCGCTGGCGCAGGCTCTTCGCCTTTCCGACGTAGATCACCCGGCGGTGCTCGTCGCGGAACCTGTACACCCCGGGGGTGTCCGGGATGTCTCCCGGCCTGGGGCGGTAGCTGGAGGGGTCGGCCATGTCTCACACCCTACTGGCGAGCGGTGACAGGGCGATGAGCCTGTGGACAACCCCGCGCAGCCGCCCGGCCACCCACCGGACAGATGTGCGACTACCGGCTGTGACCAGGCCCCTTCGCACGGTGCCAGAACCGGTCCGTGAGTGAGGCCCGGGTCCGGCGGCGGGGTGCGGACTCGGCCAGGAGTGCCTCCGGCCGGGCCGCAGGTGTTGTCGGGACTTGGTCAACACGCTTCAATGCGGGGGAAGTCGGGGCCCGCGGACGACGGTCCACGGACGTGCGCGCACGCCGGCGGCTCCCACGTCCCTGCCCGCGGGCGGCCCCGGTGATCCGCGCGGACGGTCCGACCAGCCGTCGCCCGTCTCACACAGAGAGGCCCGTGCATGCTGTCGCACGCCCCCCAGCAGGAGGACGTCGCCACCGCGGAACTGGACACGGCCCTGCGGGGCGGTCCGTTCCATGTGGCGCTGCGCGCCGCGATCGCCGCCCGCGGGCTGCCGCTGCAACGCGTGCAGCACCATCTGTCGCGGTACGGCGTCAAGGTCGGGGTGACCAGTCTGAGCTACTGGCAGCAGGGCGCCCGGCGCCCGCAGCGCCCCGAGTCGCTGCGGGCCGTGCGGGCCCTCGAGGAGATCCTCCAGCTGCCCGACGAGTCACTGATCCGGCTGCTGGCCGAGACCGGGGAGCGTCCGGTCGCCCGGCGGTCCGGCGCCCGCTCCTACCGCTCCCTGGTCGAGGCGTCGGACGTCCTGCGCGGTCTCCTGGCCGAGCTGGACGCCCCGGTCGACGGCGGCTTGCAGTGCCTGGGGCACCACGAGCGGGTGGGGCTCGGCGCCCGCCGGGAACTGGCCTGGCGCGAGTCGCAGCACATCGTGCGCGCCCACCGGGACGGCGTGGACCGGTTCCTGGCCGTGCACCAGGGCGACCCGGAGTGCGTGCCGGAGCGGATGCGCGTGCACGCGCTGGAGAACTGCCGTGCCGGGCGGGTGCGCCGGGACCACGGGACGGGGGTGCTCGTGGCCGAGTTCCTCTTCGACACCCGGCTGCGGTCCGGGGACACCTTCCTGTTCCGCTACGCCGTGGAGGACGGCACGGCCGGGGTGTCCGGCGAGTATCTGCGCGCCTTCGACGCGGCGGGCGGGCAGTACGCCCTCCAGGTGCGGTTCGACGCGAGTGCGCTCCCGGTGCGCTGCCACCGGTTCGCCCAGCAGTCGGCGGCGGCGCCGCGCGGGGGCCGCCAGGAACTGGAGGTGAGCGAGCGGCACCGTTCGGTTCACCTGGTCGAGCCGCGGGTGCGGCCGGGGGTGGTGGGGATCGGCTGGGACTGGGAGTGACCGGCCGGGCCGCGCGGCGGCCCGGGGATCAGGCGCCGGGCCCCGCGACGATCTTGCCGCCGTTCGCGTGGACCGGGAGCGTGTCCAGCGGCGCCGTGGCCGGGGACCGCAGCACCTGGCCGGTGGCCGCGTCGAACTGACTGCCGTGGCACGGGCAGGTCAGCGTCGTCCCCTCCAGCTTGGTGATCGCGCACCCCGCGTGCGTGCAGACGGTGCTGAACGCCTTCAGAGTGCCGTTCCCCGACCGGCTGACGACCACGTTGTGGTCCGTGAACAGCTTGGCGCCGCCCTTGGGGATCTCGCTCTCGGCGCCGAGGTCGACCGGTGACGTCGGGGCCGAGGCGGCACCGCCGCCCTCCGGCCCGCAGGCGGCGAGCCCGAGCCCGGCGACGGGTGTGACGGCCGCCGTGCGCAGGATCGTACGGCGGCTCGCGCGGGGACGGCCTGGCATGGGGACTCCACTGGTCGCTACTGCTCGCGGATTCGGGGCACCGCCGACGATACCCACCGCCGAGGGCCGGGCGGGGGGCGGGTCGGGGACGGCGGTGGGCGGCCGGGGGTCGCCGGGACGCGCCCGGCGGCCGCCGGGGCGGGCCCGAGGGCTGCCGGAGCGTGGTCGCGGGCCTGTCGGAGTGAGCCGCGTAAACGCTTGCGCAAGCGTTTACGCGGCCTTCCGGATGCGGTACGGTCCCCGCCACGGACACCGGCAGGCCACTCAGGCCACTCGGGAGGGGACGCGCGATGCCGACCATGGCCGACGTCGCACGGAGCGCGGGAGTCTCCGTGGCGACCGTCTCCCACGTGCTGAACGGCACCCGCCCGGTGCTGCCCCACACCCGCCAGGCGGTGCTCGACGCCGTGGAGCAGCTCGGCTACACGCCCAACGGCCTCGCCCGCTCCCTGGTCACCGCCCGCACCCGGTCCATCGGTCTGGCCGTCTCCGCCATCAGCAACCCGTACTTCACGGAGATCCTCCAGGGGGTCGAGGCGCACGCGCTGGAGCACGGCTACAGCCTGCTCATCGCCGATCCGCACGACGACCCGGTGCACGAGCGCAAGGTGATCCAGCTCCTGCACGAGCGCCGCGTGGACGGCATGATCGTCGCCCCTTCGGCCCGGCCGGACGACCTCGTCGCCTACCTCGCGCGGCACGCCGTACCGACCGTGTTCCTGGACCGCCTGATCGACGCGGCACCGGGCACCGGGACGCCGGACGCGCCGGGCTTCGACCAGGTCTGCGCCGACAGCGCCGAGCCGACCGCGCTCCTGGTCACCCACCTCGCCGGGCTCGGCCACCGCCGGATCGGCCTGGTCGCGGGGCTGCCCGGACTGAGCACCACCCGGGAGCGGATCACCGGCTACCGGCACGGTCTCGCCGCCGCCGGACTCCCCCACGACGAACGGCTCGTCGTGCACGGCGACTCGGCGGCGGACGGTGGACGACGGGCCACCGCCGCCCTGCTGTCCCTGGCCGCACCGCCCACCGCGCTCGTCACGGCCAACAACGCGATGACCATCGGAGCGCTGCGGGCGCTGCGCGAGCGGGGCCTGTCCGTCCCCGGGGACCTGGCGCTGTGCTGCTTCGACGACTTCGACTGGGCCGATCTGTTCTCCCCCGGGCTGACGGCGATCGCCCAGCCCGGCCGGGAGCTGGGCGCGCGCGCCGTCCAGGTGCTGCTGGACCGCCTGGCCGCCCCGGAGGCACCCGCCCGCACGGTGCGGCTGCCCTGCGCCTTCGTCCACCGCACGTCCTGCGGATGCCCCGCACAGCCCGAGGAAGGAACCGACTCGTGATCGTCGTCGCCGGTGAGGCCCTGATCGACCTGGTACCGCAGGGCGTGGGCGCCCTCGCCGACCTCAAGCCGGCGCTCGGCGGCGGCCCCTACAACACGGCGGTCGCCCTCGGCCGCCTCGGCTCCCCCGCCGCCTTCTGCTCCCGCACCTCGCGCGACGCCTTCGGCGAGGCCCTGCTGGACGGGCTGCGGCGGGCCGGGGTCGACGTCAGCGGTGTGCAGCGCGGCGGCGAGCCGACCACCCTGGCGGTCGCGACGGTCGGCGCCGACGGCTCGGCCGCGTACTCCTTCTACGTCGACGGCACCGCGGACCGCCTGTTCAGCGCGCCGGCCGCGCTGCCCGCCGGGACCCGCGCGGTGTCGTTCGGGACCTGCTCGCTGGTGCTGGAGCCGGGTGCGAGCGCCTACGAGGAGCTGCTGCGGACGGCGGCCGGCGCGGGCGTGTTCACGGCGCTGGACCCGAACATCCGCGCCGGGCTGATCCCGGACGCCGACGCCTACCGGGCGCGCTTTCGCGGCTGGCTGCCGTCGGTGACCCTGCTGAAGCTCTCCGAGGAGGACGCGCGGTGGCTGGGCGGCTCACCGCGCGAGTGGCTGGCCGCCGGGCCGTCGGCCGTCGTGGTCACCCATGGCGGCGACGGGCTCACCGCGCACACACGGGACGGCGCCGTGCACACGGTGCCCGGTGAGAAGGTCGCGGTCGTCGACACGATCGGCGCGGGCGACACCGTGAACGCCGCGCTGCTGCACGGTCTGGCCGCCCGCGACGCGCTCTCCCCGGAAGGGCTCGCCGGTCTTGGCGCGGCGGGCTGGACGGCGCTGCTGCGGTTCGCGGCGCGTGCGGCGGCCGTCACCTGCTCCCGTGCGGGCGCGGAGCCGCCGTACGCCTCGGAGCTCCGCGAGGAGTAGCGGAGCAGCGGACGCGGGCGCGCCCCACGCGCGTGCGGGCGCCCCGTGGGAGGAAGGTCCCACGAGGCGCCCGCGGTGGCTGTGCGGCGGCTCAGGCCTTGCGGGCCCGCGCGGTCTTCTTCGCGGGGGCGGCCTTCTTGCCCGCAGCGGCGGTCTTCGTCCTGGCCGTGGCCGTCTTGCGCGGGGCGGCAGCGGCCGCCACCGCCTTCTTGGCGGCGGACCTGCGCGGGGCCTTGACCGGTTCCGCGTCGCTGACGCGGTCGGCACCGAGGATCTCCCGCAGGAACTTGCCGGTGTGGCTGGCCGGCACCCCGGCGACCTGCTCGGGCGTGCCCTCGGCGACGACCAGACCGCCGCCCGCGCCGCCCTCCGGGCCCATGTCGATGACCCAGTCGGCGGTCTTGATCACATCGAGGTTGTGCTCGATGACGATGACCGAGTTGCCCTTGTCGACCAGGCCGGACAAGACCTTCAGCAGCTTGCTGATGTCCTCGAAGTGCAGACCGGTGGTCGGCTCGTCCAGGACGTACACCGTGCGTCCGGTGGAGCGGCGCTGGAGCTCGCTGGCGAGCTTGACGCGCTGCGCCTCACCGCCGGACAGGGTGGTCGCGGACTGGCCGAGCCGGACGTAGCCGAGGCCGACGTCCTTGAGGGTGTTCAGATGCCGGGCGATCGCCGGGACCGCCTCGAAGAAGTCGGTGGCCTCCTCGATGGGCATGTTCAGCACATCGGCGATGGACTTGCCCTTGTAGTGGACCTCCAGGGTCTCCCGGTTGTACCGGGCGCCGTGGCAGACCTCGCACGGGACGTAGACGTCCGGGAGGAAGTTCATCTCGATCTTGATGGTGCCGTCGCCCGCGCAGTTCTCGCAGCGGCCGCCCTTGACGTTGAAGGAGAAGCGGCCGGGCTGGTAACCGCGGACCTTCGCCTCGGTGGTCTCGGCGAACAGCTTGCGGACGTGGTCGAAGACGCCGGTGTACGTCGCCGGGTTGGACCGCGGCGTACGGCCGATGGGCGACTGGTCGACGTGCACCACCTTGTCGACGAGGTCGTCGCCGTCCACGCGCGTGTGCCGCCCGGGGACGTTGCGCGCGCCGTTCAGCTCGCGGGCCAGGTGGGTGTAGAGGATGTCGTTGACCAGGGTCGACTTGCCGGAACCGGAGACGCCGGTGACGGCGGTGAAGACGCCCAGCGGGAAGGACACGTCGATGTCCTGGAGGTTGTTCTCCCGGGCGCCGCGCACCGTGAGCCGCCGGGACGGGTCGAGCGGGCGGCGGATGTCGGGCAGCGGGATCGCCTTCCGGCCCGACAGGTACTGGCCGGTCTGCGACTCCTCGTTGGCGAGCAGTTCCTTCAGGGAACCGCTGTGCACGACCTTGCCGCCGTGCTCGCCCGCGCCGGGGCCGATGTCCACGACCCAGTCGGCGACCTTGATGGTGTCCTCGTCGTGCTCGACGACGATGAGCGTGTTGCCCATGTCGCGCAGCCGCACCAGGGTCTCGATCAGCCGGTGGTTGTCGCGCTGGTGCAGGCCGATGGACGGCTCGTCCAGGACGTAGAGGACGCCGACGAGGCCGGAGCCGATCTGGGTGGCCAGGCGGATGCGCTGGGCCTCGCCGCCGGAGAGGGTGCCCGCTGCGCGGTTCAGCGACAGGTAGTCCAGGCCGACGTCGACCAGGAAGCGCAGCCGCTCGTTGACCTCCTTGAGGACGCGTTCGGCGATCTTCTTGTCGCGGGCGGTCAGCTTCAGCTCGCCCAGGAAGTCCGCGCAGTCGCTGATGGACATCGCGGAGATCTCGGCGATCGAGCGGCCCATGAGCGTGACCGCGAGGACGACCGGCTTGAGCCGGGTGCCCTCGCAGGTGGGGCAGGGCACCTCGCGCATATAGCCCTCGAAGCGCTCGCGGCTGGCGTCGCTCTCGGCCTCGCTGTGCCGGCGCTTGACGAAGGGCACGGCGCCCTCGAAGGGCGTGGTGTAGACGCGCTCGCGGCCGTACCGGTTGCGGTAGCGGACCTCGATCTGTGTCTTGTGGCCGTACAGCAGGGCCTTCTTGGCGCGCTGCGGCAGCCCCGCGAAGGGGATGTCGGTGCGGAAGCCCAGGGCGTCGGCGAGGGCGCCGATGAGCCGGCCGAAGTAGTCCTTGGTGTGACCGTGCGACCAGGGGTGGATGGCGCCCTCGTCGAGCGACTTGTCCTGGTCGGGGACGATCAGCTCCGGGTCGACCTCCATGCGCGTGCCGATGCCGGTGCACTCGGGGCAGGCGCCGAAGGGCGAGTTGAAGGAGAAGGAGCGGGGCTCCAACTCCTCGAAGGACAGGTCGTCGTGGGCGCAGTACAGGTGCTCGGAGTACATGCGCTCGCGCTCGGGGTCGTCCTCGGGGAGGTCGACGAAGTCGAGGACGACCATGCCGCCGGACAGACCGAGGGCGGTCTCCACGGAGTCGGTCAGACGGCGCTTGGCGGAGTCCTTGACGGTGAGGCGGTCGACGACCACCTCGATGGTGTGCTTCTCCTGCTTCTTCAGCGTGGGCGGGCTGGAGAGCTGGACCGTCTCGCCGTCCACGCGCGCGCGGGAGTAGCCCTTGGTCTGGAGGTCGGCGAACAGGTCGACGAACTCGCCCTTGCGCTCGCGCACCAGCGGCGAGAGCACCTGGAAGCGGCTGCCCTCCGGCAGCTCCAGGACCCTGTCGACGATGGCCTGGGGCGACTGCCGGGAGATCGGCCGGCCGCACTCGGGGCAGTGCGGCTTGCCGATGCGGGCGAACAGCAGACGCAGGTAGTCGTAGACCTCGGTGATGGTGCCGACCGTGGAGCGCGGGTTGCGCGAGGTCGACTTCTGGTCGATGGAGACCGCCGGGGACAGGCCCTCGATGAAGTCGACGTCCGGCTTGTCCATCTGGCCGAGGAACTGGCGGGCGTACGAGGAGAGCGACTCCACATAGCGCCGCTGGCCCTCGGCGAAGATCGTGTCGAAGGCGAGGGAGGACTTGCCCGAACCGGACAGGCCCGTGAAGACGATGAGCGAGTCCCGAGGCAGGTCGAGCGACACGTTCTTCAGGTTGTGCTCGCGCGCGCCACGGACGATGAGACGGTCGGCCACGCCGGTCCGCACCTTTCTTTGGGAGAAGTGACAGGGGCGGGACCCCCGTGCTTCTTCAGCCTAGGGGGAGCCACTGACAACGCCGGGTGGGATTCCCGGATCCGCCCGGAGGGTCCAACAATCCCCGGCTCTCCAGCATGCCCGACGCCGCCGCCGACGATATCGCACGCGCTTTCGATTTGCGGCCGTGGTCCGCCTCCTTCACCCGAAGGTGTGACGCCGCTAGGGTCGGGCGCATGATGGATCACGCGCGTGACCTGGCCTCTGTACAGGAAGCCACCGAACGACTGCTCAGCGCGGCCGGCGCACTGGACAACGCGGCTGTGACCGACGAGTCACGGCTGCCCGGCTGGACCCGCGGCCATGTCCTCGCCCACCTCGCCCGCAACGCGGACGCACTCGTCAATGTCCTGGAGGGGCGTCCCATGTACGTCTCCGGCGAGGCACGCGACGCGGACATCGAGCGCGACGCCCCGCGCCCGCTGGACGCGCACCTCGCCGACGTGCGCGAGAGCGCGGCCCGCTTCGGGCGCGTGGCGGCCGCGCCCGCTGACTGGTCGCGCACGGTGGAACTGCGCAACGGCGTCACCGACAGCGCCTCCCGGGTGCCCTTCCGGCGCTGGGCGGAGGTCGGGCTGCACCACGTCGACCTCGGCATCGGCTACGAGCTGGAGGACCTGGGGGACGAGTTCACGGAGCGGGAGACCGACTTCCTCGCCCGGCGGTTCCTGGGCCGTTCCGACGTACCGGCGACGCGGCTGACGGACGGCACGCGCGCGTGGAGCACGGGCCGGGAGGCCGACGCGCCGGAGATCACCGTCACGGGAGCCCCGGCCGACCTGCTCGGCTGGCTCGCCGGGCGGCGGGACGGCGCCGCGCTCACCGTGGCGGGCGGCGCCCTCCCGAAGCTTCCGCCGCTGTGACCGGTGCCCTGACCGGCGCCCGCGTGTCCGCGGGCCCGGCCCGCACGGCATAGGCTGACGGCCATGACGTACAGCGGAGAGGTGCGGGTCGGCGGCCCGGCGGACGTGCACGAGCTGAAGGACCTGATGATCACCAAGATCGCGGTCGGTCCGATGGACAACAACGCCTATCTGCTGCGCTGCCGGGCCACCGACGAACAACTGCTGATCGACGCGGCGGCCGACGCGCACACGCTGCTCGGCACGATCGGTGACGACGGCATCGCCTCCGTCGTCACCACCCACCGGCACGCGGACCACTGGCAGGCGCTGGCCGAGGTGGTGGCGGCCACGCGCGCGCGTACGTACGCGGGCCGGGACGACGCCGAGGGCATTCCCGTGCCGACGGACTTCCCGGTCGGGGACGGGGACACGATCAGCGTCGGGCATGTGCGGCTCACCGCCCGCCATCTGGTCGGGCACACCCCGGGCTCCATCGCGCTGGTGTACGACGACCCGCACGGACACCCGCACGTGTTCACCGGCGACTGCCTCTTCCCCGGCGGCGTGGGCAACACGCACCACGACAAGCAGGCGTTCGAGAGCCTGATCCACGACGTCGAGACGAAGATCTTCGAGCCGCTGCCGGACGAGACCTGGGTCTACCCCGGGCACGGCAACGACACCACGCTGGGCGCGGAGCGGCCGCATCTGCCGGAGTGGCACGCGCGCGGGTGGTGACCTCCCGCCCGGTGAGGGCTCCGCACCCCGTGCGAAGCCCTCACACACCGGCCGCCAGGGCCGCGATCCGCTCCACCGCGAAGGCGTACCCCTGCACCCCGCAGCCGGCGATGACTCCGTCGGCGCGCAGCGATACGTAGGAGTGGTGCCGGAACGACTCACGGCGGTGGACGTTGGAGAGGTGGACCTCCACGACGGGCATCCCGTCGCAGGCGTTGAGCGCGTCCAGGATCGCCACGGAGGTGTGCGAGTAGGCGGCGGGATTGATCACGATGCCGCCGTGGCCGAGCCGGGCCTCGTGGATCCAGTCGATCAGCTCGCCCTCGTGGTTGGACTGCCGGAAGTCCACCGTGCCGCCGCACGCGGCCGCCGTCCTCTCGCACAGGGCCTGGATGTCGGCGAGGGTGTCGGAGCCGTAGATCTCCGGCTGCCGCTGCCCGAGCAGGTTCAGGTTGGGGCCGTTGAGGATCATGATCGGGGCGTTGGCCAGGGTGCGGGGCACGGTTCCTCCGGGTCCGTCGGGGCACGGCGATCGGCCGCGGTCCGCTGTGACCGCCGCCGGACCCGGTCTATCACGGGCCCCCGGACGCCCCGCCCCGGGCCGCCCTCCTCGCCCCCCCTCGCCGTCAGGGGTTGATGGCCAGTTCCAGGTACGCCGCGAAGATCACCAGATGGACGCCGCCCTGGAGCGGGGTGGCCCGGCCCGGCACGACGGTCAGCGAGCTGACCACCACCGTGAGCAGGAGCAGCAGCATATGGGTGGAGCCGAGGCCGAGCACGAGCGGCCCGGAGAGCCATACGGAGGCCAGGGCGACGGCCGGGATGGTCAGGCCGATGCTGGCCATCGCGGAGCCCAGCGCGAGATTCAGGCTGGTCTGCACCCGGTCGCGGCGGGCGGAGCGGAGGGCGGCGATGGTCTCGGGCAGCAGCACCAGCAGGGCGATGATCACACCGACGACCGCGTGGTGCAGTCCCGCGGACTCCACCGCGGACTCGATGGTCGGCGAGACGCCCTTCGCCAGCCCGACCACGCCGATCAGGGCGAGGGCCAGCAGTCCGACGCTGGTCCAGGCCATACGCGTGGAGGGGCGCTCCGCGTGGTCGTCGGCGGTGATGACGTCGCCCTGCCGGGTGATGGGCAGGAAGTAGTCGCGGTGCCGGACCGTCTGGGTGGCCACGAACAGCCCGTACAGGATCAGTGAGGACACGGCGGCGAAGGTGAGCTGCACACCGGAGAACTCCGGTCCCGGCTTGCTGGTGGTGAACGTGGGCAGCACCAGGCTGAGCGTGGCCAGGGTCGCCACGGTGGCGAGTGCAGCGCCGGTGCCCTCGGCGTTGAAGACGGCCGTGCCGTGCCGCAGCGAGCCGACGAGCAGGCAGAGTCCGACCACGCCGTTGCAGGTGATCATGACGGCGGCGAACACCGTGTCCCTGGCCAGGGTGGCGCTCTTGTCGCCGCCGTCCAACATCAGGGTCACGATCAGGGCGACCTCGATGACGGTCACGGCGATGGCGAGGACCAGCGACCCGAAGGGTTCGCCGACCCGGTGGGCGACCACCTCGGCGTGGTGGACCGCGGCGAGGACCGCGCCGGCCAGCACCACCGTGACCAGGACGACGACCGCTCCGGGCAGCCCCCGCCCCCAGGTGAAGACCAGCAGGACGACCGCGAGTACCGGCACGACCGTGGTCCACGCCTTGCCGAGCGCCCTGAACCGCGTGATCATGCTGCGATCGTCGCAGAGGCCGGCCGGGTTCGCATTCCGGTGGGCGCCCGGGACGGCGGCCCCCGCATCCTCGGGGCGCGGGGATCCGGACCCGGTCGCGGGGCGGGGGGACGCTTCCCTGCGGCGCTCAGACATCGGCGCGGTCCTTGTGCGCGGCGTCCTCGCCCTGTCCTTCTCGCACCTCCTCGGTCGCGGCCTGCTTCCGGGTGGCCAGCAGGCTGGTGACGGTGGTGACGACCAGCACCGCGCAGATCACGCCGAGGGAGACCGGGATGCTGATCTCCGGGACGTGCACCCCGCTCTCGTGCAGGGCGTGGAGCACGAGCTTGACGCCGATGAAGCCGAGGATGACCGACAGGCCGTACGAGAGGTGGACCAGCTTCTTCAGCAGGCCGCCTATCAGGAAGTACAGCTGCCTGAGCCCCATCAGCGCGAAGGCGTTGGCGGTGAAGACGATGTACGGGTCCTGGGTGAGGCCGAAGATCGCGGGGATCGAGTCGAGGGCGAACAGGACGTCGGTCGTGCCGATGGCGAGCATCACGACCAGCATCGGCGTCATGACGCGCTTGCCGTTCTGCCGGATCCAGAGCTTGGTGCCGTGGTAGCGGTCGGCCACACCGAAGCGGCGCTCGGCGGCCCTGAGCAGCTTGTTCTCCTCGAACTCCTCCTCGTCGCCGCCGGAGCGGGCCTCCTGGATCAGCTTCCAGGCGGTCCAGATGAGGAAGGCACCGAAGAGGAAGAAGACCCACGAGAAGCTGGCGAGGATCGCGGCACCGGCGGCGATGAAGACGGCCCGCAGCACCAGGGCTATCAGGACGCCGACCAGCAGCACGCGCTGCTGGTACTGCGACGGGACGGCGAACTTCGCCATGATCAGGACGAAGACGAAGAGGTTGTCCACGCTGAGCGACTTCTCGGTGATGAAGCCCGCGAAGAACTCGCCCGCCGGCTGCCCGCCGCCGAAGAGGAACAGACCGAGCCCGAAGAGGCCGGCCAGGGCGATCCAGACGACGGTCCAGATGCCCGCTTCCTTGACGGACACGTCATGGGGCTTGCGGCCGATGAAGAAGTCGACCGCGATCAGCGCGGCCAGACCGACGATGGTCAGGACCCACAGGTTGATGGAAACTTCCACTGCGCCTCCGGCTGTTGCACGGGCAGATGAGTCAGCGTCATCGCTGCCGGAGGTCTCTTCCACCCGGGACGGGCCGGCGCCCCGGGATCTGGTCCGATCCGTATTGACGGGCACGCCGCAGCAGATAGGGAGTACTCCCCTCCGTACGGAAAACAGTACCCGAATCACCAAGGAAAGGTAAAGAGGAAGGCAAAGAAAAGATCAAAAGCCCTGATCACCTTGGCTTTACCTGTGCTTGATGCAGGTGGCGCAGCCGGGGCGGCCGCCCGGCGGCCGGCTCACCGGCCCCAGTCGCGGCGCGCCGCGGCGACCCGCGCGAGCACCTGCTCGACCACCCGGCTCCCCGGCGGCACGAGCGGCGGCTCGTACGTCCAGGCGTGCCCGACCCACGGGTCGGCCAGATGGTCGTCGGGCACGGGGGTGAGGCGCATCAGCGAACGCCACAGCGGGTCGAGCAGCGGGCCGTAGGCGGCGGCGTCCTCCCGGTCCGCGACCAGCATCAGATGGACGCCCACGGCCGGGCCCTCGTCCGCCAGATAGCGCAACTGGGTCACGGCGCGGTCGTCGAAGCCGTGCGGGAAGTCGTGGACGATCAGCAGCTGCTCGGCGGTGTCGAGGTCCGGCGGCAGCGAGTCGGGCGCACCGGCGCGCACCGCCATCTGCACCAGGTCCACCCGCCGGGTGAGCCGGTCCAGCACGTCCGCGACCCCGGCGGCACCGGCCGCGGGGGGCGCCGCGAGCACGCCCGAGCGCACCAGGGGCGCGAGGGGTCCGGCCGCGGATCCGGCCGCGTCGACGACGTGGACGCCGAACTCTCCCGGCGGGTACACGGCGAGCAGGCGGGCCGTGAGTGCGACGGCCGTCTCCATCGCCAGGCGTCGTGACTGCTCGGCGTCGGCCGCCGTCTCGCCGGACAGCCCGGAGCGGCCGCTGTCGATCCACAGGCCGCGCTCCAGCGGCAGGCGGACCAGCAGGGGGATGCGCAGGCCGGGTTCCTCCGGCAGATGGAGGTCACCGAGCCGCACGGCCATCGGGATCTCCATCGGCACGCGGTATCCGTGCCAGACCGGGTTGTCCCAGCCCGCGTAGGCGGGCGGCAGCGCGGGCTCGACCACCTCGGACTCGGCGGTGAGCTGGGCGAGGTCGCGGTCGAGGGCGGCCCTGGCCCGGTCGACCAGTTCCTCGTGCCGGGCGCGTGCCGCCTGCCGTACAGCGTCGGCCTGGCCGCCGATGCGGCTGCGCGGGTCGGACAGGGCCTGGTCCAGTTCCTTGTCCCGGCGCGCGTCGGCGAAGTCGACGGCACTGCGGTAGGCGGCCGTGGTGCGGGCCAGGTCCTCGAACATGCCCCAGACCTGGTTGTAGAGGCGCTCCTCCATGGACCAGCCGGTGGCGTCGCCGGCCACGGGCCGCGTGGGCTGTCCCGGCTCCGCCGGGGGCGCGGCGGGTACGGGCGGGGGCGGGGCCGTCGTCTGCCGTCGCGGATGGCTGTAGTCGATGGGGCCCCCGGTCGTGGGGGCGGTGGGAGCCGTGGGGGCGGTGGGGCCTGTCGGGGCCGTGGGGGCCGCCGGAGGCGCGGGGGTCGGCGGGGCTGCGTCGGCCTGGGACGGAGAGGGAGGTGTCGGTGCCGGGCCGGTACCGGGGCGCGGCGGTTGCGCGGCCGGGGGCGCCGGGGTGCCCGTGGTCCGGCCCGCGTATCCGGGGGCCGGGGCCGCGGGGGCGGTTCCCGGGGCGGCCGTGGGGTCGCCCGGTCCCGTGCCCGGGGCGGACGCGGTGGTCTGCCGGGAGCGCTCACCGTCCGCCGCGCGCGGAGGCGGGGCGGCCACCGAGCGGGCCAGTCCGCGGGCGACCGCCTCCTCGACGGCGCCCGCCAGCTCGCGGGCCTGTGCGAGCCCCTGGTCGGCCAGGAGCTCGGCGAGACCGCCGGCGTATCCCTGGCCGACGGCGCGTACCTTCCAGGCGCCCTGCCGGCGGTAGAGCTCCAGCGCGATCACGGCCGACTCGGCGTCCAGGCCGGTGAGGGTGTAGCTGGCGAGTTCGCCGCCGTCCAGGCCGGTGACGGCCACGAAGGGGGCGGCGACCGCGCCGAACCGGGCCGGGCCGTGACCGCCGCCGGGCAGGGCGAGGAGCACGTCCACCCGGTGCACCGTCTCCGGTACCGCGTCCAGGTCGACGGCGAGCCGGTGGTCGGCGGCCGCCTGGCGGGAGACCTCGATGCCGGGCAGCACCGGGGCGCCGGGATGTGCCACCCCGGCGGTGCCCGGGACCGTGCCCTGCTCGTCGCCGGTGGTGGCCAGGGCCACCACCGGTGTCCCGGCGGAGACCCGGATCTCCAGGCGCGTCTCGGGGAGCGGGTGGTTCTGCCCCCGCACCAGCTCGGCCGTCATCGCCTTCTCCCCCTGTGCCGTGCCGCTGCTCGTGTCGTGCCCGCCCGCCGGTGCCGTCCTACAGGTGCGGCAGGATGGCCGGCATCAGGTCCTGGAACGTACGGCCGTTGGCCGCGGTGCCGAGGGCCGTCATCGTCCAGCCGCTCCCCGCGCGGTGCACCTTCGCCATGACCTGCGCGGTGTAGTTGCCGCCGCCGGCGAGGGTGTAGCGGGCCAGCTCCTGGCCGTTGGTCTCGTCCACCAGGCGGCAGAAGGCGTTCTGCACCTCCTGGAAGGTCTGGCCCGTGAAGGAGTTCACGGTGAAGACGATCTGGTCGATGTGGACCGGGACGCGCTGGAGGTCGACGAGGATCGCCTCGTCGTCGCCGCCCTGGCCGACACCGCCGACCAGGTTGTCGCCGGTGTGGCGCACGGAGCCGTCGTCGCTCACCAGGTGGCGGAAGAAGACGACGTCGACCGGCTGCTTGTCGGCGAACAGCACGGCGGAGGCGTCGAGATCGATCTCGCGCGTGCGCGAACCGAACAGGCCGCGCCGGGGGGCTGCCTGCCAGCCGAGACCCATACGGACCGCGGTCAGGCTGCCGCCGTCGTTCTTCTGCAGGCTGATGGCCTGACCCTTGGTCATGTTGACGGTCACGGCTGATTCCCCTCTCGGACTGCTCCCCTGTTGCCGCGGGTTCGCGCGGTTGATCAGCACCCTATGCAGAGGCACTGACATCGCCGCACTCCGGTCCGCACTTTGTGTCGGTCTTGCAACACTGCGCGAACGCGGGTGCCCGCGGGGCGGCTCTCCCCCGGGCACCCGCGCCTCCGGTCAGGCCAGGCCGGCCTCCCGCATCTGGCGCAGTTCCTTCTTCATCTCGGAGACCTCGTCGCGCAGCCGGGCCGCGACCTCGAACTGGAGCTCCGCGGCGGCGGCGCGCATCCGGTCGGTCATCTGCTCGATCTGTTCGGCGAGCTGGGCGGCGGGACGGTCGGTCGGCACCGTCTCCTTCGCCTTCCCCTTGGCGGCCTTCTGGGACTTGCCGCCCTTGGCCGCCGGGTCGCCGAGCGCCGGGACCGGGGTCTTGGCTCCCTTGCCGTCCTTGCCCTGGCGGTAGCCGGTGCCGAGCAGCCGCTCGGTGTCGACCTCCTCGCGGGCGATCTGCGCGACGATGTCGTTGATCTTCTTGCGCAGGGGCTGCGGGTCGATGCCGTTCGCCTTGTTGTAGGCGATCTGCTTCTCCCGGCGGCGGTTGGTCTCGTCGATGGCCTTCTCCATCGCCGGGGTGATCTTGTCGGCGTACATGTGGACCTGGCCGGAGACGTTGCGCGCCGCGCGGCCGATGGTCTGGATGAGCGACGTGCCCGAGCGCAGGAAGCCCTCCTTGTCGGCGTCGAGGATCGCCACCAGGGAGACCTCGGGCAGGTCCAGGCCCTCGCGCAGGAGGTTGATGCCGACCAGGACGTCGTACTCGCCGGAACGCAGCTCCCGCAGCAGCTCGATCCGGCGCAGGGTGTCGACGTCGCTGTGCAGATAGCGCACCTGGATGCCCAGCTCCAGGAAGTAGTCCGTGAGGTCCTCGGCCATCTTCTTGGTGAGCGTGGTGACCAGGACGCGCTCGTCCTTCTCGGTGCGCGCGCGGATCTCGTGCACCAGGTCGTCGATCTGGCCCTCGGTGGGCTTGACGACGACCTCCGGGTCGACGAGTCCGGTGGGGCGGATGATCTGCTCGACCTGGCCGTCGGAGCGGGACATCTCGTACTGGCCCGGGGTCGCCGACAGGTACACCGTCTGGCCGATGCGCTCCTGGAACTCCTCCCACTTCAGCGGGCGGTTGTCCAGGGCGGAGGGCAGCCGGAAGCCGTGCTCGACCAGGGTGCGCTTGCGGGAGGCGTCGCCCTCGTACATCGCGCCGATCTGCGGGACGGTCACATGCGACTCGTCGATGACGAGGAGGAAGTCGTCCGGGAAGTAGTCCAGCAGCGTGTTGGGCGGGGTGCCGGGGCCGCGGTCGTCGAAGTGCATCGAGTAGTTCTCCACGCCCGAGCAGGTGCCGATCTGGCGGAGCATCTCGATGTCGTACGTGGTGCGCATCCGCAGCCGCTGGGCCTCCAGCAGCTTGCCCTGTGTCTCCAGCTCGGCCAGGCGCTCCTTGAGCTCCTCCTCGATGCCCCGGACGGCACGCTCCATGCGCTCGGGCCCGGCGACGTAGTGGGAGGCCGGGAAGACGTAGAGCTGCTGGTCGTCGCTGATGATCTCGCCGGTGACCGGGTGCAGCGTGGACAGCGCCTCGATCTCGTCGCCGAACATCTCGATGCGGACGGCCAGCTCCTCGTAGACCGGGAAGATCTCGATGGTGTCGCCGCGGACGCGGAAGGTGCCCCGGGTGAAGGCCAGGTCGTTGCGGGTGTACTGGATGTCGACGAAACGGCGCAGCATCTCGTCGCGGTCCATCTCGTCGCCGACCCGGAGGGGGACCATGCGGTCGACGTACTCCTGCGGGGTGCCGAGGCCGTAGATGCAGGAGACGGAGGCGACCACGACGACGTCGCGGCGGGTGAGCAGCGAGTTGGTCGCGGAGTGCCGCAGCCGCTCCACCTCCTCGTTGATCGAGGAGTCCTTCTCGATGTACGTGTCCGACTGCGGGACGTACGCCTCGGGCTGGTAGTAGTCGTAGTACGAGACGAAGTACTCGACGGCGTTGTCGGGCAGCAGCTCGCGGAACTCGTTGGCCAGCTGGGCGGCCAATGTCTTGTTCGGGGCCATGACGAGCGTGGGGCGCTGGAGCTTCTCGATCATCCAGGCGGCCGTGGCGGACTTGCCGGTGCCGGTCGCGCCGAGCAGGACGACGTCCTTCTCGCCCGCCTCGATGCGCCGGGCGAGCTCGGCGATGGCCTGCGGCTGGTCGCCGCTGGGCTGGTAGGGGCTGACGACCTCGAAGGGCGCCACCGTGCGTTCGATCTGGGAAACGGGCCGCATGCCATCCACCGTACGACCCCCCACTGACAACCGGCCGCGATCAGCGGTTCTGCGGGGTGCGCGGGCTGCGCGAGGCCGGGGACCGGCGGCCGGGGCCGGTCGCGGCGTGGCCGGGGCCGGGCGCGGGGCGGCGGGCGGGCCGGGCGGCCGGGGCGCGGGCCGGGACCCCCGGCTCGTGCACCACGGGGACCCAGTCCTTGTGGCCCATGACCATCAGCGGGTCGAGCAGTACGACGGCCCCGGCCAGGACCAGGAAGGCGAGCGGGCCGATCAGCATGGGGGCGAGCAGCGCGGCCGGTGACTCGCCGGTGGCGGGGCCGCCGCCGGTGCCGTGCAGGTGCACGCTGAGCGCGGCCATGCCGGTGTAGTGCATGCCGCTGACGGCGAGGCCCATGACGAGGCTCGCGCCGACGCTCCACAGGAACCCCCTGACCTGCCCGGCCGCCCACAGGGCGGCGGTCGCCGCGACGACGGCGACGACGACCGAGGCGGCGACGGTGAGGGTGTTGTACTCGAAGGTGCCGTCGAACTGCATCCCGGCCATGCCCAGGTAGTGCATGGAGGCGACGCCAAGACCGGTGACGGTGCCCCCGGTGAACAGCGCCGAGCCGGTGGCGCCCTTGTAGCCGACGATGAAGACCCCGACGCCGACCATGACGATCGCCACGGCCAGGCTCGCGTACGTCGTCGGCCGGTCGTAGTGGATCGGCGCCCCCTGGACGGTGAACCCCATCATCGCCACGAAGTGCGTGGTCCAGATGCCCGAGCCGATGGCGGCCGAGCCGAGGGCGAGCCAGCCGGGGCGCCAGCAGTGGGCGACGAGCAGGGCGCGGGTGGTGCAGCGCAGGCCGAGCGCCCCGCCGAGGCAGGCCATGAGACAGGCCACCAGTGGAGTGACGAGCCCGTAGCCGAATCCGTCGACCGTGCCGTGCATGCGAGGTTCCCTTCCGCCCTGTCGAGCCCCGGAATGTGAGGGAGTCGCCCCCGCCCCATGACCGCCCCCGCGGCCAGGGTTGACGCAGAGAGTATGACCCCCGCCGGAACGGTCGAACGATTTTCCGGCAAAGAAGCACGACCCTTCCGCAGATGTGCGGCCCCGGTGACGGGACCGGCACGACTCCCTCGTCCGCGTGTCCGATGCGCCGTCATCCCCGGTGAATGACTCCTCGCTGTCACTCTTGCACTGTCGGTGATCACACGAAACGAGGAGTCCTCATGCACGCGCGCGCAGTTGCCGCCATGACCACCGCGCTCCTGGGAGCCCTGGTGCTGTCGCCCGCCGCCGAGGTCCGGGCGGCGGGCGCCCCGGACGCCCGGGAACGGCCCCTGGTCGTCGCCCACCGGGGCGCCGACGCCTACGCCCCGGAGAACACGCTGGCCTCGATCGACAAGGCGGCGGCCCTCGGCTTCCGCTGGGTGGAGAACGACGTCCAGCGCACCAAGGACGGCGAACTCGTCGTCCTGCACGACGACAGCCTGCGCCGCACCACGAACGTCGAGGAGGTCTTTCCGGGCCGCTCACCGTGGCAGGTGAAGGACTTCACCGCCGCCGAGATCGCGCGCCTGGACGCGGGCAGCTGGTTTTCCCCCGCCTACGCGGGCACGCGCGTGCCGACGCTCGCGCAGTACATGCGCCGCGTCGAGCACAACCACGAGAAGCTGCTCCTGGAGGTCAAGAACCCGGAGCTGTACCCCGGCATCGAGCGCCAGACGCTGAAGCTGCTCGGCGACGAGGGCTGGCTCGACCGGCGGCATCTGGCGGACCGGCTGATCGTGCAGAGCTTCAGCGCCGACAGCGTCCGCGCCGTGCACGGCCTGGCGCCCGGGGTCACGACCGCCCTCCTCGGCCGGCCGGACCCGGCGGACCTGCCGCGGTACGCGGGCTTCGCCGACCTGGTCAACCCGTCGTACGGGACGCTGTCGGCGGACTACGTCTCCCGTGTCCACGCGGTCGCCGGGCCGCACGGCAGGCCGATGCGGGTGTTCGCCTGGACGGTCGACGACGCGGCCCGTGCCCGGACCGTCGCCGGGTACGGCGTCGACGGCATCATCACCGACAAGCCGGACGTGGTGCGCGAGGCCCTGAACGCGGCCTGACGCGGCCCCGGCCGTGCCGATCCACCCCCGCGGGCAGGGAAACCGCAGGTCGGAGGGGTCTGTCAGTGGGGGCCCGTACGGTGGTCGGCATGGACAAGCACGAGCAGGACGAGCACAGCGGGCGGCAGGTCGTGTGGGCCGTGGCCGACAGCGGCATCGGCCCCCTGCTGCTGGCGGCGACCGGCGAAGGACTGGTCAACGTCGTGTTCCACGCCACCGAGGCGGTGCGCGACCGGGCGCTCGCCCGGCTCGCCTCCCGGCTGGGCGCCACGCCCGTCGAGGCGCCCGGCTCCCCGCTGCTCGCGGAGGCGATACGCCAGCTGGACGCCTACTTCGCGGGCGAGCGGCGGGACTTCGAGCTGCCGCTGGACTGGTCCATGCTCCCGGGGGACTCGGGGTTCAACGGGCAGGTGCTGCGCGCGCTGGCGGCGGACGTGCCGTTCGGCTCGGTCGTCGGCTACGGCGATCTGGCCGGACGGGTCGGCCAGCCCGGCGCGGCTCAGGCGGTGGGCGTGGCGATGGGCTCCAATCCGCTGCCGGTCGTGGTGCCCTGCCACCGGGTCGTCGAGCGGGACGGCGGCATAAGCGGCTTCGGCGGCGGTCTGGAGACCAAGCGCGCGCTGCTCGCGCTGGAGGGCGTCCTGCCCGAGCCCCTGTTCTGAGCCACGGCGCGCGGGCGTTCCGCGTTCCCGGCACGCGGGTGTTCCACGTTCCCGGCGCGCGGGTGTTCCGGGGCGACGGCGCGCGGGGCTTCGGCTGCGGGCGGGCTCAGTCGTAGTGCCTGGCCTCGAAGACGTTGCCGTCCGGGTCGCGGAAGTAGAAGCTGCGCCGGGCCGCCCCGCGGGCCCCGTAGGAGTCGTGGGAGAGGCGTGACACGGGGACGTCGCCCTCCTCCAGGCGGGCGCGCAGGGCGTCGAAGGCGTCGGCGGGCAGGGACAGGCAGACGTGGTTCACCGGGTGGCCCGCGCTGCCGGCCGCCCCGGGAAGCATGTTCATGCCCTGCACCAGGTCCAGCGGCGCGAGGTCGAGGATCGTCTCCTCGTTGACGCGCACGGAGGGGAAGGACGCCTCGCCCGCGCTGAACTCCGCGGTCCTCAGCGGCTCGAAGCCGAGCGTCTTCTCGTAGAAGCCGGCCGCCGCGAGCGGGTCGCGCACCCACAGGACGACGTGGTCGAGACGTGTCGTGTTGTCCGTCATGGATTCCAGGCTGGTGCCGTACCGCCTGGGCCGCAAGGGGTTTGGCCGGGGCCGGGGCCCGCCAGAGATGAGGGGAGGGAGAGCCGTGGCGGACGGGAGGCAGGCACGTGCTGGTGGTGTCCGAAGAGGTGCGGGAGGCGCTCGCGGAGCGGCGTCCCGTGGTGGCCCTGGAGTCGACGATCATCGCGCACGGGCTGCCGCGCCCGCGCAATCTCCAGGTGGCGCTGGAGCTGGAGGACGCGGCGCGGCAGGAGGGCGCCGTACCGGCGACGATCGCCGTGCTGGACGGGCGGCCGCACATCGGTCTGGACAAGGACCGGCTGGAGCGGGTGGCGAACGAGGAGGGGATCCGCAAGCTGGGCCACCGGGACCTGCCGCTCGCCGTGGCGGCGGGGGCGAGCGGGGCGACCACGGTGTCGGCGACCGCCCTGCTGGCCTCGCTGGCGGGGATCCGTGTCTTCGCGACCGGCGGGCTCGGCGGGGTGCACCGGCAGTGGACGGTGACCCAGGACGAGTCGGCCGACCTGGGGCTGCTGGCGCGCACCCGGATCACGGTGGTGTGCGCCGGGGTGAAGTCGATCCTGGACGTGCCGGCGACCCTGCAACGGCTGGAGACGCTGGGCGTGGCGGTCGCGGGCTACGGCACGGACCGCTTCCCCGGCTTCTATCTGTCGGACTCGGGACATCCGGTGGACTGGACGCTGCGCACGCCCGAGGAGGTGGCCGAGGTCATGCGGGCGCAGAACACGCTGCGGGCGCCCGAGTCCGCGCTGATCGTCGCCAACCCGGTCCCTCCGCAGGAGCAGCTCGACCCCGGGCTGCACGCGCGGGTGCTGGCCGACGCGCTGCGCGCGTGCGAGGCGGAGGGGGTCACGGGCCAGGCGGTGACGCCGTTCCTGCTGGACTTCCTCGTCCGGCACACGGACGGCGCCTCGCTCCGGGCGAATCTGGCGGCCGTCCGCGGCAATGTCCGGCTGGCCGGGCGCATCGCCGCCGCCTGGGCCCGGATGTGAGCACCGGGCGGGCGACGGCGGCAGGGGGCGACGGGGACGCCGGGACCTCACGCGCCGGGGCGGGCGCGCTGCTGGTGGTCGGGGACGTGGTCACCGATGTCGTGGCCCGGCACCCGGGGCCGCTCGCGCCCGGCACCGACGCCGTCGCCGCGATCCGGCTGCTGCCCGGCGGCGCGGGGGCGAACGTGGCCTGCTGGGCCGCGTACCGGGGAGGCCCCGAGGTGCGGCTGCTCGGCCGGGTGGGCGCGGACACGGCGGCCTGGCACGAACGGGAGCTGACCGCTTCGGGGGTGCGGACCCGGCTCGTCGTGGACCCCGAGGCGCCGACCGGCACGGTGGTCTGCCTGGTCGACGGGGCGGCCGGGGCCGAGCGCACGTTCCTCACGGACAGCGGGGCGTCGCTGCGTCTGGAGCCCGCCGACTGGTCCCCGGCGCTGCTCGACGGGGTCGCGCGGCTGCATCTGTCGGGTTATCTGCTGTTCTCCGAAACGGGCCGGGCACTGGTGACGGCGGCCGTCGTGTCGGCACGCGCGCGTGGGGTGCCGGTGAGCCTGGATCCCGCTTCGGCGGGTTTCCTCGCGACACTGGGTGCGGAGCGGTTCCTGGCGCTCACCGAAGGCGTGGACGTCCTGCTGCCCAGCCGCGCCGAGGCGCGCCTGCTGACCGGCGCGGACGATCCGGCGGACGCGGCGGCCACGCTGAGCCGGCGCTTCCCGCTGGTGGTGGCCAAGGGCGGCCGGGACGGTGCGCTGGTGGCCCGCTCGGGCGCCGTGTGCGCCCGCGTGCCCGCCCGGCCGGTGGTGCCACTGGACACCACCGGCGCCGGTGACGCGTTCACGGGTGCGTTCCTCGCCGCGCTCGCCGACGGCGCCGGGCCCGAGACCGCCGCGGCGGACGGCTGCCGGGCGGGCGCGCTCGCGGTGGCGCGGGTGGGCGGGAGACCCCCTCGGCGGGCGCGGGGAGCGGTTCCCTCGTGAGCCGCGGGACGCGCCGTGGCTCCTCGGGTGCGGCGCTACTCCTTGTGCCCCCAGGCCGAGAACATCGGGGCGGTGGCGAGGTCCATGGTGCCGGTGGCGACGTTGGCCAGGTGGCGGTCGATCTCCTCGTCGGTGGCCAGGCCCGCGGCGACGAGCCGGCCGCGGATCTGCCGGACGGTGGCCGACTCCAGGGCGGTGCAGGCCGGCGACGCGACCGGGAAGAAGGCATCGGCCTCGACCCGGCGCAGCCCGGCCTCCCGCAGCAGCCGGGGCAGCGTGCGCCCGTACGCCAGATCGGCCCCCCGGCCGGCGAGCAGCCGGCGGAAGCCGCGCCGCAGCCGGTTGGCCAGTTCCTCGGCGGGGCCGTGCTCGTCCGGGCAGGTCAGCGGTTGCAGCGCCGGATCGGCGTCCTCCAGGAGCAGCCGTCCGCCGGGCCGCAGCGCCGCGATCATGGACCGCAGCGCCCGCTCCCGGTCGGGGACGTGCACCAGGACGAGCCGGGCGTGCACCAGGTCGAAGCCCTCCCCCGGCGGTTCCTCGGCGCCCACGTCGTGCGTGCGCACCTCGACCGGCGGGCGGGCGGTGGCGGCGAGCCGGGTCGTGTCGATGTCGGTCGCGACGACCCGCCCGGTGGGGCCGACCCGGTCCGCCAGCCAGGAGACGACGGACGTCCCGCCCGCGCCGACCTCCCAGCACCGCCAGCCGGGGGCCACGCCGAGCGCGTCCAGATGCCGGAAGGTGGTGGGGTCGAAGAGGTGCGCGAAGGCGTCGAAACGCTCGCCCGCCTCGGCCTGCCGGTTGTCGAGCAGATATCCGTCGCCGTGCGTCATGCCCCGATCATCTCGCGGCGGGACGCGGGCGGCGGCGGAGGGGACGCCCGGGGCAGGCGGGGGCACCCGGGGCGGACGGGTGGGACGCCCGGGGCGCGGTTCCGGGGTTCGGGGTCCGGGGTCCGGGGTCCGGAGGACGGGCGAGCGGTCGGTCGGCACCGGTGACCAGAGAACGGGCGGCAGGCGGCAGGTGGCCGCAGCCGGGTCTGAGACAGAGGACCGGAATCCGAGCGGCCGGACAGCCGGGCAGCACCGGAGACCGGGGACCGGAGACGACGGAAGCGGAAGCCAAGCGGTCAGGGGCCGGGCAGTCGAAGACCGGAGGCCGGAGTCGCAGGCCGTAGGCCGGTCAGGAGGAGGACCGTGGGCCCGGCGGCCGGGCGGCAGGCATCCGGGGACCAGGGACCGGAACGGACGGAGTCCAGGCAGCCGGGCGGCACGAGGCCGAGGGCCGGAAAGCCGAGGGTCCGGCCTTCCGGGGGTCCCCGGCGCCGGGAATCGTGGTGCGTGCGGGTTCGGCGGGGGCGGCTGTCGTCAAGGGGTCAGCCGTTCCAGGCCGGGTGGCGTGGGTCGTCGGCGCGGATCAGTACGTCCGCCGTGGCGGCCGGATCGGTCTCGGCCTCGTAGCGTGCGAAGGCGGGCAGCGTCCAGTGGTCGGCCTCGGGGGTACGGCGGCGCAGGGCGCCCGGGGAGAGGAGGACATGGACACTGAGGTCGAAGGGGAACCAGTGCCGCAGCAGGAGGGGGCCGTGGAGCAGCAGCAGTCCGCCGGGCGGCAGCCGGACGTGGGGGCTGCGGGTCGCCCGGTCGGTGGCCGGGTCCCACAGGTCGGGCAGGACCCGGCCGTCCGCGCCCGGTTCGAGCGGCCCGAAGACCTCGCGCCAGAGCGCACCGGTGTCGTACCAGCCGTCGTAGTACGTGTCCACGTCCCGGCGGCCGTGTTCGAACCGCAGGGAGGCGGGTCGCAGGAAGCCCTCGGTGCCGACGACCAGGGACGGCCGGCCGCGTACGCGCAGCGCCTCCGAGACGCGCGCGGCCAGGTCGCCGGGGCTGGCGGCGGGGGCGCCGTCGAAGGCGACGCGCGGCCAGGCGCCGCCGTCACCCGGTTCCACGTCGAGCAGCCGTTCGGCCAGGAGGTCGCCGAGCCGTTCCCAGGTGATCGCTTCGAGTCGCACAGGGCCATGATGCGGCAGCCGGGGACGCCCGCGGGTGGGCCGAGGGCGGTACGGGCAGGTACCTCACATGGCCCCGCACCCCGCACCCCCGCTTCCGCGGGGGCTCGTCGTGATCCAGCCCCTGCGCGGGAAGCGCTGCTCGGCGTGCCGCCGCGGGCCGCTGGCGCTGCTCGTCCTCGAAGAGGGGCGGCCCCGCTGCCTGGACTGCGCGGACCTCGCCCACCTGGTGTTCCTGCCGTGCGGCGACACCGCGCTGACCCGGAGGTCACGGGAGGAGAGCACGCTGTCGGTCCCGGTGGTGCGGTTCGCCCGGCGCCGCGGCCGGTACGAACGGCAGGGCGTCCTCGTCGAGGAGGCGGCCCTCGCCCGCGCCGAACAGCGGTGTCTGGCCGACGCCGAGGCGCGGCGGCGGCGCCGGGCCCGGGACGCGCGGCGGCGGGCGGCGCAGGACGTACGGTTCACGGAGGCGTTCGCGGCGGAGATACGGCGGCTGTTTCCCGGTTGCCCGGCCGGACGCGCAGGGGCCGTCGCGGCGCACGCCTCGGTGCGCGGCAGCGGACGGGTGGGGCGCAGCGCGGCGGGACGGGCCCTGTCCGAGGGCGCGGTCGTGTGCGCGGTGCGGGCGTCCGTACGGCATCTGGACACACCGTACGACCGGCTGCTGATGGACGGCATGCCGCGACCTGAGGCGCGGCGGCGCATCGCGGACACCGTGGAGTCGGTACTGCGGACGTGGCGCGCCGGGGAGACGACCGGACCGGAGACGACCGGACCGGAGACGAGCGAAGCGGAGACGACCGAGGCACCGCCGACCGAAGCACCGCCGACCGAAGCACCGCCGACTGAGGCGGAGCCGACCGAAGCAGCAGGCACGCACGAGCCACACGGGGCATGCGGGGCGCACGGGGCACACGAGGCGCAGGGCGAACCACTCGGCGGGATCGGTCGCGCGGGCGAGGGGCCCCACCGCTCTGCGCACGCGCCCGGCGCGACGTATCGTGACCAGGAGAGTCGCGCCCGCCCCGTGGCCGGAAGAGTGCCGCCCGAGCACGAGGGAGACGGCCATGGCCGATCCCAAGGGTTTCCTGAACACGCCTCGCCGGGAGTGGCCCCGCAGGCCGGTCCCGGAGCGGGCCGGGGACTGGGACGAGGTGTACGTCCCGGGTGCGCTGCTGCCGATCATCGGTGAGCAGGCCGACCGGTGCATGGACTGCGGGGTTCCGTTCTGCCACGAGGCGTGCCCGCTGGGCAATCTCATCCCCGAGTGGAACGACCTGGTCGCCCGGGACGACTGGCGGGCGGCCAGCGACCGGTTGCACGCCACCAACAACTTCCCCGAGTTCACCGGGCGGTTGTGCCCGGCGCCCTGCGAGGCGGGGTGCGTGCTGGCGATCAACCAGCCGGCGGTCACCATCAAGAACGTCGAGTGCGCCGTGGCCGACCGCGCCTGGGAGGAGGGGTTCACCCCGCCACGCCCGCCGGAACGGCTGTCGGGGCGGACGGTGGCGGTGATCGGCTCGGGGCCGGCCGGGCTCGCCGCGGCGCAGCAGCTGACCCGCGCGGGGCACACGGTCGTCGTGTACGAGCGGGACGACCGGCTCGGCGGTCTGATGCGGTACGGCATCCCGGAGTTCAAGATGGAGAAGCGCCATCTGGAGCGCCGGCTGGAGCAGATGCGGGCCGAGGGGACCCGGTTCCGTACGAACACGGCGGTCGGGCGGGACATCGGCGCGGACCGGCTGCGGGCGCGGCACGACGCGGTGGTGATCGCGACCGGCGCCACGGCCTGGCGCGAACTGGACGTGCCGGGAAGGGAGTTGGCAGGGGTGCGGCAGGCGATGGAGTATCTGCCGCTGGCCAACCGGGTGTGCGAGGGGGACATCGAGGTCTCGCCGATGTCGGCGGCGGGACGCCATGTGGTCATCGTGGGCGGCGGCGACACCGGCGCCGACTGCCTGGGCACGGCGGTACGGCAGGGCGCCGCGTCCGTGACCCAGCTGGACATCTACGGCCGGCCCGGCGCGGAGCGCGACGAGGACAGCGAGCCGTGGCCCACGTACCCGAAGATCTACCGGATGTCGGCCGCGCACGAGGAGGCCGAGGTGCTGCGTACGGCGCCCGCAGCGGACGCGGACGCCCGGCTGTTCGCCGCGTCGACGCTGCGTCTCACCGGTGACGGGCAGGGGCATGTGCGCGAGCTGTGTCTGACCGAGGTGGACGCGCGCCGCCGCCCGCTGCCGGACCGGGAGCGGACGCTGCCGGCCGATCTGGTGCTGCTGGCGCTCGGGTTCTCCGGACCGGACCGGAGCGACGGGCTCGTCGACGGACTCGGGCTCGAACTGGCGCCGCGCGGCACGCTCGTGCGCGGCCCGCACTTCGAGACGGGCGTCCCCGGGGTGTTCGCCGCCGGGGACGCCGGTCGCGGGCAGTCGCTGATCGTGTGGGCGATCGCGGAGGGCCGGGCGGTGGCCGCGGCGGTCGACCGCTATCTGACGGGCGGTTCACGGCTGCCCGCCCCGATCGGGCCGTACGACCGCCCGATGGCGGTGTAGGCCCGCCGGGGCGGGAAGGCGGCCCCGCCGACCGGACGAGGCATCGTACGGAGCAACGTGGCCGCCCCGGAGGCGGTGTACTGCGGCCTGCGGCTCCCGGCCTCCGGTCAGCGGTCAGCGGTCAGCGGTCAGCGGTCAGCGGTCAGGCGGAATGTAAGCCGGAATGTAAGCGGTCGCGAGAGGGACGGGCGGACGGTAAGCAGTCGATGTCGGTGGGGATCAAGTCAGTGCCAAAAGTTAAGAAGAGCCGTGCAAGAAGGGCCGTGCAAGAAAAACAGCGGAAGCCGGTCAGGAGAGCAGGAAGTCGGCCACCCCCGCCTTGGCGCCCTCGATGAAGGCGGTCATCTCGTCGGTGGTGTAGATGAGGGCGGGACCGTCCGGGTCGGTCGACTGGCGTACGGCGATGCGGCCGTCGGCCAGCTTCATCGCCTCCAGGCAGTTGCCCCCGTTGCCGCCGCTCCACGGCTTGTGCCAGCCCTCGCTGCCCAGCTCCCTGGCCGGCATGCCGTTGTAGATCCGCTCGCCGCGGACCCGCCGGCCGCGACGGCTCGGCGAGGGCTGGGACGTGATGTGATCCATTCACAACTCCTTGCGGAGATCCCGGAGGATCTCCTTCGTGCGATGTGCTGTGGCGGCCTGCGCCGCCATGCGGTCCATGACCTCCAGGTGGGTCGCCACCTCGCTGCGCGCGTCCAGGTAGACGGCGCCGGTCAGGTACTCGCTGTAGACCATGTCCGGCAGTTCGGGCATGGCGAATCGGAACAGTACGAAGGGCCCGTACGTGCCGGGATGCGGCCCCGAGGAGAACGGGGCGATCTGCAGCGTCACGTTGGGCAGCTTCGCGGCGTCGAGCAGCTTGTCGATCTGGGCGCGCATCACCTCCGGGCCGCCGACCGGGCGGCGCAGCGCGGTCTCGTCCAGGACGACCCAGAACCGGGGCGCGTCGGAGCGGGTGAGCAGGGCCTGGCGCTGCATGCGGAGCGCGACGTGGCGCTCGATGTCCTCCGGGCTTGTCTGGCCTATCGCGCCCGAGGTGAGCACCCCGCGCGCGTAGTCCTCGGTCTGGAGGAGTCCGGGCACGAAGTGCGGCTCGTAGGACCGGATGAGCGAGGCGGCGCCCTCCAGGCTGACGTACATCGAGAACCAGCCCGGCAGGATGTCGTGGAACCGCTGCCACCAGCCGGGCCGGTTGGCCTCCTCGGCCAGTTGCACGAAGGCGTCGGCCTCGTCGTCGGGGATGCCGTAGGCCTTCAGCAGGAGCTGGAGGTACGGGATCTTGAGGGAGACCTCGGCCATCTCCATCCGGCGGACGGTGGCGGGGGCGACGCGGAGGATGCGGGCGGCTTCCTCGCGTTTGAGTCCCGCGCGTTCCCGCAGGTCGAGAAGGCGCCGACCGAGCACGACCTGCCCGACGGTCGGCGCGGACCGCGGTTCGCTCACCCTCCACCTCCAGTTGAAAGTCCTGACAGCCCTGCGGCGCCATTCGAAGATTCATTCGAAGACCCGAAGGATCTCCGGCCGATCTCAACTGGCGCCGCGCGACATGCTGTTGCGTGCAGTGTGCCACGACCCCTCACCGCGTCATACAGCACTCTGCATTTTTCATAGTGACACTTGCCAAGTGTTCACGGCGGGGAGATAGTGGCAAGCGTGATTCCGTCCCCGCCCTTAGGAACAGACGCCGCCGCGGGTCTTCTCGCCCCCGGCGCCGCCACGGGAGCGGGCCCCACCGGGGCCGTTGCCGAGCGCCGGTTCCGTTTCGAACTGGCCGCGCATCCGGGTTCGCCCGCACAGGCCAGACGACTGACCAGGTCACGACTCACCGGCTGGTCGGTCTGCGAGGACACCTGTGACACCGCGGCCCTGATCGTCACCGAGCTGGTCACCAACGCCATCGTGCACACGGCGAGCGACCAGGTCGTCTGCGAGCTGCTCGACGGCGACGACCTGGTGCGCATATCCGTGCGCGACGAGGGCTGCGCCCCGGGTGAGCCGCACTCCTCGCCGCAGCGGCCCGAGGAGGAGCACGGCAGAGGACTCCTCCTGGTCGAGGCCCTGTGCCGCGCCTGGGGAGCGCAGGAGCTGGGCCACGGTCTCGTGGTGTGGGCCGAGCTGCCCCGCACGGCCGCCACGGCGGACGGTCCCGCCGACGACGTGACGGCATCCACGGACGTACGGCGTCCCGCGGACGTACCGGCACACGTGGACGCACCGGCACCGGCGGACGCAGAGCCGCCCGCGGTGGCGGAGGCGCCCGCGGTGGCGGAGGAATACGCGGAGGCGGAGGCGTCCGCGGATGTCCAGGCACCGGCGCACGAAGAGGGTGCCCGGGACGACCGCGAGGTGCGCGGCGACCTCGGCTGGGGCGCGCGCCCGAAGCCGGCCCCCGCCCGTCACCCCGGCCGCGAGGACGACCCGCGGGCGGCACGCGAGCCGCACGGGCACCCGCACGCCCAGCACACCCCGCCGCCGCACCACGCGGCGCACACACCGCACGCATCGCACACACCGCAGGCGGTTCACGGACCGCATGCCGCACCGCACGGGACGCACGCGCCACAGTCGTCCCACCCACCGCACACCCCGCACATCCCGCAGGGCACGCGACCGCACGAAGCTCAGGGAACGGGGTCTGTATGGCTGTGAGCGGTACTCAGAGTTCCGATCACGGCTCCGGCCAGGTGTGCAGCCTGGACACCCTCGTACGCCTGGGACGCGCGCCGCGCACGCCCGGCGCACCGGGCAGCCCGGAACCGTCCGGTCCGCCGCTCCGGCTCACCCTCCCCGAGGGCATGACGGTCCCGCTGGGCTGTGACGCCGTGGCGGTGCCCGCCCGTTTCGGCTCCGAGCTGATGCCCCGGCTGCCGCGCGTGGGCTGCGTCTTCGCCGACGCGACGCACTGGTGGTGGATCGTGCCCTCGGACTCGGACTACGCCCTGCGCTGGCCCGCTCCCTCGTACTACGCGACCGGCGCGGTCCTGCCCGGCACGGCGCGCGACCGGCTGCCCACGCTCATCCACCGCCCGGACGGCGCGGTCCCCTACACGCCGCCGATCCCGCTGTATCTGGCTCTGTGCCGGGTGACGGGGACGACCCCGGCCTGGTCCCGGTCCGTCAGCGCCTGATCCTCCGGCGCCGGCGTACGCCCGGCAGTGCGGTGCGCTGGGCGTACGCCCGGTGCTCAGGCGCTCACGTCACCGCCGCCGTCGCCGCCCCGGACGATCACCAGGAAGGTGTCCGTGGCGAGGTCCATGACGACCTCGGCCGGCAGGCCCTCCAGACGCCGCGCATGCGCGAACTCCTCCGCGGGCCATGATCCGCGCGGACCACCGGCGGGAAAGCGTTCGAGCACTGTTCGCCCGTTCACGCCGCACCTCCCTGTTGAGCTGTACTCCTAGAGTTAAACGCCAAGCATGGGGTGAACGCCTCGCGCGGTGACCGTACTGAGACGCAGTCGACACGAGTTCACCGCCGAAACCGCGTCCGACCTCACACTTCCGGCGCAGCCGAGCACCGTGCGCGGCGTCCCGCGCACGGATCGTGCTCACTCGTCCGTGTGGTCCGGGAGGGCGGCCATCGCCTCGCCGAGGAGCTGTCCGGCGGTGTCGACGGCCCGTTCCAGCTCCTCGGGGGAGGCCGTCAGTCCGCCGAGGGCGCCGTCGACGTCCGCCAGCCCCGCGCGGGCCAGGAGCCCCTTGTCGTTGGTCGTCCACTCCCCGCGCGCGGCCAGCACCGCGTGCGCCGTCTGCGTCGCGGCCAGGGCCACCGCCCCGGCGACCTGGGTGAGGGCGCCCCTGGGCGCGTGTCCGGCCCGCGCGTAGGCGAGCGTGGCGGTGGCCATGCCGTACCAGTGGTCACGCGCGGCCGGGCGCAGCCTGTGCGGATACGCCGTGGGCCGGGGCAGCTCGCCGCGCAGCACCCGGTTCACCGCGAGTTCCGCCACCACCAGGTAGCTCGGGATCCCGGCGAGGTGGAAGAGCAGCGGCTCGACCCGGAACCGGCCCGCCTCGGCCTCGGCCCACTCGTGTTCGACGACGGCGAGGTCCCGGTAGTGGACGTCGACACGGCGGCCGTCCACGGTCAGCCAGGCGCCGCCGTTGAAGACGCCGCCGCCCCACTCGCCGATCCCGGAGACCTCCCCCGGCCAGCCCACGGCGCGCAGATCGGCGGGGTCGAAGCCGTCGCGGTAGTAGACGGCGAGGTCCCAGTCGCTGTCGGGCCGGTGGGTGCCCTGGGCGCGGGAGCCGCCGAGGGCGACGGCCCGGACGCCGGGGAGGGCGGCGAGCCGGTCGGCGACGGTGTCGAGGAAGACCTGGTCCGGGCGTTCCGTCTGCTGCGGGCGTTCCATGCGGTGCGTGCTCCCCTGGTCTCTTTGTCTCTCTCGTTGTCTCTGGCACCTCGTTGTCTCTGGCACCTCGTCGTCTCTGGCTCTCGTCGTCTCTGTCGCTCGTCGTCTCTCTCGGCTCTCGTGGCGGGAAATTCGGGTGCGCCGGTGTGTGCGCGGCGCGCATCATCGGCGGGTTGTCCACCGTCCCCCACCCTCCGGGGCCGTCGGCCGGCCCCGTCCCAGGAGTCCCGTTGATACAGCGCGTCACATCCTCCGCCCTCTTCCCACCGCCGGCGTACTCCCACGCCTCCGTCGTCGAGGCGGGCACCAGGCTGGCCTTCCTCGCCGGGGCGGTGCCCCTCGACGCCGAGGGCGGACTCGTCGGGGCGGGCGATCCCGTGCGCCAGGCCGAACAGGTGATCGCCAATCTGTCCCGGCAGCTCCGGGATGTGGGCAGCGACCTGGCCCATGTCCTGGTGACCGATGTGTACGTCGTCAGCGCCGACCCGGCGGTGCTGAGCACCGTATGGGAGGTCGTCGAGGCGTCCGGGCTGGCCACGGGCCCGCACTCGTCGACGCTGCTCGGCGTCGCCTGCCTGGGGTATCCGGGCCAGCTGGTGGAGATCACGGCGACGGCCGTCGTACCGGAGGCGCCGGAGGACGCACAGGAGGAGGACATACAGGAGGAGGCGCCGGAGAACGCACAGGAGGAGGCGCCGGGCGCGGCGGAGCCCGTGGTACTGCGCCGGGCCGGTGCACCGGACGCCGCTGCCGTCGCCGACGTCTGGCTGCGGTCCTTCGCCGCCGCGCTGCCCACCGTCGTCCGGCCGCGCACCGACGACGAGGTGCGGGCGTACTTCCGGGACGTGGTGGTGCCCTCGCGGGAGACGTGGGTGGCCGACGACACCGGCGGGGACGGCGTCGTCGGCGTCATGGTGCTCGACGACGACGAGGTGTCCCAGCTCTACCTCGATCCGGCCTGGCGGGGGCGCGGGCTGGGCGACCGCTTCATCGCCCTGGCCAAGGAGCGCCGCCCGCGCGGGCTGGAGCTGTGGACGTTCCAGGTCAACGCGCCCGCGCACCGCTTCTACGAGCGGCACGGCTTCGTCGCCGCCGAGTACACAGACGGCAGCGGCAACGAGGAGCGCGAGCCGGACGTGCGGTACGTCTGGCGCCCCTGAGGGCGGGCGGCGGCACACCGGCAGGCGTCCGCAGGCAGCCGCCGCAGGGCCGGAGCGGCCGCGTCAGCCACGGACGCCGTACCGGTCCGTGGCCGCGACCAGGACGTCCACCACCCCGGGGGCGCCCGCGTGGTGCCCGGCCCGGTCCACGAGCACCAGCTCGCTGTCCGGCCAGGCCCGCTCCAGGCGCCAGACGATGCCGAGGAGGTTGCCGAAATCGAGGCCGCCCTGGACGAGGGTGCCGGGGATGCCCGCCAGCAGGGGGGCGTCCCGCAGGACCACGCCCTCGTCGTTGTCCGGGCCGAGGAAGTGGTCGTTGCCGAAGTAGTGCGTGACGGTGCGGGCGAAGGCCATGCGGAACACCGGGTCCTCGTAGCGGGGCACGGAACGCGGCGGGGCGGGGACGATCGCCGTCTCCCAGTCGGTCCAGGCCCGCGCCGCCCGCGCGCGCACCGCCGGGTCGGGCGATTCGAGCAGTCGGCTGTAGGCGGCGGCGAGGTTGCCGGTGCGGTCGGCGTCCTCGGGCAGTTCGGCGAGGAAGCGGGCGAAGGCGTCGGGGAAGAACCTGCCCAGTCCGTGGGTCAGCAGGGCCACCTCGGCGTTCGAACCGGTGGCGACCCCGGTGAGCACCAGCTCGGAGACCACCCCGGGGTGGGTCTGGGCGTACCGCAGTCCCAGGACCGAGCCCCAGGAGGCGCCCCACACCAGCCACCGCTCGATGCCCAGGTGCCGGCGCAGCAGTTCCAGGTCGGACAGGAGGTGCCGGGTGGTGTTGACGCTCATGTCGGTGTCGTGGGCGCTCGCGTGCGGCACGGAGCGCCCGCAGCCGCGCTGGTCGAGGAGCACGATCCGGTAGACGGCCGGATCGAAGTAGCGCCGGTGGCCGGGGGTGCAGCCGGAGCCGGGGCCGCCGTGCAGCACCAGCGCGGGCTTGCCGTCCGGGTTGCCGCAGGTCTCCCAGTAGACGTGGTTGCCGTCGCCGACGTCGAGCAGGCCGTGGTCGTACGGTTCGGTCTCCGGATAGAGGGGCATCGGCGCACCCTAGCCGGGGCGTGGCGGCGCCGTCCCCCGGTTTTCCGCCGCGCCTCCCGTGCCCGGGGCTGCTGTCCTGTCCTCGCCGCCCGCGCGGTCATTCCTCCGGCTTCGTCTCCAGCCCCGCCGCGTCCGCCGCCGTGCGCAGGACGTCACGGAGCATCGCCGGGGTGAGGCGGCCGGTGAAGGTGTTGCGCTGGCTGACGTGGAAGCAGCCGAAGAGGTCGAGGCCGGGGAGCGCCACCCGGGTGCCGTGCGCGAAGGCGGGGCGGGGCCGGGGCACCGTCCAGCCCGCCTCGGTGAACGCGGGCAGCGCGGCCTGCCAGCCGAACCCGCCGAGCACCACCACCGCCCGCAGGGTGGGCCGCAGCAGGTGCAGTTCCTGGACCAGCCAGGGCCGGCAGGTGTCCCGCTCGCCGGGGGTCGGCTTGTTGGCGGGCGGGGCGCAGTGCACCGGCGAGGTGATGCGCACGCCGTACAGTTCCAGGCCGTCGTCGGCACGGACGGCGGTGGGCCGGGAGGCCAGGCCCACGTCGTACAGCGCCCGGTACAGGACGTCGCCGGAACGGTCCCCGGTGAACATGCGGCCGGTGCGGTTGGCGCCGTGCGCGGCCGGGGCGAGTCCGACGATCAGCAGCCGTGCGTCCGGGGGGCCGAAGCCCGGTACGGGGCGGCCCCAGTACGTCCAGTCGGCGAAGGCGGCCCGTTTGGTCTCGGCCACCTCCTCGCGCCAGGCCACCAGGCGCGGGCAGGCCCGGCAGCGGGTGATGCGCCGGTCGAGAGCGTCGAGACTGCTGCTGTCCATGCCTCCACCGTAAATACCTCCGGAGCCGGCGGGTCCGGGCGGCTAAGGTCGGGTCCATGGCTTCGGGAGACGACATGGACCGCGACCAGGACAGGGGCGCCCCGGGCGGGGACGGCGAGCGCCAGGGCGGCGCGGACGGGCAGGGGCACGAGGACGGCACCGCTGCGGGGACGGCCGCCGTCGATCCCCGGGTCGCCGCCGCCGTGGCCGCCGCTGCGGCGGCCGGTCCGGGCGCGGGCGAGACCGTGCGGATCGACAGCTGGATCTGGGCCGTCCGCCTGGTCAAGACCCGCTCCGTCGGCGCCACCGCCTGCCGGGGCGGCCATGTGCGGGTGAACGGCGAGCGGGTCAAGCCCGCGCACTCCGTCCGCGTCGGTGACGAGGTGCGGCTGCGCGGCGAGGGCCGGGAGCGGATCGTCGTGGTCACCCGGCTGATCCGCAAACGGGTCGGCGCGCCCGTGGCCGTCCAGTGCTACGTCGACAACTCCCCGCCGCCCCCGCCCCGGGAGGCCGTCGCGCCCGCCGGGGTGCGCGACCGCGGGGCCGGACGGCCGACCAAGCGCGACCGCCGGGAGCTGGAGCGGCTGCGCGACATGGGCACCCTGGACGGTCCGAGCGGTCCGCAGGGCCGTCCGCGGAGCCACTGACCACCCCACCGCCCCGCCACCCCACCGACACACCGTCACGGCCGTCACGCTCCCGGAGCCGCCGTACTCCTCGCGCCGCCGCGCCGCCGCCGCGCGGAGAGTACGTTGGCAGGGAGAAATGGTGAGCGGCGATGCGTACGGGCAGTGAACCGACGACCGCGCGCAGTGCTCTGCGGGCGCGGTTCTGGCTGAGCGTGTGGGGGCTGGCCTGGGCGATGTTCGGCGTGGCCGTGTTCGTGCTGGTCGGGCGGCCGGGGTGGGCGGCGGCCTGCGGTGCGCTGTGGCTGGTGATCGCGGTCGACTTCGCGGTCATCCTCCGTCATCTGCGTCAGGGTCCGCACTACCAGCCGGGCCGTGACGTCCCCCCGTACCGGCCGCCCGACTGAGGGCGCCACACCCACGGAACCAACCGGCCCGGTCAGGTGTCGAACTTGGCCCGTTGCAGGTACTCCGGGTTGGGGTCCAGCGCGGCGGCCAGCCGGAAGTGGCGCTTGGCCTGGTCGGGCCGGCCCTGCCGCTCGTAGGTGCGGGCGAGCGCGAAGTGCGCGTACGCGTTGTCCGGCTCCCGCTCCAGGACGATGGTGAACTCCAGCTCGGCCGGTCTCAGTTGCGCGGCGGCGAAGAAGGCGCGGGCGCGCAGCAGCCGGGCGGCCGTGTTCTCGGGATGCGCGGCGATGACGCCGTCGAGCAGCTTCACCGCGCCTTGTGGGTCCCGCGCGGCGAGCAGGTGTTCGGCGGCGCGGAAGTCGATGACATGCGTCTCCGGAGTACGTCCGGGGGAACCGCTGGTCTCGGGCACGGCTGAGTCCTTCCCTTGCTGGAGGGGTCCAACGCCCCGACCGGGCAACCGTATTCCGGCGGTCGCGGCCCGCGCCGGGGCGCGCGGGCTACTCCCGGCCGCCGGCCGGTGCGGTGTGCGCCCTGCCGGCCAGTCGCGTCCAGACCTCGCGCACCCGTTCGCGCAGCCGGTCCAGCGGTACGTCGTTGTCGATGACGATGTCGGCGATCTCCAGGCGCTGTTCGCGCGTCGCCTGCGCGGCCATGCGCGCGCGTGCGTCCTCCTCGGTCATGCCGCGCAGCCGTACGAGCCGGTCGAGCTGGGTCTCGGGGCGGGCGTCGACGACGATCACGAGGTCGTAGAGGGGGGCCAGGCCGTTCTCGGTGAGGAGCGGGACGTCGTGGACGACGACGGCGTCCTCGGCGGCGGCCTCCTCCAGTTCGCGCGCGCGGGCCCCCACCAGGGGGTGCACGATCGCGTTGAGGACGGCGAGCCGCTCCGGGTCGGCGAAGACCACGGCGCCCAGCCGGGGGCGGTCCAGGCTGCCGTCGGCGGCGAGCACCTGGGGGCCGAAGGCGTCGGCCACGGCGGCCAGTCCCGGTGTGCCCGGGGCGACCACCTCGCGCGCGATGCGGTCGGCGTCGATCAGCACCGCCCCGCACTCCACGAGCAGCCGTGACACCTCGCTCTTACCGGCTCCGATGCCCCCGGTCAGGCCCACCTTCAGCATGGCGGCAGCTTAGGGCCTGGCGCGGGCGGCGAGGGCGGCGGGCCCGGCGGGGGCGGTCAGTTCTCGCCCTCCCGTTCGGCCAGGAACCGCTCGAACTCCCGGCCGATCTCGTCCGCCGAGGGGATCTCGACGGGTTCGGCGAGCATGTTGCCGCGGGTCTCCGCGCCGGCGGCCGCGTCGTACTGGTGCTCAAGGCCCTGGACGAGGGAGGTCAGTTCCTCGTCGCCCTCGCGGATCTGCCGGTCGATCTCGGTCTGGGTGCGGTGGGCGTCGTTGCGCAGGGAGTGGGCGAGGCCCGGCAGCACCAGGCCGGTGGCGGCCGTGATGGCCTCCAGCACGGTCAGGGCCGCGTCCGGGTACGGCGAGCGGGCGATGTAGTGCGGTACGTGCGCGGCGACGCCCAGGACGTCGTGCCCGGCCTCCATGAGCCGGTACTCCAGCAGGGCGGCGGCGCTGCCGGGCACCTCGGCCTCCTCGAAGGGGCTGCGGTGGCCGGGGACGAGGTCGCTGCGGTTGCCGTGCGGGGTCAGGCCGACCGGGCGGGTGTGCGGGACGCCCATGGGGATGCCGTGGAAGGACACGGCGAGGCGTACGCCCAGCCGCTCCACGATCTCCCGTACGGCCGCCGCGAAACGCTCCCACTCGACGTCCGGCTCGGGCCCGGACAGCAGCAGGAACGGCGCGCCGGTGGCGTCCTGGACGAGGCGCACCTCGATGGAGGGCTCCTCGTACGCGCTCCAGCGGTCGCGCTTGAAGGTCAGCAGCGGCCGGCGGGCGCGGTAGTCCACGAGCCGGTCGTGGTCGAAGCGGGCCACGACCTGGTGGGGCAGGGAGTCGAGCAGCCCGCCGGCGATCAGGTCGCCGGTCTCCCCCGCGTCGATGTAGCCGTCGAAGTGGTAGAGCATGACCAGGCCGGCCGACTCCTGCGCGAGCGCCATGTCGACGACCGCCAGGCCCTTCGGCTCCCATGTGTACAAACCCTGCGGATCAAGCACTGTGATCGCCCCTCCTCGTGTTCATCGGTTCACAACGAGGAGCGGGGCGCGGGCATTCCCCGCTGCCGCGTGCCGTCGCGCGGCTCCCGGCGCGCCACACCGGCACTCTTGACGCGCTCATGCCTCTCTCTTACGGTCCCGGAGCGGCCCATGGTTCATGTGGCCGCTCTCGGTTCAGGTACGCGAACCCGCACCGCCCGCACCCGCCAGTCTTCGTGATCACAGGAAGGCTCCCCCATGCGCAGACGTTCCCGCACGTCGCTCACCTCCCTGCTCACCGTCACCGCGGCCCTCGCTGCCCCGCTCCTGGGCGCCCCGGGCGCGCGGGCGGCCGCCCCGGTGGTCGAGGTCTCCACCGCGGCCCAGCTCAAGGCGGCGCTGTCCGCGGCGGCCCCGGGCGACACGATCCACCTCGCCGACGGCACGTACACCGGCAACTTCAAGGCCACCCGGGCGGCCACCTCCGGCGCCCGCATCACCCTGACCGGCTCGGCCGGGGCCGTGCTCACCGCGGGCGGCGGCTACGGACTGCACCTGAACGGCGCGTCGTACTGGACGGTCAGCGGGCTGGCCGTCACCGGCGGCCAGAAAGGAATCATGATCGACGCCGCGCGGGGCGTGATCGTGGACGGTGTGACCGTGCACGACCTCGACATGGAGGGCGTCCACTTCCGTAACTCCAGCACGGACGGCGTCATCCGGAACTCCCGGATCTACGACACCGGGCACGACGGCCGGGGCATGGGCGAGGGCGTCTACGTCGGCACCGCCAACACGCTCTCGGACCGCAGCGACAACATCCAGATCCTGGGCAACACCATCGGGCCCGGTGTCGGGGGCGAGAACGTCGACATCAAGGAGGGCACCACCGGCGCCCGGATCGTCGGGAACACGTTCGACGGCAGCGGATTCACCGGAGCCAACTACGACGACTCCTGGGTCGATGTGAAGGGCAACGGCGTCCTGGTCCAGGACAACACCGGCACCCGCACCACGAACGACGGCTACCAGACCCACACCCAGCAGTCCGGCTGGGGCTGCGGCACGGTGTTCCGTGGCAACAAGTCGACTCTGACGGGTGCGACCGGCCCGACCCGGCTGGCCGTCGACGTGACCGGCCGGAGCACGAGCTGTCCGACCACCGTCTACGACAGCAACACGGTGACCGGCGGGAAGGGCCTGACGAACATCGAGGTGACGCCGACGCCGTGAGGACGGGCACCGCCGGGCACCGGCCGGTCCCGCGCGCACACAAGGCCGCGGCCCGCACCCCCACACAGGGGGTACGGGCCGCGGTCGTGCACTACTGCGGGCGCCTGACGGCGAGCGGTCAGCTCTGGCCGCCGGCCAGCTTCTCGCGCAGGGCCGCCAGGGCCTCGTCCGAAGCCAGCGCACCGGAGGTGTCGCCGCCCTCGGAGGAGTACGAGCCGCCACCGCCGGACGCGGCCGGAGCCCCACCCGCGGTGTCGCCACCCTCGGCAGCGGCCTTCTCGTCCGCCTCGCGGGACTTGATGACCTGCGCCTGGTGCTGCTCGAAGCGCGTCTGCGCCTCGGCGTACTGGCGCTCCCACTCCTCGCGCTGCTTCTCGTAGCCCTCGAGCCAGTCGTTGGTCTCGGGGTCGAAGCCCTCGGGGTAGATGTAGTTGCCCTGGTCGTCGTAGGACGCGGCCATGCCGTACAGGGTCGGGTCGAACTCGACCGCCGACGGGTCGGCACCGAAGGACTCGTTGGCCTGCTTCAGCGAGAGGCTGATGCGACGGCGCTCGAGGTCGATGTCGATGACCTTGACGAAGATCTCGTCGTTGACCTGGACGACCTGCTCCGGGATCTCCACGTGGCGCTCGGCCAGCTCGGAGATGTGGACCAGACCCTCGATGCCCTCGTCCACGCGGACGAACGCACCGAACGGCACCAGCTTCGTGACCTTGCCGGGCACGACCTGGCCGATCTGGTGGGTGCGGGCGAACTGCTGCCACGGGTCTTCCTGGGTCGCCTTCAGCGACAGGGAGACGCGCTCGCGGTCCATGTCGACGTCGAGGACCTCGACCGTGACCTCCTGGCCGACCTCGACGACCTCGGAGGGGTGGTCGATGTGCTTCCAGGACAGCTCGGAGACGTGGACCAGACCGTCGACGCCACCCAGGTCCACGAAGGCACCGAAGTTGACGATCGAGGAGACCACGCCGGAGCGGACCTGACCCTTCTGGAGGGTCGTGAGGAACGTCTGGCGGACCTCGGACTGGGTCTGCTCCAGCCAGGCACGGCGGGACAGGACCACGTTGTTGCGGTTCTTGTCCAGCTCGATGATCTTCGCCTCGAGCTCCTTGCCCACGTAGGGCTGGAGGTCGCGGACACGGCGCATCTCGACCAGGGAGGCCGGGAGGAAGCCGCGGAGGCCGATGTCGAGGATGAGACCACCCTTGACGACCTCGATGACGGTACCGGTGACGATGCCGTCCTCTTCCTTGATCTTCTCGATGGTGCCCCAGGCACGCTCGTACTGGGCGCGCTTCTTCGAGAGGATCAGGCGGCCTTCCTTGTCCTCCTTCTGAAGGACAAGGGCCTCGATCTCGTCACCGACGGCGACGACCTCGTTCGGGTCGACGTCGTGCTTGATCGAGAGCTCGCGGCTCGGGATGACACCTTCGGTCTTGTAACCGATGTCGAGCAGGACCTCGTCCCGGTCGACCTTCACGATGACGCCGTCGACGATGTCGCCGTCGTTGAAGTACTTGATCGTCTCGTCGATCGCGGCGAGGAATGCTTCCTCGTTACCGATGTCGTTGACCGCTACCTGCGGGGTGGTGGCGGTGGTCTCGGTGCTGCTCGTCATGTGGGAAAGGGCTCCGGTACGGACATTGAAGTCGTAGGTACTGCTTACGCCGGGAGCCCGTTTCGCTCTGCAGAAGCCGGACAGCCAAGGAAGCGCCACACAAAACCGCTGGTGGCGCCTCGAGAACCGAGGGGACATACAACAGATGCGAGCGCAGCCTGCTCCGTCTGAGGCGCGCAGGCCCGCAGCGCAACTTGTAGCATACGGGGGCAGCCGGGCAGGGTCAATGCGCGAAGCCGCACACCCGGGGCGAACACCGCATTCCCGGCGCAGGAACCGCCCTCCGGGGCCCTACCGGCACCGGAACGCCCCCGGCGGCGCGCGCCACGAGGGCGCACGGAAGAGCCCGCAGACTAGTACGAGGGAGCCGATCATCCAAGAGTCCGAACTGTGCGAGCCCGAGGCCACCCGACGCGCGGCCGGTGTCGCCGAGAGCGCCCGCGCCAACCGCGGCTGGTGGGACCGGAACGCCGACGAGTACCAGGTCGAGCACGGCACGTTCCTCGGCGACGAGCGCTTCGTGTGGTGTCCCGAGGGCCTGGACGAGGTGGAGGCGGAACTCCTCGGTCCGCCCGAGGACCTGAAGGGCAAGGACGTCCTGGAGATCGGCGCCGGCGCGGCCCAGTGCTCGCGCTGGCTGGCCGGGCAGGGCGCGCGTCCGGTCGCCCTCGACCTCTCCCACCGCCAGCTCCAGCACGCGCTGCGCATCGGCGGACCGTTCCCCCTCGTGTGCGCGGACGCCGCCGTGCTCCCCTTCGCGGACGGTTCGTTCGACCTGGCCTGCTCGGCGTACGGGGCGCTGCCCTTCGTCGCCGACCCGCGGCTGGTGCTGCGGGAGGTGCGCCGGGTGCTGCGACCGGGCGGGCGGTTCGTCTTCTCGGTGACGCACCCCATCCGGTGGGCGTTCGCCGACGAGCCCGGCCCGGAGGGTCTGTCGGTGTCCGCCTCCTACTTCGACCGCACGCCCTACGTGGAGCAGGACGAGGAGGGCGGCGCGGTCTACGTCGAGCACCACCGCACCCTGGGCGACCGGGTCCGCGACGTGGTCGCGTCCGGGTTCCGCCTGGTGGACCTGGTCGAACCGGAGTGGCCCGACTGGAACACCTCCGAGTGGGGCGGCTGGTCCCCGCTGCGCGGACACCTCATCCCGGGGACGGCGATCTTCGTCTGCGAGCGGGACTGACCCCGGCCCGGACCGCGATTCCCGTCCGCCCTCCACGCGCGCGTGGAGGGCGTTCCCGTACCCGTACGACACTGGGGGCGTGATCCGTGACGACGCCCTGGCCGCGCTCCCCGTGCGCGCGGCCCTCCCCGCCCTGAACGACGCGCTCGACGGGCACGGCAGTGCCGTCCTGGTGGCCCCGCCCGGCACCGGCAAGACCACGCTGGTGCCGCTCGCCCTGGCCGGGCTGACCGGCGGGGGTCCGGCCCGGCGGGTGGTCGTGGCCGAGCCGCGGCGGATCGCGGCGCGCGCCGCGGCCCGGCGGATGGCCTGGCTGCTGGGCGAACGGCCCGGCGGGAGCGTCGGCCACACCGTCCGCGGGGAACGCGTCGTCGGGCCGCGCACGCGCGTGGAGGTCGTCACCACCGGTGTGCTGCTCCAGCGCCTCCAGCGCGACCAGGAGCTGGCCGGCGTGGACGCGGTGGTCCTCGACGAGTGCCACGAGCGGCATCTGGACGCGGACACGGCCGCGGCGTTCCTGTGCGACGTACGGGAGGCGCTGCGGCCGGAGCTGCGGCTCGTGGCCGCGTCGGCGACCACGGACGCCGAGGGCTGGGCGCGGCTGCTGGGCGGGGCGCCGGTGGTCGAGGCGGCCGGTGTGTCGTACCCGGTGGAGGTGGTGTGGGCGCCGCCCGCGCGCCCGGTGCGGCCGCCGCACGGCATGCGGGTGGATCCCGCGCTGCTCGCGCACGTGGGGTCGGTGGTGCGGCGGGCGCTGGCCGAGCGGACCGGTGACGTGCTGTGCTTCCTGCCGGGCGCGGGCGAGATCGCCCGGGTCGCGGGCGCGCTGAAGGACCTGGACGGCACGGATGTGCTCCAGGTGCACGGACGGGCCCCGGCGGCCGTGCAGGACGCGGTGCTGGCACCCGGGACGCGGCGCCGGGTGGTGCTCGCCACGTCGGTCGCGGAGTCCTCGCTGACGGTGCCCGGCGTCAGGGTCGTGGTGGACGCGGGGCTCGCCCGGGAGCCTCGGGTCGACCACGCGCGCGGGCTGAGCGCGCTGACGACCGTACGGGCCTCGCAGGCGGCCGGACGGCAGCGGGCGGGCCGGGCCGGACGGGAGGCGCCGGGCACGGTGTACCGGTGCTGGACCGAGGCCGAGGACGGCCGCCTGCCGCGGTTCCCGGCGCCGGAGATCAAGGTGGCCGACCTCACCGCGTTCGCCCTTCAGGCGGCCTGCTGGGGCGACCCGGACGCCTCCGGGCTCGCCCTGCTCGATCCGCCGCCCGCCGGGGCGATGGCGGCGGCGCGGGAGGTGCTGGCCGCCGTGGGCGCGGTCGGTCCGGACGGGCGCGCCACGGAGCGCGGTGCGCGGCTGGCCCGGCTCGGCGTGCATCCCCGGCTCGGACGGGCCCTGCTCGACGCGGGCGCCGGTGACGCGGCGGAGCGGGCCGCGGAGGTGGTCGCGCTGCTCAGCGAGGAGGTGCCCCGGGAGTACGGCGACGATCTCGCGGCCGCGCTGCGCGCCGCCCGGCGCGGCGGCGACCCGTACGCGGGGCGGTGGCGCACGGAGGTGCGGCGGCTGCGGGCCGCGGCGAAGGGGTCCGCGGCGCCCGCCCCGGAAGGACGCGCGGCGGAGTCCTCCGGCGGGCGCCGGGAGGAGGACGTGGCCGGGCTGGTCGCCGCGCTGGCCTTCCCCGAGCGGGTGGCGCGGCTGGACGGCGGTTCGTACCTGATGGTCTCCGGCACCCGGGCGGAGCCGGCCGAGGGGTCCGCGCTGCGCGGGTCGCCGTGGCTCGCCGTCGCGGTCGCCGACCGGCCGCTGGGCCGGGGGCACGCGCGCGTGCAGCTCGCCGCGGCCGTCGACGAGGACATCGCCCGGCGTGCGGCCGGGGCGCTGCACGAGGAGCGGGAGGAGGTCGGCTGGGCCGGCGGGGACGTCGTCGCGCGGCGGGTCGAACGGCTGGGTGCGGTGGAGCTGAGGGCACGGCCCCTCACCGACCCCGCTCCCGCGCTCGTGCGCGAGGCGCTGCTCCAGGGACTGCGTCAGGAGGGCTGGGGGCTGCTGCGCTGGTCGCCGGGGGCCGAGGCGCTGCGGCGGCGGCTCGCCTTCCTGCACCGGCGGCTCGGCGCGCCCTGGCCCGATGTGGGCGACGACGCCCTGCACGCGCGCGTGGAGGAGTGGCTGGAGCCGGAACTCGGCCGTGCCCGCCGCCGCGCGGACCTCGCGCGGATCGACGCCGGGCAGGGGCTGTCCCGGCTGCTGCCCTGGGCCTCGGGGGAGGCGGCCCGCCTGGACGAACTGGCCCCGGAGCGGATCACCGTGCCCAGCGGGTCGGCCGTCCGGGTCGACTACGGCGATCCCGAGCGGCCGGTGCTCGCGGTGAAGCTCCAGGAGATGTTCGGGCTGGACGCCTCGCCCGCCGTGGCCGGGATGCCGGTCCTCGTGCACCTGCTCTCCCCCGCCGGCCGTCCCGTCGCCGTCACCGCCGACCTCGCGTCCTTCTGGCGGGACGGCTACAAGGGCGTACGGGCTCAGCTGCGCGGGCGGTACCCGAAGCACCCCTGGCCCGAGGACCCGGCGACCGCCGAGCCGACCCGGCACACCAACGCCCGGCTGCGGCGCTGACCCGCCGGCCGGTCCCGGGCCGCACGCGCCGGGGCGCCCCGCTCCCGCGCCGGTGCGGGAGGGGGGCGCCCCGGTGATGTGCCGGTGCCGCCGCGCGGCCTACGAGCCGGTGGACGGGGACCCGGACGGTGACGGGGACGTGGACGGGGAACCGGACGGGTCCGGTGACGGTTCGGCGGTGCCGTCCGCCGCGACCTTCAGCTCCACGGTCAGGGTCGCGCCACCGGTGGTGGTGATGCGGAGCAGGAAGGTGCCGGTGGTGTCGTCCGCGTACAGCTCGGGCAGCTTGAGCAAACCCTTGTCGTCGGTCCTGAGGTCCGTCAGGGTGCGTACGGGCTTGTCGTCGTCGCCCTTGAAGTAGGGGCCCTTGTCGTTCTCGGTGCCGTCCTCGGCGGACTTGACCAGGGTGGCGGTGGCCGCGACCCGGTCCGCGACGGCGCCCTTGTAGGTGGCCTTGACCTCGATCTGGTCGGCGAAGGTGCCGCCGGGCGTGCAGAGCAGCGGTGTGTCGCCGGTGCGGGCGAGCTTGTCGGCGGCGCGCGCGGTGACCGTGGCCTTGTACTGGACGGCGGCGACCGTGCGGCCCACGAGCAGGGCCTGCACGGTGAAGGAGCCCGTCTTCTCACCGGCCTGGAGCGCCGGTGCGACGGCCGTACCGGAGGCGTCGGTGACGATGGTGGCGACCTTCTCGCCCCCCGCGAAGGCGGCGTCGGTGTCACCGCCGATCACGAACCGGATCCTGACCTTGGCGACCGCCTTGCCGGCCTTGGTCTCGGCGCGGGCGCTGATCCTCCGCGCGAAGGCGTCGCCGGCCCTCGCCGTCAGCTCGCCCGTGCCCGCGTCCTTCAGGTGGTCCACGGTGTCGGTGGGCGTGGAGGGCTTGGTGGGGGGCGTCGGAGGCTTGGTGGGCGGCTCGGTCGGGGAGCCGCCGCCCGGCTTGCCCGGCTTGGCAGGCTTGCTCGGGGTGCTCGGCTTGCCCGGCTCGGCCGGTGTGCCCGGCTTGCCGGACTTCCCGGCGCCGGTCGTCGGCACGGTCGGCTGCCAGGGGTTCGTGGGCGACGTCCCGGGGGTGCCGCCGCCACTGCTGTGGCTCGGCAGCTGGCCGGTGCCGTCCGGCACGGAGTGGGTGCCCTTGCGGTAGTACTCCAGCCAGGACAGGACGGTGTTCAGGTACTCCTGCGAGTGGTTGTAGCTGAGGATCGCGCTGTTCAGGTCCGCCTGGTCCGACAGGTCCCAGCCGTTGCGGCACAGGTAGTGCGCGGTGGCCAGGGCGGCGTCGTAGATGTTGTTGGGGTCCTTCTTGCCGTCGCCGTTGCCGTCCCGGCCCGCCCACTTCCAGGTGGAGGGGATGAACTGCATGGGGCCGACCGCGCGGTCATAGGTGCTGTCGCCGTCGTAGGCGCCGTGGTCGGTGTCGCTGATGTGCGCGAAACCGCTGCCGTCGAGGACGGGGCCGAGGATCGGGGTGAGCGTCGTGCCCTGGGCGTCCACCTGGCCGCCGCGGGCCTGGCCGGACTCGACCCGGCCGATCGCGGCGAGCAGTTGCCAGGGCAGGTTGCAGCCCGGCTTGGCGGTCCGCAGCTCGGACTCGGCCTTCTTGTAGGCGTCGAGCACGGTGGCGGGTATGCCCGCCTCGGCCGGGCCGCCGGCGGCGGGGGTGCCGCTCCCCGTGCCGGTGCCGGTGACGGGCTCGGGGCTCTTCAGCGGCGGCAGGTCCGTGTAGTACTGCGTGTCACCGGTCGCGGTGTCCCCGGCGCCCGCGGCGGTGTCGGGGGCGGAGGACGCACCGGCCGCCGTCTGTCTGCCGTCGTCGCCGGCCGTCACACCGGGAGCCTCCGAAGCGGAGAGCGCCGCGACCGCGACCGCGGCCACAGCCGTGGTCGCCGCCCCTTTGTACAGCCTCCTGCCGAAATGCGCCGCCATGGAGTGAACCCCTCCCGTGAACGCCCGAGCGTCCCTCTGTTCCTGTGTGTTCGCCCTGTTGTGACGGTTGACCCGCGGTACTGGTTGCCCTTGTGGAGCCTTCCGGATGCACGACCCAGGTGACCCTACGACAACTTCCTTTGTGTCGGGAGCGGTTCGTGCCCGGTTTGCTCCGGTTGGCCACCTTCGGCCGCACGAGGACGCGGAACCGAGGTGTCCGGTTCTCTCTCCCGCATACTGGGCGTATCGGTCGTCCGGGTCGTCCGGCCCGGTCAACACGCCTTGTGGGGGGTTCCGTTGCCGTTCACTCTGAGCCACGCGGCCGCCGTGCTGCCCGCCGTGCGCGGGGACGGCACGGGCCGGTGGCGGCTGGTGCCGGTGGTGCTCGTCGCGGGTTCCTTCGCACCGGACGCGACCTTCTACGCGGCGAACGCGCTGCCCCCGGCGATGGGGTTCGGCACCTTCACCCACTCCCTGCCCGGCGTCGTGACGGTGGACGTGCCGACGGCCTGGCTCCTGGCCTGGCTGTGGCTCCTGGCCCGCGAGCCCCTGGTGGCGCTGCTCCCCCGGAGCGTCCAGGGGCGGCCCGCGGCACTGCTGCGGTGCGGTGCTCCACGCGCGCGCGTGGAGCCCTCCTCGGTGGCGCGCTGGTACCTCTCCGCGGCCGCGGGCGCGCTGACCCATGTGGTCTGGGACGCCTTCACCCACCACGACCGGTGGGGTGTACGGGTGTTCCCGGTGCTGGACCACCGGATCGGGGGCGCGCCGGGCTACCGCTGCCTCCAGTACGGCGGCTCGGTGGTGGCGGCGGTCGCGATCACCGGTTTCGTCGTCCACGCGCTGCGGCGGGCGGTGGCCGTCGAGCCGGCCGGGGCCGGGGTTCCGGTGCTGCCGGCCCGGGACCGGTGGTGGGGCCCGGCCCTGATCGGCGGCTGCGCGGCGGCCGGGACGGTGCAGCGGGTCGCCCGCTCGTGGGCCGCGGACGGGAGGGGCGGGGGCGGGGGCCTGTTCGATCTGATCCCCACCGTGTGCTTCGGCGCGGGCGCCGGGCTGGTGGTGGGGGTGACGGCGTACGCGGTGGTGGTGCGGGTGCGCCACCGGCACAGGGGCGGCGCGGGGGGCGAGCGTGTCGGGAGCGGGGGCGTCGGAAGCGGGGGCGTCGGAAGCAAGGAGGGTGGGGACGCCGGTCGGCCGGAGCCGGGTGCGGGAGGCTACGACGGGCGTCGGCGGGACGGCGGCCTACGGGTTCGGTGAGGCGGCGGGCCTTCGGCCTCCGGGCGGCCGGGCCCTCCCTGGTTCCGGTCCCGGTCCGGGTCCCGTCCCCGGCGGTCTCCGCCGCTCGCGGCCCACCGACGACCGGCCCGGACCGGTCCGGACCAGTTCGGACCGGTCCGGACCAGTTCGGTTCCGTTCCGTTCCGTTCGGTTCGGCTATCGGTCGCGGTGGCCGGACCACCGGTCGCGCTGGGCGGACTACCGGTCGCGGCGGCCCGGACCGTTGCGGCGGCCCTGGTGATCCTGAGGGGACGGGTGGCCCGTCCGATCGGGCCGGTCCGTGCGATCGGGCCGGTCCGTGCGAGCCGGGCGGTCCGTGCGAGCCGGGCGGTCCGTGCGAGCCGGGCGGTCCGGGCGGTCCCTGCGGTGCTTCCGGTCCCGGCGGTCGGGGCGGTCGGATCGTTCCGGACGTTCCGGACGTTCCGGACGCTCCGGGCGCTCCGGGCGGGTCTCGCGTGGTGCCGGGCCGCTCGGGCGGCGGGGCGCGGCCGGGGAGGCCGCGACGAAGACGGTCACGGTGCGGGTGGGGACCGGGCGCGGCACCCGGGCGAGCAGGAGCGCCGCGTAGCCGCGCGTCAGATCGGCCCACAGCCGCCAGGGAAGCCGCGCGCCGGGGGTGAACCGGCGGCGCGCGTCCCGCGCGGCCCGACGGAGGGTGACCGCGAGGTCGGTCGGGACGCGGGCGGTGCTCGCGGTCGACGCGAGGGCCGGAACCGGCGGGGGCGACGCGGCCGGGGCCGCGCCGACGGCTGTCTGGGATACCGCCGGCCGGTGGTTGAGCATGCGTATACCCATGCCCAGATCCTGTCGGGCAGGGCGTGCCGCTGCGTCTTCGCGGGGGCCACGTGAGTGATGTACACGCAGTCGCCGCAGGTCACGGCAGGTCCGGGCCCCTCCGGTCGAGCCGGCGGCCCGGTGGTGCACACGGACGGGTCCGGCGGACGGCACAGGAAGCCGTCCGCCGGACCCGTCCCGGCCGGGCCGTGCGCGGCGCCCGGCGGCCGTCAGTGCGCCGCCGACTCCCAGTCCGGTCCCACGCCCACCGAGACGTCCAGGGGCGCCCTGAGCCGGACCGCGCCGGCCATCTCGCGGCGGACGATCTCCTCCACGGCCGCGCGCTCGCCGGGGGCGATCTCCAGCACGATCTCGTCGTGGACCTGGAGAAGCATCCGGGACCTCAGCTCGGCCTCGGCCAGCGCCCGGTCCACGTTGAGCATGGCGATCTTGACGATGTCGGCCGCCGTGCCCTGGATCGGCGCGTTGAGGGCCATCCGCTCGGCCATTTCGCGGCGCTGGCGGTTGTCGCTGTTGAGGTCGGGGAGGTAGCGGCGGCGGCCGAACAGGGTCTCGGTGTAGCCGGTCGCGCGGGCCTCGTCCACCACTCGGTGCAGATAGTCCCGCACGCCGCCGAACCGCTCGAAGTAGGCGTCCATCAGGGCGCGGGCCTCGCCCGCCTCGATGTTCAGCTGCTGGGAGAGGCCGAAGGCCGACAGGCCGTACGCCAGGCCGTAGGACATGGCCTTGATCTTGCGGCGCATCTCCGCGTCCACCGCCGAGCGCTCGACGGCGAAGACCTGCGAGGCCGCGGTGGTGTGCAGGTCCTCACCGGAGGTGAACGCCTCGATCAGGCCCGCGTCCTCGGACAGATGGGCCATGACGCGCAGCTCGATCTGGCTGTAGTCGGCGGTCATCAGCGACTCGAAGCCCTCGCCGACCACGAAGCCGCGGCGGATGGCCCGGCCCTCGTCGGTGCGCACCGGGATGTTCTGGAGGTTCGGGTCGGTCGAGGAGAGGCGGCCGGTCGCGGCGACCGTCTGGTTGAAGGTGGTGTGGATGCGGCCGTCGGCGGCGATGGTCTTGATCAGGCCCTCGACGGTCACCCGGAGCTTGGCCTGCTCGCGGTGGCGGAGCATGATCACCGGCAGCTCGTTGTCCGTCTGGCCGGCCAGCCAGGCCAGGGCGTCGGCGTCGGTGGTGTAGCCCGTCTTGGTCTTCTTGGTCTTCGGCAGGGCCAGCTCGCCGAAGAGGACCTCCTGGAGCTGCTTGGGCGAGCCGAGGTTGAACTCGTGCCCGGCCGCCGCGTGCGCCTCCTTCACGGCCTGCTGCACCGCCCCGGCGAAGGTCTGCTCCATCGCCTCCAGATGGGTGCGGTCGGCGGCGATGCCGTGCCGCTCCATGCGGGCGAGCAGCGCGGAGGTGGGCAGCTCCATGTCGCGCAGCAGGTCCGCGGCGCCGACCTCCTGGAGGCGGTCCCCGAAGGCGGTGCCGAGGTCGAGGACGGCGCGCGCCTGGATCATCAGGGCCTCGGCCTCGGCGGCGTCTTCCGCGCCGAAGGCGAGTTGGCCGTCGGCCGCCGCGGCCGGTGCCAGCTCGCGGTGCAGGTACTCCAGGGACAGCGCGTCCAGGTCGAAGGAGCGGCGTCCCGGCTTCACCAGATAGGCGGCGAGCGCGGTGTCCATGGCGACGCCCGCGACGCTCCAGCCGTGCTCGGCGAAGACCCGCATGGCGCCCTTGGCGTTGTGGAACACCTTGGTCCGGCCGGCGTCGGCCAGCCAGCCGGCGAACGCCTGCTCGTCGGCCTCGTCGAGCTGCGTCGGGTCGAACCAGGCGGCGGCCCCGCCGTCGGCGGCCAGCGCGACCTCGGCCACCGAGCCGGTGCCCAGCGCCCAGGTGTCGACCGTGGCGACGCCGAGGGTCCGGCCGCCGTGCTCGGCGAGCCAGCCGGCCAGCTCGCCGGTGCCCAGCACCGCGCCGTCCAGCTCCACGCCCTCCGTCGCGATCGGCGTGGTCTCGGCCTCCTCGGCGCCGGGGTCGACGGCGAAGAGCCGCTCGCGCAGCGACGGGTTGCGGATCTCCAGGGTGTCCAGGACCATCGCGACGGCCTTGCGGTCGTACGCGGCCCTGGCCAGCTCGGCGACGCGCTTCGGCAGCTCGACGCCGCGCTCCAGCTCGGTGAGGCGGCGGTTGAGCTTGACGGCCTCCAGGTGGTCGCGCAGATTCTGCCCGGCCTTGCCCTTGACCTCCTCGACGCGCTCGACCAGCTCGGCGAACGAACCGAACTGGTTGATCCACTTCGCGGCCGTCTTCTCGCCCACGCCCGGGATGCCCGGCAGGTTGTCCGACGGGTCGCCGCGCAGCGCCGCGAAGTCGGGGTACTGGGCAGGCGTCAACCCGTACTTCTCGAAGACCTTCTCCGGGGTGAACCGGGTCAGCTCGGAGACGCCCTTGGTGGGGTAGAGCACGGTGGTGTGCTCGGAGACCAGCTGGAAGGAGTCGCGGTCGCCGGTGACGATCAGCACGTCGAAGCCCTCGGCCTCGGCCTGGGTGGCGAGGGTGGCGATGATGTCGTCCGCCTCGAACCCCTCGACGGCGAAGCGGGAGGCGTGCATCGCGTCGAGCAGCTCGCCGATCAGCTCCACCTGCCCCTTGAACTCGTCGGGGGTCTTGGAGCGGTTCGCCTTGTACTCCGTGAACTCCTCGGAGCGCCAGGTCTTGCGGGAGACGTCGAACGCCACCGCGAAGTGCGTGGGCGCCTCGTCACGCAGGGTGTTGGCCAGCATCGACGCGAAGCCGTAGATCGCGTTCGTCGGCTGGCCCGTCGCGGTGGTGAAGTTCTCCGCGGGCAGCGCGAAGAACGCGCGGTAGGCCAGCGAGTGCCCGTCCATGAGCATCAGCCGCGGACGGGTGCCGCCGGAGTCGGTCTCGGTCTTCTTCGATGCTGTCTCTGCCACGTCCCCGATCCTGCCACGTGCCACTGACAGCCGGACGCCACCCGCGCTGTGCCCGGCCGCCAGGCCCCCGGCGTCCCCGGACCGTCCCCGGGCCTCTGCCCCCGGCCCTCGGTCCGCGCTCCTCCCCGGCCGGCGGCATTGTCACCGCCTCGTGCGAGGATCGGAGACGGTCCGGTGCGGGGCCCGGGATACGCATCTCGCGGTACCGGCCGGGCAAGGCAGCACAGGCAGCACAGGCAGCACCCACGCAGTCGCCAGTCGAAGGAGAGCGTCCGATGGCCACCAAGCCGCCCAAGGGTGATCCGGTCCAGGACGCGCCGCAGGTGGACGGGCCCGAGCACGCGGCGGCGGGACTGCCCGCCGTCCGGCACTCGCTGCGCATGGCCCGGCAGCAGATGGGGGTCAAGCGCACCGCGCTGACCCTGCTGCGGGTCAACCAGAAGGACGGCTTCGACTGTCCGGGCTGCGCCTGGCCCGAGCCGGAGCACCGGCACACGGCGGAGTTCTGCGAGAACGGCGCGAAGGCAGTCGCCGAGGAGGCGACCCTGCGCCGGGTCACCCCGGAGTTCTTCGCCGCGCACCCCGTGCCGGACCTGGCCGGCCGCAGCGGCTACTGGCTGGGGCAGCAGGGGCGGCTGACCCACCCCATGTACCTGCCGGAGGGCGCCGACCACTACGAGCCGGTCACCTGGGAGCGCGCCTTCGGCATCGTCGCCGAGGAGATCGCCGCGCTCTCCTCCCCCGACGAGGCCGTCTTCTACACCTCCGGCCGCACCAGCAACGAGGCCGCGTTCCTCTACCAGCTGTTCGCGCGGGAGCTGGGCACCAACAATCTCCCCGACTGCTCGAACATGTGCCACGAGTCGTCCGGTTCGGCCCTGTCGGAGACGATCGGCGTCGGCAAGGGCAGCGTCCTGCTGGAGGACCTCCACCAGGCCGATCTGATCATCGTGGCCGGCCAGAACCCGGGGACGAACCATCCGCGGATGCTCTCCGTGCTGGAGAAGGCCAAGGCGAACGGCGCGAAGATCATCAGCGTCAATCCGCTGCCCGAGGCCGGCCTGGAGCGCTTCAAGAACCCGCAGACGCCGAAGGGCCTGGCCACCGGTGCCGCGCTCACCGATCTGTTCCTCCAGATCCGCATCGGCGGCGACCAGGCCCTCTTCCGCCTCCTCAACCGGCTGATCCTTCAGACCCCGGGCGCCGTGGACGAGCTGTTCGTCCGCGAGCACACACACGGCTACGAGGAGTTCGCGGCCGCCGCCCGCGCCGCCGACTGGGACCGGACGCTCGCCGCGACCGGCCTCACCCGCGCGGAGATCGAGCGCGCCCTGGACATGGTGCTCGCCTCCCGGCGCGTCATCGTGTGCTGGGCGATGGGCCTGACCCAGCACAAGCACTCGGTGCCGACCATCCGCGAGGTGGTCAACTTCCTGCTGCTGCGCGGCAACATCGGGCGCACGGGCGCGGGCGTGTGCCCGGTGCGCGGCCACTCCAATGTGCAGGGCGACCGCACGATGGGCATCTTCGAGCGTCCCGCCCCGGCCTTCCTCGACGCCCTGGAGAAGGAGTTCGGCTTCGCCCCGCCGCGCGAGCACGGCTACGACGTCGTCCGGGCGATCCGCGCCCTGCGCGACGGCGAGGCGAAGGTGTTCTTCGCCATGGGCGGCAACTTCGTCTCCGCCTCGCCCGACACCGAGGTCACCGAGGCGGCCATGCGCCGGGCCAGGCTGACCGTGCACGTGTCGACCAAGCTCAACCGCTCGCACGTCGTCACGGGCGCGCGCGCCCTGATCCTGCCCACGCTCGGCCGCACCGAGCGCGATGTGCAGGGCGGTGGCGAGCAGTTCGTCACGGTCGAGGACTCGATGGGCATGGTGCACGCCTCCCGGGGCCGGCTGGCGCCCGCGAGCCCGCTGCTGCTGTCGGAGCCGACCATCGTGTCCCGGCTGGCCCGCCGGGTGCTGGGCGAGGACAGCGTGGTGCCGTGGGAGGAGTTCGAGCGGGACTACGGCGCGATCCGCGACCGGATCGCACGGGTGGTCCCCGGCTTCGAGGACTTCAACGCGCGCGTGGCCCGCCCCGGCGGCTTCGCGCTGCCGCACGCCCCGCGCGACGAGCGCCGCTTCCCGACCGCGACCGGCAAGGCCAACTTCACGGCAGCCCCGGTGGAGTTCCCCGAGCTGCCCGAGGGGCGGCTGCTGCTCCAGACGCTGCGCTCGCACGACCAGTACAACACCACGATCTACGGCCTGGACGACCGCTACCGGGGCATCCGGAACGGCCGGCGGGTGGTGCTCGTCCACCCCGAGGACGCGCGGCGGCTCGGGGTGGCCGACGGCTCGTACGTCGATCTGGTCGGCGAGTGGAAGGACGGTGTGGAACGGCGGGCGAGCGGCTTCCGGGTGGTGCACTACCCGACCGCGCGCGGCTGCGCGGCCTCGTACTACCCGGAGACGAACGTCCTGGTGCCCCTGGATGCCACCGCGGACACCAGCAACACCCCGGCCAGCAAGTCCGTCGTGGTGCGTCTGGAACAATCGGCGACCGACTGAGCGTCCGCTCAGCGGCGCAGTGCCGACCGACGACGAGGCGCAGTGCCGACCGACGACGAACGGAGCCGGGCCCATGGGCGAGCAGCAGCACGTGAAGTTCCCTCAGGAGGTCATCGACGAGTACGCCGCCCTCGGCATCGACCTGCCCGCCCTGTTCTCCGCCGGCGACCTCGGGACCCGTATGGGCGTGCGGATCACCGAGGCGTCCGCCGAGCGTGTCGTCGGCACCATGCCGGTGGAGGGCAACACCCAGCCGTACGGGCTGCTGCACGGCGGCGCCTCCGCCGTCCTCGCCGAGACCCTGGGCTCGGTGGGCGCCATGCTGCACGGCGGCAGTTCCAGGATCGCCGTCGGTGTCGACCTGAACTGCACGCATCACCGCGGGGCGCGTTCGGGCGCGGTCACCGGTGTGGCCACGCCGCTGCACCGGGGCCGCTCGACGGCCACGTACGAGATCGTGATCAGTGACGAGCAGGGGCGGCGGGTGTGCAGCGCGCGGCTCACCTGTCTGCTGCGCGAGGCGCGGCCGGCGGACGCGGACGGCGCGCGGACCGCAGCCACGGACTGACCCGCGCGGGCAGGGGGTGGTCCGGTCGCGTGCCGGGCCGCCCCCTTCGGCGTTCCCGGACACCATGACGCACCGCGTGCATCACGAACACCACCGGTCCCATCAGCCCCAACGCGCCGTTTACCGCGCAGGGCGGGACATCCCGGCGTATCGCCACTCCAGATATCCGTATTCATGCCTTCCCGGCCGTCGCTGAATGCGATCTTCCATTTTTTCGCGTAACACTGCGTAACACGGAAGCAATACGAAGGCTCTGATTCCTCTTCTCGGACACCCCCCGGCGTGATCTTTCCGGGGCCTCGCGGCGCGCTCGCGGCCCGCTCCGCCGCCGCCCCGCCGACGGCCAACCGGAAGTGCGCATTCTCAGAATGCGGACCGGAGCGGAATTCCACCAAACCGGCCGAGAGTGACCTTCCGAGAAGCCCCTGAACCGGAACGGCATAACAAGAAAGTCACAAGCCAGTCCACCACCATGCCCATGGCCACAACCCAGGCTTAGAGTCACGGCCAGTCACCGCTCCACCGGGAGTTCGGTACCAGCGCGGCCTGTGCCACCCCCACACCGGGCGGACAAGCCTGCGGAAAGGACTGATTGTGCGACAGCGTTCCCTGGTGATACTCACCTCCGTCCTCACGACCGGAGCTCTGGCCCTCACCGCGTGCGGCTCCCGCGGAGGCGACGACAAGGGCGGCGACGACAAGGGCGGCACCACGGTCGTCATCGGTGTCGACGCCCCGCTGACGGGACAGAACTCCGCCACCGGCCTCGGCATCCAGTCCGGCGTCGAGATCGCGGTCAAGGACGCCAACGAGAAGAAGCTCGTCCCCGGCGTCACCTTCAAGGTCGTCGCCCTCGACGACAAGGCCCTGCCGCCGACCGGCCAGCAGAACGCCTCCCAGCTGGTCGCCAACAAGGACGTCCTCGGCGTCGTCGGCCCGCTCAACTCCGGTGTCGCGCAGACCATGCAGAAGGTCTTCGCCTCCGCCAACCTGGCCGAGATCTCCCCGTCCAACACCGCGCCCGAGCTGACGCAGGGCAAGGACTGGGTCTCCGGCAACAAGGTCCGCCCCTTCAAGACGTATTTCCGCACCGCCATCACCGACGAGGTGCAGGGCGGCTTCGCGGCCGACTACGTCTTCAAGACCCTCAAGAAGAAGAAGGTCTTCGTCGTCGACGACAAGCAGACCTACGGAGCGGGTCTGGCCGGCATCTTCGGCAAGAAGTTCAAGGAGCAGGGCGGCACCGTCGCCGGCACCGACCACATCAACGTCGGTGACAAGGACTTCTCCACCCTCGTCACCAAGATCAAGAACTCGGGCGCCGAACTCCTCTACTACGGCGGCCAGTACGACGAGTCGCAGGTCCTGACCAAGCAGCTCAAGGACGCCGGCGCCAAGATCCCGCTGATGGGCGGCGACGGCATGTTCACCCCGACCTACATCCAGACCGCCGGCAAGGCGGCCGAGGGCGACTTCGTCACCTCCGTCGGCGTCCCCGTCGACACCCTGCCCGCCGCCAAGGAGTTCATCGACAAGTACAAGTCCGGTGGCTACAAGGGCGACTACGGCACCTACGGCGGCTACTCCTACGACGCCGCCACCGCCATCATCAAGGCCGTCGGCAACGTCGTGAAGGACGGCAAGGTCCCCTCCGACGCCCGCCAGCAGGTCGTCGACCAGCTCCAGAAGATCGACTTCGAGGGCATCGCAGGACCGGTCGGCTTCGACCAGTACGGCGACACCAAGAACAAGCAGCTCACCCTGTACCAAGTCACCAACGGTGCGTGGAAGTCCGTCAAGACCGGTACGTACAACGCAAGCTGACCCAGCCTCAGCACGGACGACACCAGGGCCGCGCGGCCACGACGACCCGTCACCGCGCGGCCCGACCTCTCTCCCCCGTCACTCTCCGCACCCACATGGAGGCCTTGCGGTGCACACTCTGCCGCAACAGCTGGCCAACGGGCTGATTCTCGGCTCGATGTACGGGCTGATCGCCATCGGCTACACGATGGTGTACGGCATCGTCCAGCTCATCAACTTCGCCCACGGCGAGATCTTCATGACCGGCGGCTTCGGCGCCCTCTCCGTCTATCTCGTCCTGCCCGACGGCACATCCATGTGGATCGCCCTCCCCCTCATGCTGATCGGCGGCGGCCTGGTGGCCGTGCTCATCGCGGTGGGAGCGGAACGATTCGCCTACCGGCCGCTCAGAGGCGCCCCACGCCTCGCCCCCCTCATCACCGCCATCGGCCTCTCCCTCGCCCTCCAGCAGGCCGTCTTCAACTGGTACCCGCACGCCGACAACGCCCGCAAGTTCCCCCAGCTGCCCGGCGGCCCGTTCAACATCACCGACAGCCTCAAGATCCAGTCCGGTGAACTCTTCGTCCTCATAGCCGCCCCCGTCTGCATGGGCGCCCTCGCCTTCTTCGTCCGCACCTCCCGCACCGGCCGCGCCATGCAGGCCACCGCCCAGGACCCGGACACCGCCCAGCTCATGGGCATCGACACCAACCGCATCATCGTCATCGCCTTCGCCATCGGCGGCTTCTTCGCCGCCGTCGCCGGCATCGCCTGGGGCTTCCGCGTCGGCAGCGTCAACTACGACATGGGCTTCGTCGCCGGACTCAAGGCCTTCACCGCCGCCGTCCTCGGCGGCATCGGCAACATCTACGGCGCCATGCTCGGCGGCATCGTCCTCGGCCTCGCCGAGGGACTCGCCACCGCCTACATCGCCGACATCCCCGGCATGGACCAGTTCGGCGGCCAGGGCTGGGCCTCCGTGTGGGCCTTCGTCCTCCTCATCCTCGTCCTCCTCTTCAGGCCACAGGGCCTGCTCGGCGAACGCGTCGCGGACAGGGCGTGAGCACCATGACCGACACCACCCGCCCCGACGGGGGCACCCCGCTCATCCCGCTGCCGCACGGCGCCGCCCGGCTGCTCACCACCGTCGGCGCCGTCGCCACCATCGCCAGCACCATGCTCGCCTGGACCTGGACCGCCGAATTCCCCGGCGACCTCACCGTCACCGCCTACCCGGCAGGACTCCAGCTCCTCACCCTCACCGGCGGCATCCTCACCCTCCTGTACGCCCTCACCCTCTGGGACGTCCGCGGACTGCGCTGGCTCAACCCCGCCCGCACCACCGCCCCCGTCTTCCTCACCGCCCTGGCCGCCTTCGCCGTCACCTGGTACACGATCCTCGCGATCGCCATCGAACTCGGCGGCCTCGCCAACCTCGAACCCGGCGGCTACGTCGCCGCAATCGCCTCGCTGCTGCCCGTCATCGGCGCCCTCGCCCTGCCGCGCCCCGGCGACACCTGGAAGTCGTACTTCGCCAAGGCCGACGACATCCCGCGCCCCGCCCCGCTGCCCGCCTGGGCCGAACGCGTCGCCATCACCCTCGCGCTCGCCCTCGGACTCGTCGTCTTCACCTACGGCATCAGCACCCCCGACGACGAGTACGGCGAGACCTTCAGCGGCTTCGGACTCCTCGTCGTCTTCTCCGCCTGGGCCCTCTTCAGCGCCGGACTCACCGACCGCTTCTCCGCGCTCAACGCCCGCCACAAGGGATTCGCCACCTCCATGGCCTTCCTCGCCGCGGCCGTCTTCCCCTTCACCCAGACCGAGGACCACAACGCCAACATCGGCGTCAACATCCTCATCTTCGCCACCGTCGCGCTCGGCCTGAACATCGTTGTCGGACTCACCGGCCTGCTCGACCTCGGCTACGTCGCCTTCCTCGGCGTCGGCGCCTACGCCGCGGCCCTCGTCTCCGGCTCCGAGTACTCCCGCTTCTCCGGCACCCAACTCCCCTTCTGGGGAGCCGTCCTCGTCGGCATGGGCGCCTCCCTCGTCTTCGGCGTCCTCATCGGCGCCCCCACCCTGCGGCTGCGCGGCGACTACCTCGCCATCGTCACCCTCGGCTTCGGAGAGATCTTCCGCATCGCCGTCAACAACCTCGACGGCTCCTCCGGACCCGACATCACCAACGGCCCCAACGGCATCGCCAACATCCCCGACCTGGAGATGTTCGGGTTCAACTTCGGCGACCCGCACGACATCGGCTCCTTCACCCTGGGCCGCTTCGCCAACTACTTCCTGCTGATGCTGATCTTCACGGCCATCGTCGTGCTGGTCTTCACCCGCGCCGCCGACTCCCGCATCGGCCGCTCCTGGGTCGCCATCCGCGAGGACGAGACCGCCGCCACCGCCATGGGCATCAACGGCTTCCGCGTCAAGCTCATCGCCTTCGCCCTCGGCGCCGCGCTCGCCGGACTCGCCGGCACCGTCAGCGCCCACGTCAGCTACTCCGTCGTCCCCACGCCCTACCAGTTCGCCGGCGCCGCCCCGCCCAACTCCGCGTTCCTGCTGGCCGCCGTCGTCCTCGGCGGCATGGGCACCGTCAGCGGACCCCTCCTCGGCGCCAGCATGCTCTACCTCATCCCCGAGAAGCTCCAGTTCCTCAAGAACTACGAACTCCTCGCCTTCGGCCTCGCCCTCGTCCTCCTCATGCGGTTCCGGCCGGAGGGCATCATCGCCAACCGCCGCCGCCAGCTGGAGTTCCACGAGACCGGACAACTCGACGTACCCGAGCAGAAGACGCTCCCCGAGGACCCGGCCGTCACCAAGGCAGGGGCGTGAGGACGATGACGACACCAGTACTCGAAGCCCGTGACGTCACCATGCGCTTCGGCGGCCTCACCGCCGTACGCTCCGTCGACTTCACCGTCAACAGCGGCGAGATCGTCGGACTCATCGGACCCAACGGCGCCGGCAAGACCACCTTCTTCAACTGCCTCACCGGCCTCTACGTCCCCACCGAAGGAACCGTCTCCTACAAAGGCACCGTCCTCCCCCCCAAACCCCACCTGGTCACCCAGGCCGGAATCGCCCGCACATTCCAGAACATCCGGCTCTTCGCCAACATGACCGTCCTGGAAAACGTGCTGATCGGACGGCACACCCGCACCAAAGAAGGACTCTGGTCCGCACTCCTGCGCGGCCCCGGATTCAAGAAAGCGGAAAAAGCGAGCGAAGAACGGGCCATGGAACTGCTCCAGTTCATCGGCCTCGCCCACAAACGCGACCATCTCGCCCGCAATCTCCCCTACGGCGAACAGCGCAAACTGGAGATCGCCCGCGCACTCGCCAGCGAACCCGGCCTGCTGCTCCTCGACGAGCCCACGGCCGGCATGAACCCCCAGGAAACCCGCGCCACCGAAGAACTCGTCTTCGCCATCCGTGAGCAGGGCATCGCCGTCCTCGTCATCGAGCACGACATGCGGTTCATCTTCAACCTCTGCGACCGCGTCGCCGTCCTCGTCCAGGGCGAGAAACTCATCGAGGGCACCTCCGACGTCGTCCAGGCCGACGAACGCGTCGTCGCCGCCTACCTCGGCGAACCCTTCGAAGGCGCCCCCGGCGACGCCGAGGCCGCCGAGGTCGAGGCGGCCGAGGTCGAGGCGGCCGAGGCGGGAGCCGCCGAGGCCGAGACGGAGCACAGCACCAAGGGAGAAGCCCAGTGACCGCACTCCTGGAGGTCGAGGACCTCAGGGTCGCCTACGGCAAGATCGAGGCCGTCAAAGGCATCTCCTTCAGCGTCGAGGCGGGCGAGGTCGTCACCCTCATCGGCACCAACGGCGCCGGCAAGACCACCACCCTGCGCACCCTCTCCGGCCTGCTCAAGCCCAGCGGCGGAAAGATCGTCTTCGACGGCAAGCCGCTCACCGGCGTCCCCGCCCACAAGATCGTCGCCCTCGGACTCGCCCACTCCCCCGAGGGCCGGCACATCTTCCCCCGCCTCAGCATCGCCGAGAACCTCCAGCTCGGCGCCTTCCTCCGCAAGGACAAGGAAGGCATCGAGAAGGACATCCAGCGCGCCTACGACCTCTTCCCCATCCTCGGCGAACGCCGCAAGCAGGCCGCCGGCACCCTCTCCGGCGGCGAACAGCAGATGCTCGCCATGGGCCGCGCCCTCATGTCCCAGCCCAAGCTCCTCATGCTCGACGAACCGTCCATGGGCCTGTCGCCCATCATGATGCAGAAGATCATGTCCACGATCGTCGAGCTGAAGTCCCAGGGCACCACCATCCTGCTCGTCGAACAGAACGCCCAGGCCGCGCTCTCCCTCGCCGACCAGGGACACGTCATGGAGGTCGGCACCATCGTCCTCTCCGGCACCGGACGCGACCTCCTGCACGACGAATCCGTCCGCAAGGCCTACCTCGGCGAGGACTGAGCCCACCGGACAGCACCCCACACACGGCGAGGCCCGCACCCCGGTCAGGGGATGCGGGCCTCGCCGTGCGCGCCGGGGGCGGCCGCCGCTCAGTCCTCCTCGGACCGCACCGGCTTCCCGCCCTTGGCCGCCTTCTTCTCCTCGCTGTCCTGGATGACCGCCTCCGCCACCTGCTGCATCGACATCCGGCGGTCCATCGACGTCTTCTGGATCCAGCGGAACGCGGCCGGCTCCGTCAGCCCGTACTCCGTCTGCAGCACCGACTTCGCCCGGTCCACCAGCTTCCGGGTCTCCAGCCGCTGGGAGAGGTCCGCGACCTCCTTCTCCAGCTCCCGCAGCTCCGTGAACCGCGACACCGCCATCTCGATCGCCGGCACCACGTCACTCTTGCTGAACGGCTTCACCAGATACGCCATCGCACCGGCGTCCCGCGCCCGCTCCACCAGATCCCGCTGCGAGAACGCCGTCAGCATCAGCACCGGGGCGATGCTCTCCTCGGCGATCTTCTCCGCCGCCGAGATGCCGTCCAGCTTGGGCATCTTCACATCCAGGATCACCAGATCCGGCCGGTGCTCCCGGGCCAGCTCCACCGCCCGCTCACCGTCCCCGGCCTCACCGACGACGCTGTAGCCCTCCTCCTCCAGCATCTCCTTGAGATCGAGACGGATCAGCGCCTCGTCCTCGGCGATGACCACACGGGTCGTCAGCGGCGGGACATGCGACTTGTCGTCGCCGGCGGCGTCGACGGACTGGGGCGACTCGGGGCCGGTCACGGGGGCGCTCCTTGTTCCGGGGGAGGCAGATACTGCTCCCAAGAGCGTACCTAGCTGCGGTAAGGTGGGGGCACGGCGGGTGACCGTCGATCTTCATTTCGAAGGGCGCCCCGGTAGCCCAGCGGTAGAGGCAATGGTCTCAAACACCATCCAGCGTCGGTTCGAATCCGACCCGGGGTACTTTTCCATGGTTCCCAAGGTCACGCTTCGCAAGCGGATGTCCACGTTCTCGTGAACATCCGCTTTTTGCCGCGTGCCACCGCAGCCGCTCCGCGACGGTGGTCACATGTACGATCTCGGCACCCGCAAGCACGCCCTCGCCCTGCTCGCGCAAGGGCGCAGCCTGAACTCCGTCAGCAAGCAGACCGGCGTCTCCCGCGCCGCGATCCGCTCCTGGCGCGTCCGCCTCGAACCCCTGCCCCGCATGGCGCCCACCGACCCGGGGCCGCCCGCTGACGAGGCGGCGTACGCCTATCTGCTGGGCCTGTATCTGGGCGACGGGTGTCTCAGCCCGCATCCGCGCGGCGGCCACTACCTGCGGATCGCATGTGCCGACGCCTGGCCCGGACTCCTCCGTGAGTGCCGACAGGCCATCACGGCGGTACGGCCCGGCGTCGGCGTGTACGACGAGCAGAAGCAGGGATGCACCATGATCACCAGCTACTCCCGGCACTGGCCCCGTCTCTTCCCCCAGCACGGCACCGGCAGGAAACACGAGCGCCGCATCGCGCTCGCCCCCTGGCAGCAGGAGATCGTCGACGCGTACCCCTGGGAGTTCGTCCGGGGGCTCATCCACTCGGACGGCTGCCGGATCACCAACTGGACGACTCGTCTCGTCGGCGGTGAGCGCAAGCGCTACGAGTACCCGCGGTACTTCTTCACCAACCTGTCAGCGGATATCACCCGGCTCTGCACCGACACCCTCGACCGGCTGGGCGTCGAGTGGAAAGCCCACGGCTGCAACATCTCCGTCGCCCGCAAAGCCTCCGTGGCCCTCATGGACGCGCACATCGGGCCCAAGTACTGACGGTCCCCTACCGCGGGCGGTCGTCCTCGCCGATGTGGTGGACGCGGACCAGGTTGGTGGAGCCGGGGACGCCGGGCGGGGAGCCGGCGGTGATGACGACGACGTCGCCCTTCTCGCAGCGGCCGTGGCGCAGGAGGAGTTCGTCGACCTGGGCGACCATGGCGTCGGTGGAGTCGACGTGCGGGCCGAGGAAGGTCTCGACGCCCCAGGTCGCGCTGAGCTGGGAGCGGGTGGCGGGCTCGGGGGTGAAGGCCAGGACGGGGATGGGTGAGCGGTAGCGGGAGAGGCGGCGGGCGGTGTCGCCCGACTGGGTGAAGGCGACGAGGAACCGCGCGCCGAGGAAGTCGCCGATCTCCGCGGCGGCGCGGGCGACGGCGCCGCCCTGGGTGCGGGGCTTGCTGTGCTCGGTCAGCGGGGGCAGGCCGCGGGCGAGGATGACCTCCTCGGCGGCGGCGACGATCTTCGCCATGGTGCGGACGGCGGTGACGGGGTGCTTGCCGACGCTGGTCTCGCCGGAGAGCATTACCGCGTCGGTGCCGTCGATGACGGCGTTGGCGACGTCGCTGGCCTCCGCGCGGGTGGGGCGGGAGTTGTCGATCATGGAGTCCAGCATCTGGGTGGCGACGATCACCGGTTTGGCGTTGCGCCGGGCCAGTTTCACGGCGCGCTTCTGGACGATGGGCACCTGTTCGAGGGGCATCTCGACGCCGAGGTCGCCGCGGGCGACCATGATGCCGTCGAAGGCGGCGACGATCTCGTCGACGGCCTCGACCGCCTGCGGTTTCTCGATCTTGGCGATGACGGGCAGGCGGCGGCCCTCCTCGTCCATGATGCGGTGGACGTCGAGGATGTCGCGTCCGCTGCGCACGAACGAGAGCGCGATGACGTCGAAGCCGGTGCGCAGCGCCCAGCGCAGGTCGTCCTCGTCCTTCTTGGACAGGGCGGGGACGGAGACGGCGACGCCGGGGAGGTTGAGGCCCTTGTGGTCGGAGACCATGCCGCCCTCGGTGACGCGGGTGCGGACGCGGGGTCCGTCCACGGCGGTGACCTCCAGGCAGACCTTGCCGTCGTCGACGAGGATGCGCTCGCCGGGGGTGACGTCGTCGGCGAGGCCGGCGTGGGTGGTGCCGCACCGGTGGCGGTCGCCCTCGACGCCTTCTTCGACGGTGATGGTGAAGGTGTCGCCGCGTTCGAGGAGTACGGGTCCTTCGCGGAAGCGGCCGAGGCGGATCTTCGGGCCTTGAAGGTCGGCGAGGAGGCCGACGCTGCGGCCGGTCTCGTCGGCGGCCTTGCGTACGTGCTGGTAGCGCTCGTCGTGTTCGGCGTGCTCGCCGTGGCTGAGGTTGAAGCGGGCGACGTCCATTCCGGCGTCGACCAGGGCTTTGATCCGGTCGTACGTGTCGGTGGCGGGCCCCAGGGTACAGACGATCTTCGCTCGGCGCATGGTGTGAGCCTAGGCCTTACCTGTCGGTAGGGATTTGGTGCGACGTGACTGTTCAACGACCTTTGGATGAAGTGTTATTGACAAGTGTTGAAGTGTGCGGGGTGGTGCTCCTCTGAGCGTTCGGCGGGTTTCCGGCGGGTGTGCGGTGTCGGTCGGGGTGTGGGGGCGGTGTGGGGGCTCGCTCTCGGTCCGTTGTTCTGACGTGTTTACAGTTTGGGCGGTTTCATGGTGAATCGCGCGTTGAGTTGCGCGTGGACGTGCTGACGCTGGGGTTCCAGGTCGAGCGGGGCCGCCTCCTCGGGGGCGCCGCCTGGGGCGCCGAAGGCCGCGGCGCGGGCGCGTCCGGCGTACGGCGGGAAGGAGGCGCTGCCCTCGGCGTCGATGTCGGCGATCTCGACGAGGGCCGCGAGGGTGGTGCCGAGGGCCTCGGCGTACTCCTTGGCGCGCTGGACGGCGGCGCGTACGGCCTGTCGGCGGGCCTCGCGGTGGGCGGGCGATCCGGGGCGCAGTTCCCACCAGGGGCCGTCCACTCGGGTGAGGTCCAAGTCGGCCAGTCGGGTGGTGAGTTCACCGAGGGCGGTGAAGTCGGTGAGTTCGGCGGTGAGGTGGACGGCGCCGTGGTAGGTGCGGACGCGTTCGCCGCGGCCGTGGCGGGCGGGTTCGGGGGCGATGGAGAAGGCGCCGGTCTCCAGCCGTTCGACGGCGGGGCCGTAGGACCGGACGAGGTCGAGGACGGCGGTGTTGCGGCGGGTGAGGTCGTCGAGGGCGGAGCGGCGGTCCCTGCCGCGGGCGCTGACGTTGACGCCGACGCGGGCGATCTCGGGGTCGACTTCGAGGTGGGCCTCGCCGCGGACGGCGATGCGCGGGGCGTCGGGGGTGCCGTACGGGACGGCGGGGCCGGGTTCCTCGGGGGCGGCGAAGGTCATGCCTCCCACTGTGCCACCGGGTGCCGGGGCGGGGGCACGGGGCGGCGGTCATCAGATCGCAACCTGCGGGGACTGTTGCGCTTCGGCATGTCCCGGCCAGAATCTACGCGCGTCCATCCATGGTCGGTCTACGCGCGTCGTCGGCCGTCCGCGGCCGGCCGCGCTCCGACCGGCCCGCGGGCCGGTCCTCGCAAGCCGATCCTTCGCAAGGAGAACCAGACATGGCGTTGAACCGCCGGAAGTTCCTGAAGAAGTCCGCCGTGACCGGGGCGGGGGTGGCGCTGGCGGGTGCGGCGGCGGCTCCGGCGGCCGAGGCCGCGACCCCCGGGCACGGACACGGTCACGGGCATGGGCACGGGCGGCATCCCAAGCGGTACTCGCTGACCGTGATGGGCACGACGGACCTGCACGGGCACGTCTTCAACTGGGACTACTTCAAGGACGCGGAGTACACGGACGGCGCGGGCAACGCGCAGGGCCTGGCGCGCATCTCGACGCTGGTGAACCAGGTCCGCGAGGAGAAGGGCCGCCGCAACACGCTGCTGCTGGACGCGGGTGACACGATCCAGGGCACCCCGCTGTCGTACTACTACGCGAAGGTGGACCCGATCACCGCCAAGGGCGGTCCGGTGCACCCGATGGCGCAGGCGATGAACGCGATCGGGTACGACGCGGCGGCGCTGGGCAACCACGAGTTCAACTACGGCATCGAGACGCTGCGCAAGTTCGAGCAGCAGTGCCGTTTCCCGCTGCTGGGTGCGAACGCGCTGGACGCGAAGACGCAGCGGCCGGCGTTCGCGCCGTACGTCATGAAGACGTTCCATGTGCCGGGTGCCGCTCCGGTGAAGGTGGCCGTGCTGGGGCTGACCAACCCGGGTATCGCGATCTGGGACAAGGCGTATGTGCAGGGGAAGCTGACGTTCCCGGGTCTTGAGGAGCAGGCGGCGAAGTGGGTGCCGAAGCTGCGGTCGATGGGCGCGGACGTGGTGATCGTGTCGGCGCACTCGGGTACGTCGGGCCAGTCGTCCTACGGTGACCAGTTGCCGTACGTGGAGGACGCGGCGGCGAACGTGGCCCGGCTGGTGCCGGGGATCGACGCGATCCTGGTGGGGCACGCGCATCTGGAGATCCCGGAGCTGAAGGTCGTCAACGAGAAGTCGGGGAAGACGGTGGTGCTGTCGGAGCCGCTGTGCTTCGCGGAGCGGCTGACCCTGTTCGACATCGAGCTGGTGTTCTCCCGGGGCCGCTGGGAGGTGGAGTCGGTCGCCGCCTCGCTGCGCAACTCGAACGCGGTGCCGGACGACCCGAAGATCACCAGGCTGCTCGAGGACGAGCACAAGAAGGTGGTGCAGTACGTCAACCAGGTCGTCGGGCGGGCCACGCAGACGCTGACGACGGTGGACGCCCGTTACAAGGACGCGCCGATCATCGATCTGATCACCAAGGTCCAGGAGGACGTGGTGAAGGCGGCGCTGGCGGGTACGCAGTACGCCGCGCTGCCGGTGATCGCGCAGGCGTCGCCGTTCTCGCGGACCTCGCAGATCTCGGCGGGCGATGTGACGATCCGGGACCTGTCGAGCCTGTACGTGTACGACAACACGCTGGTGGCGAAGCTGATGACGGGCGCGCAGGTGCGGGAGTACCTGGAGTACTCGGCGGGCTACTACGTGCAGACGGCGGCGGGCGCGCCCGTGGACGTGGAGAAGCTGACGAACGCGGGCGGCCGGCCGGACTACAACTACGACTATGTGTCGGGGCTGGCGTACGACATCGACGTCGCCCGGCCGGCCGGTTCGCGGATCCGGAACCTGACGTTCAACGGTGCGCCGCTGGACGACGCGCAGCAGTTCGTGCTGGCGGTGAACAACTACCGCGCCAACGGCGGCGGCGCGTTCCCGCACGTGGCGGCGGCGAAGGAGCTGTGGTCGGAGTCGACGGAGATCCGTACCCGGATCGCCGAGTGGGCGACGGCGAAGGGTGTGCTGGACCCGAAGGACTTCGCGTCGGTGGACTGGAAGCTGACGCGGGACGGTACGCCGGTGTTCTGACCGGCGGGCCGGTGCGGTAGCCGGTGCACCGGCCCCGCAGCCGGTGGGCCGGTGTTCCGGGCCGGTGTGTCCGTGCCGCGGGCAGCGGTGCGGTGGCGGGGGCGCGGCCTCAGGTCCCGTCCGCCAGAGGGGCGAGTGCCTTGAACTGGTGGGCGGGCGGGACCTGGGGCCGCTGCTGTCGCAGGCCGAAGCTGGTGAAGGCGGTGCGGGCGGGCAGCGGGTAGCTGGCCGTGCCGGTCACGGAGTTGAGGATGGTGGCGCTGCGCCAGGCGGCGAGGCCGAGGTCGGGGGCGCCGACGCCGTGGGTGTGGTGTTCGGCGTTCTGCACGTAGACGTGGCAGCCGGCGGCGCTGACGGCGGGGTCGAGGAGGAGGCGGTACTGCTCGTCGACGCGGGGGCGTTCGCTCTGGTCGCGGCGCAGGTAGGGGTCGAGCGAGGCGAGGAGGTGGCCCAGGGGGCGGGGCCGGTAGCCGGTGGCGAGGACGACGGCGTCGGTGGTGAGGCGGCTGCGGGCGTCCTGCTGGGGGTGTTCCAGGTGGAGTTCGACCTTGTTTCCGGCGACGCGACCCGCGGTGCGGACGCGGACGCCGGGGGTGAGGACGGCGTCGGGCCAGCCGCCGTGCAGGGTGCGGTGGTACAGCTCGTCGTGGATGGCGGCGAGGGTGCTCGCGTCCACGCCCTTGTGCAGTTGCCACTGGGCGGGGACGAGCCGGTCGCGGACGGGCTCGGGCAGGGCGTGGAAGTAGCGCGTGTAGTCGGGTGTGAAGTGTTCCAGGCCGAGCTTGGAGTACTCCATGGGGGCGAATGCCTCGGTGCGGCCGATCCAGTGCAGCCGCTCGTGGCCGGCGGGGCGGCCCTTGAGCAGGTCGAGGAAGACCTCGGCGCCCGACTGGCCCGAGCCGACGACGGTGACGTGCCCGGCGGCGAGGAGCGCGTCGCGGTGGTCGAGGTAGTCGGCGGCGTGCACGACGAGGGCGCCGGGGGCGCCGGCCAGGGGGCGCAGCGGTTCGGGGACGTGGGGTTCGGTGCCGACGCCGAGGACGACGTTGCGGGTGTAGGTGCGGCCCAGGGCCTCGGCCTCGCCGTCGCTGTCGAGCTGGGTGAAGTCGACCTCGAAGAGGCGGTGTTCGGGGTTCCAGCGGACGGTGTCGACCTGGTGGCCGTAGTGCAGTGCGGGGAGCTGGTCGGAGACCCAGCGGCAGTAGGCGTCGTACTCGGCGCGCTCGATGTGGAGGCGTTCGGCGAAGTAGAAGGGGAAGAGCCGGTCGCGGGCCTTGAGGTAGTTGAGGAAGGACCAGTGGCTGGCGGGGTCGGCGAGGGTGACGAGGTCGGCGAGGAAGGGGACCTGGAGGCGGGCGCCGTCGATGAGCAGGCCGGGGTGCCAGTCGAAGCGGGGGCGCTGCTCGTAGAAGGCGGTGGACAGTCCGGTGAGGGGGTGGGCGAGGGCGGCCAGGGAGAGGTTGAACGGTCCGACGCCGATGCCGACCAGGTCGCGGGGGGCGGTCTGGGTGGGGGTGCGGTCCATCGGGGGGCGGCTCTGCGGCAGCCGGTCGGCGGCCGTCCGGTTCGCCGGGGAGTGCTGGGCCGGGGGGCGGCCGGTCGGCGGGTGGGGGCCGGTCGGGGCGTGGGGGTGGCTCATCGGGGGGTGGTTCCTTCCACCAGTTTCAGCAGGGCGGCCAGGTCGTCGGGCCGGGTGCGGGGGTTGAGGAGGGTGGCCTTGAGCCAGAGCCGGCCGTCCAGGCGGGCCCGGCCGAGGACGGCGCGGCCGTCGGTGAGCAGGCGGCGGCGTACGGCGGCCACCGCGTCGTCGGGGGCCCCGGCGGGCCGGAACAGGACCGTGCTGATGACGGGGCGCCCGCGCAGTTCGAGGCCGGGGTGGTCCTCGACGAGGTCGGCGAGGGCGCGGGCGTGGGCGCAGACCTCGTCGACGAGCGCGCCGAGTCCGGCGCGGCCGAGGGTCTTGAGGGTGACGGCGATCTTGAGGATGTCGGGGCGCCGGGTGGTGCGCAGGGAGCGGCCGAGGAGGTCGGGCAGGCCGGCCTCGGTGTCGTCGTCGGCGTTGAGGTAGTCGGCGTGGTGGTGCAGGGCGTCGAGGTCGCCGCCGCGGCGTACGGCGAGGAGTCCGGCGGCGACCGGCTGCCAGCCGAGTTTGTGCAGGTCGAGGGTGACGGTGTGGGCGGCGTCGAGGCCGGTGAGCAGGTGGCGGTGGCGGTCGCTGAACAGGAGGCCGCCGCCGTGGGCCGCGTCGATGTGCAGCCGGGCGCCGTGCGCGGCGCTCAGCGCGGCGATCTCGGGGAGCGGGTCGATGAGTCCGGCGTCGGTGGTTCCGGCGGTGGCGGCCACCAGGAGCGGGGTGCGGGGGGCGCCGGGTCCGGTGAGGGCGGTGAGGGTCTCGGCCAGGGCGGCGGGGTCGAGGGTGCCGGCGGGGGCGGGGACGCGCACGGGGGCGGGCAGGCCGAGCAGCCAGGCGGCGCGGGGCAGGGAATGGTGGGCGTTGGCGCCGTGGACGAGACGGACGCCGTCGCCCCGCTTCTCGCGGGCGAGGAGCAGCGCGAGGTGGTTGGACTCGGTGCCGCCGGTGGTGACGACGGCGTCGGCGCATCCCGCCGTGCGGGCGAGGGCGCGGGTGACGAGGGCTTCGAGCGCGGAGGCGGCGGGTGCCTGGTCCCAGGAGTCGAGCGAGGGGTTGAGGACGCCGGCGGCGAGGTCGGCGGCGGCGGCCACGGCCAGGGGCGGGCAGTGCAGATGGGCGGCGCAGAGCGGGTCGGCGGGGTCGGCGGCGCCCTCGGCCAGGGCGTGCACGAGGGCGCGCAGGGCGTCGGGCTCGCCGTACTCGGGCAGTACGACCCCGGCGGCCGCGCGGACCCGGGCGGCGACGGCCTCCGGGCCGCCCGCGGGCAGCGGCCCGCCCCGGGCCGCCCGTCCGCTGTCCAGCGCGTCGAGCACGGTGTCCAGCAGCGGCCGCAGGGCGTGGCGGCCGTCGGGCCCGGAGGCGAGGCTGACCCGCGGTGCGGGCGGGTGCGGAGTGCCCATGGGCTGTCCTTAGGGGTACGCGGGCCAGGAGCATCCGGTTTGTCCGCCTGAAGGCGGGGTGCCCGGAAAGTCCAACGAGCGGGGCCCCCAGGGGTATTGCCGCACAGGGAGCACACGGAGCCCGCGCCCCCGGCGCTCGACCGCACGCCCGAGCGCCGGGGCGTACGGCTCCGCCGGGCTCTGGCGGCTCCGGGCTCTGGCGCTACCGGCGACCGACGGCGGGCCGGGGTCTCCGGCGCCTGCCGCCTGGCCGAACGGGCGCGCGCAGGGGCCCGCGGTACCTGCCGCCCTGCCGGGCCGACCGCCCGCGGGGCCTGCGCCCGTGCCACCTGCGGCTGGGCGCTCGGGCTCCCTGGACGGCGCCCGTCCGGCGAGCGGGCGGCGCCGCCGCGGACGGCGGAGGCGAGCCACCGTGCCGGACGGGTCCGGCGGGGCGGGGAGCCGGGACCACGGGGATTCCGCGCCGCATGTGTTCGGTGGCCGGATCCCGGACGACTGGGACAGCCCAGGGCCGGGACCCGGCGGACGAAGCTGCCTGTCGCCGTGACGGCTACCGGCCGGGGACGGCCGGACCTCCCCGTGCAGGGCCCGGCACGCCTGTGCCGGGCGGCCGGGCCTGCCCGTCGTCCTGACGATCACCGGCCGGCCGGGCGGCCGGACGCGCACCGGTCGGCCGGGCGGCCCGTGCAGTACGGGCTCGGGCTCGGCGCCATGAGGTCCGGCTGCCGCTCCCGGACGGCTGGGACAGCCCGGGGCCGGGGCCCGGCGGCCGGGGGCGCCGGACGCGACGTAGGCGCCCCGGGCTCGGCCCCGGTCGCCGGGTGGTGCGGAGCCGCCCCGCACGCGTCGGACCCACGGCCGTACCGGCGCGGCGCGCCGCGGCGTGGTGTGAGGGGCCGCCGGGTGACCGGGCGGCCCGGTCGCCCCGGGTCCCACGGCAGGGCCGCGACCGCGCCGCAGGGTCCGGCCCCGACCGTAGGCATCCCGCGTCCGCCCGCCCCCAGCACCCCCCGGGGCCCCGCCCCACCAGCGCACGCGCAGCGCGTCCCGCGGCGCTCGCGGTGTCTCCCTCCTCCGTGTCTCAGGCTCCGAAGTCCTTCCTGTGGTCCTCGGCCCAGGTCGCGAAGGGGCGGGCGGGGGTGCCGGTGATGTCCTCGACCGTGGTGGTGGTCTCGGGGGTGGCGCCGACGGTGTGGCGGAAGGTGTCGAGCAGGCTCTGGAGCATGTGCGGGGGCACGTGCGGGAAGAGTTCGGGGCCGGCCTGCTCGGGGGGCACCTCGGTGTAGGTGAGCGTGCGGCCGAGGGCGCGGCCGATCGCGGCGACCTGGCCGGCGTTGCTGATGGCCGCCGGCCCGCTGAGGCGGTGGGCGGCGCCCTCGTGGCCGCCGTCGAGCAGGGCGCGTTCGGCGACGGCGGCGATGTCGTCCTCGTGGATGGGCGCGGTCATGGCGTCCGCGAAGACACCGCGGACCTCGTCGCCGGCGCGGATCTGCCCGGCCCACTGGAAGGCGTTGGTGGCGAAGGCGCCCGGCCGCAGGAACGTCCACTCCAGGCCGCTGGCGCGGATCTCCCGTTCCACGGTGGCGTGCATGACGTGGATGGGGTGGGTCTCGTCGGCGCCCTCCGTGATGATGGCGGAGGAGAGCAGGACGACGTGCCGGACACCCGCCTCGCGGGCCGCCGCCAGGAAGGCGGCCGTCCGGTCGCCCGCCGCCTGGACGTACAGGAAGAGCTTGTCCGCCCCGGCGAACAGGGCGGCCGGGTCGTCCGGCCGGAACCGCACCACCTCGGCGCCCTCGGGCAGTCCGGCCCGCTGCGGGTCGCGGGTCAGCGCCCGGACGGGCCGGCCGGCGGCGGCCAGGCGCTCGACGAGGGCACGGCCGACGTTGCCGGTGGCGCCGGTGACTACGATCACGGTTTCCTCCGTGGTGGGGGCGTGGCGCGGGCGGGCTCCGGACGGTGGGACGGGTGGGACGGTGTCCGGGCCGGCCCGCGGGCTGGTCGTCCTTCCGGGGTCCGAGCCTAGGAAGGACGACCGGCCCGCGCATCGTCGTCAGGGACCAGACGGGGACCAGTCAGGGCCCAGCCGGGTCGTACGCCCCTGGTACTACGCCCCCGAGCGCACCGCCGTCTCCTCCGGCTCGCCGGGCTCCCCCTGCTCCGTCCGCTCCCCCGTCCGCCCGGCCTCGCGGACGCGCAGCGCCCGTGCCAGGTCGTCGAGTTGGTCGTCGAGCTTGCGGCGCAGCGCCGGGATCGGGTCGTCCTCGCGCAGGCAGGCCCGGCCGAGGCGCAGGTGCTCGGCGTCGACGGCGTGGGCGGGGAAGGCGTAGCGTCCGGCGGCCGCGGCGATGGCGGGACCGCGGCGGGCGGAGAGGGCGACGGCGTCCGCGTAGTAGCGGGCCACGTACGGGGCGACGAGGTCGGCCTGTTCGGGCTGCCAGAAGCCCTGGGCGGTGGCGGTGAACAGGTAGTTGGAGAGGTCGTCGGAGGCGAACATCGCCGCCCAGGCGGCCCGTTTGGCGTCCGGGTCGGGCAGCGCGGCGCGGCAACGGGCGGCGCCCTCCCGGCCGCTGGCGGACGGGTCGCGCTCCAGTTCGGCGGCGATGGCGGACTCGTCGGTGGCGCCGAGGACGGCGAGCCGGGCGAGGACGCGCCAGCGCAGCTCGGGGTCGAGTTCGGGGCCGCCGGGGACGGTGCCGTCGGCGAGCCAGGCGGCGATGGTGTCGGGGTGGGCGGCGACGTCGATGAAGTGGCGTACGGCGATGAGGCGCAGGCCGGGGTGGTCGCCGTCCTCGGTGCGGCGGATCAGGTCGCGGCACACGGAGGCGAGCGTGGCGAGGGCGGCGGGCCGCTGCTCGGGGGCGAGGCAGCGGTCGGCGATGTGGACGCGGGCGAAGGAGAGCACGGCCTCGACGAGGGCGAGGTCGCTCTCGCGCGGCAGGTGGGCGCGCGCGGTCTCCAGATAGACGCCGGGGGCCAGTTCGCCGTCGCGCACGGCGTCGCGCAGGGCGTTCCAGACGACGGTGCGGCTCAGCGGGTCGGGCAGGCCCGACAGGTTCTCGCGGACGGTGCGGAAGGACTCGGCGTCGAAGCGGATCTTGGCGTAGGTGAGGTCGCCGTCGTTGAGGAGGAGCAGCGCGGGGCGCGGGCCGCCGCTGCTGATGCCGGCGTCGCCGGTGGCGGGCACGTCGGCTTCCACGCGGGTGCGCAGGGTCAGCCGGCCGGCGTCGTGGAGGTCGTGGTCGTAGACGCCGATGGTGATGCGGTGCGGCCGGGTGCCGCCCCCGGGTGTGAGGCTCCCGGCGTGCTTGAGGCCGTCCCGGTCCTTGGCGGGATCCGGCGCGGACCAGGTGCCGGAGCTGCCCCGGTGCGCGATGTCGAGGTGCCAGTTGCCGTGGTCGGCGCGCACGGTGGGGACGAGGGTGTCGACGCCGGTGGTGCGCAGCCATGCCTGGGCCCAGGCGTGGACGTCGCGGTCGGTGGCGGAGGCCAGCGAGTCGATGAAGTCGGCGAGGGTGGCGTTGCCGAACCGGTGGCGCCGGAAGTGGGTGTTGATGCCGGCGAGGAAGTCCTTCTCGCCGAGCCAGGCGACGAGCTGGCGCAGCGCGGAGGCGCCCTTGGCGTAGGAGATGCCGTCGAAGTTCAGCAGCGCGGAGGCGGTGTCGTCGACGGCCTCGGGGGCGACGGGGTGGGTGGAGGGGCGCTGGTCGGCGTCGTAGCCCCAGGACTTGCGGGAGAGGCCGAACTCGGTCCAGGTGCCGGTGAAGCGGGTGGCCTCGGCGGTGGTCTGGTAGCCCATGTACTCGGCGAAGGACTCGTTGAGCCAGATGTCGTCCCACCACCGCAGGGTGACGAGGTCGCCGAACCACATGTGGGCCATCTCGTGGGCGATGACCATGGCGCGGGTCTGCCGCTCGGTGTCGGTGACGGCGGAGCGGTAGACGAACTCGTCGCGGAAGGTGACGAGGCCGGGGTTCTCCATGGCGCCCGCGTTGAACTCGGGGACGAACGCCTGGTCGTAGGAGTCGAAGGGGTAGGGCTCCTCGAACTTCTCGTGGTAGCGGTCGAAGCAGGCGCGGGTGACGTCGAGGATCTCGTCGGCGTCGGCGTCCAGGTGGGGGGCGAGGGAGCGGCGGCAGTGGATGCCGAAGGGCAGACCGCGGTGTTCGGCGCGCACCGAGTGCCAGGGGCCGGCGGCGACGGCGACGAGGTAGGTGGACAGCGGCGGGGTGGTGGCGGCCTTCCAGGCGCCGCCGCCGGTGTGTTCGGCGATGCCGTTGGTGAGGACGGTCCAGCCCTCGGGGGCCTTGACGGTGAGGTCGAAGACGGCCTTGAGGTCGGGCTGGTCGAAGGCGGCGAAGACGCGCTGCACGTCCTCCATGAACAGCTGGGTGTAGACGTAGGTCTCGCCGTCGGAGGGGTCGGTGAAGCGGTGCATGCCCTCGCCGGTGCGGGAGTAGCGCATGGCGGCGTCGACGCGCAGTTCGTGCTCGCCGGGGGCGAGGTCCGTCAGCGGCAGGCGGTTCCCGTCGAGGCGGGCCGGGTCGAGGGGCTGTCCGTCGAGGGTGGCGGAGCGCAGTTCGGCGGGCTTGAGCTCGACGAAGGTGTCCGTGCCGTCCTGGCCGGTGCGTACGGAGAACCGGATCAGGGTGCGGGAGTCGAAGGTCTCCTCCCCGACGGTCAGGTCGAGGTCGACGTGGTAGTGGTGGACATCGAGGAGCTGGGCACGGGTCTGCGCTTCGTCGCGCGTGAGTACGGACATGCACGCCATGCTGCCCGATGGCGGGGGCGGGGCACGAGGGGGTTCGGGAGACGGGCCGGGCCGGGGTGCCGGGCAAGGGGGGTGCCCTCACGCGCGCCGGGCGGGTGCCGGCGCGCGCCGGGGCGGCTGGGCGGGGGCGCGGACGGCGGACGGCGGACGGCGGACGGCGGGCCCTTCCGAGGCCGCTACGCCCGATACGCCCCTCCTCCGGGCCTTCCCGGGCCTTCTCCGGACCTTCCCCGGGCGCTTCCGGATCAGCCGAACCAGACAGATCAGACAGATCAGACGGACCAGTCCGAGTCGGCCCGGACCCGTCCGAGTCGGCCCGGGGCGGTCCGAACCAGTGCGGGCCGGCCCAGGCCGGCCCAGGTCAGCTCGTCGGTGCCGGCCGGTCGCCCGCGGAGTCCTCCGCGATGCGCTCGTGGTGGCGGATCACCTCGGCGATGATGAAGTTGAGGAACTTCTCCGCGAAGGCCGGGTCGAGTTTGGCGTCCTCGGCGAGGGCGCGCAGCCGGGCGATCTGGCGGGACTCGCGGCCCGGATCGGCGGGCGGCAGCTGGTGGGCGGCCTTGAGGTGGCCGACCTGCTGGGTCGCCTTGAACCGCTCGGCGAGCATGTGGACGACGGCCGCGTCGATGTTGTCGATGCTGTCGCGCAGCCGGGCGAGTTCCCGGCGGACCGCGGGGTCGACGTCACCGTTACCGGTGCTGCTGGTGCTCATGGGGGGCAAGCCTAGTCAACCCCGCCGGGTGGCCCCCGCCTTGATCAGGTGGAGCCGGGGGTCCGGTCCTACAGTGGGAGGCAGCGGGAAGAGGTGTCCGGTCGGCTCTGGGGGTGCGGACGTGGCGAACGGCGGGCCGGTCGAGCACGGCTTCCCGCATCTGGAGACGGTGCGGGCCGCGATCACGGCGCTGTACCGGCGGCTGTCGTACGAGACCGTCCGGACGTTCGCGACGAGCGTGGCCCCGGCGGACGTGGCGTTCGCCGACACCGACGACCTGCATCTGGGCGCCCAGCGGGTGGCCCATGAGCTGGTGCGGCACTACGGGCTGCCGGACGCCCGCCTGATCGTCGGCTTCCGGGAGATGACGCACGCGGCGAACGTGGAGCTGACGGCGGGCCCCGAGTACTTCGTGGAGCTGAACGACCGGTTCCGTACGCACCGCCGGGACATCGGCGCGGCCCTGGCGCACGAGGTGATGCACGTCTATCTGCACCGCCTGGACCTGTCCTTCCCGCGCACCCGGGACAACGAGATCCTCACGGACACGGCGGCGACGTACCTGGGCGCGGGCTGGCTGCTGCTGGACGCCTTCCGGGAGGACGGCGCCTCCTCGCAGAAGCTCGGCTATCTGACGCCGGAGGAGTTCGGCTACGTCCTGGCCAAGCGGGCGCTGCTGTTCGGCGAGGATCCCTCGACGTGGTTCACCAGCGCGCAGGGTTATGAGGCGTATGTGAAGGGGCGGGCGCGGGCGGCCGGTGACGCGCGGCGGCCGCCGCTGACGGCCGCGGGCTGGACGGGCCGGCGCCGGTACGCGCGCGACCGGCGGCACGCCCAGGAGCACGGTCCGCCGCCGGCCGGGGACGCGGACGTGCCGTACGCGTTCTCGGCGGGCGGGACGGAGCCGCTGCGGGTGTCGTTCCCGTGCCCGACCTGCCTCCAGCGGATCCGGGTGCCGGTGCGGGGCCGGGTCAGGGCGCGGTGCGGGCTGTGCCGGACGGTGCTGGAGTGCGACACATGAGGCGCGGGGCTGCGGATGGGCACGTGACGTCCTTCACAGGGTGCGATGCGGCGTCCGACCTCCTGTGACCGTGTGATCTCTTATCGTCACTGCCATGACGATCACCGAGGTTTTCCGTATCGGCGGCGATGTGGAGGTGCGCCGGATCGGTTTCGGCGCCATGCGTCTGGCGGACACGGAGCTTGAGCGCTCCCGTGCGGCCGCGCCGGTGTGGCGGGGCCCCGCGGACCGGGCCGCGGCGCTGGAGGTGCTGCGCACGGCGGCCGAGTCGGGGGTGGACCTGTTCGACACGGCGGACGCCTACGCGCTGGGCGCCAACGAGGAGTTACTCGCCCAGGCGCTGCACCCGTACCGCGACGGCGTGGCCCTGGCCACCAAGACGGGGGTGCTGCGGCCGAGCGCCGCGGAGTGGATCCCGCACGGGCATCCGGCGTATCTGCGCCAGCAGGCCGAGCTGAGTCTGCGGCGGCTGCGCACCGACCGCATCGATCTGCTCCAGTTGCACCGCATCGACCCGGGGTATCCGCTGGCGGACCAGATCGGCGCGCTGCGGCAGCTCCAGGAGGAGGGCAAGGTGCGGCACATCGGGCTGTCGGAGGTGACGGTCGCGCAGCTGACGGCCGCCTCCGCCATCGCCCCCATCGCTAGTGTGCAGAACATGTACAACCTGGCGGAGCGCGGCCATGACCCGGTGGTGGACCACACCGCCCGCCTGGGCATCGCGTTCCTGCCGTACTTCCCCGTGGCCCGGGGCGCGCACGCGGCGGACGGCGGTGCGCTGGCCGCGGTCGCGGACGAACTGGGCGCGACCCGGGCGCAGGTCGCCCTGGCCTGGCTGCTGCACCGCTCCCCCAACGTGATCCCCATCCCGGGGACGTCCTCGGCGGCGCACGCGGCGGAGAACGCGGGCGCCCTGCGGCTGTCCCTGACCGAGGAGCAGGTCCGCCGGATCGGCGCGGGCGTGCCCGTGTGACGTGCCGCGCGACGCAGGCGGCCGGTCTCAGTCCCGTACGATCCCCGCGGCGCGGGCCGCCGCGAGCCACTGCGGGAACTCGCCGACGAGCCGGTCGTACAGCTCCTCGTCGGACATCCTGCGCGGGTTGCGGCCGGCCGGGAAGAAGCCCGCGTTGTCGACGGCGCGCCGCGCGGGCACGGCGAGTTCGTCGAGCCGGCGCAGGAAGTCGAACTGCCTGCTGCGGGCGTTGCCGAAGCCGATGAACTGCCAGAAGAGCGGGAGCCTCGCGGCCTTGCACAGATGGCGTTCGGCGGCGGCCTTGCTGGAGGGGCCGCCGTCCGTCTGGAAGACCACCAGGGCCGGGTCGGTGGCGCCGCAGTCGAGGTAGTGGTCGATGACGGCGTCCATGGCGACGTCGTAGTGGGTGCGGCCCATGTGGCCGAGGCCGGCCGCCACGCGCTGGACGCTGCCCTCGTGGTTGTCGAGGGCGATCTCGGTGACGGCGTCGACGCCGGCGGAGAAGAACACCACCGGGACGCGGCCGTCGTCGTCGAGATGGGCGGCCAGGCCCAGCACGCGGTCGGCGAGCGCCTGCACGCTGCCGTCGCGGTAGTACGGGCTCATGGAGCCGGAGTGGTCCAGGACGAGGTAGACGGCGGCCCGCTGACCGGTGAGGCCGTGCTTGGTGAGGGAGACCCCCGCGCTCTTGTAGAGGCTGACCAGCGCGGGCGCCGTCTCCTCCACCTTGCTCAGACTGATCGCGGCCATGTGTCCCGCGCCTCCCCTGTGTCCCGTGTGTCCCGCTCCTCAGGACGCCGGGCGGGGCCGCGCGGTTTCGGACATGTGACGGCGCCTGCCCTGTTGTCCGGTCGGGGACGGGCGGGCAGGCGCCGGCGGTGTTCCGTACGCCGTTGTACGGGACGTCTGTGTCGGCCGCGCGTCAGACCATCAGCGAGCGGTCCGTCGGGCGGATCGGGGCCGGCAGGTCGCTGGCGCCCGTCAGGTGGCGGTCGGCGCCGCGGGCGGCCGAGCGGCCCTCCGCGATCGCCCACACGATGAGCGACTGGCCGCGGCCCGCGTCACCGGCCACGAACACGCCGGGCACGTTGGTCTGGAAGTCGGCGTCGCGGGCGATGTTACCCCGTTCGTCGAGCTCCAGGCCGAACTGCTCCACCAGGCCGTTGTCCCGGTCGGTGCCGGTGAAGCCCATGGCGAGGGTGACCAGCTGGGCCGGGATCCTGCGTTCGGTGCCCGGCTTCTGGGTGAGCTTGCCGTCGGTGAACTCGACCTCGGCCAGGTGCAGCCACTGTACGTTGCCGTCCTCGTCGCCCTCGAAGTGGGTCGTGGAGGCGGAGTAGATCCGCTCGCCGCCCTCCTCGTGGGCCGAGGTGACCTTGTAGAGGACCGGGAAGGTGGGCCAGGGCTGGCCGACCGGGTGCCGCTCCTCGTTGGGGCGGGGCATGATCTCCAGCTGGGTGACGGAGGCAGCGCCCTGGCGGTGGGCGGTGCCCACGCAGTCCGCGCCGGTGTCGCCGCCGCCGATGACGACGACGTGCTTGCCGGCGGCCGAGATCGGCGGGGTGACGTAGTCGCCCTCCTGGACCTTGTTGGCCAGCGGCAGGTACTCCATCGCCTGGTGGACGCCCTTGAGTTCGCGGCCCGGGACGGACAGGTCGCGGGCGGTGGTGGCACCGGCGGCGATGACGACGGCGTCGTAGCGCTTCTTCAGGGCGGTGGCCGAGATGTCGCGGCCGACCTCGACGCCGGTGCGGAAGCGGGTGCCCTCCGCGCGCATCTGCTCGATACGGCGGTTGATGTGCCGCTTCTCCATCTTGAACTCGGGGATGCCGTACCGCAGCAGGCCGCCGATGCGGTCGGCGCGCTCGTAGACGGCGACGGTGTGGCCGGCCCGGGTGAGCTGCTGGGCGGCGGCCAGTCCGGCCGGGCCCGAGCCGATGACGGCGACGGTCTTGCCGGACAGGCGCTCGGGGATCTGCGGGGCGACGTCCCCGGTCTCCCACGCCTTGTCGATGATGGAGACCTCGACGTTCTTGATGGTGACCGGCTGCTGGTTGATGCCGAGCACGCACGCCGACTCGCAGGGGGCGGGGCAGAGGCGGCCGGTGAACTCCGGGAAGTTGTTGGTCGCGTGCAGCCGCTCCTGGGCGGCGGCCCAGTCCCCGCGGTAGGCGTAGTCGTTCCACTCGGGGATGAGGTTCCCGAGCGGGCAGCCGTTGTGGCAGAACGGGATGCCGCAGTCCATGCACCGGCTGGCCTGCTTGCTGATGATCGGCAGCAGGGAGCCGGGGACGTAGACCTCGTTCCAGTCCTTGACGCGCTCCTCGACCGGGCGGGAGGCGGCGACCTCGCGGCCGTGGTTCAGAAAGCCCTTCGGATCAGCCATTGATCGCCGCCTCCATCATCTTCTCGGTGATCTCGGTCTCGGACAGACCGTCTCGCTCGGCGGCGTCCTTGGCGGCGAGCACTGCCTTGTACGTACGGGGGATGATCTTGCTGAAGCGGGCGGCGGCGGCCGGCCAGTCGGCGAGCAGCTTCGCGGCGACCGTGGAGCCGGTCTCCTCGGCGTGCCGGCGCACCGCGTCGTGCAGCCACCGCAGGTCGGTCTCGTCCGGCGCCTCGACGGCGTCCAGGTTGCCGGCGTTGACGTGGTCGCGGTCCAGGTCGATCACGTAGGCGACGCCGCCGGACATGCCGGCCGCGAAGTTGCGGCCGGTCTCGCCGAGGACCACCGCGTGGCCGCCGGTCATGTACTCGCAGCCGTGGTCGCCCACGCCCTCGGAGACGACCAGCGCGCCGGAGTTGCGGACGCAGAAGCGCTCACCGGTGCGGCCGCGCAGGAACATCTCGCCGCCGGTGGCGCCGTAGGCGAGGGTGTTGCCCGCGATGACGCTGTACTCGGCGAGGTGGTCGGCGGCGCGGTCGGGGCGGACGACGATCCGGCCGCCGGACAGGCCCTTGCCGACGTAGTCGTTGGCGTCGCCCTCCAGGCGCAGGGTGATGCCGCGCGGCAGGAAGGCGCCGAAGGACTGGCCCGCGGAGCCGGTGAAGGTGATGTCGACGGTGTCGTCGGGCAGCCCGGCGCCGCCGAACTTCTTGGTCACCTCGTGGCCGAGCATGGTGCCGACGGTGCGGTTGATGTTGCGGATGGCGACCTGCGCGCGCACCGGCTGGGCGTCGGCCGCGGAGCCGGCGGCCAGGGCATCGGCGGCGAGCCGGATCAGCTCGTTGTCGAGTGCCTTCTCCAGGCCGTGGTCCTGGGCGGTGACCCGGTGGCGGGCGGCGCCCTCGGGCAGTTCGGGCACGTGGAACAGCGGTGCCAGGTCCAGGCCCTGCGCCTTCCAGTGGTCGACGGCGCGGGTGACGTCGAGGATCTCGGCGTGGCCGACGGCCTCCTCGATGGAGCGGAAGCCCAGCTCGGCGAGGAGTTCGCGGACCTCCTCGGCGATGAACTTGAAGAAGTTCACCACGTACTCGGCCTTGCCGGCGAAGCGGTCGCGCAGCACCGGGTTCTGGGTGGCGATGCCGACGGGGCAGGTGTCCAGGTGGCAGACGCGCATCATGACGCAGCCGGAGACGACGAGCGGCGCGGTGGCGAAACCGAACTCCTCGGCGCCCAGCAGCGCGGCGATGACGACGTCGCGGCCGGTCTTGAGCTGGCCGTCGGTCTGGACGACGATCCGGTCGCGCAGGCCGTTGAGCAGCAGGGTCTGCTGGGTCTCGGCCAGGCCCAGCTCCCAGGGGCCGCCCGCGTGCTTGAGCGAGGTCAGCGGGGAGGCGCCGGTGCCGCCGTCGTGACCGGAGATCAGCACGACGTCCGCGTGGGCCTTGGACACACCGGCCGCGACCGTGCCGACGCCGACCTCGGAGACCAGCTTCACATGGATGCGGGCGGCCGGGTTGGCGTTCTTGAGGTCGTGGATCAGCTGGGCCAGGTCCTCGATGGAGTAGATGTCGTGGTGCGGCGGCGGGGAGATCAGGCCGACGCCGGGCGTCGAGTGCCGGGTCTTGGCCACCCACGGGTACACCTTGTGGCCGGGCAGCTGGCCACCCTCGCCGGGCTTGGCGCCCTGGGCCATCTTGATCTGGATGTCGTCGGAGTTGACCAGGTACTCGCTGGTCACGCCGAAGCGGCCGGAGGCGACCTGCTTGATGGACGAGCGGCGCGCCGGGTCGTACAGGCGCTCGGCGTCCTCGCCGCCCTCACCGGTGTTGGACTTGCCGCCCAGCTGGTTCATGGCGATGGCGAGGGTCTCGTGCGCCTCCTGGGAGATGGAGCCGTACGACATGGCGCCGGTGGAGAAGCGCTTGACGATCTCGGAGACCGGCTCGACCTCCTCGACGGGGATCGGCGCCCGGCCGGAAGTGAAGCCGAACAGGCCGCGCAGCGTCATCAGCCGCTCGGACTGCTCGTTCACGCGGTCGGTGTACTTCTTGAAGATGTCGTAGCGGCCCGAGCGCGTGGAGTGCTGGAGGCGGAAGACGGTCTCCGGGTCGAACAGGTGCGGTTCGCCCTCGCGGCGCCACTGGTACTCGCCGCCGATGTCCAGCGCGCGGTGCGCGGGCGCGATGCCGGAGGCCGGGTAGGCCTTGGCGTGGCGGGCGGCGACCTCCCGGGCGATGACGTCGATGCCGACGCCGCCGATCTTGGTGGTGGTGCCGTTGAAGTACTTCTCGACGAAGCCCTCGTCCAGGCCGACGGCCTCGAAGACCTGGGCGCCGCGGTAGGAGGCGACGGTGGAGATGCCCATCTTGGACATGACCTTGAGGACGCCCTTGCCGAGGGCGTAGATCAGGTTGCGGATGGCCTGCTCGGACTCCATGCCGGGCAGGAAGGTGCCGGCCCGGACCAGGTCCTCGACGGACTCCATCGCCAGGTACGGGTTGACGGCGGCGGCGCCGTAGCCGATGAGCAGGGCGACGTGGTGGACCTCGCGGACGTCGCCGGCCTCGACCAGCAGGCCCACGTGGGTGCGCTGCTTGGTGCGGATGAGGTGGTGGTGGACGGCCGCGGTGAGCAGCAGCGACGGGATCGGCGCGTGCTCGGCGTCGGAGTGCCGGTCGGACAGGACGATCAGCCGGGCGCCGTTGTCGATGGCGGCGTCGGCCTCGGCGCAGATCTCGTCGATGCGGGCGGCCAGCGCCTGGCCGCCGCCGGAGACCCGGTACAGACCGGAGAGGGTCGCGGCCTTGAAGCCGGGCATGTCGCCGTCGGCGTTGATGTGGATGAGCTTGGCCAGCTCGTCGTTGTCGATCACCGGGAAGGGCAGGACGACGCTGCGGCAGGAGGCCGCGGTGGGCTCCAGCAGGTTGCCCTGCGGGCCGAGCGAGCTGCGCAGCGAGGTGACCAGTTCCTCGCGGATGGCGTCCAGCGGCGGGTTGGTGACCTGCGCGAACAGCTGGGTGAAGTAGTCGAAGAGCAGCCGCGGGCGCTCGGAGAGGGCCGCGATGGGGCTGTCGGTGCCCATGGAGCCGATCGGCTCGGCGGCGGCCTTGGCCATCGGCGCGAGGATGACGCGCAGCTCTTCCTCGGTGTAGCCGAAGGTCTGCTGGCGGCGGGTGACCGAGGCGTGGGTGTGCACGATGTGCTCGCGCTCGGGCAGGTCGCCCAGCTCGATCTCGCCGGCCTCCAGCCACTCGGCGTACGGGTTCTCCGCGGCGAGGGACGCCTTGATCTCGTCGTCCTCGATGATGCGGTGCTCGGCGGTGTCCACGAGGAACATGCGGCCGGGCTGGAGGCGGCCCTTGCGCACGACGCGGGCCGGGTCGATGTCGAGGACGCCGACCTCGGAGCCGAGGACGACGAGGCCGTCGTCGGTGACCCAGTAGCGGCCGGGGCGCAGGCCGTTGCGGTCGAGCACGGCGCCGACCTGGGTGCCGTCGGTGAAGGTGACGCAGGCCGGGCCGTCCCAGGGCTCCATCATCGTGGAGTGGTACTCGTAGAAGGCGCGGCGGGCCGGGTCCATGGAGGCGTGGTTCTCCCAGGCCTCGGGGATCATCATCAGCACCGCGTGCGGCAGGGAGCGGCCGCCCAGGTGCAGCAGTTCCAGCACCTCGTCGAAGGAGGCGGAGTCGGAGGCGTCGGGCGTGCAGACCGGGAAGATCCGGTCGATCGCCTTGTCCTGGCCGCCGAACAGCTCGGAGTGCAGCCGGGACTCGCGGGCGCGCATCCAGTTGCGGTTGCCCTTGACGGTGTTGATCTCGCCGTTGTGGGCGACAAACCGGTAGGGGTGGGCGAGCGGCCAGCTCGGGAAGGTGTTGGTGGAGAAGCGGGAGTGGACGAGGGCGACGGCCGAGGCGAAGCGGCGGTCGGACAGGTCCGGGAAGAACGGCTCCAGCTGGCCGGTGGTGAGCATCCCCTTGTAGACGAGGGTGCGGGAGGACAGTGAGGGGAAGTAGACGCCCGCCTCGCGCTCGGCGCGCTTGCGCAGCACGAACGCCCTGCGGTCCAGGGCGATGCCCTCGCTGGTGCCGTCGCCGACGAAGAGCTGGCGGAAGACGGGCATGGTGGAGCGGGCGGTGGCGCCGAGGAGCGCGGGGGCGACGGGGACCTCGCGCCAGCCGAGGACGGTCAGGCCCTCGTCGGCGGCGATCGTCTCGATCTGTGAGACGGCCTCGGCGATGCCGTCCTCGGGCAGGAAGGCGATGCCCACGGCGTAGGCGCCGGCGGCGGGCAGTTCGAATCCGGCCACTTCGCGCAGGAACGCGTCGGGCACCTGGGAGAGGATGCCGGCGCCGTCGCCCGAGTCGGGCTCGGAACCGGTGGCGCCGCGGTGCTCCAGGTTACGCAGCACGGTGAGCGCCTGCTCGACCAGCGCATGGCTCGCCTCGCCGGTGAGGGTGGCCACGAAGCCGACGCCGCAGGCGTCGTGCTCGTTGCGGGGGTCGTACATACCCTGCGCAGCAGGGCGAGCATCCATGAACGACCAGTTTCGGCCGTTCGTGGAGTGCTGGGACGGCTGGCGCGGCGTACGCATCGGCTCTCCCGTCGTCGTCATCTGGCATGTGCTGGTGCCGAGGGACGACGTTGGCCCTCTGCTTGAAGTGCGAAATTTCGTGCAGGTTACATGATGGAGCGGGTCCCGGAAAGTGGATACTTCGTTCCAGCATGCGGACACCGCAGGGTCGGCGGCGGGGTCTCCGCACCCGGCGGTGGAGGTCTCGACTGGGGGGTCTGCGGGGCGGGATCGGTCGGATCCCCGTCCGTCGGCCGGACCCGGGAGGCGGGGTGGGCGGCGTCGCGCCCGCCCCAGGGGGTGTGCTCCGGGCCTCTTTGCCCACAGCGCTTACGGCTCATGCCCGGTGGTCACACGCTCGAAACCAGCGGGAAACGGTTACTTATGCAGTGAAGGGCATAAGTCCCGGTGACGTCATCCTACGGCCGTTCCGAACGCGATGCCCAGGGCGTACGTCACACCGGCGGCGGCACCACCCAGGGCAAGCTGCCGCAAACCGCTGTACCACCAGCTCCGCGCGGTCACCTTGGCCACCACCGCGCCGCACCCGAAGAGCCCGGCCAGGGCGAGCAGCACGGCGGGCCACAGCGCGTCGGCACCGAGCAGATAGGGCAGCAGCGGCAGCAGCGCGCCCAGCGCGAACGAGCCGAACGAGGAGACCGCGGCGACCAGCGGCGAGGGCAGGTCGCCCGGGTCGATGCCCAGCTCCTCGCGGGCGTGGATCTCCAGGGCCTGCTCCGGGTCCTGGGAGAGCTGGCGGGCCACCTCGCGCGCCAGCTCGGGCTGGACGCCCCGCGCCATGTAGAGGCCGGCCAGCTCGTCCTCCTCGTCCTGCGGGTGCTTGCGCAGCTCACGCCGCTCGACGTCCAGCTCGGCCTGGACCAGCTCCCGCTGGGAGGCGACGGAGGTGTACTCGCCGGCCGCCATGGAGAAGGCACCGGCGGCCAGACCGGCGAACCCGGTGAGGACGATGGTGTGGTGGCTCACCGCGCCACCCGCGACACCGGTCATCAGGGCCAGGTTGGAGACCAGGCCGTCCATCGCCCCGAACACCGCCGGGCGCAGCCAGCCGCCGTTCACATCGCGGTGCGTGTGGTTGTCGCGGTGCGCCTCGTGCAGGGTCGCTTCGGTGTCGAGGATGGCCATGAGAGTCCCCCAGAATGCTTAGGCAAGGCTTGCTTTTGGACTGGTTCTACTTTTCGACAACACCGAATCTACGCCCCGGCATTCCGCTCCGCCAGCAAGGAAAGGCTGGGCTAACCTGCGGCTTTACCTGACTTTGCTCATCCGTGCGAGACCCTGCCCAGATGTCGTACGGGTGACAGCGGGCCGCTCCAGGCTGCGGCCTGGCCGCCGCCGGGGGACACATGCCCAGAGGGCCCACAGGGTTCCGCGCCCTTCGCCGGGCGCCGTGGAGAGGAGAGCCCGCGATGGCATCGACCGACGGCGTCCCCCCGGCCCGCGTGTGCGACCGGGCACGCGGCGCACTGCTCGGCCTCGCCGTCGGGGACGCCCTCGGCGCGCCCGCGGAGAACCTCAGACCCTCCGAGATCCGCGCCCGCTGGGGCCGGATCACCGGCTACGTCGCCGCCCGCCCGGCCGGGACCGACGACACCGAGTACGCCCTCTTCAGCGGGCTGCTGCTCGCCCGGCACGGCTCCGCGCTCACCCCCGCGCACGTGGAGGCCGCCTGGCACGAGCACATCGCCGTCCGCGCCGAGGGCCCCTTCCGCGGCGCGGGCTTCAGCGAGCGCGGCACCCTGGAGAACCTCCGCCGGGGCCTGGCCGCGCCCGTCTCCGCCCAGCACCGGCACGCCTGGAGCGACGGGCTGGCGATGCGGGCGGCGCCCTTCGGGGTGTTCGCCGCCGGGCGCCCCGCCGAGGCGGCCCGCCTGGTGGCGGTCGACGGCTCGGTCAGCCACGAGGGCGAGGGCATCCACGGCGGCCGGGCCGTGGCGGCGGGGGTGGCGGCGGCCATGGCGGGCGCGCCGCCGGTCGCGGTCGTGGCCGCCGCGCTGGCCGTCGTACCGGACGACTCCTGGACGGCCCGCTCGCTGCGCCGGGCCGCGGCCGCCGCCCACCGCGGCGAACGCGCGATCCGCTCCGCCGTCGTCATCGCCGGCTACCCCTGGTCCGACCTGGCCCCCGAGGCGGTCGCCCTCGCCTTCGGCGCGTACGCCGCCGCCGACGGCGACTTCCGCGACGCCGTCCTCACCGCCGTCAACATGGGCCGCGACGCCGACACCACGGCCGCGGTCGCGGGCGCCCTGGCCGGCGCGACCCAGGGCGTGGCCGCCGTCCCCGAGGACTGGGCGGCGGCCATCGGCCCGGCCCGCGGCACCTGCCTGCCCTCGGTGGCGGGCCGGCACGTACTGGAGGTGGCGGACCTCCTGGTGGCACGGGCGGTGATCGATCCGGGCGACGGAGGGGGTGCGGGGCTGGGTGGCGGGACGGGGCTGAACGCCGGGGCGGGGGCGGGTGCCGGTGCGGGGCTGGGTGTCGATGCGGGTCAGCGCGCCGGGACGGGACCAGGCGCCGGAGCCGGTACGAGCCTGAGCATCGCCACCGGCCAACACGCCGGGACGGGCCCGGACACCGGTACAAGCCAGCACGCCACCGCGGGCCCAAGCGCCCGGAACGGCCCGGGTTCCGGAGGCGGTTCGAGCACCGGAGACGGCGCGGGGGGCACAAGCGGTCCGAGGGCCGAAAACGGTACGGGCCGGGGCCCGGGGCCCGCCCCCGTGCGCCCCGCGCGAGCCGCGCCCGCCCCTTCGGCGCCTCCCGCCCCTTCCGCACCCCCCGCTCCGGTGGGCCGCCTCCTCACCGGCCCGGTACGCCCCGGCGCCACGGCCGGGCTCCCGGGGCACGGACCCGCCCTGCCCGCGCACGACACCCGCTCCCCCGCGGCCGCGCCCGCGCGGGAGGCCCGTTCCGCACCCGCGCGCCCCGCGCCCGCCCCGCCCAGGTGCCCCGCCGAGCCGGACCCGGGCCCCGGCGAACCGCCCCGCGCGCCCGAGGCGGTGCCCGTGCCGGGGCCGCTCGCCGGGGCCGGCGCGTACGCGCTGACCGCCGACGAGGGCGAGGCGGGGCAGTGAGCGGGCGGCGGGTCGAGGGGCTGCTGCTGGGGCTCGCGGCGGGGGACGCGGCCGGCTGGCCGGCCGCGCGGCACCGGGCGGCCCGGATGCCGGAGTGGACCCGGCGGCTCACCCGCGAGCTGGACACCTTCGCCGAGGAGAACGCGACGACCACGCTGCCCGTGCCCGTGGCGCTGAACCAGTCCCCCGAGCCGCTGCGCCTGGGCCCCTCCGACGACGCCGAGTGGGCGGTGTTCGCGGCGGAGGCCGTGCTGCGGGCCGGGGACGACGGCGCGCTCGGCGACCTCAGCCGGGACCGCCGGACCCGCGCCGCGATCGACCTCACCTGGAACGCCGTGGCCGCCGAGGTCGCCGCCGCGGCCGGACGCGCCGCCGAGATCGAGTCGGCGGTGCTGCCGCTGCGCGCCCGCATCTCCGTCCGGGCGGGCCTCGGCAACCTGGCCACCGGGCTGCGCCCGCCCGCCACCGGCCACGACAACCCGCACTACTTCGACGACGCCGCCTGCGTACGGGCCTGCGCCCTGGCCGTGGCCCACCCCGGCGACCCCGGGCGCGCCGCCGCCCTGGCCGAGTTCGACGCCCGCTACACCCAGGACGGCGACGGCGTGCACGGCGCCCGCGCGATGGCCGCCGCGCTCTCCCTGGCCCTCGCCGGGCAGGGCACCGACGCCTGCGTGTCGGCCGCGCTCGCCGAACTCCCCGACGGCACCGAGATCGGCCGCAACGCACGGCACGCGCTGAAGCTGGCCGCGGACTGCGCGGACGCGTTCGCGCTGGTACCGCTGCTGGAACACGAGATCGTGGACCACGTCTACAGCTACGGCGTCGCCGCCGCCGAGACCGTCCCGGTGGCGCTCGCCCTGGCCACGGCGGCGGACGGCCGGATCGCACGGGCGCTGCCCGCCGCCGCCTGCCTGTCCCGGGTCGCCGACTCCGCCCCCGCCCTGACGGGCGCGCTCACCGGCGCGCTGGAGGGCGCGGCGGCGATCCCCAGGCCCTGGCGGGACGCCTGCCGCACCCTGTCCGGCTGTGTGCTGCCCCGCCTCACCGGCACCGACCTCGTGGAACTCGCCGGACTCCTGGAAGCCGTACAACCGGCCCCGCCAGGAGGATGATTCGGGGCATGAAGCCCAGAGAAGAAGAAACCGCCGATCCGGGAGCGAGTCTGGACGAGCGGATCACCGGCGCCCTGGTCGGCGCCGCCGTCGGCGACGCGCTCGGCGGACCCGTCGAGGGCTACTCCCCCGAGCAGATCGCCGAGCGCCACGGCGGCCGGGTGCACGGGATCGTCGGCCCCTGGCACGGCGACGCCTGGCCCACCGCCCGCCCCCTCGCGCCGTACCACAAGGGCGACGGCCACGTCACCGACGACACCCTGATGACCCACGCGCTGGTACGGGTGTACGCCCGGGTCCGCGACCACCTCGACGCCTACGCCGTCGCGGACCACCTGGTCCCCGACCTGATGACCAACCCGCGCTGGATCCCCGAGCTGGAGCGCGAGGCGCTGCCGCTGCACCGGGTGTTCCTGGCGGAGAAGTGGCTGGTCACGCGGCTGCACTACGGCCACGCCGACCCGCGTGAGGCGGGCGTCGGCAACATCGTCAACTGCGGTGCCGCGATGTACATGGCGCCGGTCGGCCTGGTCAACGCGGGCGACCCGCGGGCCGCGTACGCGGAGGCCCTGGACGTCGCGGGCGCCCACCAGTCCTCCTACGGCCGGGAGGCGGCGGGCGTGCTCGCGGCCGGGGTGGCGGCGGCCTGCTCGCCGGGAGCGAGTGCCGAGTCGGTCGTGTCGGCCTGTCTGTCCCTGGCCGAGGACGGCACCCGGGCGGCGATCGAGGACGTCTGCGCGGCGGCCCGCCGCTGCCCGGACATCGAGTCGGCGCTCGGCGCGCTGCGCGCGGCGGTGGCCCCGTACGACACGGTCGGCCCGGACTACCGCAGCCCCTCGCTGGGCGCGCGCCGCCCGTCCCGGCTGCACGCGATCGAGGAACTGCCCGTCGCGCTGGGCCTGCTGCTGGTGGCGCGCGGCGACTACCGGCGGGCCGTCCTCGGCGCGGTGAACTACGGCCGCGACTGCGACTCCATCGCCGCCATGGCCGGGGCGCTGGCCGGTGCGCTGGGCTCCCCGGTGCCCGAGGACTGGGCGAAGGCGGTGGCCGAGGCCAGCCGCCTGGACCTGTGGGAGCCCGCGCGCACGCTGACCGCGGTGGCGCGCGAGGTCTTCGCCGAGGACGTACGCCGACGGCGGGCGCACGAGCGGGCGTTCGCCCTGCTGGGAGGTGCGGGATGCTCCGACTGACCTGGGTGCAGCCGGAGGATCTGCTCGGTCACGAGCTGCGCCAGGCGGCCCAGGACGGCCGCGAACCGGCGGCGGTGGCCGCGCGGTGGCGGGCGGCGGGCGGCCCCGACGCCCCGGCGCGCGCCGGGGCCTCGCCGGAGCCCGTCTCGCGCTATCTGCGGCTGCTGGCCGAGGACCTGCTGGACGAACTGGCCGAGCTGCCCAGCCGGCTGGCCGAGGCGGAGCCCACCGACCCGGACGCGATCAGGGAGCTGTGCCCCGGCTGGCCGGGCCATGTCGCCCCGCGCCCCAGGGCCGTGCCCGCCGTCGAACGCTTCGAGGCCGCCTGGCTGGGCCGGGCCGCGGGCTGCCTGCTGGGCAAGCCGGTGGAGAAGATCCCGCTCCAGGGCATCCGGGAGCTGGCGCGCGCCACCGGGAACTGGCCGCTGAGCACCTGGTTCACCGCCCGGGGCGTGCCTGAGGACCTGGCCGCCGCCCACCCCTGGAACCGCCGCTCGGCGGCCACCTGCCTCGCCGAGAACATCGACGGCATGCCCGAGGACGACGACCTGGACCATCCGCTGCTCGGTCTGCTCCTGCTGCGCCGCCACGGCCGCGGCTTCACCACCGCCGACCTCGCCCGCCTGTGGCTGGACGAGCTGCCCGCCGGCCGCACCTTCACCGCCGAGCGCGTCGCCTACCGCAATCTGCTGCTCGGCATCGAACCGCCGCGCACCGCCCGCCACCGCAACCCGTTCCGCGAGTGGATCGGCGGCCTCATCCGCGCCGACGTGCACGGCTGGACCAACGCGGGCGATCCGGGGGCCGCCGCGGAGCAGGCGTACCGGGACGCCGCCCTCACCCACACCGGGAACGGCGTCTACGCCGCGATGTTCGCCGCCGCCGTGATCGCCGCCGCCGCGAGCGGCGCCCACGACGTGCACGCCTGCCTGGCCACCGGGCTGCGGGTGGTGCCGCCCGGCTCCCGGCTGGCCCGCGCGGTGCGGCACGCGGTCCGGCTGGCCGGCGCCCACGCGGACTTCGACACCGTCGTGGACGAACTGCACACGGCGCACGCCGGGTACCACTGGGTGCACGCCGTGCCGAACACCGCGCTGATCGCCGCCGCCCTCACCCATGCCGACGGCGACTTCACCGGCTCCATCTGCCGGGTGGTGTCGGGCGGCTGGGACACCGACTCCAACGGCGCCACCGCCGGATCGGTCGCCGGGCTGCTCGCCGGGTCCCCCGCCGCGCTCCCCGACCGCTGGACCGCCCCGCTCAAGAACCGGCTCGCCACCACCGTCGCCGACTTCGACGGCACCGGCTTCGACGCGCTGGCCCGGCTCACCCACCAGGAGGCGTCCCGCCCATGACGCCCGACCCCGATGCCACCGAGGCGCACGCCACGGTCCCGCCACACACCGACCCGCCACACACCGACTCGCCGCACACCGACCCGTCGGACACCGCGCCACCGCTCACCGGACTGCGCGTCCTGGACCTCGCCACGCTGTTCGCCGGGCCCATCGCGGCCATGATGCTCGGCGACTTCGGCGCCGAGGTCATCAAGGTCGAGCATCCGGCCAGGCCCGACCCCGCCCGGGGCCACGGCCCGGCGAAGAACGGCGTCGGCCTGTGGTGGAAGCTGCTCGGCCGCAACAAGCGCGCCGTCACCCTGGACCTGTCCCGCCCCGGCGGCCGGGCCACCCTGCTGCGGCTCGCCGCGACCGCCGACGTGATCGTGGAGAACTTCCGCCCCGGCACCCTGGAGCGCTGGGAGCTGGGCTGGCCGGAGCTCTCGGCGGCCAACCCGCGCCTGGTGCTCGCCCGGGTCACCGGCTTCGGCCAGTTCGGCCCGTACGCGTCCCGGCCCGGCTTCGGCACCCTGGCGGAGGCGATGAGCGGCTTCGCCGCGATCACCGGCGAGCCGGACGCGCCGCCCACGCTGCCGCCCTTCGGGCTGGCCGACTCCATCGCCGGGCTGGCCACGGCGTACGCCGTGCTGACCGCGCTGGCGGCCCGCGAGCGCACCGGCCGGGGGCAGATCGTCGACATGGCGATCATCGAACCCATCCTGACCGTGCTGGGTCCGCAGCCCCTCTGGTACGACCAGCTCGGCTACGTCCAGCCGCGCACCGGCAACCGCACCCAGAACAACGCCCCGCGCAACACCTACCGCACCGCGGACGGCACCTGGGTGGCGGTCTCCGCCTCGGCGCAGTCGGTGGCCGAGCGCGTGCTGCGCCTGGTGGGGCGCCCGGAACTGATCGCCGAGCCGTGGTTCGCGACCGGTTCCGGGCGGGCGGCGCACGCCGACCTCCTCGACGAGGCGGTCGGCGGCTGGATCGCCCGGCACACCCGCACCGAGGTCATGGCCGCCTTCGAGAAGGCCCAGGCCGCCATCGCGCCGATCCAGGACGTCCGGGACGTGGTCGCCGACCCGCAGTACCAGGCGCTGGGCACCCTCACCACCCTGTTCGACCCGGAGCTGGGCCGGATGCGCATGCAGAACGTGCTGTTCCGGCTCTCCGACACCCCGGGCGCGATCCGCTGGGCGGGCCGGCCGCACGGCGCGGACACCGAGGCGGTCCTGACCGAGCTGGGCCTCACCCCGGAGGAAGTGGCCGCGCTGCGCGCGGAGGGCGTCCTGTGACGGTCACCGCCGCCTTCCCGCTGACCTGGCTCTACGCCCCCGGCGACCGCCCGCGGGTGGTCGCCAAGGCCCTCGCCTGCGGGGCCGACGTGGTCGTGGTCGACCTGGAGGACGCGGTCGCCCCGGACCGCAAGGAGTACGCCCGCGCCGCCACCGCGGAACTCCTGACCGAGCCGCCGCCGGTCCCCGTCCATGTGCGGGTCAACGCCCTGGACGGCCCGCTGGCCGCCGCCGATCTGGCCGCCGTCGCCGCCCGGCCGGGCCTGGCCGGGCTGCGGCTGCCCAAGGTGACGTCGGCGGAGCAGGTGGTGCGGATCGCGCGGCGGACCGAGCACGGCGGCGCACCGGACGGCGCGGGCGGCACCGGGCACGGCGCGGGGCCGCCGCTGTACGCGCTGCTGGAGAACGCCCTCGCCGTCGAGCAGGCGTACGCCATCGCCTCGGCGCACCCGTCCCTGCGCGGTGTCTCGATCGGCGAGGCCGACCTCCGCGCCGACCTCGGGGTGCGCCAGGACACCGGGCTCGACTGGTGCCGGGCCCGGGTCGTCGTCGCCGCGCGCGCGGCGGGACTGGCCCCGCCCGCCCAGTCCGTGCACCCCGACATCCGCGATCTGGAGGGGCTGGCGGCCTCCTGCGCGCACGGCCGCTCGCTGGGCTTCCTCGGCCGGGCGGCCATCCACCCCCGGCAGCTCCCCATCATCGAGCGCGCCTATCTGCCGACCGACCGCGAACTGGAGGAGGCCGAGACCGTCGTCAAGGCGGCCACCATGGACCCGGGCGCGCAGGCCCTCGCGGACGGCCGTTTCATCGACGCGGCGGTGGTCGCGGCGGCGCGGCGCACCCTGGCGCTGGCCCGCCGATGCTGATCCCGCAGATGCTGCTCCCGCGGCTGCCGGTCCCGCGCACGCGAAGGGCGCCCCCGCGACGGGAGCGCCCTCCTTGTGCCTGCGGCCCGCGGCCGGCCACGGACGACCGCGCGCGGCCGCGCCGGTCAGCCCTTCTTGGCCGTACCCGCCTCGTCCTTCACCCCGGCCTCGGCCGGGGCCCCGGCCGCGCCGTCCTCGTCCGCGCCGCCGGGACCGGCGTCCCGCGGGCCGGGATCCGCCTTCGCGTCCGCGTCCCCCGCCTTGCCGGCGGGGCCGTCCACGGGCCCGGCCGCGTCGTCGGGGGTGTCCTTCTCGGCCCTGTCCGCGGCGCCGTCCGGGGCGGAGGCGGTCCTGCCGGTCCCGCCGGTCTCCGCCCCGGCCGCCGTCTCGCCCTCGGCGGGCAGGCCGCGCTCGACCTGGAGTTCGCGGCCCGGCCGCTTCTTCGCCGAGATCCAGATGTAGGCCACGGCGAGCAGGAAGACGAGCAGGGCCGTCCAGTCGTTCAGCCGCAGGCCCAGGATGTGGTGGGCGTCGTCGACGCGCATGTACTCGATCCAGCCGCGGCCCAGGCAGTACGCGGCGACATACAGGGCGAACGCCCGGCCGTGGCCCAGCTTGAAGCGGCGGTCGGCCCAGATCACCAGGAAGCCGACGCCGACGCACCACAGGGACTCGTAGAGGAAGGTCGGGTGGTAGTACCCGGGGACCCGGCCGTCCGTGGTCGAGGTGATGTGCAGCGCCCAGGGGACATGGGTCTCCCGGCCGTACAGTTCCTGGTTGAACCAGTTGCCCCAGCGGCCCAGCGCCTGGGCGAAGGCGATGCCCGGTGCCACCGCGTCGGCGTACGCGGGCATCGGCACCCCGCGGCGGCGGGCGCCGATCCACGCGCCGAGCCCGCCCAGCGCGATGGCGCCCCAGATGCCGAGGCCGCCCTCCCACACCTTGAAGGCGTTCACCCAGTCACGGCCCTCGCCGAAATACAGCTCGTAGTCCGTGATCACGTGGTAGAGCCGACCGCCCACCAGGCCGAACGGGACGGCCCAGACGGCGATGTCGGCCACCGTGCCGGACCGGCCGCCGCGGGCGACCCAGCGCTTGTTGCCGAGCCAGACGGCTACGAAGACGCCGATGATGATGCAGAACGCGTAGCCGCGCAGCGGAAGGGGACCGAGGTACACCACTCCGTGCGACGGGCTGGGAATGTAGGCAAGTTCCATGGCAGGGTCGACGCTACCGCAGCCGGAGCGGGCCCAGGACGAGCAGCCCGGCTACGGGTCCATAACGGGCCGCCGCCCGGGAACCGCGCCGCCCGGGGACGCACCCGACCCTCACCGGACCCTTACCCGCGCCTTGCCCCGCTCCCACCCGGCGCGCGCTCATCCCTTGTCGGCCGCTTCGACCTGCTGCTTCAGCTTGGCCGGGGTCATCGACCGGTCCTCCAGGATGTTCTTGCCGTTCAGCAGGACGGTCGGGGTGCCCGAGAAGCCGCCGGACTGGAACGCCTGCTGGGACTTGTCGACCCAGCTGTCGTGCGTCCCCTTGTCGACACAGGCGCGGAAGGCCGGGGTGTCCAGGCCCTTCACCTTGCCGGCCAGCCGGATCAGCGTGGCGTTGTCGGCGAAGGCGTCGTCCGTCTCCTTGGGCTGGTTGTCGTAGAGCACGTCGTGGAAGGCCGGGAAGTGTCCGGCGTCCTGGGCGCAGGCCGCCGCGTTGGCCGCGCGCAGCGAGCCGCTGCCGCCGAGGTTGCCGTCGATCAGGCGGACCAGGTGGTACTCGACCCGGAGCTTGCCGGAGTCGACGAGGGAGTGCACCGTCGGCCGGTACGCCGCCTCGAACGCCTGGCAGGCCGGGCAGCGGAAGTCCTCCCACACGGTGAGCGTCGACCGGGCGCCGTCCTTGCCGACCGGGATCGCGAGACCGTCCTTGCCCTGCGCGCCCGAGGGCGCCGCGACCGGGCCCGCACTGCTGCTCTTGTCCTTGCCGGAGTTCGCGGCGAGCACGCCGATCACCGTCGCCAGGGCCAGCACGCAGACCACACTGGCGGCCACGATCAGCGTGCGCCGGCGCCGCTCCGAGGCCTTCTGCTTCTCGCGCTGGACCGCCAGCCGCTGCCGGGCGGTGCGCTTCGCGTCATGGTTCTTCTCGCTCACACCCCCAGAACGAACCGGGGAGGCGCATTGCGCCTCCCCGGTCCCAGGTCCACCCGTTCGAGTGACCGAATGTTCTGCTGTGTCCGTTCTGCGGCGTCCGCCGCGGCCGCGGCACCGCGTCCGGGCCGCGCGGTCCGTGCCCGGCTACGCCTGGCCGCGCACCCCGCGGGCCAGTTCGCCGGCCAGTTCCCGGACGGCCTCGACACCGGCGGCGGCGTCCGGGGCGTCCAGCATCCGCTTGACGAACGCCGAGCCGACGATGACACCGTCGGCGAAGCCCGCGACCTCCGCGGCCTGGGCCGGGGTGGAGACACCGAGCCCGACGCAGACGGGCAGCCCGGTGCCGGTGCCGCGGGTGCGCCGCACCAGGTCCTGGGCCTGCGCGCCGACCGACTCGCGGGTGCCGGTGACCCCCATGAGCGAGGCGGCGTAGACGAAGCCGGAGCCGGCGGCGGTGATCTCGGTGAGCCGCTCGTCCTTGCTGCTGGGCGCCACCACGAAGACGGTCGCCAGACCGTGCTTGTCGGCGTGCTCGCGCCACAGCGCGGACTCCTGGACGGGCAGGTCGGGCAGGATGCACCCGGCGCCGCCCGCGTCGGCCAGCTCGGCGGTGAACCGCTCCACGCCGTAGCGGTCGATGGGGTTCCAGTACGTCATGACCAGGACCGGCTTGCCGGTGGCGGCGTGCGCCTCGCGGACCGTGCGCATGACATCCGCGATCCGCACACCGCCGCGCAGGGCGATGTCGTCGGCGGTCTGGATGACCGGGCCGTCCAGGACCGGGTCGCTGTGCGGCAGCCCGACCTCCACGACGTCGGCACCGCCGTCGAAGACGGCCTTGATCGCCTCGATGCCGCCGTCCACGGTCGGGAAGCCCGCCGGGAGGTAGGCGATGAGCGCGGCGCGGTCCTCGGCGCGGGCGGCGGCGAGGGTGTCCGACAGAAGCTGGATGGTGCCGCTCACTTGGCGTCCCCCTCGATCTCGGCGGTGTCGGCCGCGTCGGCGGCCACCTCGGCGTCGGTGTCGTACAGGCCGAAGTAGCGGGCGGCGGTGTCCATGTCCTTGTCGCCGCGCCCGGAGAGGTTGACCACGAGCAGCCCGTCCGGGCCCAGCTCCCGGCCGACCTCCAGGGCGCCGGCCAGCGCGTGGGCGCTCTCGATGGCCGGGATGATGCCCTCGGTGCGCGACAGCAGACGCAGCGCCCGCATGGCGGCGTCGTCGGTGACGGCGCGGTACTCGCCGCGGCCGGAGTCCTTGAGGTAGGAGTGCTCGGGGCCGATGCCGGGGTAGTCGAGCCCGGCCGAGATGGAGTACGGCTCGGTGATCTGGCCCTCGTCGTCCTGGAGGACGTAGGAGCGGGAGCCGTGCAGCACACCGGGCTCGCCCGCGGTCAGGGTCGCCGCGTGCTCGCCGCTCTCCACGCCGTGCCCGGCCGGCTCGCAGCCGATCAGGCGGACGCCGGTGTCGGGGATGAAGGCGTGGAAGAGGCCGATGGCGTTGGAGCCGCCGCCGACACACGCGACGGCGGCGTCCGGCAGCCGTCCGGCGCGCTCCAGGAGCTGGCGTCGTGCCTCGACGCCGATGACCCGGTGGAAGTCGCGGACCATGGCCGGGAAGGGGTGCGGACCGGCGACGGTGCCGAACAGGTAGTGGGTGCGGTCGACGTTGGCGACCCAGTCGCGGAACGCCTCGTTGATGGCGTCCTTCAGGGTGCGGCTGCCGGACTTCACGGCCACGACCTCGGCGCCGAGCATGCGCATCCGGGCCACGTTCAGGGCCTGCCGCTCGGTGTCGATCTCGCCCATGTAGATCGTGCAGTCCAGGCCGAACAGGGCGCAGGCGGTGGCGGTGGCGACGCCGTGCTGTCCTGCGCCGGTCTCCGCGATCACCCGTGTCTTGCCCATGCGCTTGGTGAGCAGCGCCTGGCCGAGCACGTTGTTGATCTTGTGGGAGCCGGTGTGGTTGAGGTCCTCGCGCTTGAGGAACACCCGGGCGCCGCCCGCGTGTTCGGCGAAGCGGGGCACCTCGGTCAGGGCGCTGGGCCGGCCGGTGTAGTGGACGAGCAGATCGTCCAGCTCACGGGCGAAGGCGGGGTCGGCCTTCGCCTTGTCGTACTCGACGGCGACCTCGTCCACGGCGGCGACCAGGGCCTCCGGGATGAACTTGCCGCCGTACGCGCCGAAGTAGCCCTCGGCGCTGGGGACCTGACCGTCCTGGTCAGGGAAGAAGAATTCGCTGGGCATGCCAGAACCTCACGGTGAGTGCGTGGGACAACACTGTGCGCCGTGGGGGCGGGACGGCGTCCGGCGGCGGGCCGGACGCGGTTGCTCGCGCCCCGTCAGGGGCGCTGCCATCGACGGCCGTTGACCTGCCCCGGTTCGGCACCGATGACGTACCGGACGCGCCGGCCGTGCACCCGCCGCGCCGGGGCGCGGCAGCCCCGGGGGCGGCAGCCGCGCGCCAGGCGCGCGTGCCGGTCGGCGGTCGTCATGGTGAGCGTCATCGGTGCCCAGCCTACCGGCGTCTCAGCCGCGGCCGTGCCGCAGTGCGGGGTGCGCCCCGGCGGCCACCAGGTCGGCGACGGCCGTCCTCGGGTCGCGGCCGGTGACCAGGGACTCGCCGACCAGGACGGCGTCGGCGCCGGCGTTGGCGTAGGCGATCAGGTCGTGCGGGCCGCGGACCCCGGACTCGGCGACCTTGACGACGCTGTCCGGGATCTCCGGCGCGACGCGCTCGAAGGTGTCGCGGTCGACCTCCAGCGTCCGCAGGTTACGCGCGTTGACGCCGATCACCTTGGCGCCGGCGTCCACCGCGCGCTCGACCTCGTCCTCGTCGTGGACCTCCACGAGCGGGGTGAGCCCGATGGACACGGCGCGCTCGATCAGCGACTCCAGGGCCGGCTGGTCGAGGGCGGCGACGATCAGCAGGGCGAGGTCGGCGCCGTAGGCACGGGCCTCCCACAGCTGGTACGACGTGACGATGAAGTCCTTGCGCAGCACGGGAATGTCCACGCGGGCGCGGACGGCCTCCAGGTCGGCGAGCGAGCCGCCGAAGCGGCGCTGCTCGGTGAGGACCGAGATGACGGAGGCGCCGCCCGCCTCGTAGTCGGCGGCGAGTCCGGCCGGGTCGGCGATCGCGGCCAGCGCGCCCTTGGACGGGCTGGAGCGCTTGACCTCGCAGATCACCTTGACGCCGTCGCCGCCGAGCGCGGCGAGCCCGTCCTTGGCGGCCGGCGCCTTCGCCGCGCGCTCCTTGAGCTCGTCGAGGCTGACGCGCGCCTGCCGCTCCGAAAGGTCGGCACGGACTCCGTCGATGATCTCGTCGAGCACACTCACGCGAGCGGCCCCCTTCCAGACGGTGGGATGTTCCAGCGGGTCGAGCGGCCTCCGGCGGGCCGCCTGCGGCGGATCGTGCGGATCTGGCGGATCTGGCGGGCGGAACCGGTGGTCACTGCGATGGTATCCGCAGGAGGGGCGAGGGCTCGCATCCGGCCGACCGCGGTCCCATTACCTGGACAGACACCGGACGATCAAGGGTGGAGCCAGCCGCCGAACGGCAGGTTCCGGACAACGGCGAAGAGCGCGAACAGGGCGCCCAGGCTCCACAGGAGCGCCGGGGGCGGCGTGAGACGCAGGGGGCGCCCGCGGATCGCGTGGACGGTCCACAGGGTCCACAGCACGGCGAAGGCCAGATAGCCGAGGACGGCCGGGGCGTTGTCCCGCAGGGCCGTGAGGAGGTCGCCGTGGGCGAAGGCGTGGGCGCTGCGCAGTCCGCCGCAGCCGGGGCAGTACAGGCCGGTGAGGCGCAGCAGCGGGCAGGCGGGGTAGTGCCCCGGCTCGCCGGGGTCCACCACCGCGACGTACGCGAAGGCACCGGCGACGGCCGCGAGCACCGCGCCGGGTACGGCGAGCCGTCCGAGCACCTGTCCGGGACGCGCCCCGGGAGCCGTCCCGTCGTCGCGGGCGCCCCGGGGGCCCGGGACGGGCGTCCGGCCGCGCGGCGCCCGCTGACTGTCTGCGTTCACCTGTCGCATTCTGCCCGCGGCGCGCATCCCGCGCGCGCGGGATGCGCGGCGGGCGCGTCGCACACACGCGTGAGGGGCGGCTGCCGGCCGCCCCTTCCCGTCGTGCCGCGCGGTCCGCGCCGAGGCTGTCAGCCCTTGGCGCCGGCCGGGGCGCCCTTGGCGGCCACCTGGTGCACCGGGTGCTCGTTCTTCTGACCCATGCCCATCAGGCGCATGACGCCGCCGACGACACCGCCGAGCAGCACGATGCCCATGCTGACCCAGAAGCCGACGGGCTGGGCCATCACCATGAAGGCGCCACCGGCGCAGAAACCGATGAAGGCGATGATGACACCGGTCCAGGCGGCCGGGGTGTGACCGTGGCTGCTGCCCGCCATGACTTGCTCCTCGTTGCTTGTACGTCGCTTGTACGTCGCTTGTGCGGCGCCGGTACGGATCCGAGCCGGATGCTCGGATCCATTGTCCCGTACGCGTGCACGCGACGTGAGCGGGGGTCGCTCCTCGCGACCCGTTTCATCACATCGGGAAGGCGGACCGGCCGGGCGGCGGTCAGGCGGGGCCCGTGCCGGTCGGGTCCTCGCCGCGGTCGAGGGCCTTCCAGAGATCCTCGGGCCGGTCGGGGTCGAGGGGCTTGGCCGCGCGGGGGCGCGGCGCGCCGGAGCGTTCGTAGCGGCCGGACATCGCGGGCCACGACCTGCCGTAGCGCAGGGCCAGCAGACCGGCGAGCAGGAGCAGCACGCCGCCGGCCGCGGCGACGTAGGGCCAGCCGGTGTGACTGAGCGAGGCGGCGGTCGCGGCGGTGTCGCCGGACGCCTGCGCGGCCCTCTCGTCGAGCGCGCCGCCGTCGGAGGCGCCGTTGAGGGCGGCGGCGACGGTACCCGCGCCGGAGAGCGCGAGCAGGGCGGCGACCAGCACGCGCCCGGAGCGGCGGACCGCGAAGACGGCGACCAGCGCGGCCAGTCCCACGACGGCGAGCGCCGCGGGCACGCCCGTGATGTCGCTGCCCTTGGCGGTCAGCGGGAAGGCCCCGCCGGCCACCGACGCGGTGCCCTCCGCCCAGCGCTGCCGGGAGGCCAGCAGCGCCACGGCGGCGCCGGCCGCCCCGCACAGCAGGGCGACGGCGAGGCTGCGGCGGCCGGAGCGGGCGGCGGCGGCCTCGGGACGGGGGTGAGGTACGGCAGTCACGTACTCCACTATCGCCTGCGCGGCGGGCGGAGCGTCACCCGGGGTTCCGTGAGATGCGCCCCACCGGCCGCGCGCGCCGCCCGCAGCGGCCCTACGGGGCCAGCCGGTTGGCGGTGTGGACCGCGCGCAGCACGGCGGCGGCCTTGTTGCGGCACTCGGTGTCCTCGGCGACCGGGTCGGAGTCGGCGACGATGCCCGCGCCCGCCTGGACGTAGGCGGTGCCGTCGCGCAGCAGGGCGGTGCGGATGGCGATGGCGGTGTCGGAGTCCCCGGCGAAGTCGAGGTAGCCGACGCAGCCGCCGTACAGGCCGCGCCGGGAGGGTTCGAGCTCGTCGATGATCTGGAGGGCGCGCGGCTTGGGCGCGCCGGACAGGGTGCCGGCCGGGAAGCAGGCGGTGAGCACGTCGAAGGCGGTGCGGCCGGCGGCGACGCGGCCGGTCACGGTGGAGACGATGTGCATCACGTGCGAGTAGCGCTCGATGGACATGAAGTCGACGACCTCGACGGAGCCCGGTTCGCAGACCCGGCCCAGGTCGTTGCGGCCGAGGTCGACGAGCATCAGGTGCTCGGCGCGCTCCTTGGGGTCGGCGAGGAGTTCGTCGGCGAGGGCCTGGTCCTGCTGCGGGGTGGCGCCGCGCGGCCGGGTACCGGCGATGGGGTGGACCATGGCCCGCCCGTCCTCCACCTTGACCAGCGCCTCGGGCGAGGAGCCGACGACGTCGAAGCCGTCGAGGCGGAACAGGTACATGTACGGCGAGGGGTTGGTGGCCCGCAGCACCCGGTAGACGTCCAGGGCGCTCGCCGTGCACGGCGTCTCGAACCGCTGCGAGGGCACGACCTGGAACGCCTCGCCCGCGCGGATGCGCTCCTTGACGTCCTCCACGGCCGCCCGGAAGTCGGCGCCGCCCCAGCGGGCGGTGTACTCGGGCAGCTCGGAGGGCGGCAGCGCGGCCGGGGGCTGGGCGACGGGCCGGGACAGGTCGGCCTCCATCGCGTCGAGGCGGGCGACGGCGTCCGCGTACGCCTCGTCGACGCCGGTGTCGAGGTCGTTGTGGTTGATCGCGTTGGCGATCAGCAGGACCGTGCCGTCCCAGTGGTCGAGGACGGCCAGGTCCGAGGTGAGCAGCATGGTCAGCTCGGGCAGCTTCAGGTCGTCGCGCTCGCCGGGGCCGACCTTCTCCAGGCGGCGCACGATGTCGTAGCCGAGGTAGCCGACCATGCCGCCGGTGAAGGGCGGCAGGCCCAGGTCCTGGGCGAGGTCGCGCGGGGTGTGCAGGGCCTCGACGGTGGCCCGCAGGGCGGCGAGCGGGTCGCCCTCGACGGGGACGCCGACCGGCGGGCTGCCCAGCCAGTGGGTGCGGCCGTCGCGCGCGGTGAGCGTGGCGGAGCTGCGGACGCCCACGAAGGAGTAGCGGGACCAGGAGCGGCCGTTCTCCGCGGACTCCAGCAGGAAGGTGCCGGGGCGCTCGGCGGCGAGCTTGCGGTAGAGCGCGACGGGGGTGTCGCCGTCGGCGAGGAGCTTGCGGGTGACCGGGATGACGCGGCGGTCGCCGGCCAGCTTGCGGAAGGTGTCGAGGTCCATGGCGGCCGACCCTACTGATCCGCGGCCGGTGCGCCGGAATCCGCGCGGCCGGACGCCCCGTCCGGGGCGGGCACGGAGGGCTCGGCGGACGCGGCGGACGCGGCGGACGCGTCCGGTCCTGCGGTGGCGTCCGGCCCGGCGGTGGCGTCCGCGCGCAGCACGTCGGCGTCGAAGCAGGTGCGGTCGCCGGTGTGGCAGGCGGCGCCGACCTGGTCGACCTTGACCAGCAGGGTGTCGGCGTCGCAGTCCAGCGCGACCGACTTCACCCACTGGACGTGCCCTGAGGTGTCGCCCTTGACCCAGTACTCCCGGCGGCTGCGCGACCAGTAGGTGCAGCGTCCGGTGGTCAGGGTGCGGTGCAGCGCCTCGTCGTCCATCCAGCCGAGCATGAGCACCTCGCCGGTGTCGTACTGCTGGGCGATGGCGGGGACGAGTCCGTCGGCGCCGCGCTTGAGCCGCGCGGCGATCTCGGGGTCGAGGCTGCTGGACCGGGCGGTGCCGGGCGTGCTGGTCATGGGTGCCATTGTGCCGCGCGGGAGCGGCGGACCGTGCGACGGTCCGGTGGGCGGACGGGCCGGGGGGTCGTAGGCTGACAGCATGTCGACCTTCGCCAAGCGTGAACGGCTTCTGCTCGCCGACCTCTTGGAAACCGCGGGGCCCGAGGCACCCACCCTCTGCGAGGGCTGGCGCACCCGTGATCTCGCGGCGCACGTGGTGGTGCGTGAGCGGCGCCCGGACGCGGCCGGCGGCGCGCTGATCAAGCCGCTGGCGGGGCGTCTGGAGAAGGTGCTGGAGGAGTACGCGGCGAAGCCGTACGAGGAGCTGATCCAGCTCATCAGGACCGGGCCGCCGCGGTTCTCACCCTTCCAGCTCAAGCAGGTGGACGAGGCGGCCAACACCGTCGAGTTCTATGTGCACGCCGAGGACGTGCGGCGGGCGCAGCCCGACTGGGCGCCGCGCGAGCTGGACCCGGTCTTCCAGGAGGCCCTGTGGTCGCGTCTGGAGCGCACCGCGCGGCTGCTGGGCCGGGGCATCCCGACGGGTCTGGTGCTGCGCCGGCCCAACGGCCAGACGACCGTCGCCCATCGCGGGACCCCGGTGGTCACGGCGACGGGCGAGCCGGCGGAGCTGCTGCTGTTCGCCTTCGGGCGGCAGGGCAAGGCCCGGGTGGAGCTGGAGGGCGAGCAGGAGGCCATCGCGAAGGTCTCGGAGACCAGGCAGCTGGGGTTCTGATCCCGCCGGGTCCGGCCCTCAGGGGAGTTCGGCGCGGCGCAGGTCGCGGGCGCCCAGGACGACGAGTCCGGCCAGGCCGCTGATCGCGGCGCAGCCCGCGAAGACGGGACCGGTGCCCCACAGGGCGACGCCCGCGCCGACCAGCGGGAAGGTGAGCGGCGCGACGCCGAACCCGACGAGCGTGGAGACCGAGGTGACCCGGCCGAGGTAGGCGGCGCCCGCGCGGGCCTGGACCAGGGCCCCGCACAGTGCTCCGGCGAGGCCCGCGCTCACGCCGATGAGCAGGGCCGTGACGGCGGCCGCGGGTACGGACGGCATCAGGGCCAGGGCGGCGACCGCGACGGCGGAGACGACGTTGGCGAGGGCGGCCACCGCCCCGGCGCGCGGTATCCGGCCGCGCCAGGTGAGCAGGAGCGAGGCCGCCCCGGCGCCGGTGCCGAAGCCGGCGAGCACCCAGCCGAGGCCGGAGGTCCCCCAGTCGCGCTGCTGGGCGAGCAGGGTGAGGCCGAGGTTCATCGGGCCGACGAAGCCGAGGTCGCTGAGGGCGATGGCCAGGACCAGGGGGCGCAGGACGGGGTCCTGGCGGATGTGGCGCAGGCCGTCGCGCAGTTCGGCGCCGAGGGCGCGCCGGGCGGGTTCGGCGGTACCGGGGGCGGGGCCGCCGACCCGCACCAGGAACAGCAGCGGCAGGGACATGCCGACGAGGAGGGCGGCGAGGCCGAAGGCCCCCGCGGTGCCGCCGAGGGCGACGCCCAGGCCGCCGAGCGGGCCGCCGAAAACATTGGCGAGGCGGACGGCGAGGCCGCGCATGCCCTGGACGCGGGCGAGCTGGTCGCGGGCGGCGATCCGGCCGGGCAGGGCGCCCGCGGCGGGCAGGAAGACGGCGTCGACGAGCCCGAAGAGCACGGCGACCGCGCCCAGCGTCCACAGCCCGGGGCTCGCGACCAGCAGCAGGACGGCCGCGGTCAGCACGAGGACGGAGCGGACGGCGGTGCTGCCGAGGACCACCCGGCGCGGCCCGTAGCGGTCGGCCACCACTCCCCCGCCCAGCATCAGCAGGGCGCGGGGCAGCGCGCCGGCGGCGGTGACGAGACCGGCCTGCGCGGGGGTGCCGGACTGGACGGCCGCCCAGGACAGGGCGATGTAGTAGACGTTGTCGCCGACCGCGGAGGAGAGGTATCCGCCGAGCCAGCGCAGGACGTTCGGGTCGCGGTGGGCGGGTCTGCCGTGCAGACCGGCCGGGGGCGTGAGCGTGGTGGTCACGGCGGTACGTCCTCTCAGACGCGGCGGGCCGGGCTCCCGGCATCGGGGCCGGGGCCGGGCGCGGGGCGGCGGGGTCAGGTGCGGAACGGGAAGCCGTACGTGTGCACCGCGACGTTCTCGCGGCCCTCGGTGTCACCGGCGGCGACGGCGGCCCGGCCGCGCTCCTCGTACTCGCGGACGAGGCCGTACATGCGCCGGGACAGCTCGGCCAGTTCCCGGGGGGTGAGCTTGAGCAGCCATTCGGAGGAGTCGGCAGCCTGGCTCCACTCGCGGCCCCAGTGGGCGCGCTCGTCGAGGAAGCGCCGGTACAGGTCGGCGCGCTGGTCGAAGAAGAGGCGGCTGGCGGCGGTGTGCGCGGCGGCCTTCTCGGGGGCGTCCGAGAAGTCCTCGTCGCGGATGGAGACGCCGTCGCTGGCGGGCTGCCACCAGCGCTCGCGGCCGTCCGCGGTCTGCGGCTCGGCCTGCTCGATCAGCCCGTGCTCGGCCAGCTTGCGCAGGTGGTAGCTGACCAGGGAGACGGCCTCGTCGACCTGCTCGGCGAGCTGGGAGGCGGTCGCCGTACGGGCGATGGTCAGCGCGCGGTAGAGCTGCATGCGCAGCGGGTGGGCGATCGCCTTGAGCGTGCCCAGGTCCTGGATCCGGCGGTCTCGTTCCCTGTCCGTCATGACCGCAACGCTAGATGCGCAAGAGAAGTTGCACAACTAGTTTTGCGCAACTTCTCTTGCGCAATTTTCCTTGCGGATCCGCGCGCGGAAAAGCCCCGGCCGCCCTGCGGCAGCCGGGGCTCCGGGCCCGCCGGGTCACCGCACGGGGTGCCCGGCCTCCCGCAACGTCTCCTTGACCTGACCGATGCGCAGATCACCGAAGTGGAACACCGAGGCCGCGAGGACCGCGTCCGCGCCCGCCGCGACGGCCGGCGGGAAGTCGGCGAGCCGTCCGGCGCCGCCGGAGGCGATCACCGGGACGGTGACGTGCTTGCGGACGGCCGCGATCATCTCCAGGTCGTAGCCGTCCTTGGTGCCGTCCGCGTCCATGGAGTTGAGCAGGATCTCGCCCGCGCCCAGCTCGGCGGCGCGGTGCGCCCACTCCACCGCGTCGATGCCGGTGCCGCGCCGCCCGCCGTGGGTGGTCACCTCGAAGGTCCCGGCCTCGGTGCGGCGCGCGTCGACCGACAGGACCAGCACCTGACGGCCGAAGCGCTCGGCGATCTCCCGGATCAGGTCCGGGCGGGCGATGGCCGCCGTGTTGACGCCCACCTTGTCGGCGCCCGCCCGCAGCAGCCGGTCCACGTCCTGCGCGGTGCGGACGCCGCCACCGACCGTGAGCGGGATGAACACCTGCTCGGCGGTGCGGCGCACCACGTCGTACGTGGTCTCGCGGTCGCCGGAGGACGCGGTGATGTCCAGGAACGTCAGCTCGTCGGCACCCTCGGTGTCGTACACCTTGGCCATCTCGACGGGGTCGCCCGCGTCGCGCAGGTTCTGGAAGTTGACGCCCTTGACGACCCGGCCGTTGTCCACGTCCAGGCAGGGGATGACTCGGACCGCCAGGGTCATGAATCGGGCTCCTCTGATCTTCCTCTGAATGCTTCGAGTTCCACCGAGACCAGGATGCGCGGGTCGACGAAACCGTCCACGACGAGCAGCGTCGCCACCGGGCGCACCGCGTCGAACAGCTCCTTGTGGGCGCGGCCCACGCCGTCCATGTCCCGGGCATGGCTGAGATACATACGGGTCCGGATCACGGACTCCACGCCGAGCCCGAACGCGCCGATCGCCTCCACCGCGCCGGCGAAGGCGATCCGCGCCTGCTCGTACGGGTCGCCCTCCCCGTACAGGACGTCGCCCCGGAAGGCGGTGGTGCCCGCCACCAGGACGAGGTCGCCCGCCGCGACGGCCCGCGCGAATCCGAACGTCTCTTCCCAGGGAACTCCGCTCTGCACGCGCCGTACGGCATCGGACGTCATGACGACACTTCCTCCAGGGCCTCTTCGAGCGTGAACGCCTTCGCGTACAGGGCCTTCCCGACGATGGCGCCCTCGACACCGAGCGGCACCAGCGCGGCCAGCGCACGCAGGTCGGCGAGCGAGGAGACGCCGCCGGAGGCCACCACCGGGCGGTCGGTGGCCGCGCAGACGTTCTTCAGCAGCTCCAGGTTGGGGCCCTGGAGGGTGCCGTCCTTGGCGATGTCGGTGACGACGTAGCGGGCGCAGCCCTCCTTGTCCAGGCGCGCCAGCGTCTCGTAGAGGTCGCCGCCGTCGCGGGTCCAGCCGCGCCCGCGCAGTGTGGTGCCGCGCACGTCCAGGCCGACGGCGATCTTCTCGCCGTGCTCGGCGATGACCTTGGCGACCCACTCCGGGGTCTCCAGGGCGGCGGTGCCCAGGTTGACGCGGGTGCAGCCGGTGGCGAGGGCGGCGGCGAGGGTGTCGTCGTCGCGGATGCCGCCGGACAGCTCGACCTTGATGTCCATGGCCTCGGCGACCTCGGCGATCAGGGCGCGGTTGTCGCCGGTGCCGAACGCGGCGTCCAGGTCGACCAGGTGCAGCCACTCGGCGCCGGAGCGCTGCCAGGCGAGGGCCGCCTCCAGCGGGGAGCCGTAGGAGGTCTCGGTCCCGGACTCGCCGTGCACGAGACGGACGGCCTGGCCGTCGCGGACGTCGACGGCGGGCAGGAGTTCGAGCTTCGAAGCCATCACAGGGTTCCGATCCAGTTGTTCAGCAGCTGCGCTCCGGCGTCGCCGGACTTCTCGGGGTGGAACTGGGTGGCCCACAGGGCGCCGTTCTCCACGGCGGCCACGAAGGGCGTGCCGTGGGTGGCCCAGGTGACCTTGGGGGCGCGCATCGCCGGGTTGGCGGTCTCCAGCTGCCAGTCCTGGACGGCGTAGGAGTGCACGAAGTAGAAGCGGGCGCCGGCGTCCAGGCCGGCGAACAGCTCGGAGTCCCCGGGCGCCTCGACGGTGTTCCAGCCCATGTGCGGGACGACGTCGGCGGCCAGCGGCGCGACCGTGCCGGGCCACTCGTCCAGGCCCTCGGCCTGGACGCCGTGCTCGATGCCGCGCGCGAAGAGGATCTGCATGCCGACGCAGATGCCCATGACCGGGCGGCCGCCGGACAGCCGACGGTCGATGATCCAGTCGCCGCGGGCCTCCTTCAGGCCGCGCATGCAGGCGGCGAAGGCGCCGACGCCGGGGACCAGCAGGCCGTCGGCGGCCATCGCGCGGTCGAAGTCACGGGTGATCTCGACCTCGGCGCCGGCGCGGGCCAGCGCCCGCTCGGCGGAGCGGACATTGCCGAAGCCGTAGTCGAAGACCACGACCTTCTTGGCGCCGCCGGTGCTCAATTCCACACCTCCAGGCGCAGCACGCCCGTGAAGATGCACATCGCCGCGCCGAGCGAGAGCAGCACGATCAGGCTCGCGGGCATCTTCTGCCTGGCGAAGGAGTAGACGCCGCCGGCCAGGAAGAGGCCGAGGACGATCAGGATGGTGGAGAAGCTGTTCATGGCGGTTACAGGGCGCCCTTCGTCGAAGGCAGGATGCCGGCCGCGCGCGGGTCGCGCTCCGAGGCGTAGCGCAGGGCCCGCGCCAGCGCCTTGAACTGGCACTCGACGATGTGGTGGGCGTTGCGTCCGTAGGGCACGTGCACGTGCAGCGCGACCTGGGCCTGGGCGACGAAGGACTCCAGGATGTGCCGGGTCATCGTGGTGTCGTACTCGCCGATCATCGGCGCCATCTTCTCGGGCTCGGTGTGCACGAGGTAGGGGCGGCCGGAGAGGTCGACGGTGACCTGGGCGAGGGACTCGTCCAGCGGGACCGTGCAGTTGCCGAAGCGGTAGATGCCCACCTTGTCGCCGAGCGCCTGCTTGAAGGCGGCGCCGAGCGCGAGGGCGGTGTCCTCGATGGTGTGGTGGGAGTCGATGTGCAGGTCGCCGTCGGTCTTGACGGTCAGGTCGAACAGACCGTGCCGGCCGAGCTGGTCGAGCATGTGGTCGTAGAAGCCGACACCGGTGGCGATGTCGGTCCTGCCGGTGCCGTCGAGGTCGATCTCGACCAGGACGGAGGTCTCCTTGGTGGTGCGCTCCACGCGCCCGACGCGGTTCATCCGCTCTGCTCCTGTTCCTTCTTGAGATCGCGCACCGCATCGAGGAACGCGTCGTTCTCGGCCGGGGTCCCGGCGGTGACCCGCAGCCATCCCGGTACGCCGTTGTCCCGGACCAGGACGCCCCGGTCGAGGATCCGGCGCCAGGCGTCGTGGGAGTCCTCGAACCGCCCGAACTGGACGAAGTTCGCGTCCGACTCGGTGACGTCGCAGCCGATCGCCCGCAGCTCGCCGACGAGCCGGTCCCGCTCGGACTTCAGCTGCTCGACATAGCCGAGCAGCGTGTCGGTGTGTTCCAGCGCGGCCAGCGCGGTGACCTGGGTGATCGCCGAGAGGTGGTACGGCAGCCGGACGAGCTGGAGGGCGTCCACCACCGCGGGGTGCGCGGCCAGATAGCCCAGGCGCAGCCCGGCGGCGCCGAACGCCTTGGACATGGTCCGGGAGATCACCAGGTGGGGCCGGCCCGCCAGCAGCGGCAGCAGCGAGGCGCCGTGGCTGAACTCGACGTACGCCTCGTCGACGACGACCATGGTCGGCTTCACCGCCTGCGCGGCCTCGTAGAGCGCGAGGACCGTGTCGGCCGGGACCGCGTTGCCGGTGGGGTTGTTGGGGGTGGTGACGAAGACGACGTCGGGCCGGTGCTCGGCGACGGCCTGCGCGGCGGCGGCCACGTCGACGGTGAAGTCCGCGCCACGCGGCCCGGAGATCCAGCCGGTGCCGGTGCCGCGCGCGATCAGCGCGTGCATCGAGTACGAGGGCTCGAAGCCGATCGCGGTGCGTCCTGGGCCGCCGAAGGCCTGGAGGAGCTGCTGGATGACCTCGTTGGAGCCGTTGGCCGCCCAGACGTTCTCCGGGCCGACGCGGTGGCCGCCGGTGCGGGTCAGGTACGTCGCCAGCTCGGTGCGCAGCTCGACCGCGTCCCGGTCCGGGTAGCGGTTGAGGCCGCGGGCCGCCTCGCGGACCCGCTCGGCGATCCGTTCGACGAGGGGTTCGGGCAGCGGGTAGGGGTTCTCGTTGGTGTTCAGCCGTACGGGGACGTCCAGCTGGGGCGCGCCGTAGGGGGACTTGCCGCGCAGCTCGTCCCGTACGGGGAGGTCGTCGATGCCGAAGTTCACTGGTTGGCCGGTACCTTCCATCCGAACCTCGCCTTGATCGCCGCGCCGTGCGCGGGCAGGTCCTCGGCCTCGGCCAGCGTCACCACGTGGTGGGCGACCTCGGCGAGGGCGTCGCGTGTGTAGTCGACGATGTGGATGCCGCGCAGGAAGGACTGCACCGACAGGCCCGAGGAGTGGCAGGCGCAGCCGCCGGTGGGCAGCACGTGGTTGGAGCCGGCCGCGTAGTCGCCGAGCGAGACGGGCGCCCAGGGGCCGATGAAGATCGCGCCGGCGTTGCGCACCCGGTCGGCGACCGCGGCGGCGTCGGCCGTCTGGATCTCCAGGTGCTCGGCGCCGTAGGCGTCGACCACCTTCAGGCCCTCCGCCAGGCCGTCGACCAGGACGATCGCGGACTGCCTGCCGGACAGCGCCGGGCGGATGCGGTCCTCGACGTGCTTGGTGGCGGCGACCTGGGGCGCCAGCTCCTTGTCCACCGCGTCCGCCAGCTCGGCGGAGTCGGTGACCAGGACGGCGGCGGCCAGCGGGTCGTGCTCGGCCTGGCTGATCAGGTCGGCGGCGACGTGCGCCGGGTCGGCGGTGGCGTCGGCGAGGACCGCGATCTCGGTGGGCCCGGCCTCGGCGTCGATGCCGATGCGGCCGGTGAAGTAGCGCTTGGCCGCGGCGACCCAGATGTTGCCGGGGCCGGTGACCATGTTCGCGGGCGGGCAGGACTCGGTGCCGTAGGCGAACATCGCGACGGCGGTGGCGCCGCCCGCGGCGTACACCTCGTCGACGCCGAGCAGGGCGCAGGCGGCGAGGATCGTCGGGTGCGGCAGTCCGCCGAACTCGGCCTGGGCCGGGGAGGCGAGCGCGATGGACTCGACGCCGGCCTCCTGCGCGGGCACCGCGTTCATGATCACCGAGGACGGGTAGACCGACCGGCCGCCGGGCGCGTAGAGCCCGACCCGCTCGACCGGGACCCACTTCTCGGTGACCGAGCCGCCGGGGACGACCTGGGTGGTGTGCGTGGTGCGGCGCTGCTCGCGGTGGACCAGACGGGCCCGGCGGATGGACTCCTCCAGGGCGGCGCGCACCGCGGGGTCCAGCTCCGCCAGGGCGTCCTTGATCGCCTGGGCCGGAACCCGCACGGATTCCAGCCGTACCCCGTCGAACTTCTCGGCGAAGTCGATCAGTGCCGCGTCCCCGCGATGATGCACGGCCTCGCAGATCGGGCGCACCTTCTCCAGGGCGGCCTGTACGTCGAAGTCGGCTCGGGGCAGCAGGTCACGCAGGGCGGGGCCCTCGGGAAGGGCGTCGCCGCGCAGATCGATTCGGGAGATCACGGTTCCAATTCTCTCAGACCGCGCTCCGGGCCCGTGCGCCCGTATCAATGGCTGATACAGAGCCCGGGAGCGCACGGTTCCGGCCTTCCGGTACAAGTCGGAAGATCCGCTTCACATTCCGCGTTCAGACCGTCACACAACGGGCATCACCGGTTGTACAAAACGACCGAACTCACGGGTAGCAGGGAAAGAAGGGAAGAAACGTGACCGAGGGGACCGGCAGCCGTGCCGGGGACCTGCCGGACGACCTGACCGACGTCGAGGCCGGGATGTGGCAGGCCTTCCGCAACGGCAGCGTGTACGACCTGCGCGGCGGCGACGCGGCGGTGGACGATCCGCACGGACTGCACCCGTGGGGGCCGCAGCGGAGCGTCCGCGCGCGGGTGGTCTGCTGGCTGCTGCTGGACGGACCGCCCGCGCTCGCCGGGCGTGTCTCCTCCCTGAAGCTGACCGGACTGCGCATCACCGGCACGCTGGACCTGGCCGGGGGCACGGTGGTGCCCTACGTCGAGATGACGGGCTGCCGCTTCGAGAACGAGGTGCTGCTGCCCGAGGCCCGCTTCACCACCGTGCGCCTGGTGGACTGCGCGGTGCCGCGCCTGGAGGCGGCGCGGGTGCACACCGAGGGCGATCTGCACCTGCCCCGCTGCCGCTTCCTGGCCGGCGTCCGGCTCACCGACGCGCGCATCGGCACGGACCTGCTGCTCAACCAGGCCAGCGTGCACCACGACCGCGCCGGGCGGTCGATCGCCGCCGACGGGCTCACCGTCGGCCAGGACCTCCAGGCCGAGATGCTCCAGGCGCACGGCGAGGTGAGCCTGCGCAGCGCGAAGATAGGCGCCTCGCTGAGCCTGCGCGGCGCCCGGCTGGCCGGCCCGTACACGCGCTTCGCGCTGAACGCGCCGCAGCTGACGGTCGGGCGCACCCTGTACCTGACCCCGGCCGCCCTCGGCTCCCCGCTGCTGAGCGGGGTCACCCCGGCGCGCGGGACGCGGATCCAGCACTTCGAGTGCCAGGGCGGGGTGCGGCTGGACGACGGGCGCTTCGGCGAGGCCGTCGACCTGGAGGGCGCGCGGTTCGCTCTCACCGACGAGCAGGCGCTGTCGCTGCGCCGGGTGCAGGCGCCCGAGCTGCGCTTCCTCGGGGAGCGGCTGCCGCGCGGCCAGGTGGTGCTGTCCGGGGCGCGGATCTCCACGCTCGTCGACCGGGCGGCCGGCTGGCCAGGACCCGGCTGTCTGCACATGGGCGGCTTCGTCTACGAGAACCTCGTGCCGCGCGGCCCGTTCCCGCTGGCCGAGCGCCTCGGCTGGGTGGCGGCGGCGACCGCCGAGTACAACCCGGAGCCGTACGAGCGGCTGGCCGCGGTGCTGCGCGAGGCCGGGGAGGACGAGGACGCCCGCGAGGTGCTGCTCGCCAAGCACCGCCGCCGCCGCGAGACGCTGCCGCCCGCGGCCAGGCTCTGGGGCTATGTGCAGGACGGGACGGTGGCCTACGGCTACCGGCCGGGCCGGGCCGCGGTGTGGATGACGGTGCTGTGGGCGGCGGGCTCGCTCGCCTTCGCGCACGCGGGCCGGCCCGCCGCCGGGCCCGGCGCGGGCGACCACCCGCCGTGGAACCCGGCGCTGTACGCGCTCGACCTGCTGCTCCCGGTCATCGACTTCGGCCAGGTCAGCCAGTGGCAGCTCAGCGGCGGCTGGCAGTGGCTCGCGGCGGCGATGGTCATGGCGGGCTGGACCCTGGCCACCACGGTGGCCGCGGGCGCGACCCGGCTGCTGCGCCGCAGCTGAGCCCGCCCGAGGCGGGGCGCCCCGCCCGGCCGTACGCTGCTGCCGTACGCCCCTGCCGCAGGCCCGCGTACGCCGGTGCGCACGCCGGTGCGTACGCCGCCGCCGGGACGTCCGGACGGCGTCCGGACACCTGATGGGCAGTCACCTCTTTACCTGACCTTGACCGGCCGCCGTACAACCTTCACCGGCTTCCCCCCACCCTCTGGCGCGTCCGCGACCTGCGTCTTTCAATGGTCGACACCATGGCTCTGCTGCCCCCCTTCATCCGCCCCACCCGGATGCCGCGAAGCGGGCGCCCCACCGTCGGGGCCGCCCCCGCCACCGGACTGCCCGCCGACGACGAGGTGCTTCTCGACGCGCCCGACGAACGCCTCGGTCCGGCCCTGGTCGCCGCCGCCCGCGGCTCGTACGGACCCGCCGCCGCGCTGCTCGCCGGTACCCGGGAGCGCGCCGAGTGGGAGGACCGCGACCGCTACGCGCGTCATCTGGCCGCGTTCGCGCGCTCGCGCGGCGAGTGGCTGGACGCCTGGGGCGCCGCCGCCCCCGGCGACCCGGACGCGCTGCTGGTCGCCGCCCAGCTCGCGGTGGACCGCGCCTGGCCCTCACCGGCCCGCGCCGATCTGCTGCGCGAGGTCAGCCCGCTGATCACCGCCGCGGCCCGCGCCGACGACCGGGACCCGGTGCCCTGGCGGGTCGCCCTCGACCACGCGCGCGGCAGCCGCGCCGGGCACCGCTACTTCGAGGAGCTGTGGGAGGCGGCCGTCCGCCGCGCCCCGCACCACCACGGCTGCCATGTGGCCGCCCTGCGCTATCTGGCCGCCCACGGCCCGCACGGCGCGCACCGCGAGTGCTTCGACTTCGCCGACCGGGCGGCCCAGGACGCCCCCGCGCACGCCCTGGTGCAGGGCCTGCCGCTGCGGGCCGCCCTCGCCTGCCTGGCCGCCGGGCGCGGGGCCGAGGTGGGGCGGGCCCGGCTGGACGCGGCGGCGGACCGGGCCATCGCGCTGTCCGCGCTGCTCCCGGCGGCGGCGCCCGCTCCGGCGGAGCTGCGCAATCTGCTGACGTACGTCCTGGTCCGGCTGGGCCGCCACCGGGACGCGCTGGCGCAGTTGCGGCTCATCGGCCCCTACGCCACGTCCTTCCCCTGGGACCGGGTGTCCGACGATCCGCTCGGACTGTTCCTGGAACTGCGCGCCGACGTCCGCTCGATGCCCCTGCCGGGTGCCCCGGGCGGCACCGGAACCGGGCGCGGCGGACGCGCCGGACCGCGGGACCATTAGGCTTTTGCGCCGTGACCACCGTCCGGCTTCCGCTCTTCCCCCTGAACTCGGTGCTGTTCCCGGGGCTGGTGCTGCCTCTGAACGTGTTCGAGGAGCGCTACCGCGCCATGCTGCGCACCCTGCTCAAGACTCCCGAGGACGAGCCGCGCCGGTTCGCCGTCGTGGCGATCCGCGACGGCCACGAGGTGGCGCCCAGCGCCCCCGGCCTGCCGGATCCGACCGCCGTGCCCGAGCGCGGCCCCACGGCCGGCTTCGGGCCCGACCCCGCCAAGGCGTTCCACGGCGTGGGCTGTGTGGCGGACGCGGCGACGATACGGGAGCGCTCCGACGGCAGCTTCGAGGTGCTGGCCACCGGCACCACCCGGGTGCGGCTGCTGTCGGTGGACGCCTCGGGGCCGTTCCTCACCGCCGAGCTGGAGGAGCTGCCCGAGGAGCCGGGCGACGAGGCGGGTGCCCTGGCCGAGGGGGTGCTGCGGTCCTTCCGCCAGTACCAGAAGCGGCTGGCCGGGGCGCGCGAGCGGTCCCTGGCCACGGGCGCGGAACTCCCGGACGAGCCGAGCGTGGTGTCGTACCTGGTGGCGGCGGCCATGGTGCTGGACACCCCGACCCGGCAGCGGCTGCTCCAGGCCCCGGACACCTCCTCGCGGCTGCGCGACGAGCTGCGGCTGCTGCGCTCGGAGACGTCGATCATCCGCAGCCTGCCGTCGCTGCCGGCCCAGGAGCTGACCCGCGGTCCGACCAGCTTCAACTGACACCGAGACACGGCACGCCGAGCAGAAGCCGAGCAGAAAGAGCAGCGCCGGATGGCGAAGAAGGCGAAGAAGCAGCAGTCGGGCGGGACGCCCGCGACGGTGGCGCTGGCCGCGGCGGGCGTGGCCCACACCGTGCACTCCTACGACCACGATCCCGCCCACCCCTCCTACGGCGAGGAGGCCGCCGAGGCGATGGGCGTCTCGCCGGAGCGGGTGTTCAAGACGCTGGTCGCGGACGTCGACGGCGCGCTGACGGTGGCCGTGGTCCCGGTCGCGGGCTCGCTCGATCTGAAGGCCTTGGCGTCGGCGGTCGGCGGCAAGCGCGCGGCGATGGCGGACCCGGCCCTCGCGGAGCGCACCACGGGCTACGTCCGCGGCGGTATCAGCCCGCTGGGCCAGCGCAAGCGGCTGCCCACCGTCCTGGACGCCTCGGCCACGGCCCACGGCACGATCTGCGTCTCGGCCGGGCGGCGCGGCCTGGAGGTCGAACTCGCCCCGGCGGACCTGGCCCGCCTGACCGGGGCGGTACTGGCCCCGATCGGCCGGACCTGACCCCGCCCCCTCCGCTCCCGCTCCCGGCCCACGGCTCCCCCGCTCCGGGATCCCGGTCCCTGCTGCCTGCTGCCTGCTTCGGTGAGCGGGGTCCGGCCGCCCGGCAGGTGATTCCGGGGAGGCGCTCCGACGCGAGCGGAGGGGCGGACCGCGGGCCGCCGTCCCGGCTCCCGGTCCCGCCGAGCCGGCCTGGGGTCCGGCTGTCCGCCGGGGCGGTTGCGGTGCCGGTGGGCACCGGCCGGTGCCGGCAGTCCGGTGGGCAGCTACGGCGACTGCGGCGCCGGGGGCACCGGCCCGGGTCCGGACGTCCGGCCGGTGGCTCCCGGCGCGGGCCGCAAGACGGATCGCGGACCGCCCCCGCCGATGCCACGGACCCAGACCACAAGGGCCGGAAAGGTGCCGCTACGGCCGGACCCACCGCCAGCGGCCACCGCGAGCAGGGCGACGCCCACCGCCCCGACTCCCCCGAGCCCACCTGAGGTCCGGCCGTCCACCGGGGAGGGTTACGGCGCCGGGGCACCACCCTTGGCCGGACCATCCGGCCAGTAGCACCCGGCTCGGGCGGAAGTCGGATCGCAGGCAGCCCGCCAAGGCCACGGGCCCAGAGCACAGGGGACGGAAGAACGCCGCTACGGGCGCTGGCGAGCAGGGCGACGCCCGCCGTCCCGGCTCCGCCGAGCCCGCCTGCGGTCCGGCCGTCCGTCGAGGCGGCTGCGGTGGCAGTGCGGTACCGGCACCGGTCCGGGTCCGGCCGGGCCGGAGAGTCGGCCGTCCGGCGGCGACGGCTACGGCGTCGGCGGAGCGCTCTCCTGGGGGCCACCGGCCGGATCAGCGACCGGGCCCTGGGCCGGGCCCTGCTCGTACGGGCCCTGCTGCTCGTACGGGTCCGGGTCGCGCGGGCCGAACAGGGCCGTGAGCGCCAGATGCACCACCAGCGCGGCCAGCGGCCAGGCCAGGAGGGCGCCCGTGGCGCCGAGGTGGAGCGGGGCCGGGAAGGTCTTGCCCTGGCCCACGGCCCTGGCGTGCGCGAAGATGTCCTGCTGGGGGCCGAGCCACACGCCCAGGCGCCAGGCCAGCAGCGAGCCGAGGAGGCCGCCGACGCAGAGGGCCACCACCAGGGGCACTCCCCCGCGGCGGCGCGAGAGGAAGACGGCCACGGCGCTCAGCACGCCCAGTCCGACGGCCAGCAGCGTGAACGTTCCGTCGATGCCGATCGCTTGTTCGCCCTCGACGTCCTTGAGGTAGATGGCCCAGCTGTCCTGGGTGACGGTCCCGACCATGAGCACCCGCGGGGCCAGCCACAGCCACAGCAGGCCCAGCAGTACGCCGCCGAGCGCCACGGCCACCGTGACCACGGCGGCCTCCCGCAGCTCGGCCCGTATCCCGGGGCCGTCCTGTGCGTACAACGAGCCCTCCGTCCCCGCTCCGCTCCCCGGTGCCCGCCAGGAGCGGGCGTACTCCTGCTCCTCGGCGCTCGGCCCGTCCTGCGGCGCGGGCCCGGACGGCTGCGGCGCCGGGGGCCCGGCGTCCTCGCCGGACGAGGAGGGCTGCGAGGACGGAGAGGACGGCGAGGACGAGGCGGGCCGCCGGTTCGGCGGCGTGGGGGGAGTCAACGGAGCGCTCACCCTGTCATCGTGCCAGGTGACTCTGTGGGCCGCGTCACCGGACGGCCGCCCGGCGGTAGGCCCAGGTCGCCACGGCCAGCGAGACCACGCCGACCCCGGCGCACACGGCCATGTCGATGCCGACCCACGCCCAGTCGGGGTGGTCGGCGAAGCTGCGGGTGTACGCCTCCACGCCGTAGGTCGACGGCAGCAGGGCACGTGCGAGCCGGATCAGCTCCGGCATCCGCTCGGGCGGCAGCACACCGAGCAGCAGCGCCGCCGACATACCCAACTGCCCCAGCAGCGTGGCCAGTTCCTGGCGGTCCGCGAGCAGCCCGCAGGCGGCGCCGAGCCCGGAGAGGGCCGCGCCCGCGAGCGGGATCACCGCCACGAGCACCCACAGGTTGCCCAGCGGCAGCCCGAACAGCGCGCACCCGAAGACCGCCGTCACCAGCGTCCCCGGCACGGTGAAGGAGGCGTACGCCGCCGCCGCGCCGAGCACCACGGCTGCGGGCGGCACCGGCAGCGTCGCGTAGTGGTCGAGCCCGCCGCTGGCGCGCAGCTGGCCGAAGTACTGCGCGAGCAGGTTGAGCGCGACATAGGCGACGACGACGATCGACGCGCCCGCCACCACCGACCGGGCCTCGCCGCCGCCGCTGACCACGCCCCGCATCATGACCATGATGCCGACGGACTGGAAGGTCGCCACGAACAGCAGCGGGATCCGGGCCACCCGCGCCCGGGACAGCTGCGCCCGGTACACGGCCGCGAGGGAGGGCCACAGCCGGGCCCGCGGCGCGAGCTCGGCGACCGCCGCCCGCCGCGCGGGGCCGGTGTCCTGCGCGGCCGGCGCGGCGGCCGGCACATCGGCGGATACGACACTCACGTGGAACTGCTCCTTATCGCTTTCCGCTCCGCGGCGTGGTCCGGCCCGGTCATGCCTTGACCAGCCCCTGCCGGGCGGCGCCGCCCAGCGCCAGGTAGACGTCCTCCAGGCTGGGCGTGGTGAGGGTGAAGTCGTCCAGGGCGGCGAAGGCGGCTCCGCCGGTGACCGTGGCGACGACGGCGCGGGCCTCCTCGGGCGCGAGCCGCAGCGTCCAGCGGCGCCCCGAGCGGGCGGCCCGGTCCTGGAGGGCGGCGACCTCGGGGACCTCCAGCGGGGCACGCTCGCGCCACACCAGTTCGACCCGCACCTCTCCGGAGACCCGCTCCTTGAGGCCGGCCGGGGTGTCGCAGGCGATGACCCGCCCCCGGTCCAGGACGGCGACCCGGTCCAGGACGGTCTCGGCCTCGATGACGTTGTGGGTGACCAGCAGCACGGTCGTGCCGTGCTCGGCGCGGCGCCGGTCCACGGCGGACCACACCGCCCGCCGCGCCACCGGGTCCATGCCGGTGGTGGGTTCGTCGAGCACGAGCAGCGGGCGCTCGCCGACCAGCGCGGCGGCGAAGCAGGCCAGGCGGCGCTGGCCGCCGGAGAGCTTCTTGAGCGGGCGCCCGGCGATCGGGGTGAGGCCCAGCTCGCCGAGGACGGCGTCCCGTTCGGCCCGCGCCCGCCGGACGTCCAGGCCGCGCAGCCGGCCGGTGGTCTCGGCGGCGAGCGAGACGGTCAGCTCGTCCAGGGCGGTGGACTCCTGGCCGAGGTAGGCGAGGACACGGGCGGCCCGCTCGGGGTGCGCCACGATGTCGTGGCCGAGGATCTCCACGCTGCCGCTGTCGGGGCGCATCAGCCCGGTGAGCTGCCGCACCAGGGTGGACTTGCCGGCGCCGTTCGGGCCGAGCAGCCCGAAGATCTCGCCGCGCCGCACCTGGAGCCCGATGTCGTCGGTGGCCCGCACCTCGGGGGTGGCCGGGGTGCCGCGGCGGCCCCGGGCGGCGGGATAGGTCTTGGTCAGTCCGCGCACCGCGCACACGACGTCGTCCGTGTGCCGAAGTCCGGGTGCCGCGCGCGTACTCACAAGGGACGAGACTACGGGGTCCGCGGGCTTTACTCGTCCTTGGGGCGGCCTCTCCCGGTTCCCGCGGGGCCCCGGGGCCCGGGTCAGTCGCCCGCCGGGACGTGCTCGGCGTCCGTCCGGACGTCGATCTCGCGCCAGAACCCGGCCCGGATGGCGTACCGGTCGTGCTCGTCGATCTGGTCGTCCTTGTGGGCGAGCAGCCCGAATCGGGCGGCGTAGCGCAGCAGCTCGCCGTCGACGCGGTGCGGCACCCGCGGGTACATCGACGACAGCTTCTGGAGGTGGGCCTGGTCGCCGAGGCGCTCCACCCAGCGGCGGGCGAACACCTGTCCTACTTCGTACGGGTCGCCACCGACGGTCGTGATGTCCTCCTCGCGGTCCGCCCAGCGCTGCTCGGCCGTGGTGAGCTGGGCGAGGGTGGGCATGGAGGCGGCCTCGGGCGGTTCGGTGGCCGTGCCGGGACGGTCCACCCAGCCCTTGTCGGAGGACCAGCGCAGGGTCGCGGTGGCCGGCTGCCGGTCGGCGCCCTGGGCTCCGGGGGCGCGCAGGGCGGCGAGGTCCTTGGGGGTGGGGACGCCCTTGGCCGCGGGCAGCCGCTCCTCGGCGGCGGCGCGCTCACCGGCGTCGGCCGGATGGCGCGGGCGGTCGGCGGGGCGCTCGCGGGACGCGGAGAGGCCGGACTCGGGCAGCGGCGCGGAGAGGATCGCGGCGATCTCGGGCCGGGGCACCGGCGGTGGGGCGCACACCCCGCCCGCCTCCTTGGCGCGGACCGCCTTGGTGATCCAGGTGCGGTCCAGGACGCGGCGCTCGTCGGCCTCGGCGACCAGGTCCTCGGACTGGTTGTAGTCGCCGTCGGCGGCCTGTACGGCCCACAGGTGGACGGCGACGCCGTGCTCCTTGGCGGCCATCATGCCGGGCAGCAGATCGCCGTCGCCGGTGACCAGGACCACGTCCGAGCAGGCGCGGTTGCGGGCCAGTTCGGTCAGCTCGGCGTGCATGGCGGCGTCCACGCCCTTCTGCGCCCAGCGCCCGTCGCTGCGGGTGAGCGCGCCGAGCCGGACGGTGACCCGGGGCATCACGCGCAGCCTGCGGTGCTCGGGCTGCGGGACGCGGTCGGGGGCGCCGTCGAACCAGTAGATGCGCAGCAGCGGGCGCTCGGTCTCCGACTCGGCCTGCTCGCGCAGCCCCTGGATCAGGGCGGCATGGTCGACCGTGATCCGGGACCGCGACGGCTCACCGGCGAGGAGGCTCGCGGCGGCCCCCAGCAGATACCCGGCGTCCACCAGGACGATGCAGCGGTCCACGCGATCCACCCTCTTTCCGGGGAGGTTGCTCAGGGAGGTGCTTCGGGCTTGTTTCGAGTCTGCCCGACCACGACCGGGTTAACGGCCCGAACTCGATCTTCGGCGTGGCGTTTCGGCGGCCCGCGGTCCGATGCCCCTTGTTACATACGGTAATTATCCGACATGCGTTCATTGTCGCCATATGTGAATCTGGTCGCGGCCCTGGCCCCTAGACCCCCTTCAGGAGGCTGATCACCATGGCCAAGAACCGCAAGCAGGACCGCAGCAAGCAGAAGGCGTCCGTGGGCGCGGGCGGCCCGCGGGAGTCGGAGCACTCGGTGTCGGAACCGCAGTCCGAGCACCACGCGCCGCAGCTGAGTCCCACCGAGGTGGCCCGCAAGGGCCGGCAGAAGCGCTTCGGCCACAACTGAGACCGGCACGAGGGCCGTTCACCGGGCCCTGGCACCCGCGAGGGGCGTACCCGATGCGCACGGGAACGCCCCTCGTCGTCGCCGGTCCGGCCGCCGGGCTCAGCCCGCCAGGCAGGACGGGCCGAGCAGGACCTTCAGATCGCCGAAGAGGGCGGGGTCGGGCTTGACCCGGTGCCGGTCGAGGCGCAGCACGGTCGTCTTGGACGGGCCCTGGAGCTTGATCCGGACCTCGCTGTCGCCCCGGTGGTGGGTGAGGATCTCGCCGAGGCGGCTGACCATGGGCGGGGTGATCCGGGTGGCCGGGATGGTGAGCACCACGGGCGCGTTGGCGCCCGCGTTGGACAGGTCGGGGACCTGGAGCTCCATCGCGACCAGGCGCGGCACGTCCTCGCGCTTGTCGAGGCGTCCCTTGACGAAGACGACGGCGTCCTCGACGAGTTGGGTGGAGACGAGCTGGTACGTCGCCGGGAAGAACATGCACTCGATGGATCCGGCCAGATCCTCGACGGTGGCGATCGCCCAGGCGTTGCCCTGCTTGGTCATCTTGCGCTGGAGGCCGGAGATGATGCCGCCGATGGTGACGACCGCGCCGTCGGCGTGCTCACCGCCGGTGAGCTGGGAGATGCCCGCGTCGGCCTTGTCGGAGAGCACGTGTTCCAGGCCGAACAGGGGGTGGTCGGAGACGTAGAGGCCGAGCATCTCCCGCTCCTGGGCGAGCAGATACGTCTTGTCCCACTCCTCGGTGGTGAACTCCACGTCCAGCCCGAAGCCGGGTTCGCCGCTGGGCTCGTCGCCCATCCCGCCGAAGAGGTCGAACTGCCCCTCGGCCTCCTTGCGTTTGACCGCGACCACATTGTCGATCATCGGCTCGTACTGCGCGGTGAGGCCCTTGCGGGTGTGGCCCATCTCGTCGAAGGCGCCGGCCTTGATCAGCGACTCGGTGGTGCGCTTGTTGCAGACCACCGCCTCGACCTTGTCGAGGTAGTCGGGGAAGGAGGAGTACTTCCCCTTGGCCTTGCGGCTCCGGATGATCGACTCCACCACGTTGGTGCCGACGTTGCGGACGGCGGAGAGACCGAAGAGGATCACGTCATCGCCCTGCGCGGCGAAGTTCGCCTCGGACTCGTTGACGTTGGGCGGGAGCACCTTGATGCCCATGCGCCGGCACTCGTTGAGATAGACCGCCGACTTGTCCTTGTCGTCCTTGACCGAGGTCAGCAGGGCCGCCATGTACTCGGCCGGATGGTTGGCCTTCAGATAGGCGGTCCAGTACGACACCAGTCCGTACGCGGCCGAGTGCGCCTTGTTGAAGGCGTACCCGGCGAAGGGCACCAGCACGTCCCACAGCGCCTGGATCGCCTCGTCGCTGTAGCCGTTCTTCTTGGCGCCGGCCTGGAAGATGGTGAAGTTCTTCGCCAGCTCGTCGGGCTTCTTCTTGCCCATCACCCGGCGCAGGATGTCGGCCTCGCCGAGCGAGTACCCCGCGATGATCTGCGCGGCCTTCTGCACCTGCTCCTGGTAGACGATCAGGCCGTAGGTGACGGCCAGGACCTCTTCGAGCGGCTCCTCCAGCTCCTTGTGGATCGGGGTGATCTCCTGGAGGCCGTTCTTGCGCAGCGCGTAGTTGGTGTGCGAGTCCATGCCCATGGGACCGGGCCGGTACAGCGCCGAGACGGCGGAGATGTCCTCGAAGTTGTCCGGCTTCATCAGCCGCAGCAGGGAACGCATCGGCCCGCCGTCGAACTGGAAGACGCCCAGGGTGTCGCCCCGCTGGAGCAGGTCGAAGGTCGTCGGGTCGTCCAGCGGCAGCGCCAGGAGATCGATGTCGATCCCCTTGTTGGACTTCACCATCTTGACGGCGTCGTCCATGATCGTCAGGTTGCGCAGGCCCAGGAAGTCCATCTTCAGCAGGCCGAGCGACTCACAGCTCGGATAGTCCCACTGCGTGATGGTCACCCCGTCGGTGTGCCTCACCCAGACCGGGACGTGCTCGGTGATGGTCTCGCTGGACATGATCACACCGGCGGCGTGCACGCCCATCTGCCGGACCAGGCCCTCGACGCCCTTCGCGGTGTCGATGACCTTCTTCACGTCCGGCTCGTTCTCGTACATCGCACGGACCTCGCCGGCCTCCGAGTACCGGGGGTGCGAGGAGTCCGTGATGCCGTTGAGATCGATGCCCTTGCCCAGGACATCGGCCGGCATCGCCTTGGTGATGCGGTCGCCCATCGCGTACGGGTAGCCCAGCACCCGCGCGGAGTCCTTGATCGCGTTCTTCGCCTTGATCTTGCCGTACGTACCGATCATGGCGACCTTGTCGGCGCCGTACTTCTCCGTGACGTACCGGATGACCTCCACGCGCCTGCGCTCGTCGAAGTCGATGTCGACGTCGGGCATGGAGATGCGCTCGGGGTTGAGGAACCGCTCGAAGATCAGACCGTGCGGGATCGGGTCGAGGTCGGTGATGCCCATGGCGTACGCGACGATCGAACCGGCCGCCGAGCCTCGGCCGGGGCCGACCGCGATGCCGTTGTTCTTGGCCCACATGATGAAGTCGGCGACCACGAGGAAGTAGCCCGGGAAGCCCATCGAGATGATGACGTCCATCTCGTAGTCGACCTGCTTCTGGCGGTCCTCGGGGACACCGCCGGGGAAGCGGCGCTCCATGCCGCGCCGGACCTCCTCCTTGAACCAGGTGACCTCGGTGTAGCCCTCGGGGATGTCGAACTTCGGCATCAGGTCGCGCTTCTCGAACATGCCCGTGGTGTCGACCATCTCGGCCACCAGGAGCGTGTTGGCGCAGCCCTGCTGCCAGGCGTCCGAGGAGTCGATGGCGTACATCTCCTCCGTGGACTTCAGGTAGTAGCCGGTGCCGTCGAACTTGAAGCGGTCGGGGTCGGAGAGGTTCTTGCCGGTCTGGATGCACAGCAGGGCGTCATGGGCGCCGGCCTCGTGCGCGTACGTGTAGTGCGAGTCGTTGGTGACCAGCGGCGGGATGCCGAGCTTCCTGCCGATCTCCAGCAGGCCCTCGCGGACCCGGTGCTCGATGTCGATGCCGTGGTCCATCAGCTCCAGGAAGTACCGGTCCTTGCCGAAGATGTCCTGGTAGTCGGCGGCGGCCTTCAGCGCCTCCTCGTCCTGGCCCAGACGCAGCCGGGTCTGCACCTCGCCCGAGGGGCAGCCGGTGGAGGCGACGATGCCCTGGGACCACTGGGCGATGGTCTCCTTGTCCATGCGGGGCCACTTCTGGAGCCAGCCCTCGGCGTAGGCGTCGGAGGAGAGCCGGAAGAGGTTGTGCAGCCCCGTGCGGTCCACCGCCCACATCGTCTTGTGGGTGTAACCACCGGAACCGGAGACGTCGTCGCGCTTCTGGTGCGGCTGGCCCCAGCGGATCTTGCGCTTGTTGCGCCGGGACTCGGGCGCGACATACGCCTCGATGCCGATGATCGGGGTGACCCCGGCCTTCTGCGCGGAGTGGAAGAAGTCGTACGCCCCGTGGAGGTTGCCGTGGTCGGACATGGCGATGTGCGACATGCCCATCTCGTTGCACGCGTCGAACATGTCCTTCAGCCGCGCGGCACCGTCCAGCATCGAGTACTGGGTGTGGACGTGCAGGTGCGTGAACGGCGGCTTCGACACGGTGCGGCCTCCTGGGAGAGCTCTCGGCGACGGGCTGCGGACAGTCTGGGGGACAGCGTCGAAGTCTATGCCCCGGCACTGACACCCGGAGTCCGGCCGGGCGTACCTTCGGCGGGGAACCGGGCACTCCCCCGCGGCGCCGGACGTTGACCGGGAGGACCCGAGGAGCCGGAGAGCCGGGCGACCCGCCCCGGCCCCGCCCCGGTCTCCCACCGTCCGCCCATGTCACGCACCACCCCCAGGAGGCACCCGCGATGTCGGTCCCCCAGCTCAGCGACGAGCAGCGCGGCGAGGAGATCCTCGCCGTCTTCGACACCGCCTTCGGCGAGCTGCTGGCTGCCGACCCGGCCGCTTTCCGCGTGAAGTTCCGCAAGATGGCGGCCTCGGCCTTCGCGTTCTACCGGGGCACGGCGTGCCTCTTCTACCACGACCTGGCCGCCCAGGGCCCCGGCGGGGACGGCGCGCGGGCCGCCGCCGGACCGTATCTGGACGAGCGCACCTCGCGCGTGTGGATCCACGGCGATCTGCACGCGGAGAACTTCGGTACGTACATGGATTCGAACGGTCGGCTGATCTTCAACGTCAACGACTTCGACGAGGCGTACGTCGGCCCGTTCACCTGGGACGTCAAGCGTTTCGCCGCCTCCGTCGCCCTGGTGGGGTACGCGAAGGCGCTCGGCGACCGGCAGATCACCGAACTGGTGAGCGTCTACGCGCGCGCCTACCGCGAGCGGGTGCACGCCCTGGCCACCGGCGCCAAGAGCGACGAGGTGCCGCCCTTCACCCTGGACACCGCCGAGGGCCCGCTCCTGGACGCGCTGCGCGACGCCCGCTCGCTGACCCGGTTCGGCCTGCTGGAGTCGATGACCGAGATCCGCGACTTCGAGCGCCGCTTCGCGCCCGGCGGCGGCTCCGTCGAGCTGGACGCGGCCACCCGCTACAAGGTGCTCGCCGCCTTCGACGGCTATCTGGAGACCCTCCCGGAGTCGTCCCTGACCCGCCCGGACTCCTACCGCGTCAAGGACGTCGTGGGGCGCCGGGGCATCGGCATCGGCTCGGCCGGGCTGCCCTCGTACAACATCCTGCTGGAGGGCAACAGCGACGCCCTGGAGAACGACGTCGTGATCTACATCAAGCAGGCCCAGACCCCGGCCGTCTCGCGGCACGTGACCGACCGGGCGATCCGCGACTACTTCGAGCACGAGGGCCACCGCACGGTGATCTCCCAGCGCGCCCTCCAGGCGCACGCCGACCCGTGGCTGGGCTGGACCGAGCTGGACGGCGCGGGGCAGCTCGTCGCCGAGGTCTCGCCGTACGCCGTCGACCTGGACTGGGGCGACATCGACGACCCGGAGGAGATCGCACAGGTCGTCGCCGACCTCGGCCGGGCCACGGCCGCCATGCACGCGGCGGCCGACGACCAGTCCGGCGAGTCCCTGGTGCCGTTCTCCACCGAGCGGGCCATCGACGCCGCCATCGCGGCCGACGAGGAGGGCTTCGCCCCGATGCTGGTGGACTTCGCGCACACCTACGCGGCCCGCGCGCGCGAGGACCACCGGATCTTCGTCGACCTGTTCCGCAACGGTCGTATTCCGGGTCTGTGACGACAGGGACGTTCACAGGGACCCTTTAGGGGCGCCTTACCGGCGGACGTGCCACACTCTCCTTCTGCTATGGACATATCCGGGACCCGACTCAGAGCCGTGCGCGCGGCGCTGTTCACGGCTGTGGTCGTGACGCTCAGCACCGCGTCGCACATCCTGCTGTCCCAGGTCCCGCTGCCGCTGAACACGGTGGCCGCCGTCGCGGGCGCCGTGTTCGTCCTCGCCTACGCCCTGGCGGGCCGCGAACGCGGCTTCGGCCGGATCGCCGCCCTGCTGATCCCGCTGGAACTGGCCGCCGACACCGTCTTCACCACCGGCCAGCAGGTCTGCTACGGCAGCGCGGGCGGCCCGCTCGCCGGTCCGCTGCGCTCGGTCGGCTGGGACGTGCTGTGCGGCAGCAGCACCCATGTCGGCATGCCGCTGGCCCGGATGACCGGCGCCGACACCGACCGGCTCGCGCTGCTGCTCGCGCACGCCGACCCGGCGACCGCCTGGCTGCTGCTGGCCGCGCACGTCGCCGTGGGCCTGCTCGCGGCGGGCTGGCTGCGCCGCGGCGAGCGGGCGCTGGCCCAGCTGGTGCGGGCGGTGGCCGCGACCACCTTCCGGCCGCTGCTGCTCGCGGTCGCGGCGGTCACGGTCCGCCGGCGCGGCACCGTCCGGCGCCCGACGCGCCCCGCGCCGCACCGCACCGCTCTGCGCGCCCGCCTCCTCGTGCACTCCCTGGGACGACGCGGTCCGCCGCGCCCGGCCGTCCGCGCCCACCGGCCCGCCCTCGCCCTCGGCTGAGGGGCGGCACCGGTCCGGGCCGACCGGTCCCCACCACGTCACACGTACGTCCGCGCACCAGGCTGCGCGGCCCACAGGGAGAACACCACCATGAGCAAGCGGAACAGCCAGTCGGCGAAGACGGCGGCCCGGGAGCGGCTGCGCGTCGAGCGTGAGCGCGAGGCGAAGCGGGCCAAGGTCAGGCGGCAGGTCATCGTCGGCGTCTCGGTCGTCGCGGTGCTGGCGGCGGCGGGCGGCATCGGCTACGCCGTCGTCCAGGCCAACAAGCCCGGCCACTGGGAGGCCGTGCAGGACGAGAAGGTCGTCGCGCCCGCCAACACCTCGGGCAAGGACGGCACGACGGTCGTCTTCGGCAAGAGTTCGGCCGCCAAGACCCTCAAGGTCTACGAGGACCCGCGCTGCCCGGTCTGCGCCCAGTTCGAGCAGACCGTCGGTGCGACCCTGAAGAAGAACATCGACGACGGCAAGTTCAAGATGCAGTTCATCTCCGGCACCTTCCTGGACGACCACGACCAGGGCGAGGGCTCCAAGAACGCGCTGAGCGCCCTCGGTGCCGCGCTCAACGTCAGCCCCGAGGCGTTCCTGGAGTACAAGACGGCGCTCTACTCCCCCAAGTGGCACCCGGACGAGAACGACGACAAGCTCAAGAGCGACAGCTACCTCATCCAGATAGCGGACACCGTCCCGGCGCTCAAGGGCAACGCCAAGTTCCAGACCGCCGTGAAGAACGGCACCTACGACGCCTGGGCCATGGCCATGTCGAAGTCCTTCGACGACAACAAGGACGGCGTGAAGGGCACCCCGAGCCTGGTCATGAACGGCAAGAAGCTCACCACCCCCGGCTCGGACAACGCGCCGATGACGGTGGAGGACTTCGACTCGGTGGTCGGCGCCGCACTGAAGGGCTGACCCGGCCGGGCCGCTGCGCGCCGGATCCGTCCCGGTTCGCACGGCCCTGCGCCAATCCCCGCTGAAGAGCGGGCGAACTTTCCCCGTTCGCCCGCTCTTTGCGCGTACCGGTCAGTAATGTGATCGGCCGTGACCAGCCGACACAGAGCGTCCGACCCTGCCCAGACCCCTCTTCGCGCCGACGGCCCCGCGCCGGGCCCGCGCCGCCGTACGGTCGTCAAGGCCGCCGCGGCCGGTGCCGTCCTGGCCGCGCCGCTCGCCGCCGCGCTGCCCGCGCGCGCCGCGACCGGGGCGCCCGCCTTCCTGCACGGGGTGGCCTCCGGCGACCCGCTGCCCGACGGCGTCCTGCTGTGGACCCGGGTGACCCCGGTCCCGGAGGCCCTGCCGGGTTCCGGTGCCGGTCCCGACACCGAGGTGAGCTGGGCGGTCGCCACCGACCGGGCGTTCACCACCGTCGTCGCCCGCGGCTCCACCGTCGCGAGCGCGGCCTCGGACCACACCGTCAAGGCCGACATCCGCGGCCTGCGGCCCGCCACCGACTACTGGTTCCGCTTCTCGGCCGGCGGCACCGACTCGCCCGTGGCCCGCACCCGGACCGCGCCCGCCCACGACGCCGCCGTGTCCGGCCTGCGCTTCGGCGTGGTCTCCTGCGCCAACTGGGAGGCCGGCCGCTTCGCCGCCTACCGCCACCTCGCCGACCGCGGCGACCTGGACGCCTGGCTGCACCTGGGCGACTACATCTACGAGTACAGGTCGGGCGAGTACGCGGCCCGGGGCACGGTCGTGCGCCCGCACGAACCGGCGCACGAGATCCTCACGCTCGCCGACTACCGGATCCGGCACGCCCGCTACAAGACCGACCCCGACCTCCAGGCACTGCACCACCGGGCGCCGGTCATCGCGATATGGGACGACCACGAGTTCGCCGACAACGCCTGGTCGGGCGGCGCGGTCAACCACACCGAGGGCGCCGAGGGGGCCTGGAGCGACCGCCAGGCCGCCGCCAAGCGCGCCTACTTCGAGTGGATGCCGGTGCGCCCGGCGATCGCGGGCACCACCTACCGGCGGCTGCGCTTCGGCAAGCTCGCCGATCTGTCCCTGCTCGACCTGCGCTCCTTCCGCTCGCAGCAGGCGTCCACCGGCTCGGGATCGGTCGACGACCCGGACCGCACCCTCACCGGCCGCGCCCAACTGGACTGGCTCAAGGCGGGCCTGACGGCCTCGGACACCACCTGGCGGCTGGTCGGCAACTCGGTGATGATCTCCCCGTTCGTCGTCGGCGCGCTCTCGGCGGACCTGCTGAAGCCGCTCGCCGAGTTGCTGGGGCTGCCCCGGGAGGGCCTGGCGATCAACACCGACCAGTGGGACGGCTACACCGACGACCGCCGCGAACTCCTCGGCCATCTGCGGGGCAACGCCATCCGCAACACCGTCTTCCTGACCGGGGACATCCACATGGCGTGGGCCAACGACGTGCCGGTGGACGCCGGGACCTATCCGCTGTCCGCGTCGGCCGCGACCGAGTTCGTGGTCACCTCGCTGACCTCCGACAACCTCGACGACATGGTCAAGGTCCCCGAGGGCACCGTCTCGGCACTGGCCGCGCCGGTGATCCGGGCCGCCAACCGGCACGTCCACTGGGTCGACACCGACCGCCACGGCTACGGCGTCCTGGACATCACCGCCGAGCGCGCGCAGATGGACTACTACGTCGTCTCCGACCGCACCCGGGCGGACGCCACGTCGTCCTGGGCCCGTTCGTACCGCACCCGCAGCGGCACGCAGAAGGTCGAGCGGGCGTACGACCCCGTCTAGGACTCCGGGCCTCTTCGGCGCGGGCTCAGCCGATGCTGTCGAGGAAGCCGAGCGCCACCCGCCAGGTGGCCTCGGCGGCCTCCGCGTCGTAGTCCGGCAGGTCCGGGTCGGTGTAGAGGTGGCCGGCCCCGGCGTACCGGTAGATCTCGACGTCGGCGCCGGTGCGGCCCATCTGGAGGTACCAGGCGCTCAGCCAGTCGTCCGTCTCGAACGGGTCCGGCTCGGCCACGTGCAGCTGGACGGGCAGCTCGTCGGCCTGGGCGCCCGGCGCGATGTCGGACGTGCCGTGCAGGAGCAGCAGGCCGCGGGCCTTGTCGTCGCCGAGGGCGAGGGTCTGCGCGACGGAGGCGCCGAAGGAGAACCCGGCGTAGACCAGGCCGCGTTCCGAGTAGGGGGCGGCGGCCAGCACCGCCCGTCTGAGCAGTTCGTCCTTGCCGGTCTCGTCCTTGAAGGCCATGCCCTCCTCGACGGAGTCGAACGTACGGCCCGCGAAGAGATCGGGCGTCCACACCTCGTGCCCGGCGGCGCGCAGCCGGTCGGCGGCCTGCCGCACCGCGGGGGTGAGGCCGTAGGTCGAGTGGAAGAGCATGATGTTCATGAGGCCATGGTGCCAGCCGGGTACGACGACGCCCGAGCGCACCCGCCCGGATGTGAACGTCCTGCGTGGGCCTCGCCACACGGGCCCGGCCCTACCCACGAACCGCCGGAAGACACATGTTCGTCCCCGGCCGCCGCCGGTTACGTTCGCAGGCATGGAAGACGCACTCCGCCCGCTGACCGTGATCGGCGGCTCGGTCGTCCTCACCCTGCTCATCGGCTGGACCACCGACCTGCTGCTGCGCAAGGCCGACGAACGGCACCACGAGACACCGCTGTGGGGACTGCTGCGCCGGGCCCGCGTGCCCTACCAGCTCGTCCTGTGCTCCGCCCTGCTCAGAGGCTCCTACGACCGCGCCGAACTCCTCCAGGAGCACCGCGGTGGCGTCGGCCGCACGCTGACCCTGGTGCTGATCGGGTCCGCCGCCTGGCTGGCCGTCCGGATCGCGGCGGCCGTCGTCGAGACCTCGTACTCCCGCTACGCCAGCTCCCGAGCGCAGCGGGACCCGGCCCGGGTGCGCCGGGTGCGCACCCAGGTCGAGCTGATCATGCGGGTGGTCACCGCGGTCGTCATCGTGGTGGCCGCCGCCTCGATGCTGCTGACCTTCCCGGCGATGCGGGCGGCCGGTGCCTCGCTGCTGGCCTCGGCCGGGATCCTCGGCATCGTCGCCGGTGTCGCCGCGCAGTCCACGCTGAGCAACATGTTCGCCGGGCTCCAGATCGCCTTCGGCGACATGGTGCGCATCGGCGACACCGTCGTCGTCAACGGCGAGTGGGGCACCGTCGACGAGATCACGCTGACCTTCCTGACCGTACGGACCTGGGACGAGCGCCGGATCACCATGCCGGTCTCCTACTTCACGTCCAACCCGTTCGAGAACTGGTCGCGCGGCACCCCGCAGATGACCGGCACCGTCTTCTGGCACCTCGACCACTCCGCGCCGCTGGAGGCGATGCGCGACAAGCTGCGCGACATCCTGCGCACCTGCCCGGCCTGGGACGGCCGCGCCTGCAACGTGCAGATCACGGACACCACGCCCACCACCGTCCAGGTGCGGGCGCTGGTGACGGCGAAGGACGCCGACGACATCTGGACGGTGCGGGTCGCGGTGCGCGAGCAGATGCTCCGGTGGCTGTGCGAGGAGCACCCGTACGCGCTGCCCCGCGTCAACACGGGCGAGGCGGTGCCGCCGCGGGACCGCGCCGCCGGGGACGGGCACGGGGACCGGCCGGTGCCCGTCGCCGGTCCGGACGGGACGCGCACCGGCCTGGACGCGTCCCGCGCCGGACGCGGCTGACGGGGCCGCCGGCCGTTCAGTGGCCGCGCTCGGCGCCGCCGTTGACCTGGACGACCTGCGAGGTGACGTGCGCGGCGGCCGGGGAGGCCAGCCAGTGCAGGGTGGCGGCGACATCGCCGGGGGTGCCGGCACGGCCGGTCGAGGTCTCGGCGACGAGCCGGGCGCGGCGCTCGTCGTCCATCGCGTCGCCGAAGAAGCCGGTGTCCTCGATGTAGCCGGGGGCGACCACGTTCACCGTGATGCCGTGCGGGCCCAACTGGCGGGCCAGATCGTGGGCGTAGGGGTGCAGGGCCGCCTTGGCCGCGCCGTAGGCACCGCTGCCCGAGCCCCGGTAGGCGGCGATGGAGCTGAGGAACAGCACCCGCCCGCCGGGCTCGGCGAGCCGGTGTCTGAGGGCCTCGGTGAGCAGCACGGCGGTCAGCGTGTTGAGCCGGAAGTTGAGGGTCCAGTCGTCGGCGGTCCGCTCCAGCGGGTCGTCCCGCTCCGGCCGCTCCTCCAGCAGCCCGGAGCCGCCCGCGCTGTGCACGAGCACGTCCACGGCGCCCATCTCCTCGGCGACGAAGCGGGCGACCTGCCGTACGTCGTCCACGTCCGTGAGGTCGGCCGCGCGGACGAGCGCCCCCGGCACCCGTGCCTCGCGCAGCACCTCCTCGCGCCGTCCGAGCAGCAGGACGCGGTCCCCGTCCGCGGCGAACGCCCGCGCCGCGGCCAGCCCGATGCCCGTACCGCCACCGCTGATCACTACGTTGCGTGTCATGCCACCGAGACTAGTTCGGCCCGGCCGCCGACGGGTCAGCGCAGGCTGCGCACGTCGAGGTGGCGCAGCACCCGGTCCACGATCTCCGGGTCGGCGCCCGGCTCGCTGCGGGCGGCGAGCACCTCGTGCCGGGCGGCGCTCAGCATCTCGGCCTGGATCCTGCGCAGCCGCTTGATCCGGCGCACCCGGTGCTCCTGGGCCTCCCGGCGCTCCTCGTCGCCGATCTGCGGGTTGATCCGCAGGCCGATCTCGAAGGCGCGCCGCAGCATCTGCTCCAAGACCTCGTCGGGCAGGTCCTCGACCGACTCGATCTCCTTCAGCCGCCGCTTGGCCGCCCGCGCCGCCCGCACCGCCAGCTCCTTCTCGAACTCCTTCTCGCGCTCGGTGTCGGCGCGCACCCCGAGCCGCTTGACCAGCCACGGCAGGGTGAGCCCCTGGAGCACCAGCGTCACCATGATCACGCCGAAGGCGATGAACACGATCTCGTCGCGGTCGGGGAAGGGCGCGCCGCTGTCCGTCTTCAGCGGGATGGCCAGCGCCAGCGCCACCGAGGCCACCCCGCGCATCCCGGACCACCACATGACGACGGTCTCCCGCCAGCTCGTCGGGATGTCCTCGTCGTAGTCCCGCCGGGCGTGCAGACGTTGGGTGAGCCAGGTCGCGGGCAGCAGCCACAGCAGCCGGACGAGGATCACGACGCCCACGACCACCCCGGCCCAGCCGAGCAGTTCCAGCCAGCGGCCGGACGCGGTGCGGATCGCGTTGTGCAGCTCCAGGCCGATCAGTCCGAAGGCGACTCCGGTCACGAGGGTGTCGACGACGTCCCAGACGGTGTGCCCGGCCAGCCGGCTCATCACGTCGTCGGCCCCGTAGGCGTACTCGGCCAGGAACAGCGCGGTGGTGAGCACGGCGAGGACGCCGGAGCCGTGCAGTTCCTCGGCCAGCACATAGGAGGCGTACGGCACCAGGAGCGTCAGGCCGATCTGGAGGGTGGCGTCCCCCAGCAGGTCCAGCAGCTTGTTGGCGCCCCAGCCGAGGGCGACGCCGATGACCACGGCGACCACCGCGGACAGCACCAGGTCGAGTCCGGCCTGCCAGGCGGAGAACTCGCCGCTGACGGCGGCGGCGATCGCGACGTGGTAGAGCACGATGGCGGTGACGTCGTTGAACAGGCCCTCGCCCTCCAGGATGGACACCAGGCGGCGGGGCAGCCCGAGCTGTCCGGCCACCGCGGTCGCCGCGACCGGGTCGGGCGGCGCGACCAGCGCGCCGAGCGCCACGGCGGCGGCCAGCGGCAGCCCCGGCACGATGGTGTGGGCGACGACCGCGACGCACAGGGTGGTGACGAACACCAGGGCCACGGCCAGCAGGAAGATCGGCCGTCTGTTCGCCGCGAACTGCCGCCAGGAGGTGCGCCGTACGGCGGCGTAGAGCAGCGGCGGCAGCAGCGCGGGCAGGATCAGCTCGGGCGGGATGTCGACGTTCGGCACGAAGTTCAGGACCGCCAGGACGATCCCGAGGAGCGTCATCAGCACCGGGGCGGGCAGCCCGAGCCGGTCCCCTATGGGGACGCTGATCACGGCCCCGAGCAGGACGACGAACAACAGGGCCAACTGATCCACGCTCGGCGCTCCGGGGGTCGGACGTTCACACGGCAGCCTCCAGCGTGCCATGCCGTCCGCCGCGTCGGCCTGCTGGGAACCGCGTGGCCGCGGCTACAGGGCGCGCCGCATGGCCCGGTGCGGAATGCCGGCGTCCGGGAACTCGGGGCCGTGGGCCGTGTAGCCCAGCCGCTCGTAGAAGCCGAGGGCGTGGGTCTGCGCGTGCAGGTCCATCGCGGTCAGGCCGTGCGCGCGGGCCGCGTCCTCCAGGGCGCGCACCAGGGCCGCGCCGACGCCGAGGCCCCGGGCGGCGGCGGTGACGGCGAGGCGGCCCAGCGAGCCGACGGCCGGGTCGCCGCCGGTGCGGCCGGCCGCCGCCGCGCCGTGCAGCAGCCGTCCGGTGCCGAGCGGGGTGCCGTCGTCGCGGACGGCGAGCACATGCACCGCCACGGCGTCCAGCTCGTCGTACTCCAGGTCCTCGGGGACGCCCTGCTCGGTGACGAAGACCTCCTTGCGCACCGCGAAGCACGCCTCGCGGTCGGCGGCGCCGGCGGCCACCCGCGTCCGGTACGCGGCCCGGGTCACGCGTAGGTCTCCTCGCGGACCTGGTCCAGGGCCTGCTGGAGGTCGGCCGGGTAGTCGCTGGCGAACTCCGCCCAGCGGCCGTCGCCGGGGTGCTCGAAGCCGAGCCGCACCGCGTGCAGCCACTGCCGGGTCAGCTTCAGCCGCTTGGCCAGGGTGGGGTCGGCGCCGTAGGTGAGGTCGCCGACGCAGGGGTGGCGGTGGGCGGCCATGTGGACGCGGATCTGGTGGGTGCGGCCGGTCTCCAGCTTCACGTCGAGCAGGGAGGCGGCGCGGAAGGCCTCGATGAGGTCGTAGTGCGTGACGGACGGCTTGCCCTCGGCGGTGACCGCCCACTTGTAGTCGTGGTTCGGGTGGCGTCCGATGGGGGCGTCGATGGTGCCGCTGGTCGGGTCGGGGTGGCCCTGGACCAGGGTGTGGTAGCGCTTGTCGACCGTGCGCTCCTTGAACTGGCGCTTGAGCGACGTGTACGCGTACTCGGACTTGGCGACCACCATCAGGCCGGAGGTGCCGACGTCCAGGCGGTGCACGATGCCCTGGCGCTCGGCGGCGCCCGAGGTCGAGATGCGGTACCCGGCGGCGGCGAGCCCGCCGATGACCGTGGGTCCGCTCCAGCCGGGGCTGGGATGCGCCGCGACGCCGACCGGCTTGACGATCACGACGACGTCGTCGTCGTCGTGGACGATCTCCATGCCCTCCACGGGCTCGGCGACGAGCTGCACGGGCGCGGGGGCCTGCGGCATCTCGACCTCCAGCCAGGCGCCGCCGCTCACCCGCTCGGACTTGCCGACCGCCGTGCCGTCGACCAGCACCTTGCCCGCCGCGGCCAGCTCGGCCGCCTTCGTACGGGAGAAGCCGAACATGCGGGAGATGGCGGCGTCGACACGCTCGCCCTCCAGGCCGTCGGGCACGGGCAGGGTACGGATCTCGGGAAGGGTGCTCACCCGTCGAGTATGCCGGACGGGCCGGACACTCCCGTACGCGCGGGCGTCCGCCGGGTGCGGCCTCCCCCCGGCGGGCGCCGGTGCGGGCCCCGGTCGTGGTGGACGGTGCCGTCAGTCCTTGTGGACGGTGCCGTCCGGGTCCCGGCCGCCGAAGGAGAGCAGCACGATCAGGATGCCGCCGCAGACGATCGCCGAGTCGGCGAGGTTGAAGACGGCGAAGTGCTTGGGCGAGATGAAGTCGACGACCGCGCCCTTGAAGACCCCCGGCGAGCGGAAGATCCGGTCGGTGAGGTTGCCCAGCGCGCCGCCGAACAGCAGGCCGAGCGCGAACGCCCAGGGCAGGCTGTACAGCTTGCGGGCCAGCCGGACGATCACCACGATCACGGCGGCGGCGATGACCGTGAAGATCACCGTGTACGCCTCGCCGAAGCTGAAGGCGGCGCCGGAGTTGCGGATCATCTGGAACTGGAGCCAGTCCCCGATGATCCGCACCGGGGCGTGGTGCTCCAGCTTGGCCACCACGAGGATCTTGCTGACGAGGTCGAGGGCGTACGCCACAGCGGCCACCGCGAACAGCACGCCGACGCGGCGCCTGCCCCGCGGCGGCCCGTCCGCGGCGGCGCCGGACTCCTTCGGCGCGCCGCCACCGGCGTCCGGCGTCGTCCCTGCTGGTGCGGCCGTCTCCGCCGCGACGTCGGGCTGCCGCTGCTCCCCGGGACGCTCCGCGTCCGGGGTGTCGTCCGGCGTACCGATGATGCGCTCCGCCTCTGCCACGTGAGTCCCTCGACCTAGGTACCTGACTGAGGACGAGACTACGGCACGTCCCGCGGGGCCGACGCGCTCAGGAGGGGCGCCGGCGCCCGTTCACCGCCGGTCGCTACCGGCGTTCCTGCTTCTGCTTGCACTCCACGCACAGGGTGGCCCGCGGGAAGGCCTGCATGCGGGCCTTCCCGATGGGGTTGCCGCAGTTCTCGCACACGCCGTAGGTGCCCGCGTCCAGCCGGTCGAGGGCGCGCTCGGTCTGGGTGAGCGTCTCGCGCGCGTTGGCGGCCAGCGCCAGTTCGTGCTCGCGCGTGATGTTCTTGGTGCCGGTGTCCGCCTGGTCGTCGCCCGCGCCGTCCCCGGAGTCCCGCATCAGACCCGCGAGGGACGCCTCGGACGAGCTGATCTCGGTGCTCAGCCGCTCCATCTCGGACTCCAGCTCCGCGCGGGCCTCGGCGACCTCCTCCTCGGTCCACGGGTCCTCACCCGGGCGGACCGCTAGGTCGCCCGGCTCCACCGCCGCGGCGACGCGCGCCTTGGGGACCGCGGTCTTGGCCGCCGTGGCCGTACTGGCCGTACCGGCCCTGCTGGCCCTACCAGGGGTCTTCTTCGCAACCACCGTCGTGGCTCCCGTCTGCTTCGCGGCCTCGGCCGCGCCCGCCTTCTTGCCCGAGCTCTTCCTGCCCACAGCGGCACCGCTCCCACCCTGCGCGGCGCTCTTCGGCGGGGAGTCGCCCGGCGCGGGCTCCTTCGCCGGGGCGGCCTTGCGCGCGGGGGTCTTGTGGGCGGCGGCCTTCCGCTCCGGAGTGCGCCGGGGTGCGGCGGCCTCGGTCCGCTCCGGATCCCCGGCCGTGCCGCCCTCCGCCGGGGCCTTCGTACGGCCCTTCGCGCGGCCCGTGGCCGTCTCGCGGGCGGCGCCCTTCGCGCCGGTGGACCGCGCGGATCCGGTCGTCCGGCCGTCCGCGCCGGTGTGCCGGGACCCGTCGGACGCCGACTGCTCGGCGGTCTTTTTCGCCACCATGGACGCGGCCCCTTCACATATTGTGATCTTGCTCGCGAATCGTGCTGGGACGATAAATCGACTCAAGCCCCGCGGCAACGGGGCACGCCGCCCGATTCGCCCGCCTCGCGCGTACCGCGCCCGGCATGCAAGCGTTGTGCCCAGCTCCCCGCCCGGTAATCCGACAAGACGCACGTCGGACGATCCCAGCGGCCGGCGCCGCCGCCGTTCGGGTCACCCGCGCCCCGCCCCGCTCCCGGCGCCGGGAGCCGAAAACCGGTCGGCCGCGGCTCCTGGAGCGCCGTACACTGGGCGGAGCGAGAAGCGTGGATGGGGACGAGTAGCGGCGCAGGCAGCCCAGAGCGACCCGGGGACGGTGTGAGCCCGGGGGCGAGCGCGACGCGAAGATCACCCCGGAGCCGCCGGAAGAACACCCCAGGGGAGCAGCCCGGGGGCCAGTAGAACCGGCATCGCGAGCCCAATGAGGGGGCTCACCGGAGCGTACGGCGCACCGGCGGGCCAAGGAGGGTGGTACCGCGGGAGCGCGCCGCACGGCGTGGAAGCACGAACGCTCTCGTCCCTCCGACGGTAGGCAGCACATCCGCCGGAGGAAGCTCGTTGAATACGCAGCCGCAGTACCGCCAGGTGCCCGCCCAGGTCGACCTGCCCGCGCTCGAACACGCGGTGCTCGACTTCTGGCGCGAGCAGAAGATCTTCGCCAAGAGCCTTGAGCAGTCCGCGGGCCGCCCCGAATGGGTGTTCTACGAGGGCCCGCCCACCGCCAACGGCATGCCCGGCGCCCACCACATCGAGGCCCGCGTCTTCAAGGACGTCTTCCCCCGCTTCCGCACCATGCGCGGCTACCACGTGGGCCGCAAGGCCGGCTGGGACTGCCACGGCCTGCCCGTCGAGCTGGCGGTGGAGAAGGAGCTGGGCTTCACCGGCAAGCAGGACATCGAGGCGTACGGCATCGCCGAGTTCAACGACCGCTGCCGCGAGTCCGTGACCCGGCACACCGACGCCTTCGCCGAGCTGACGACGCGCATGGGCTACTGGGTCGACCTGGACGACGCCTACCGGACCATGGACCCCGAGTACATCGAGTCGGTCTGGTGGTCGCTGAAGCAGATCTTCGACAAGGGCCTGCTGGTGCAGGACCACCGCGTCGCCCCCTGGTGCCCGCGCTGCGGCACCGGCCTGTCCGACCACGAGCTGGCGCAGGGCTACGAGACGGTCGTCGACCCGTCCGTGTACGTGCGCTTCCCGCTCACCTCCGGACCGCTGGCCGGGCAGGCCGCGCTCCTGGTGTGGACGACGACCCCCTGGACCCTGGTGTCCAACACGGCCGTCGCCGCCCACCCGGACGTCACCTATGTCGTCGCCACGGACGGCGCGGAGAAGGTCGTCGTCGCCGAGCCGCTGGTCGCCAAGGCGCTCGGCGAGGGCTGGGAGACCACCGGCGAGTCCTTCACCGGCGCCGAGATGGAGCGCTGGACCTACCGGCGCCCCTTCGAGCTGGTCGAGTTCCCCGAGCCCGCCCACTACGTGGTCAACGCCGAGTACGTCACCACCGAGGACGGCACGGGCCTCGTCCACCAGTCCCCCGCCTTCGGCGAGGACGACCTCAGGGTGTGCCGCTCCTACGGGCTGCCGGTGGTCAACCCGGTCCGCCCGGACGGCACCTTCGAGGAGGACCTGCCGCTGGTCGGCGGCGTCTTCTTCAAGAAGGCCGACGAGCGGCTCACCGAGGACCTGCGCGAGCGCGGCCTGCTCTTCCGGCACCTGCCCTACGAGCACAGCTACCCGCACTGCTGGCGCTGCCACACCGCGCTGCTGTACTACGCCCAGCCGTCCTGGTACATCCGCACCACCGCCGTCAAGGACCGGCTGCTGGCGGAGAACGAGCAGACCAACTGGTACCCGGACACCGTCAAGCACGGCCGCTTCGGCGACTGGCTGAACAACAACATCGACTGGGCGCTCTCCCGCAACCGCTACTGGGGCACCCCGCTGCCCGTCTGGCGCTGCGCCGAGGACCACCTCACCTGCGTCGGCTCCCGCGCGGAGCTGACCGAGCTGACCGGCACCGACCAGTCGGGCCTCGACCCGCACCGCCCGTTCATCGACGAGGTGACCTTCGCCTGCCCCGAGGAGGGCTGCCACGCGACGGCCGTGCGCGTGCCCGAGGTCATCGACGCCTGGTACGACTCGGGTTCGATGCCGTTCGCGCAGTGGGGGTACCCGTACAAGAACAAGGAGCTGTTCGAGAGCCGCTACCCGGCGCAGTTCATCTCCGAGGCGATCGACCAGACCCGCGGCTGGTTCTACACGCTGATGGCGATCGGCACCCTGGTGTTCGACAAGTCGTCGTACGAGAACGTGGTGTGCCTGGGCCACATCCTCGCCGAGGACGGCCGCAAGATGTCCAAGCACCTGGGCAACATCCTCCAGCCGATCCCGCTGATGGACCAGCACGGCGCGGACGCGGTGCGCTGGTTCATGGCCGCCGGCGGCTCGCCCTGGGCGGCCCGCCGGGTCGGCCACGGCACCATCCAGGAGGTGGTGCGCAAGACGCTGCTGACCTACTGGAACACGGTCGCCTTCCAGGCGCTGTACGCCCGTACGTCGAACTGGGCCCCGAGCGCGGCGGACCCGGCCCCGGCCGACCGCCCGCTGCTGGACCGCTGGCTGCTGAGCGAGCTGCACGCGCTGACCGACCAGGTCACGCAGGCCCTGGAGGCGTACGACACGCAGCGTGCCGGGAAGCTGCTCTCCGCGTTCGTGGACGACCTGTCCAACTGGTACGTCCGCCGTTCGCGCCGCCGCTTCTGGCAGGGCGACAAGGCCGCGCTGCGCACGCTGCACGAGGTCGTCGAGACGGTCACCAAGCTGATGGCCCCGCTGACCCCGTTCATCACCGAGCGGGTCTGGCAGGACCTGGTGGTGCCGGTGTCGCCGGGCGCCCCGGAGTCGGTGCACCTGGCCTCCTGGCCCGAGGCCGACCTGTCCGCGATCGACCCCGAGCTGTCCCGGCAGATGGTGCTGGTACGGCGGCTGGTCGAGCTGGGCCGGGCCACCCGTGCGGAGTCGGGCGTCAAGACCCGCCAGCCGCTCTCGCGCGCGCTGGTCGCGGCGGCGGGCTTCGACACCCTGGACCGCGAGCTGCACGCGCAGATCACCGAGGAGCTGAACGTCTCCTCGCTGGCGTCGCTCAGCGAGGTCGGCGGGTCACTGGTGGACACCACCGCGAAGGCCAACTTCCGTGCGCTGGGCAAGCGGTTCGGCAAGCGCGTCCAGGACGTGGCGAAGGCCGTCGCGGCGGCCGACGCCGCGGCCCTGTCGCTGGCGCTGCGCGAGGGCACGGCGTCGGTGGAGGTCGACGGCGAGACCGTCACCCTGGCCCCGGACGAGGTGATCATCACCGAGACCCCGCGCGAGGGCTGGTCGGTGGCGTCCGACTCGGGCGCGACGGTGGCGCTCGACCTGGAGCTGACCGAGGAGCTGCGGCAGGCGGGTCTGGCGCGCGACGCCATCCGGCTCATCCAGGAGGCGCGCAAGAACAGCGGCCTGGACGTCGCGGACCGGATCGCGCTGCGCTGGACCTCCACGGACCCGGCGGTCATCGCGGCCCTGTCCGAGCACGCGGGGCTCATCTCCGACGAGGTCCTGGCCACGGACTTCGCCCAGGGCGAGGCGGACGGCACCTACGGTGACCCGTTCACCGACGAGGGCCTGTCCCTGACGTTCCGGCTGCGCAAGGCGTAGCCGCGTGCGGCGCCCCGCGCCCCCTCCCGGGGGGCGCGGGGCGCCCGTGCGACCAGCCGCTGCCCGTGCACACGAGAACGGCCCCGGAGGAGATCCTCCGGGGCCGTTCTCTCAGGCTGCCGACGCCTTGTTCGTGCGTTCGCTCAGGAACCCGTCAGGGCGCCTCAGTTGTCGTCCTCGTCGATCAGGAAGCCGCGCATCGGGGACGGGGCCTGGCCCATGGGGGACGGGCCCTGCGGCCGGACCGGTGCCATCGGCTGGGTCATCGCCGGGGACATCTGCTGCTGGCCGCCGTAGGACGGACCGGACGGGCCGGACGGACCGCCCATCGCGCCGTTGCCGCCGTAGGACGGAGCGCTCGCACCGGCCGGAGCCATGGAGGGCGCCGGGGACGGCGGCAGCGAAGCGGCCGCCGACGAGGTGCGCGGCGGGGCCAGCGAGTCGTCGGCCTGGGTCTCCAGCTGACGCAGCTGCGACTCCAGGTACGACTTCAGACGCGTACGGTACTCGCGCTCGAAGCCGCGCAGGTCCTCGACCTTGCGCTCCAGCGTGGCGCGGGCGGACTCCAGGGAGCCCATCGCGACGCGGTGCTTCTCCTGCGCGTCCCGCTCCAGCGCGTCGGCCTTGGCGCGGGCGTCGCGCTCCAGACCCTCGGCGCGCGAACGGGCCTCGCCGACGATCTTGTTGGCCTCGGAACGGGCCTCGGCGATCGCCTGGTCGGCGGTCTGCTGGGCCAGCGAGAGCACCCGCGCGGCGCTGTCGCCACCGGGACCCTGGCCCATCGGACCGGGACCGCCCATCGGGTTCGGACCGCCCATCGGGCCCGGACCCATCTGCCCCTGCATCGGACCGGGGCCCTGGCCCATCGGTCCGGGACCCTGACCCATCGGGCCGGGGCCCTGCGGGCCCTGTCCGCCGGGGCCGGCGGGCAGCTGCGGGGCACCGCTCGGCAGCTGGGGCGGACCACCCATGGGGCCACCCATCTGCTGCTGCGGCGGGCCCGATATGCCGGCGGGCACCGGAGCGCCGGGACCTCGCATGCCCTGCTGCGGCATCCCGCCCTGCTGGGGCATGCCCGGCCCCTGCTGCTGGTGCTGCTGGTGCTGCTGGTGCTGCGGGTGCTGCTGGTCCTGCTGCTGCTCCGGAGGCTTGCGCATGTTCTGCTGGTTCTGCGCGGCGGCACGGGTGGCCGCGGCCAGCTTGGCGCGCAGGTCCTCGTTCTCACGGAGCAGACGGGTCAGCTCGGCCTCGACCTCGTCGAGGAAGGCATCGACCTCGTCCTCGTCATAGCCTTCTCGGAGGCGGACGGTCGTGAACTGCTTGTTCCGCACGTCCTCGGGGGTCAACGGCATCTCTTCACCTCAACGTAGTCATCGGCAGTCGGCAAGACCGTATCGTCCACACTCACGTCGCGAGGCTTCCCACGATGTAGATGAGGATGTAGACGATGATCATCAGAACGAAGAAGGACAGGTCGAGCGCCACGCCCCCGAGACGCAGCGGCGGGATGAACCGCCGCAGAAGCTTCAGCGGTGGATCGGTGACAGTGTAGGTGGCCTCCAGAACGACCACCATCGCCTTGCCGGGTTGCCACGAGCGGGCGAACTGGAACACATAATCCATGACCAATCGGAAGATCAGTACGATGAGGAACACCATCAGCGCGATGTAGAGAACCTCCATGGCCACGCCCATGATCGGTGCTTCCCTCTCCCCTGTTCCGTGCCGGTTGTCCGGTGGTGCGTCTCAGCTCTGGTTGAAGAACCCGCCCTCTGCGATGCGGGCCTTGTCCTCCGCCGTGACATCGACGTTAGCAGGCGACAACAGAAACACCTTCTGTGTCACCCGCTCGATGCTGCCGTGGAGACCGAACACCAGACCGGCCGCAAAGTCGACAAGTCGCTTCGCGTCCGTGTCGTCCATCTCCGTCAGATTCATGATCACCGGAGTGCCTTCACGGAAGTGTTCCCCGATGGTACGGGCCTCGTTGTAGGTCCGGGGGTGAAGTGTGGTGATGCGGTACGGCTCACGTTCCGACACGACCTTGGGCATGATCACCGGTGCGTTCTTCTCCAGGCTCGCGCGTTCTTGTGTGATGGATGCCACGGGCGCGATACGCGCCGGACGAGGGGATTCCGCCGGGAGCGAAGCGGAATGGGACACGGGTTCGCGGGGTGCCGGAGGCTGCATCACCCGTACCGGTTCGTCCCTTTGCTGCTGATGTGTACCGTGCGGCTGGTGCGACGGCTCGTGCCGCCTGCGGTCCCGCTCGGGCTCCGGGTCGAGTTCGGGTTCGAAGTCGTCATCGGGGTCGAAACCCCGGCCGTCGTACCCATCGTCCTCCACGAGGCCGAGGTAGACCGCCATCTTGCGCATCGCGCCGGCCATTCTCTGAGTCCTCCGCTCTGTGGTGGATCGACTGACGACCGCCAAGTCCCCGCGATCCACGAGGTCGTTGCGCCTTCTTCGGCGGTATTGACCATATTTTCTGCTGTGGTCCGACTTCTTGGCGACGTTACCCGAGGCCGGGGCGGACTCCGAGTACCGCGCTGCCGACGCGCACATGTGTCGCTCCGGCGGCCACGGCCTGTTCGAGGTCCGCGCTCATCCCTGCCGAGACCATGGTGGCAGCAGGATGGTCCCGGCGCAGGGAGGTCGACAAATCCATGAGCCGCTCGAACGCCGCCTGTTGGCGGCCGGCGTACTCCCCGGTCAGCGGCGCGACGGTCATCAGGCCGCCGAGCCGCAGTCCCGGAGCGTTCGCGACGAGGTCCGCCAACTCCCCGACGCCGCCCGGCGCCACGCCGCCCCGCTCACCCCGCGCCTGCTCGCCCGCGTCCAGGGCGACCTGGATCAGGCACCCGAGTTCGCGGCCCGCGCGCACGGCCTCCCTGGAGAGCGCGGTGACCAGCCGGGCGCGGTCCACGGACTGCACGACGTCCGCGTACCCGACGACGGATCGCACTTTGTTGGTCTGAAGTTGACCGACAAAATGCCAATTCAAGGGCAGATCCGCACATTCCGCGGCCTTCGGCGCCGCGTCCTGGTCCCGGTTCTCGGCGACCTGGCGCACTCCGAGGTCCGCCAGGATCCGCACGTCCGAGGCCGGGTAGGTCTTGGTGACCACGATGAGGGTCACGTCCTCGCGGGGGCGCCCGGCCGCGGCGCACGCGGCGGCGATGCGCCCCTCCACCTTCGCCAGATTCGCGGCGAGTTCGTCCTTACGTTCCGTCATGCCTCATCAGTCCAGCCAGACATAGCCCGCGAGCCGACCGGTGGTGCGGTCGCGGCGGTACGAGAAGTGGTCGTCCGACTCCCGGGTGCAGACCGACGACCGCTCCCGGTCGCGCACTCCCAGGCGCTCGAGTTGTGCGTGCACTCCGGCGCTCACATCGAGCGCCGGCGTACCCCAGCTCGTCTCGGCGTACGCCGCCGGCTCGACGGCGCTCACCTCGGCGCGCATCGCCTCGGGCACCTCGTAGCACCGGCCGCACACGGCGGGTCCGGTGCGGGCGGTGATCCGGGCGGGGTCGGCGCCGAGTTCCACCATGGTCCGCACGGCGGCGGGCACCACCCCGGCCACCATGCCGGGCCGGCCCGCGTGGGCCGCGGCGGCGATCCCGGCGACCGGGTCGGCGAGCAGCACCGGGGTGCAGTCGGCGGTGAGCACGGCGAGGGCGAGTCCCCGGCGGGCGGTGACGAGCGCGTCGACGGACGGGATGTCCGCGCCGGGGTCCCAGGGGCCGTCCACGACCGCGACGTCGTCGCCGTGCACCTGGTTCATCCAGACCACGTCGGTCGCGTCGAGCCCGAGAGCGGCGGCGGCCCGTGCGCGGTTGGCCCGTACGGCACCGGGGTCGTCGCCGACGGCGCCGCCGAGGTTCAGCTCCTCGTACGGAACGGCGCTCACCCCGCCCCACCGGTCGGTGAAAGCGAAGTGCGCGCCGTTCACGGTGTCGCGCGGTCCTATCACTTCAGGAAGTCCGGGACGTCCAGTTCCTCGGCCGCGCTGTCGGTGTAGGTGCGCGGCGCCGGCGGGGCGGGCGGAGCGGTGGTGAGGTCGCTCAGCGGTTCGGGCGCGACCGGCTCCGGCTCCTCCTTGGGCGTCACGCTGCCCAGCGAGCCGAAGGTCGGACGGCTCTCGGACTGCCGTACCGGAGCGGGCTCCTCGCGGCGGGGCGCGGACGACGAGGAGGAGGCCGAGCCGAGGACGTTCTCCCGGCGGGCCGGGGGCTGGCCGCCGTCGAAGCCGGCCGCGATCACGGTGACCCGCACCTCGTCGCCGAGGGCGTCGTCGATGACCGCTCCGAAGATGATGTTGGCCTCGGGGTGGGCGGCCTCGCTGACCAGCTGGGCGGCCTCGTTGATCTCGAACAGGCCGAGGTCGGAGCCGCCGGAGATGGAGAGCAGGACGCCGCGGGCGCCGTCGATGGAGGCTTCCAGCAGCGGGGAGGAGATCGCCATCTCGGCGGCGGCCACCGCGCGGTCGTCGCCGCGGGCCGAGCCGATGCCCATGAGCGCCGAACCGGCCTCGGACATGACCGACTTGACGTCGGCGAAGTCCAGGTTGATCAGGCCGGGGGTGGTGATCAGGTCGGTGATGCCCTGCACACCGGACAGCAGCACCTGGTCCGCGGACTTGAACGCGTCGAGCACGCTGACCTGGCGGTCCGAGATGGACAGCAGCCGGTCGTTGGGGATGACGATGAGGGTGTCGACCTCTTCGCGGAGTTCGGCGATGCCGTCCTCGGCCTGGTTGGCGCGGCGCCGTCCCTCGAAGGTGAACGGGCGCGTGACCACGCCGATGGTGAGGGCGCCCAGGGAGCGCGCGATGTTGGCCACGACGGGCGCGCCGCCGGTGCCGGTGCCGCCGCCTTCACCGGCCGTCACGAAGACCATGTCGGCCCCCTTGAGGACCTCTTCGATCTCCTCGCGGTGGTCCTCGGCGGCCTTGCGGCCGACGGCCGGGTTGGCCCCGGCGCCCAGTCCGCGGGTCAGTTCGCGGCCGACGTCCAGCTTGACGTCGGCGTCGCTCATCAACAGCGCCTGTGCGTCGGTGTTGATGGCGATGAACTCGACGCCCTTGAGACCGACTTCGATCATCCGGTTGATGGCATTGACACCACCGCCGCCGACACCGATGACCTTGATGACTGCGAGGTAGTTCTGCGGTGCTGCCACGTCGAAGGCCTCTCGCCTCGAATTACGTCGCCGTCGTTGCGCGCTGTCCGCGCCGCGACGGCTGATGCCGAATGGGACGGTCCGTAACGCCGACCCGAACCCTAACCCTGAAGTTTAGGGTTACCAGTGTGCCTGTTCCTTGAAGTCTTCTGAACAGGACACTAAGTCGACAAGTGGCGCCCGTTCAACGAACACGCCGAACCTCCCGTTTTTCTTTTCACCCTATGTGATCAGGCATAGCGGTGCCCAACCAGGGTGCTGGCCTGCACGTATACCCGTCAACTCCCGGATGACGCCGGGGCGATGGGGACACTCACGTCGAAGTGCCGGGCGTCGGGGGTGGCTTTCAGCAGCGCGGTGAGCACCCGGGCCTTCGCGGCACTGCCCTCCCCGCTGCCCCAGGACACGGTGCGGCCGCCGCTCAGCTCCAGCGAGATGTCGTCGTAGGTACGGACCTTGACGGCGCGGGTCGTGCGGGCCACCGCGGCCGGGATGCGGCCGGCCACCGTGACGGCCTCGCGCACCAGGCGCGCCTCGTCGAAACGGCGCAGACTCGCCGCCGTGGCGGCGGTGCGGGAAAGCGACAATTCCAGGACGGGAACGCCTTTCGGCGCCTGCGAAACCGTGGCGAAACGGACGCCGGAGGCGTCCACTTCGACGAACTTTCCGCCCTTTTCCTCCACCATGACCGCGGTGCGCTCGACGACTTTCAGCTCGATTCCGTGCGGCCACGAGCGCACCACGGCGACCGAGTCGACGCGGGGCAGCCGGTGGCGCAGCCGGGCGGCGACGGCGCCGGTGTCCACGGAGACCAGCGGGTCGCCCACCGGCACCGCGGCGGCCGAGCGCACCTGCGCGGCGGTCAACACCCTTGTCCCGAAGACCGAGACGCGCTCCACCCGGGTCCACGAGGAGCCGTAGAGGACCCAGAGGGTGCCGCCGCCGAGCAGGAGCACGGCCACGGCCGCCAGGACGAGCGCGCGAAGGGGCAGCCGCCGCAACCGGCGGATCAGGGGCGGGCCGGACGGCGACTCCCGCCGGCGTTCACCGCGTTCCTCGGAAGTCGCTCCGGCCACGCTGTCGATCCCCTTCGTTCATATGGTCCTAACGGCGCGAGGCGATGGCCTCGTACACCATGCCGACGAGCAGTTCGTCGGCGTCGCGCCGGCCGAACTCACCGGCGGCGCGGGACATCTGGTACAGCCGGTGCGGATCGGCGAGCACGGGCAGCACCTGCTGCTGCACCCACTCCGGGGTGAGGTCCGCGTCGTCGACCAGCAGTCCGCCGCCCGCCTTGACCACCGGCTGGGCGTTCAGCCGCTGTTCGCCGTTGCCGATGGGCAGCGGGACATAGGCGGCCGGCAGTCCGACGGCGGAGAGTTCGGCGACGGTCATCGCGCCGGCGCGGCAGAGCATCATGTCGGCGGCGGCGTACGCGAGGTCCATCCGGTCCAGATAACTTACCGGGATATAGGGGGGCATACCCGGCATCTGGTGCACGCGTGGCAGTTCGTTCTTCGGGCCGACCGCGTGCAGGATCTGGATGCCCGCCTGCTGGAGCCAGGGAGCGACCTGCTGGACCACCTCGTTGAGCCGGCGGGCGCCCTGCGAGCCGCCGGTGACCAGCAGCGTGGGCAGGTTGGGGTCGAGTCCGAACATCGCGCGCGCCTCCGGCCGCGCGGCCGCCCGGTCCAGCGTGGCGATGGCCCGGCGCAGCGGGATGCCGATGTAGCGGGCACCGCGCAGCTTGCTGTCCGGGGTGGAGACGGCGACCTGGGCCGCGTAGCGCGAACCGATCTTGTTGGCCAGGCCGGGGCGGGCGTTGGCCTCGTGGATCACGATGGGCACACCGAGCCGCTTGGCGGCCAGATAGCCGGGCAGGGCGACATAGCCGCCGAAGCCCACCACGGCGTCGGCCTTGGTGCGTTCCAGGATCTGCTCGGCCGCTTTGATCGTGCCGCGCAGCCGGCCCGGGACGGTGATCAGCTCGGGCGTGGGCTTGCGCGGCAGCGGTACCGCCGGGATCAGCGCCAGCTCGTAACCGCGCTCCGGCACGAGCCGGGTCTCCAGGCCCCGCTCCGTGCCCAGGGCCGTGATCCCCACGGTCGGGTCCTGCCTGCGCAGGGCGTCCGCGAGGGCGAGCGCGGGCTCGATGTGGCCCGCGGTACCTCCGCCGGCGAGTACGACATGCACCGAAATTCACCGCTCTCCGGACGAACGCGCCGCCGAGGCGCGCCGTCGCATCGTGTTCCATCTCCGAGGCCCCTGGCCGGAACCCTGACCCGATCCTGCACCGGATCCCCGGTCCGAGCCGCGGCCGAAGCCCCCGACGGCCTCCCGTCCGGGATTCCGGCCGGGGGTCCGCGCGGCCCTCCGGCCGGCTGAGCGGCCGGCCGCGGAGCCTCCTGCCCGCTTTCTACCAAAGCGAGGTTGCCGCATGGCAAGCGCCGCCCGCGCAGCGGGTTCGTCTCGCGCGAAGGCGATCAGCAGCCCGATGGCGAACATGGTCGGCAGCAGGGCGGATCCTCCGTAGGAGAACAGCGGGAGCGGGACACCGGCGATCGGCAGCAGACCGAGCACCGCACCGACGTTGATCACCGCCTGCGCGATGATCCAGGTGGTCACGCCTCCCGCGGCATACCTGACGAAGGGTTCCTCCGTGCGTCCGGCCACGCGGATGCCCGCATAGCCTAGAGCCGCGAACAGGGCGAGCACCGACAGAGTGCCCGCGAGACCCAGTTCCTCACCGGTCACGGCGAAGATGAAGTCGGTGTGGGCTTCGGGAAGTTGACCCCATTTCTCCACACTCGCCCCGAGTCCGGAACCGAAGAATCCGCCGGAGGCCAGGGCGTAGATGCCGTGCACCGCCTGCCAGCACTTGGTCACGTCGGTGGAGCCGACGCAGGCGAACCGGTCCAGGCGGTTGGGGCTGGTCTTGATGAGGACCAGACCGATCAGGCCGGCGACCGACAGCACGCCGACGAACAGCCGGGTGGGCGCGCCCGCCAGCCACAGCAGGCCGAACAGGATGGCGGTGAGGATGATCGCGGTGCCCATGTCGCCGCCGAGCATGATCAGTCCGAGCAGCATGAAGGCGACCGGGACGAGCGGCACCAGCATGTGCTTCCACTGGGTGAGCAGCCGCTTCTCCTGCTTGCGCGCGATGAGGTCGGCGGCCCAGAGCACCAGCGCCAGCTTGCCGATCTCGCTGGGCTGGATCTGGAAGGAGCCGCCCAGCGAGATCCAGTTCTGGTTGCCGTTGACCGACATCCCTATCCCCGGCACCTGCACCAGCGCCATCAGGAACACCGCGCCCGCCAGGATCGGGTAGGCCAGCGCCCGGTGCAGCTTCACCGGCATCCGGGCGGCGGCCAGCAGCAGTCCGGCGCCGATCACGGCGGCCAGGAGCTGCTTGCGGAAGAAGTACGAACCGGGCAGCGCCATCTGGAGCGCGGTGACCTGGGAGGCCGAGTAGACCATCACCAGGCCCAGCACGGTGATCAGCGCGCTGCCGCCGAGGATCAGGTAGTACGCGGTGAGCGGCCGGTCCCAGGCCTTGCGGGCGCGGGTGACGAGGGTGCGTACGGCGTTGTCGCGCGGGCCGCGGGCCGCGGCGGGCCCGCGGCCGGGTCGCCGCACGGGCGGGCGGCCCTGGCGGCTGCCGGGGCTACCGGGCATCTCCGCCTCCGCGGTACGTCGGCGGCGTACGCCTGGCTCGGCTCGCGGGTCCCACGCGTCCCTCCCAAGGTCGCCCGGCGGCGGGGGCGGCCGGGGTCAGCGGGTGCCGAGTTCGCGAACGGCCTCCGCGAACGCGTCGCCGCGCTGGTTGTAGTTGGTGAACATGTCCATGGAGGCACAGGCCGGGGCGAGGAGCACCGTGTCGCCCGTGGCGGCCAGCCGCCGCGCCTCCCGGACCGCCTGGAGCATGGCCCCAGTGTCGGTCCGGTCGAGGTCGACGACGGGGACTTCGGGGGCGTGTCGCGCCAGGGCCTCGCGGATCAGCGCGCGATCGGCGCCGATGAGGACGGCGCCGCGCAGCCGCTTCGCCGAGCGGGCGACCAGCTCGTCGAAGTCCGCGCCCTTCGCCAGACCGCCCGCAATCCATACGATCGACTCATATGCTCCCAACGACGCCTCGGCCGCGTGGGTGTTGGTGGCCTTGGAGTCGTCGATGTAGGCGACGCCGTCCACGTCGGCCACGTGCGCGATGCGGTGCGCGTCCGGGGTGAAGGCCCGCAGGCCGTCCCGCACGGCCGTGGCGGGCACGCCGAAGGCGCGCGCGAGGGCCGCGGCGGCAAGGGCGTTGGCGATGTTGTGCGGGGCGGGCGGGCGGACGTCGGAGACCTCGGCCAGCTCCTGGGCGTTCTTGTGCCGGTTCTCGACGAAGGCCCGGTCGACCAGGATGCCCTCCACCACGCCGAGTTGGGAGGGCGCCGGGGTGCCGAGGGTGAACCCGACGGCCCGGCAGCCCTCTTCGACGTCGGCCGCGCGCACCAGGTCCTCGGTGGCCGGGTCGGCCGCGTTGTAGACGCAGGCCACCTGGTTGCCCTCGTAGACGCGGCCCTTGTCGGCGGCGTACGCCTCCATGGAGCCGTGCCAGTCGAGGTGGTCCGGGGCGAGGTTGAGGACGGCGGCGGAGTGGGCGCGCAGCGAGGGCGCCCAGTGCAGCTGGTAGCTGGAGAGTTCGACGGCGAGCACGTCGTGGCGCTCCTCGCCGAGGACGGCGTCCAGCAGCGAGACGCCGATGTTGCCCACGGCCGCCGTGCGCAGGCCCGCCGCCGTCAGGATGGAGGCGAGCATCTGCACGGTGGTGGTCTTGCCGTTGGTGCCGGTGACGGCCAGCCAGGGGGCCGGCTCGCGGCCGTCCAGACCGCGCAGCCGCCAGGCGAGTTCGACGTCCCCCCAGACCGGGACGCCCGCCCGGTCCGCCGCCAGGAACAGCGGCTTGTCCGGCCTCCAGCCGGGCGTGGTGACGATCAGCTCGGTGCCTTCGGGCAGGGTGTCGCCGTCGCCGAGGCGTACGGTGACGCCCAGGGTGCGCAGTTCGGCCGCCTGCGCACGGGCCCGTTCGTCGTCGCCGTCGTTGACGACGGTGACGTGCGCGCCGAGGCCGTGCAGGACCTTGGCCGCCGGGATCCCGGAGACGCCGAGTCCGGCGACGGTGACGTTCTTCCCCTGCCAGTCGGTCACTTGTCCGCTGCCCATCCCGCGTAGAAGAGGCCGAGTCCGACGATCACACAGATGCCCTGGATGATCCAGAAACGGACCACGACGAGCACTTCGGACCAGCCCTTGAGTTCGAAGTGGTGCTGGAGCGGCGCCATCCGGAAGACCCGCTTCCCGGTGAGCCGGAAGGAGCCGACCTGGATGACCACCGACATGGTGATGAGCACGAACAGGCCGCCCAGCAGCGCCATCAGCAGCTCGGTGCGCGAGCAGATGGCCAGGCCCGCGAGGACACCGCCGAGCGCCAGCGAACCGGTGTCGCCCATGAAGATCTTGGCCGGCGAGGTGTTCCACCACAGGAAGCCGAGGCAGGCGCCCATCAGCGCGGAGGCGACGACCGCCAGGTCCAGCGGATCGCGCACCTCGTAGCAGGCGTTGGGGTTGGTCAGCGTCATCGCGTTGGCGCAGGACTCCTGGAACTGCCAGACGCCGATGAAGGTGTAGGCGCCGAAGACCAGCACGGAGGCGCCGGTGGCCAGACCGTCCAGACCGTCGGTGAGGTTCACGCCGTTGGACATCGCCAGGATCATGAACAGCGCCCAGATCACGAACAGCACCGGGCCGATGGTCCAGCCGAAGTCCGTGATGAACGACAGCTTCGTGGACGCGGGGGTGTTGCCGCGGTTGTCGGAGAACATCAGCGACAGCACCGCGAAGCCGATGCCGACGATCAGCTGGCCCGCCATCTTCGCCTTGGCGCGCAGACCCAGCGAACGGCGCTTGACGATCTTGATGTAGTCGTCGAGGAAGCCGACCATGCCCATGCCGACCATGAGGCCGAGCACCAGCAGACCCGAGTACGTCGGGGGCTTGCCGGAGATCACCTTGGACAGGAAGTACGCGGCGACCGTCGCCAGGATGAAGGCGATACCGCCCATCGTCGGCGTACCGCGCTTGCTGGCGTGCTCGCGCGGGCCGTCGTCCCGGATGTACTGGCCGTAGCCCTTGCGGGCCAGCAGCTTGATCAGCAGCGGGGTGCCGACCAGCGTCAGGAAGAGACCGATGACTCCTGCGAACAGGACCTGGTTCATCATCGGGCGGCGACCTCACCCTCGGCACCGGTCTCGACGAGCGCCTGGGCCACGCTCTCCAGACCGACCGAACGGGACGCCTTCACGAGCACGACGTCCCCCGGGCGCAACTCGCTGCGCAACAGGTCGACCGCCGCCTGTGCGTCGGACACGTGCACCGACTCCTCACCCCACGAACCCTCGTTGTATGCGCCCAGTTGCAGCCAGGACGCTTCCCTGCCCCCGACCGCGACGAGCTTGCTGACGTTGAGCCGGACGGCGAGCCGTCCGACCGCGTCGTGCTCGGCGAGCGCCTCGTCCCCGAGCTCGGCCATCTTGCCGAGCACCGCCCAGGTCCGCCGCCCCTTGCCCATGGCCGCGAGCGCGCGCAGGGCGGCTCGCATGGACTCCGGGTTGGCGTTGTAGGCGTCGTTGACGACGGTCACGCCGTCCGGGCGCTCGGTGACCTCCATCCGCCAGCGGGAGAGGGAGCCCGCCCCGGAGAGCGCGGTGGCGATCTCCGTTGCGGACATGCCCAGCTCATGGGCGACGGCGGCCGCGGCGAGCGCGTTCGACACGTGGTGCTCACCGTACAGGCGCATGGTCACATCGCATGCACCGGAGGGTGTGTGAAGCCTGAAGGAGGGCTGTCCGCTGTCCGTGAGTCTCACGTTCTCGGCGCGTACGTCCGCTTCGCCCACCTCTCCGAAAAGAAGCACCTTCGCCTGTGTACGGGAGGCCATGGCACGGACCAGCGGATCGTCGGCGTTGAGGATCGCGGTGCCGCCCTCCTCGGCCGGCGGCAGGGACTCGACCAGCTCGCCCTTGGCCTGGGCGATCTGCTCCCGGCCGCCGAACTCGCCGATGTGGGCGCTGCCGACGTTGAGCACGAGGCCCACCTTCGGCGGGGTCAGCCCGGTGAGGTAGCGGATGTGGCCGATGCCGCGGGCGCCCATCTCCAGGACGAGGTACTTCGTCTCCTCGGTGGCGGTCAGGGCGGTCAGCGGCAGCCCGATCTCGTTGTTGAGCGAGCCGGGCGTGAACACGGTCGGGGCCTTGCTCCGCAGCACCTGGGCGATCAGGTCCTTGGTGCTGGTCTTGCCCGCGGAGCCGGTCAGGGCGACGAGGGTCGCGCCCAGCTCGGCCACGACGTGGCGGGCGAGGGCGCCGAGGGCGCACTGCACGTCCTCGACCACGATCGCGGGCACGCCGACGGGACGGGAGGCCAGCACGGCGACGGCGCCCGCCGCGACGACGTCCGCGGCGAAGTCGTGGCCGTCCACGCGCTCGCCGGCGAAGGCGACGAAGAGGCTGCCGGGCACCGCCTCCCGGGAGTCCCGGACGACGGGTCCGGTGACCTGGACGGACGGATCCGGTATGTCGTGCGTCTGCCCGCCGACGACTGCTGCGATCTCGGCGAGGGAGAGGGCGATCACAAGTTCATCCCCTGGGTCTTCTGGATTTTCAATCCCTGGGTCGTACGGACGGTCGTCCCTGGGCGTTCAGTTCTACGGGGCCGTCCCTGGTCTCACGGGCGGTCATCCCTGGCTGGTGCGGACGGCTTCGCGCAGGACCTCTCGATCGTCGAAGGGGCGGATCACACCGGCGATGTCCTGGCCCTGCTCATGGCCCTTGCCCGCGACCAGGACGGTGTCCCCGGGCCGGGCCCGGCCCACGGCGGCGGCGATGGCGGCGGCCCGCTCCTCGAACAGGAGCACCTCGCCGCGCTCGTGCGCGGGCACCGAGGCGGCGCCCTGGAGCATGGTGGCCAGGATCGCGAGCGGGTCCTCGGAGCGGGGGTTGTCGGAGGTCAGCACGGCGGTGTCGGCGAGCCGGGCCACCGCGGCGCCCATCGGGGCGCGCTTGGTGGTGTCGCGGTCGCCGCCGCAGCCGAGCACCACGTGCAGATGGCCCTTGGTGACCTTGCGCAGGGCCTTGAGCACCGACTCGACGGCGTCCGTCTTGTGCGCGTAGTCGACGACCGCGAGGTACGGCTGTCCGGCGTCCACGCGCTCCAGGCGGCCCGGCACGCCCGGGACGGCGGCCACGCCGTCGGCGGCGGACTGCGGGTCGAGTCCTGCGGCGGCCAGCGCGACGATCGCGGCGAGGGTGTTGGCGACGTTGAACGGGCCGGCGATCGGGGACCTGGCGGCGATCCGCTGCCCCTCGGGGCCGAGCACCGTGAACGTCGAGTCGAGCGGGCCGACCTGCACGTCCTCGGCGCGCCAGTCGGCGTCCGGGTGGCCCTCGGCGGAGAAGGTGACGACCGGGACGGTGGCCTCCCGGGCGAGCCGGCGGCCGTACTCGTCGTCGTGGTTGACCACACCGAGCCTGCTGCGCAGCGGGGTGAACAGCTGCGCCTTGGCCTGGAAGTAGTCCTCCATGCCGGAGTGGAACTCCATGTGCTCCGGGCTGAGGTTGGTGAAGACGGCGATGTCGAAGACGCAGCCGTCGACCCGGCCGAGCACCAGCGCGTGGCTGGAGACCTCCATGGCGACCGCCTCGACGCCGCGTTCGCGCATCACGGCGAACAGGGCCTGGAGGTCGGTGGCCTCGGGTGTGGTGCGCTCGGACTTGATGCGCTCGTCGCCGATGCGCATCTCCACCGTGCCGATCAGACCGGTGGACCGCGCGGTCTTCAGGCCGCCCTCGACGAGGTAGGCGGTGGTGGTCTTGCCGGAGGTGCCGGTGATGCCGATCTGGAGCAGGTCGCGGCCGGGCCTGCCGTAGATGGACGCCGCCAGCTCGCCCATCCGCGCGCGCGGGTCCTCGACGGCCACCACGGGCAGGCCGGTCGCGGCGGCGCGGGCGGCGCCCGCCGGGTCGGTGAGCACGGCGACCGCGCCGAGGCTCGCCGCCTGGGTGACGAAGTCGGCGCCGTGCGCGCGGGCTCCGGGCAGGGCGGCGTACAGGTCGCCGGGGCGCACGGCACGCGAGTCGTGGGTGATGCCCGTGACCTCGGCGCTGCGGTCCGGTCGCGCGGTACCCAGCTGATCGGCCAGCTCCGCGAGGGGGATGGCGGTGACCTGAACCGGTCGCGGCGGTCCCGGGTACGTCACGGAAGCGCCCTTCTGGGTGGTTTGGGACTGATCAGGGTGTGACACGGCGGTGAGCGTACCGGGCTCACCGGCCTGCGGGCGAAGCGAGGCCGCGGGCGGCCGGCGGTTCCCGGGGTCGGGGGTGATCGTTGTCACGGGCTGGTTCCTGGTGGTTCTGGTCCGGTGGTACGGGTTCCGGCGGGTGCTGCGTGCCGGTCGGGGGCCGCTGGGGCGCTCGGGGTACGGGCTCGGGCGGGCTGGGCCGAAAGGGTCTGCCCGGCGGGTCAGGGCTTGTAGTCGACGGGCAGGTTCGCGGTCTGCGCGCCGGTCGGCGGCACCTGGAGGGTCTTCAGCGCGAACGTCATGACCTGCTTGTAGATCGGACCGCAGATCTGGCCGCCGTAGTAGTTGCCCTTGGTGGCGTTCTGGATCGCGCAGTAGACGGTGATGCGGGGGTTGTCGGCCGGGGCGAAACCGGCGAAGGACGAGGTGTAGCCGCGGTATCTGCCGGTGGCCGGATCCACACGGTTGGCCGTACCGGTCTTGCCCGCGACGCGGTAGCCGGGGATGCGGGCCTTGAGGCCGGTGCCCTGCTCGTCGTCGACCACGGACTCCAGCATCTGGGAGAGTTCCCTGGCCGTCTCGGCGCTCACGACCCGCTGCTTCGCGGGCTCGGCCGCCGGGGTGAAGCGGCCGTCGGGTCCCTTGGTGCCGCGCACCAGGCTCGGCTGGATCCTGACCCCGCCGTTGGCGATCGTCGAGTAGATGGACGCCGCCTGGAGCGCGTTGAGGGAGAAGCCCTGGCCGAACGGGACCGTGTACTGCTGCGAAGTGGACCACTTCTCGGGCGGCGCCAGGATGCCCTTGGTCTCGCCGGGGAAGTGGATGCCGGTGTAGCCGCCGATGCCGAACTTGCGCAGATACGAGTAGAGGACCTTGTTGGCCTCCGGCTGGGTCTTGCCGAGCCGTCCGGTGGCCAGGATCGTGCCGATGTTGCTGGACCGGGCGAGCACGCCGTTGAGCGTGAGGTACCAGGTCTCGTGGTCGACGTCGTCCTGGAAGAGCCGGTCGCCGCGGTGCAGCCGGTTGGGTACGACCACATGGGTGCCCGGGGTGGCCACGCCCTCCTCCAGCACGGCGGCCATCGACATGAGCTTGGCGGTGGAGCCGGGCTCGAAGGCGTCCTGGACGGCGGCGTTGCCGAGCGCCGCCGGGTCGGCGTGGGCCAGGTCGCCCGGGTCGAAGCCCGGGGAGTTCGCCATGGCGAGGATCTCGCCGGTCCGGGTGTCCTGCACGATCACGTAGCCGCGGTCCGCCCGGGAGTCGCGCACCTGCTGGGTGATGGCGTTCTGCGCGGCCCACTGGATGTCGCGGTCGATGGTCAGCTCGACGTCGGTGCCCGGGACGGCCGGGGTGCCGGTGGTGCCCGCGGTGGGCACCTCGCGGCCGCCCGACTGGGTGTAGCGGATCTTGCCGGGCTTGCCGGCCAGCTGCTTGTCGAGCTGCTGCTCGATGCCGCCGCCGCCCTTGCCCTCGGCGTTGACCCAGCCCAGCAGCGCGGCGGCCAGGTCGCCGCCCGGGTAGACGCGCTTGGTGCTGGGCTCGGAGAAGACCCCGGCCAGGACGTTGACGGTGGTCTTGTCCGTGCGCGCCTTCTGGGCGAGCGCGGCCTTCAGGTCCTTGATCTGCGTCCAGACCTGCGGCGTCTGGCGGCGGGCCAGCAGCACGTAGCGGGTGTTCGCCGTGCGCAGCTTCTTCGCCAGCTGGGCCTGGTCCTGGCCGATGATCGGGGCGAGCAGCGCGGCGGCCTGTTCGGGGCCGTCGCCGACCTTGAGGCTCTCGCGCGTGAACATCGTCGGGTCGGCCGTGATGTCGTTCGCGTCCACGCTGGTGGCCAGGGAGACGCCGTTGCGGTCGGTGATGCCGCCGCGCTCGGCGGCGATGGTGTGCACCACGTAGCGGTTGGCCTCGGCCTTGGCCGCGTAGGCGCCGGCGTCGACGGCCTGCACCTGGAGCAGCCGGACCACGAAGACGAGCATCACCAGGGTCAGCGCGAGGGCGACCATGCGCAGTCTGGGCCGGGGGCTGCCCAGGCGCAGGACGCGCACCGGCGGGGGCCGCCAGGTGGAGTTGGGGCGGCGGGCCGGACGGGCGCCGGGGCCGGGCCGCTGCCTGCCGCCGCCGGGGCGGCCCTGCCTGGCGGGCCTGGCGGGTCCGGGCACGCGGCGGCGCGGCGGTTCCCTGTCGGTCACTTCCGTCACCTGCCGGGGGTCGGGGTCGTGGCGGGCTGGGGGCCGGTCGCGTCGGCCTGCCCGGCGGGCGCGGCGGTGTCGCTCCCGGGGGGCGCGGCGGGCGCGCTCTGCCCGGTGTCCGGGGCGGTGCCGTCGGCGGCGGGCGCGGGGGCCGTGGGCAGCGTGTCGCCCGTCAGGCTCTCGGGCGGCCGTACGGACACCGGGAGGTCGTAGGCGGCGGACTGCCCGGCGGCGGCGGAGGGCACGCCCTTGACGGTGCCGTCGGGGTTCAGGAAGGCGGGATCACCGCCGGGCACCATGCCCAGCTGCCGCGCGCGGCGCTGGAGGGCGTCGGGGGCGGAGTAGGAGTCGATGTCCCGCTGGAGGGCCTGCTCCTCGTCCGTGAGGTTCTTGGTGTCCTTCTTCAGGTCGTCCATCTGGAAGGCGCCTTCGCTGAGCGCGGAGTTCAGCACCAGCAGCCCGATGAGGCCGCCGCCCAGGAGCAGCACGACGAGCAGGACGAAGGGGGCGCGGGCTGCCTGGGGCCCCTTTCCCGGCAGGAGCCGCGCCAGCCGGGCGGCACGCCCCCGCGGCTCGGGTTTGCTGCTCACTGGTCCCCCTGGCTCACTCGGTGTCCTCCCTGATGCGCTCGGCACCGCGCAGCCGGGCCGGTGCCGCCCGCCGGTTCTCGGCGATCTCTTCCTCGGTGGGAAGTTCGGCACCGCGGGTGAGCAGCTTGAGCCGGGGCTGGTAGCGCTCGGGGACGACCGGGAGCCCGGGGGGCGCGGTCGTGGCGGCTCCGGCCGCGAACACCTGCTTGACCAGGCGGTCTTCGAGCGACTGGTACGACAGTACGGCGATCCTTCCGCCGACGTCGAGGGCCTTCACCGCGGCCGGGATCGCCCGCTCCAGCACGGCGAGTTCGCCGTTGACCTCGATGCGCAGCGCCTGGAAGGTGCGCTTGGCGGGGTTGCCGCCGGTGCGCTTGGCGGCCTGGGGCAGCGCGTCGCGGATCAGCTCCACCAGGCGGGCGCTGCGGGTGAAGGGCTCCTTCTGCCGCTCGCGCACCACGGCGGCCACGATCCGCTTGGCCTGCTTCTCCTCGCCGTAGGCCCGCAGGATGCGCACCAGTTCGCCGGGCGGATAGGTGTTCAGCACCTCGGCGGCGCCGATGCCCGCCGACTGGTCCATGCGCATGTCCAGGGGCGCGTCCTGGGCGTAGGCGAAGCCGCGGTCGGCCTCGTCGAGCTGCATGGAGGAGACCCCGAGGTCGAACAGGACGCCCCGTACGCGCGGCAGGCCGAGCCTGTCGAGCACCTCGGGCAGTTCGTCGTAGACGGCGTGCACCAGGGTGGCGCGGTCACCGAAGGGGGCGAGGCGTTCACCGGACAGGCGCAGCGCCTCCTTGTCGCGGTCCAGGGCGACGAGGCGGGCCTCGGGGAAGCGGGTGAGCAGCGCCTCGCTGTGTCCGCCGAGCCCGAGGGTGCAGTCGACGACCACCGCTCCCGGCCGCTCCAGGGCGGGCGCCAGCAGGTCCAGGCACCGCTGGAGCATCACGGGGACGTGTCGGCTGTCGCTCAAGGGGCCCTCTCAGGTCCGGCGGGCCCGCACGCACCGCCGGGTCCCCGACCGCTCGCGGGACGAGGGGGCCCTGCCGGCGCCGGAAGCGTCAGCCGACCGGGAGCGGGAGGAGGCCGAGCCGTACGTACGCGCCGCGCACGTGGGGAGACTGTCGGGCGCGAGCCGTGGTCTCCGGGGAAATGCCGTGCAGCAGGGAGGGCTGCGCCTCCCGCTTCGCGTCACTTTAGTCCACCGTGTCGCCCGGTCAATCAACCGGCCTGCGCGTCGCCCGCCGGAGTGCCGGGACACGGCGCGGGCCGCCGGTTCACCCGCATGGCCGCGGATCACCCTGTGTGTGGGTTCTCTCACAACAAGCCACTGTGATGTTCTTTGTCCGCTCCCACGACGAGACCGCGGCGCGCACGCCCAGTAACGTCATGAGTATGACGACTTCCGCATCAGTTCCCGCCGGTCCCGAGGACGCCATAACGGACCGTTCCGTCATCGACCGGCTCGTCACGGCCAACGGGACCTACGCCGACGCGTTCACCGACCCGGGCATGGACGCCCGGCCGGTCCTCCAGGTCGCCGTCGTGGCCTGTATGGACGCCCGTCTCGACCTGCACGCCGCGCTCGGTCTGCGGCTCGGCGACTGCCACACGCTGCGCAACGCGGGCGGTGTGGTCACCGACGACGTGATCCGTTCGCTCGCCATCAGCCAGCGCGCGCTCGGCACCCGCAGGGTGGTGCTCATCCACCACACCAACTGCGGCATGCAGACCATCACCGAGGACTTCCGCCACGACCTGGAGATGGAGGTCGGACAGCGCCCCTCCTGGGCGGTGGAGGCCTTCAAGGACGCCGACCAGGACGTGCGGCAGTCGATGCAGCGGGTGCGCACCTCGCCGTTCCTGCCGCACACCGACGACGTGCGCGGCTTCGTGTTCGACGTCCGCACGGGCCGGCTGCGCGAGATCGACCCGGAGTGACCCCGGGCCCCGCCCCGGGGTGCCGGGGCGGGGCGTCGGTGACATGCGGGCGGGACCGCGACGCCATGCGGGCGGGTTGCGTGTCGTCCACGGTGAAAAGTCGTGAAACCCGAATATCGCGGCCAGTTGTCCACAGGCGAGTGACACGAATCGGTAACGGCGGCAAGAATGCGGGGTGTGACATCACGCGGGACCTTCCGGGTGATGTCGTGTTCGGGGTGGGCCCGGTCCGCGCAGCGGGGCGTCGGCCCGGAAATCTGGGGAATCCCCCGCCCGGCGACGGGTGCGGGGACGGGCCGAGGAGGGCCGGTGACGACCTATGACGATCGAGCGAGCCATGGGGGTGCCCCCGCGCGAGCGCGGTCGGGCGTGGGGGGTGATCTGACCGCCACCGTGGAGCGTGTCCGCGGTTCGGTGGAAGGAGTGATCGAGGGCAAGCCCGAGGTCGTACGGCTCTCGCTGACCGTTCTGCTCGCCGAGGGGCACCTCCTCATCGAGGACGTCCCCGGCGTGGGCAAGACGATGCTCGCCAAGGCGCTGGCGCGCTCCATCGACTGCTCGGTGCGGCGCATCCAGTTCACGCCCGACCTGCTGCCGTCGGACATCACCGGTGTGTCCATCTGGGACCAGCAGCGCCGGGACTTCGAGTTCAAGCCGGGCGCCATCTTCGCGCAGATCGTGATCGGCGACGAGATCAACCGCGCCTCCCCCAAGACCCAGTCGGCGCTGCTGGAGTCCATGGAGGAGCGCCAGGTCACCATCGACGGGCAGACCTACGAACTGCCCGCCCCCTTCATGGTGGTGGCCACGCAGAACCCGGTCGAGATGGAGGGCACCTACCCGCTGCCCGAGGCACAGCGCGACCGCTTCATGGCCCGGGTGTCCATCGGATATCCCAGCCCGGAGGCCGAGCTGCAGATGCTGGACGTGCACGGCGGCGTCAGCCCGCTGGACGACCTGCAACCGGTGGCGCACGCGCACGACATCGTGAAGCTCATCGACGCGGTCCGCGCGGTGCACGTCGCCAAGGCCGTGCAGCGGTACGCGGTCGACCTGGTCGCCGCCACCCGCACCCACCCCGACCTCAGACTCGGCGCCTCCCCGCGCGCGACGCTGCATCTGCTGCGCGCGGCGAAGGCGTCGGCCGCGCTGAGCGGCCGGGAGTACGCGCTGCCCGACGACGTGCAGGCACTCGCCGTCGCGGTGCTGGCCCACCGGCTGCTGCCCACCGCGCAGGCGCAGCTCAACCGGCGGACGGCGGAGCAGGTCGTCGACGAGATCGTGCAGCGCACCCCGGTGCCCGCGGCGGCCCAGGCGGGCGGCGGCCTCGGAATGGGCAACACCGCGCCGGAGTTCGGCCGGCAGCAGCCGCGGAGGCTGTGATGACCGGCCCGGGGCCCGCGCGCGCGGAGGACGAGCAGGGCGGCCGGGGCGGCTTCCGTACGGCGCTCTCGGGTCTCACCACCCGCGGCCGGTCCTTCCTGGCCGCCGGGATCGCGGCGGCCGTGTGCGCGTACATCCTCGGGCAGGGCGAACTGCTGCGGGTCGGCCTGCTGCTGGCCGTGCTGCCCCTGGTCTGCGCGGCCGTGCTCCACCGCACCCGCCACCGGGTCGCGGGCAGCCGCCGCCTCAGCCCCGGGCGGGTGCCCGCGGGCGCCGAGGCCCGCGTCCATCTGCGGATGGACAACGTCTCCCGGCTCCCCACGGGCCTGCTGATGCTCCAGGACCGGGTGCCCTACGTCCTCGGGCCCCGGCCGCGCTTCGTCCTGGACCGGATGGAGCCGGGCGGACGCCGCGAGGTGTCCTACCGGGTCCGCTCCGACCTGCGCGGGCGCTATCCGCTCGGCCCGCTGCAACTGCGGCTGACCGACCCGTTCGGGATGTGCGAGCTGACCCGCTCCTTCTCCGCCTACGACACGCTCACGGTCGTCCCGCGCGTGGAGCCGCTGCCGCCGGTGCGGCTGAGCGGTGAGGCCAAGGGGTACGGCGACGGGCGGCAGCGTTCGCTGGCGCTGGCCGGCGAGGACGACGTGATCCCGCGCGGCTACCGCTACGGGGACGATCTGCGCCGCGTGCACTGGCGCTCCACCGCGCGCTACGGCGAGCTGATGGTGCGCCGCGAGGAGCAGCCGCAGCGGGCCCGCTGCACGGTGCTGCTGGACACCCGCGCCGTCGCCTACCGGGGCGCGGGCCCCGACGCGGCCTTCGAGTGGGCCGTCTCCGGTGCCGCCTCCGTCCTGGTGCACATGCTGGAGCGCGGCTTCTCGGTGCGGTTGCTGACCGACACCGGTGATTCGGTGCCGGGCGAGGGCTCGGAGGGCTTCGCGGGGGCCGGCCAGGACTCGGCGGACGCGGCCGGGCTGCTGATGGACACCCTCGCCGTGATCGACCATTCGGACGGAGCGGGCCTCTCCCGCGCCTACGACGTGCTGCGCGGCGGCAACGAGGGCCTGCTCGTGGCCTTCCTCGGCGATCTCGACGAGGCACAGACCACGATGGCCGCGAAGATGCGGCAGCGCAGCGGGGGCGCGGTCGCCTTCGTCCTGGACAGCGAGGACTGGAACCGTGACCCGGCGGGCGCACCCGCGGCGGGTGACGCGGCCGGTGCGCGGCTGCGGATGCTCCGTGACACGGGCTGGACGGCCGTGCGCGTGCCCCGGGGCATGTCCCTGGACGAGGCATGGCGCCGGGCGGACCATGAGCGCTCCGCCTCAGGCCCGGTCGGCGGCTCCCACTTCGCCCCGTCGACGGCGGCGAGCCGCGCGGGATCCGGCCCGGCGGGGCCGGGCACGGGCGGACCGGTGGCGGCGCGCGGCGCGGGCGCGGCCGGGGAAAGGCCGTGATGGGCGGCACGGCGGCGGGCCGGGCGCCGCGGCGGCCGGGTGGATCACCGCCGGGTACCGGGCCGGGATCCGCCACCGGGGGTGCGGGGGCGGCCCGGGGTGGCCGACGGGACGGGCGGCGAGGCCGTGGCAGTGGGCTCGGGCCCCGCGTCGGGTGCGGGAGCGGGAACGCGCGCAGAAGTGGGCGCGGTCTCCGGCAGCGAGCGCGGGCCGGGTCCCGGCTCCGGGCGCGTCGGGATGTCGCGGCGTCCCTGGCCGGGGCGCGGGCGAGTGGGGACAGGGGCATGAGCGGCGTGACCCGGCCGGTGGGCCGGCGGGAGGGGCGGGGATGAGCGGGCGGACGCGGTTGGCGCTGTGTGCGGCGGTGGCCACACTGATGGCGGCGTGCGCGTTGCTGCCGCTGGTCTCCCCCGCCACCTGGATCCTCCAGGCGACACTGATGCTCGCGGTGCAGTCGGGCGTCGGCGTGGCGGCCCGCCGGGTGCCGCTGGCGCGCCCGCTGACCGTGGCGGCGCAGGCCCTGGCCACCCTGCTGCTGCTCACCCTCCTCTTCGCCCGGCAGCAGGCGATCGCCGGGCTGATCCCCGGTCCGGACGCCTTCCGCCGGCTGGCCGCCCTGCTCCAGCAGGGCGGTGACGACGTCGGGCGCTATGCGATCCCGGCGCCGCTGTCCGACGGCATCCGGCTGATGCTCATCGGCGGTGTGCTGGTGATCGGGCTGATCGTGGACACCCTCGCGGTGACCCTGCGCAGCGCGGCCCCCGCCGGACTCCCGCTGCTCGCGCTGTACTCCGTGGCGGCCGGGCTGTCCGACGGCGGCTCGGCCTGGCTGTGGTTCCTCCTGGCGGCGGCCGGCTACCTCATGCTGCTGCTGGTCGAGGGCCGGGACCGGCTCGCGCAGTGGGGCCGGGTGTTCGGCGGTGCGGCACGGGCGCCGGGCGGCGGGTCCGGCGGCGCGGTGGCCCCGATCCGCACCGGACGCCGGATCGGCGCGGTCGCGCTGGGTGTCGCCCTGGTGGTGCCGCTCGCCCTGCCCGGAATGCGCGGCGGCCTGCTGGACGGCGACGGCGGCGTGGGCTCGGGCATCGGGGGCGGCGGCACCATCTCGGCGGTGAACCCGCTGGTGTCCCTGCGCGACAGCCTGAACGTCGACGAGAACCGCACGGTCCTCAGTCTGCGCACCAACTCCCCGAACGCCTCCGACCTGTATCTGCGCATCGTCTCCCTGGACGACTTCGACGGCACCACCTGGAAGCCGTCCCAGCGGCACATCGTCGGCGTGCCGGACCCGTTCCCCAGCCCGTCCGGCCTGGACGGCGGCGTCCGGCGCACCGAGATCACCACCTCCGTCGCCGCCGCCGACTGGTACGCGCAGGACTGGCTGCCGATGCCGTACCCACCGAGCGGTGTGCGGGTCGACGGCAGCTGGCGCTACGAGCCCGTGGGCATGACCCTGGTCGGCGACCACGGGCAGAACACCCGCGGGCTGTCGTACCAGGTCAAGAGCCTGGAGGTGCAGCCGACGGCGGAGCAGCTCGCCACCGCCGGGCAGCCTCCCGCGGCTCTGGAGCGCGAGTACACCAAGGTGCCCGACAGCCTGCCGGGCGTCGTGGCGAGCACCGCGCGCCGGGTCACGGCGGGAGCGGCGAACCACTACGAGCAGGCGGTGAAGCTCCAGAACTGGTTCTCCTTCGAAGGCGGCTTCCAGTACGACACTCAGGTCGAGGTGGGCTCGGGCTCGCAGGGGATCACACGGTTCCTCAGGGACAAGCGGGGCTTCTGCGTGCACTTCTCGTTCACCATGGCGGCGATGGCCCGTACGCTCGGCATCCCCGCGCGGGTGGCGGTGGGCTTCGCCCCCGGTGCCGCGCAGGGCGACGGCAGTGTCCAGGTGGGGCTCAAGGACGCGCACGCCTGGCCCGAGCTGTACTTCCAGGGCGTCGGCTGGACCCGCTTCGAGCCCACGCCGACCCGGGGCACGGTCCCGCAGTACACCACCTCGGACCCCTCGAACTCGACGCTGCCGAACCCGGCGCTGCCGTCCCAGGGGGCCAGCTCGCAGCCGTCCGCCGCGCCGTCCGCGAGCACCGGCTGCACCCCGCAGATGAAGCGGCTCCAGGAGTGCCCGAGCCCGTCCGCGCAGGCGGCGCTGCCCGCCGGGGACAGCGGCACGCCGTGGGGGGTGGTCACGGGCTGGGCCCTGGGCGGGCTCGCCGTGCTCGTCCTGCTGCTGTCACCGCTGCTGTGGCGGAAGCGGAGAAGAGCCGTCCGGCTGGGGGCGCACGGCCGGGGCCCGGCGGACGCGCTCCCGCACCGGCTGGCCGTCTGGCAGGAACTGACCGACACGGCCTGGGACTTCGGGATCTTCCCGGACGAGTCGCAGACCCCGCGCAGGACGGCGGAGCGGATCGTCCGGGCGGGACGGCTCGACCCGGTGGCCGCCGCCTCGGCCCACCGGCTGGCCGACGCCCTGGAGCAGGTGCTCTACGCGCCGAGCCCGAGCCCGATGCCGGGGCTCGCCGACGACGTCCGCCGGGTCGTCGCGGGGCTGCGCGGCTCGGCCTCGCGCGGTGCCCGGCTGCGCGCCGCCCTCGCCCCCCGCTCGACCGCGCGTCTGTCCTGGGCCCTCTCCGCCCGTTCGGCCGCCCTCCGCGCCCGCGCCGCGGCTCTCCGCCCGGCCCTGCGCCGCCCCTCGCGCCAGCAGGGCTGACCGCCCGGCGCGAGGTGGTCGCCGGGGCCCGCCCCGGGCGACCGCCGAGGGGAACGGACCGGCCGGGGGGCGCTCCGAGCCGCGTCGTGACGGACCGGGCCGCGTCCTGCCCCGGTCGTCCACCGCCGAGCCCGCCGAGCCGCGTCCTGCCGGGGCGCGTCTTCCTGGGCCGACAAACCACCGCGGGCGGGACGGGCGGGGCCGGGCGACCGGGCGCCGGGGCCGGGGCCGGCTGGCCGGCCATGGAGGCGAGGCACGGCATGACCAAGGAGCCGACCACGAGTCGTGGTCGGCTCCTCACACAAGCCGTTCGTGATGTGCCGCTCGGGCGGGGGCTATCGTCCCTGCTCGTCGCGGCGGCGCTGCCAGCGCTGCTCGATGCGGTCCATCATGGAGCGCTTCGAACGCGCCTGACGGCCCGGATGCGGACCGGCGGCGGGCCGCTCGCCCGGCTTGGGAGCCTTGCGCCAGCCGGTCACGGCCAGCAGCGCGCATCCCAGCATCACCAGGAAGCCCACCACGCTCACCCAGGGATACTGGGCGATCACACCTGCCATGAGGAGCGCGATACCTACGAGGAAGCCCGCGACCGCCTGGTAGACCCGCCGCCGGGTGTACGTACGCAGCCCGCTTCCCTCGAGCGCCGACGCGAACTTGGGATCTTCGGCGTACAGCGCTCGCTCCATCTGCTCGAGCATGCGCTGCTCGTGCTCCGAGAGCGGCACGGAGTCCTCCTCATCGTGCAGTCGCCGGGGCGACCCGGGGGGTCCCTTCAGGATAGGCAGGGAATCGCCCCCGTGAAACCCGCCCCTCTACGCCAATTGGCCAACCGGATCACCATGACGGAACCCGGCTCGCTGAGGCTTCATTCCCCGGCGACCGGCCCGTCATGCCGGGCGGCCTCCCTCGATCATACGGCGCCACCACCTGGATCGGGGGGCCTGTGGCACACTCCATGCCCGGCCGGGCCGCCGGCCGGCGGCCCGTCGCACCAGGCCGGTCAGGCCCCGGGCGCACCCCGGGTCTCACCGAGGACGTGGAGCTGGGTGGCCACGGAGTGGAACGCCGGCAGTTCGGCCGCCGCCGCCTCCAGCTGGAGCAGGGCGTCCAGCGCCCCCGGCTCGGTGTCCACCAGCACGCCCGGCACCAGGTCGGCGAAGACCCGTACGCCGTGCACCGCGCCGATCGCCAGGCCCGCCTCCTCGACGAAGCCGGTGAGCTGCTCGGCGGTGAAGCGGCGCGGCACCGGGTCGCCCTCGCCCCAGCGCCCCTCCGGGTCGCCCAGCGCCTGCCGGGCCTCCGTGAAGTGGCCGGCCAGGGCCCGCGCGAGCACCGCGCCGCCGAGTCCGGCGGCGAGCAGGCTGAGCACTCCCTCGGGGCGCAGCGCCGCGACCGCGTTGCCGACGCCGGCGGCCGGGTCGTCGACGTACTCCAGGACGCCGTGGCAGAGCACCGCGTCGTAGCCGCCGCGCTCGACCACGTCGAAGAGGCCGTGCACATCGCCCTGCACGCCGCGCACCCGGTCGGCCACACCGGCCTCGCCGGCGCGGCGCTCCAGCGCGAAGAGCGCGTTGGGGCTGGGGTCGACGACGGTGACACGGTGGCCGAGGCGGGCCACGGGCACGGCGAAGTTGCCGCTGCCGCCGCCGGTGTCGAGGACGTCCAGCGACTCCCGGCCCGTGGCCTTGGCCAGCCGGTCGAGGGCGTCCCGCAGGACGTCCCAGACCACGGCCGTGCGAAGCGAGGCGCGGGATCGGGCGACGGGTGGGCGCATCGGGTCCGACACGGCAGTTGACTCCTCGCGGCGGCACCGCCTCGGGTACGGCGGAGCGATCGGGCTGCCTCCCCGGCCCGCGACACGGGAGGTGGGAAGGCTTCAGGCGTCTCCACCCTATTGCCTCCGCCGCCCGGTCCGCCCGTCGCCTCGGCGCCGCCTCCCGCCGCCCCGGACCCGCGCGGGTCAGCCCGCGTCCGGTATGCCGTCGGCCGGTGGTCGCGCAACCCGCGCGCCGCCGGTCCGCGGACCTCCGGCCTGCTCGGTCCCGGCGGTGCGCGGTCCTGCCGCCGGCTCCCCCGGCCGGGGCGGCGGCAGGACCGGCTGGAGGACCAGCATCCGCTCGACGATGCGCAGGAACATCGCCACGTCCCGCATCAGGTCGTCGGCGTCCCGGTGGCCCGCCGCGCCCCGCACCCCGGCCTCGGCCAGCGCGCGGCGGCGGGCGCCCGAGGCGAACAGGGCGCTCCACTCGGTCAGTTCGGGTGCGATCTCGGGGAGCACCTCCCAGGCGCTGCGGATCCGGGCCCGCCGCCGGGAGCCGGTCTCCGGGCGGGCCCGCGCGGCGAGCACGGCGGCGGCGGTGCGCAGGGCGGCGAGGTGGGCGGTGGCGTAGCGCTCGTTCGGTGTGGGGAGGACGGCCGCCTCTTCGAGGCCGGACCGGGCCTGGGCGAGCAGGTCGAGGGCGGCGGGCGGGGCCGTGGCCCGGCGGAGCACGGGGTGCACATCGCTCGCCGGGCCGGTCAGTGAGGGGGCAGGGCCGGTGGCGCGGCGCCGGTGGGCGGCGGCCGCGGAGGGTTTGGCCATGACGAACCTCCTGTCGTCTGGGTGACGGCACGGGTGCCGTATGTGCCCATCGTGCGGTATGCCACTGACAATCCGTTCTGACCTGGTCTTTTGCCTCGCTCGTCCGTGCGGGCCCGGCGGCGGCGCGGGGCCGCCCGGCGTGGGGTGGCCCGGGGCCGCGACCGGTGGCGGCGCTCGGCGGGCGGCCCGTTCCTGTGACAATCAGGGCCATGGAAAGCAGCAGCGCCACGCCGGGCGGCCGTACCCGCCGCGAGGCCACCCGGCAGAAGCTCTACGAGGCAGCCGTCACACTCATCGCCGAGCAGGGCTTCTCCGCGACCACGGTGGACGAGATCGCCGAGCGGGCCGGGGTCGCCAAGGGCACCGTCTACTACAACTTCGCCAGCAAGTCCGTCCTCTTCGAGGAGTTGCTGCGGCACGGCGTGGGCCTCCTCACCGCCTCCCTGCGGGAGGCGGCCGAGCACGCGGCGCGCGCGGGCGGCGGCCGGGTCGACGCCCTGGACGCGATGATCCGCGCCGGGCTGGTCTTCATCGACCGCTATCCCGCCTTCACCCAGCTGTACGTGGCCGAGCTGTGGCGCACCAACCGGGCCTGGCAGTCCACGCTCATGGTGGTCCGGAAGCAGGCGGTCGCGGTCGTCGAGGACGTGCTGCGCGACGGCATGGCGAGCGGCGAGTTCTGCGCGGAGATCGATGTGCCGCTGACCGCCGCCGCGCTGGTCGGGATGGTGCTGGTGGCCGCCCTGGACTGGAAGGCGTTCCAGCCGGAGCGCTCCCTGGACGACGTCCACGCCGCGCTGTCGCGGCTGCTCCAGGGCCGGGTGAGCGGCTCCCGCTGAGAGCACGCACGGGAAAAGGCGCCGGTGTGCCGTGGCCGCGTCCCCCGCGGGCCACCGCGCACCGGCGCCGTTCCGTGCTCCCCCGTGCTCCCCCGTCCCCCGTACCTCGCTCCCCCCGTCGGACCCCGTTCGGTCGTTCCGGGCTCCCCCGTGCCTCGCTCCCGCCGACCTGGGCCGGCGGAAGGAGCGGTCCAGGGCAGCGCCGTTCCGCCGCCCCGTATCGGCGGTACCGGCGCTGTGCCCCTTCCCGTGCCTCCACTCTCTCGTCCGCGCGGGCCGGGGCCCATCCGCGCAGGTACTCATCTCGCCGTCTAGGTACGAGTACTCAGCCCTCCGTACCCGTCCCCGGGCACCGGGCCCGGACGGCCCCGCGCCTCCCGCGCAGGCGCCGGCCGCGGCACCCGGAACGGGGATTGTCGGTGGTGGTCGGTAGGGTCGCGGGCATGGCACGGATTGCGGTGATCGGCGCCGGGATGGGCGCGATGGCGGCGGCTGCCCGGCTGGCCGTCGCGGGCCACCGGGTGACGGTGTACGAGCGGACACAGACGTACGGCGGAGCGGTGCGCCGCTTCGAGCGGGACGGCTTCGCCTTCGACACCGGTCCCGCCCTGCTTCCGCTGCCCGCGGTCTACCGCGACCTGTTCGTGAAGACCGGCAAGGAGCCCCTGGAGGACCGCGTCGAGCTGGTCCAGGTCGATCCCGCGGCGCGGCACGTCTTCGCGGACGGCACCGAGTGCGCCTTGCCGAACGCCTCCCGCGCGGGCGTCGTCGCCGCCCTGGAGGACGCGCTCGGCGCGGGCGCCGGGCAGCGCTGGGGCGACTTCCTGGTGCGGGCGCGCGAGGCGTGGGACCGCACCAGGCGCCCGCTGCTGGAGGAGCCGCTGTGGCCCGACTGGCAGGTGCTGGCCGAGCGCGAGCCCTATCCGGCGGTCCCGCACAAGCGCCTGCTGCGCACCCGCCGGGCCGCCACACTCGCCGAGATCGGCGCCTGGGAGCTGCGTGATCCGCGCCTGGCCGCGCTCCTGGACAGCCACGCGCTCGCGTACGGGCTCGATCCCCGGACCGCCCCGGCGAGCGCCGCCGTGCTGCCGTACATGGAGCACGCCTTCGGCGTCTGGTACGTCCGCGGCGGTCTGCGCGAGCTGGCGCGCGCGGTGTACGAGCGGTGCACGGCCCGCCGGGTCGAGTTCGTCTTCGGCACCGAGGTCGCCCGGGTCGTCGAGAAGGACGGCCGGGTGGCGGGGGTGGAGTTCGCGGACGGGGGCGGCGCCGAGGCGGAGTTCGTGGTCACCGCGGCGGCCCCCGGGACGCCGGGCGGCCCCGCCGCGGTGCCGGGCGGTGCGGGCGCGGTGCCGCCGCAGCGGGGGCTGCCGAGCCGGCTGACCGTGCTGCTGGCGCTGCGCGGCGCCCGCCCGGAGGGGACGGCCCACCGGACCGTGGTGCACGCGCCCGACCCCGCGCAGGAGTTCGAGGCACTGTTCGGCTCGGGCGGTGCGGGCGGTGCGGGGCTGCCCGCGCGGCCCACGGTCGTCGTGGCGCGCCCCGGCGATCCCGCGCTGGTTCCGGACCCGGAGCACGAGGCGGTCACGCTCACGGCCACGGTCCCGACCCAGGGTTCGGCGGCGGCCGCCGGGCCGCGGGATCTGGCCGCGCACGCCGACCGTATGATCACCGCCGCCGCCCGAGCCGTGCCCGGACTGCGCGACCGGCTGCTGTGGCACGAGGTCCGCACGCCCGCCGACATCGCGCGGGAGACGGGCGCGCCGGGCGGGTCGGTGCCCGCGCCGGCGCTGGCCGCGGGCCGGGGACGGCTGCTGCATCCGGCGAACTCCACCGGTACCGAGGGCCTGTTCGCCGTGGGCGGCTGGGCGCATCCCGGCGGCGGGCTGCCGCACGCCGGCATGTCGGGCGCGCTGGTGGCCGGGCTCGTCGTGGAGGGCCCGGACTTCCGCGGCTCGCAGTGAGCCGGGGGCGCGGGCGCGGCGAGTACTGAGGCCGGCTCAGGAGCAGGGCGGTGAGGCCGCCGGAGGGCCGGCAGGGCCGCCCGAGGGCCGAGGAAGCTGCCCGGGGCGGCCGGTGAGGCTGCTTCAGAAACGGTACTGCTCGTCGTAGCCCGCGCCGTGCGGCGCCTGGCCCTGGCCGGGTGCCTGGCCGTGCGTCTGCCCCTGGCCGGGCCCTTGGCCGTGGGTGCCGTCGCCCTGTCCGTCGCCCTGGTACGGGTACGGCTGCTGTTCCGGCGGGAGCTGGCCGCCGTAGGGGTCGTCGCCGCGCTGCTGCGGGACCCACACGCCGCCCGGCGGGGTCTCGCCGCCGTAGCCGCCGCCCGGACCGCCCGCGGCGTACTGGTCCTGGCCGCCGTAGCCCTGCCGGCCGTAGTCGCCGGGGTGGCCGGTGCCGGTGCCGCCGTCGTAGGTCTGGGTGCCGATGTACGGGTCCGAGTAGGCGGCGTACTGCTGCTGGCCCGTGCCGTCGTAGCCGTAACCCTGCTGCTGGTACCCGGAGTAGTCGTAGCCGTAGCCCTGGTCGGGGGCCTGGGCGGTGGCGGCGTACGGGTTCGGGGCCGGACTGCCGGCGGAGTGGCCGGTGCCGCCGTAGACGCCGTAGGAGCCGGTGTCGTCGGGCAGCGGCTGCGGGGCGTAGACGGCGGTGGACTCGGCGGCCGTGGGCTCCGGCGGACGGGTCGGGGTGAAGACGTCGTCGGGCTCGTCGTCGTGCCCGTAGGCGGAGGCGTCGGGTCCGGGCCCGTCGTACGCGCCGGCCGGGTCGTCGGCGCCGAACGCCTCACCGGGGCCGTCGACGGCGGCCTCCGGGCCGGGGTTCTCCGGGGCCGCGTCCTTGCGGCCGCCCCTGCCCCGGCGGCGCTTGGTGCCCTCGGCGGCGCCGGGCTGCCGCACCGCCCAGCCCGCGACGAAGCCGCGGCGGAAGGACAGCGTCACATAGGTCTGCCCGGTCGCGAAGGCGATCGCCCCCAGGGCGATGACCAGGACGGACGGCAGGAGCACACCGAGGACCACGCAGAGGAAGCCGCCGAAGGCGAGCAGCCGCCAGCGCAGCCGCGCCTTGTACTGCAGCAGCACCTCGCCGAGCAACCACAGTGCGACGCCGCCGAACGCGATGTAGAGGACCGCCCAGCCCATGTACGCCCCTCTCCCAGTGGCCGTTCCGCAGTGTGTCGCACCCGTGATGCGACCGGTCTAGGCCCGCGGTGAGCGGTGCGGGCCCAGGTTCTCGTGGATCTCCAGGGTCGCCGTGGAGTTGTTGAGCGTGATGAAGTGCAGTCCGGGCACTCCTTCGGCCAGCAGCCGCGCGCAGAACTCCGTGGCGAACTCGATGCCAATGGAGCGTACAGCGGCCGGATCGTCCTGCGCCGCGAGGATGCGCTCTTTCAGGGCGCCGGGGAAGACGGCGTTGGTGAGCGACGGGATCCGCGCGAGCGTCTTCACACTGGCGATGGGCATGATCTCGGGGATGATCGGGGTCTCGCAGCCGGCCGCCGCGACCCGGTCGCGCAGCCTCAGATAGTCCTCCGGGTCGAAGAACATCTGTGTGACGGCGTAGTCGGCGCCGGCCCGGCACTTGTCGACGAAGTGGCGGACGTCGGTGTCCCGGTCGACGGAGCGCGGGTGCATCGCGGGGAAGGCCGCGACACCGACGCAGAAGTCACCGGAGGTCTTGATCAGCTCGACGAGTTCGGCCGCGTAGCGCAGACCGCGGGGATGGGGCACCCACTCGCCCATCGGGTCGCCGGGCGGGTCGCCGCGCAGGGCCAGCATGTTGCGGATCCCGGCGTCGGCGTACTGCCCGATGATGTTGCGCAGGTCGGCCACGGAGTGGTCGACGGCGGTGAGGTGGGCGATCGGGGTGAGCGTGGTGTCCGAGGCGATGGCCTCGGTCGCCTTGACCGTGCCCGCGCGGGTGGAGCCGCCCGCGCCGTAGGTCACCGAGACGAAGTCGGGCGCCACGGCCTCGACCCGGCGCAGCGCGTTCCACAGGTTCCGCTCGCCCTTCGGGGTTTTCGGGGCGTAGAACTCGAACGAGTACGTCGTCTTGCCGGTCGCGAGCATGTCGCGGACCGTGCGGGCGTGGTCCGACCTGGTGGATGCGGTGCCGAGGGCCATACTCGCAGGTTAGCCAGGGTGCGGCGGCCACCCAACCGAACGATGGCTTTTTGCCCGGTTTGCCGAGTTGTTGTCCACTCCTTGGACACTTTCCGTCCACGGACGCGCCGGACCGGTCCGCGGCCGGGGCTGAGATCGGGGCCGGGGCCGGGGTCAGACCGTCTCGCGCAGCCGCTTCGCGAACTCCGCCGCCGCGGCGCCGGGATCAGCGGCCTCGGTGATCGCCCGGACCACGACGACCCGCCGGGCGCCCGCCTCCAGCACCTGGTCCAGATTGCCCAGGTCGATACCGCCGATGGCGAACCAGGGGCGGTCGGTGCCCAGGGAGGCGGTGTACCGGACCAGGTCGAGGCCGGGCGCGTGGCGGCCGGGCTTGGTCGGGGTGGGCCAGCAGGGGCCGGTGCAGAAGTAGTCCACGCCGTCCTGGACGGCGGCAGCGGCGGCCTCGGACTCGGCGTGGGTGGAGCGGCCGATCAGGATGTCGCCGCCGAGGACGGCGCGGGCCGCCGGGACCGGCAGGTCGCCCTGGCCCAGATGCAGCACGTCGGCGCGGGCCGCGTGGGCGACGTCCGCGCGGTCGTTGACCGCGAGCAGTCTGCCGTGGCGGGCGCAGGCGTCGGCGAACACCTCCAGGTGCTCCAGCTCCTCCCCGGCCTCCATGCCCTTGTCGCGCAGCTGCACGATGTCGACCCCGCCCGCGAGGACCGCGTCCAGGAACTCGGGCAGGTCGCCCCGGTCCTTGCGGGCGTCCGTGCACAGATACAGGCGCGCGTCGGCCAGACGGGCGCGGGCGGCGGCTGCGGCGGTGTCGGGCATGCGTGGAGTCCCCCTGCGATCGGATCAGTGGTGCGTGGTCGTGCGTGCTGCGGGGCGTGCGTACCGCGCGCAGTGCCTATGCGTGTGCATACCTGTGCGTGCGTACGTGCTGGTGTTCCGGTCGCCGTGCGGGCCGGAGGGAGGCACGGGGCGCGCGCGGCGCGCACGCCCCGTCCGCGTCCGCCGTCCGGCGCGGCTACGCCCCGAACGGCTCGGTGGGCCGGTCGTCCCGGCCTCGGGCTCAGACGGCCAGCGCCTGGGCGCGGCGCTTCACCTCCGTGCCGCGGTTCTCACTGAGGGCCTGCGCGGGGGTGCCGGGCAGGCTGGGGTCGGGGGTGAAGAGCCACTCGATCATCTCTTCGGCCGTGAAGCCGTCGTCCCGCAGCAGGGTCAGGGTCCCGGTCAGGCCCTTGACGACCTTGTCCCCGTCGATGAAGGCGGCGGGGACGTGCAGCGCGCGGTTCTCACCCCGGCGTACGGCGATGAGCTGGCCCTCCTTCACCAGCTGCCGCACACGCGTCACCTCGACGCCGAGCATCTCGGCGATGTCGGGGAGGGTGAGCCAGGCGGGGACGAGCCCATCGGTCTTCGCGTCAATCTCGGTCACAGAACCAAGCGTGCCATCTGCCACTGACACGCGGAAGCCGACCCCGCCCACCCGGGCGGCGCGGCCGGGCGCCGCGCCCTGGGACCTGCCCTGGCTATAGCTAGCCGACGGCCGTCTTCAGCGGCCGCGCCGGGTCCGCCAGCAGCTCGGGGTCCATCGGCGCGCCCCCCTCGATCAGCCGTCTGCCCTGGGCGAGATCCCGCGGCCGGCCGACCGCCAACAGGGCGACCAGCCGCCCCTGGCGCAGCCAGCAGACCGTCCACGCCGGACCGGACGGCTCGCCGCGCCAGACCATGGCGTCGGCCGCGGTGTGGTGCCCGGCGTACTGCACGAACCGGCCGAACTGCTCGGACCAGAAGTACGGCACCGGGTCGTAGGCCGCGGGGGTCAGGCCGATCACGTCGGCGGCGACGGTGCGCGGCCCCTGGAGCGCGTTGTCCCAGTGGTGGACCAGCAGGCGTTCGCCGTAGCGGCGCGAGGGGAAGGAGGCGCAGTCGCCGACCGCGTACACGTCCGGGGCGCTGGTGCGCAGATGGTCGTCGGCGAGCACCTCGCCCCACTCGCCCAGGGCGATGCCGGAACCGGCCAGCCAGGCGGTGGCGGGGCGGGCGCCGATGCCGACGACCACGGCACCGGCGGGCAGCCGCTCGCCGTCGTCGAGGACGACCGCTCCGGGCTCGACGGCCGCCACGCGCGCGTGGGTGCGCAGCACGGCGCCGCTGTCGGCGTACCAGGCGGTCATGGGCGCGGCCACCTCGGCGGGCAGGACGCCCGCCAGCGGCCGGCCGGCGGCCTCCACGACCGTCACGGCGCAGCCCGCCTCGCGCGCGGCGGTGGCGAACTCGGCGCCGATCCAGCCCGCGCCGACCACCACGACGTCGTGCTGTCCGGCGAGGACCGGGCGCAGCCGTTCGGCGTCGTCCAGGGTGCGCAACAGGTGCACACCGGCAACGTCCTCGGTGCCGGGCAGCCGCACCGGTTCGGCGCCGGTGGCCAGGACGAGCACGTCGTACGGGACGGGCCCCGCGGAGGTGTCGAGCACATGGGCGTCGGTGTGTACGGCCAGGGCCTCGCAGCCCAGGCGCAGCTCGACGCCGAGGGCCTCGAAGTCGACGTCGAAGGCGGAGCCCTCCGCCTTGCCGAGCAGGACGGCCTTGGACAGCGGCGGCCGGTCGTAGGGCTGGTGGGGTTCGGCGCCGATCAGGGTGACCGTGCCGGTGAAGCCCTGTTCGCGCAGGGCGACCGCGGTCTGCACGCCGGCCATGCCCGCGCCGACGACGACCACGCGCCGCGGCTGCGGCGCGCCCTGCCGGGCCCGCCCGTGCTCCTGCTCCCGCGCCTGCGCCTGTCCCGGTTCCGGTGTCTGCTCGCTCACCCGATCACCATAGTCACCTGACAAGGCGTCAGGCAGGGGGCCGGTCCGGGCGCGGGTACCGGTCCGGTCCGGGCGCGGGTACCGGTCCGGTCCGGGCCCCGGTCCGCGGGGAGGCGGCGCACCGGAGGCTCCCTTACAGAGGCGCTGCTCGTGGGGCTAGGCTGGCGACCGTACAAGCACTCGCGGGAGCCCGGACGCACCGGGCTGAGAGGGAGGCTGGCGGCCTCCGACCGTACGAACCTGATCCGGGTCATGCCGGCGAAGGGAGGGGCTGGACGCCCATGTCGTCGCCACGTACGTCAGACGTCCTCGTCGTCGGGGGCGGAATCATCGGGCTCGTGACCGCCTGGCGGGCGGCCCTGCGCGGGCTGTCCACGGCCGTGGTGGACCCCGAGCCGGGCGGCGGGGCCGCGCAGGTGGCGGCCGGGATGCTGGCCGCCGTCACGGAGCTGCACTACGGCGAGGAGACGCTGCTCGGCCTGAACCTGGCCTCGGCCCGCCGCTATCCGGACTTCGCGGCCGAGCTGACCGAGGCCACCGGGCACGACCTCGGCTACCGCCGCTGCGGCACGCTCGCCGTCGCGCTGGACACCGACGACCGCGCCCACCTGCGGGACCTGCACGCCCTGCAACTGCGCTGCGGGCTGGAGGCGGAGTGGCTGTCCGGGCGGGACTGCCGCCGTCTGGAGCCGATGCTCGCGCCGGGTGTGCGCGGCGGTCTGCGGGTGGACGGCGACCACCAGATCGACCCGCGCCGTCTGTCCGCCGCCCTGGTGGCCGCCTGCGAGCGCGCCGGGGTGGTCTTCCACCGCGACCGGGCCGAGCGGCTCACCCTCGCCCGGGGCCGGGCCGCGGGGTGCGTCCTGCGCGACGGCACGGCGCTCGGCGCCGAGCAGGTGGTGCTGGCCGCCGGCAGCCTCAGCGGACGCCTGGCGGGGGTCCCGGACGAGGTGCTGCCGCCGGTGCGCCCGGTCAAGGGGCAGGTGCTGCGGCTGACCGTGCCGAAGCGGTACGCGCCGTTCCTGAGCCGCACCGTGCGCGCCGTGGTGCGCGGCGGCCACGTCTACCTGGTGCCGCGCCTGAACGGCGAGCTGGTCGTCGGCGCCACCAGCGAGGAGCTGGGCTGGGACACGACGGTGACCGCGGGCGGCGTCTACGAGCTGCTGCGCGACGCGCACGAGCTGGTGCCCGGGATCACCGAGCTGCCGCTGACCGAGACCCGCGCCGGACTGCGCCCCGGTTCCCCGGACAACGCGCCGCTGCTCGGCCCGACCGGTCTGGACGGGCTGCTGCTGGCCACCGGGCACCACCGCAACGGCGTGCTGCTCACCCCGGTCACCGGCGACGTCATGGCGCACGCCCTGACCACCGGCGCGCTGCCGGACGAGGCCCGTCCCTTCACCCCGCGGCGGTTCGCCGCCGCCCGCACGGAGCAGCCCGTATGAACACCTCCGCACCCCTGCCCCCGCCCCCGCTCCTGTCCGTCTCCGTCAACGGCGAGCCGCGCGAGATCGCGCCCGGCACGGCCCTGGACGCCGTCGTGCGCGCCGTGACGGCTGCGCCCTCCGGGGTGGCCGCCGCCGTCAACGAGACCGTCGTCCCGCGCACCCAGTGGCCCGCCACCGCGCTGTCCGAGGGCGACCGCGTCGAGATCCTCACCGCCGTCCAAGGAGGCTGACCCCATGGCCGACGACCCCTTCCTCCTGGGAGGCACGTCCTACACCTCCCGGCTGATCATGGGCACCGGCGGTGCGCCCAGCCTGGACGTGCTGGAACGGTCCCTGGTGGCCTCCGGCACCGAGCTGACCACGGTCGCGATGCGCCGGGTGGACCCCTCGTCGCACGGTTCGGTGCTGTCCGTGCTGGACCGGCTCGGCATCCGGGTGCTGCCCAACACGGCGGGCTGCTTCACGGCGGGCGAGGCGGTGCTGACCGCCCGCCTGGCCCGCGAGGCGCTCGGCACCGACCTGGTCAAGCTGGAGGTCATCGCCGACGAGCGCACCCTGCTGCCGGACCCGATCGAGCTGCTGGACGCGGCGGAGACGCTGGTCGACGACGGCTTCACGGTGCTGCCGTACACCAATGACGACCCGGTGCTCGCCCGCAAGCTCCAGGACGTGGGCTGTGCCGCGGTCATGCCGCTGGGCTCGCCGATCGGCTCCGGCCTCGGCATCCGCAATCCGCACAACTTCGAGCTGATCGTGGAGCACGCGCGCGTGCCGGTGATCCTGGACGCGGGCGCCGGTACGGCCTCCGACGTGGCGCTGGCCATGGAGCTGGGCTGCGACGCCGTGATGCTGGCCTCGGCGGTGACGCGGGCGCAGGAGCCGGCGGTGATGGCGGAGGCGATGCGGCACGCGGTGACGGCCGGCCGGCTGGCCCGGCTGGCGGGCCGCATCCCCAAGCGCCACTTCGCGCGGGCGTCGTCCCCGGAACAGGGCCTGGCCGCCCTGGACCCGGAACGGCCCGCGTTCTAGGTCCCGTCACAGGCCCCGCGCGCGTGGGAAGCGTCACAGCTCGGTCGCAGTCCCGGCGCCGGGGCCCGCGGGGCGGTGAGGGTGTCGGTGGCGGCTCGTAGACTCACGTGCGTGGATACGACCCTTCAGGACCCTCTCGTCGGGCAGGTGCTCGACGGCCGGTATCGCGTCGACGCGCGGATCGCCGTCGGCGGGATGGCCACGGTCTACCGGGCCCTGGACACCCGTCTGGACCGCGTGCTCGCGCTCAAGGTGATGCACCCGGCGCTCGCGGTCGACGGTTCCTTCGTGGAGCGGTTCATCCGGGAGGCCAAGTCGGTGGCCCGCCTGGACCACCCGAACGTGGTGCAGGTCTTCGACCAGGGCACCGACGGGTCGTACGTCTACCTGGCCATGGAGTACGTCGCCGGGTGCACGCTGCGCGACGTGCTGCGCGAGCGCGGGGCGCTCCAGCCGCGGGCCGCGCTGGACATCCTGGAGCCGGTGCTCGCGGCGCTCGGCGCGGCGCACCGCGCCGGGTTCGTGCACCGCGACATGAAGCCGGAGAACGTGCTGATAGGGGACGACGGCCGGGTCAAGGTCGCCGACTTCGGGCTGGTCCGCGCGGTGGACTCGGTCACCAGCACCACCGGTGCCGTCCTGGGCACCGTCTCCTACCTGGCCCCCGAGCAGATAGAGCAGGGCACGGCCGATCCCCGCGTCGACGTGTACGCGTGCGGTGTGGTGCTCTACGAGATGCTGACCGGCGGCAAGCCCCACCAGGGCGACAGCCCGGCCCAGGTGCTGTACCAGCATCTGCACGAGGACGTGCCGGCCCCGTCCGCAGCGGTGCCCGGCCTGCCGTACGCGCTGGACGAGCTGGTCGCCGCGGCCACCGCGCGCACCGCCGGGGTCCGGCCGCACGACGCGGTGGCGCTGCTGGCGCGGGTCCGCGAGGCCCGCGCCGCGCTCTCCGCGCAGCAGCTCGACGCCCTGCCGCCGCAGGCCCGCACGGCGGAGCACGACAACGGCGAGGACCGTACGAGCGTGATCCCGCGCGCGCTGACGGTGCCGCGTCCGCTGCCGGTGAACGAGGACACGCCGGACCCGGCCGGTGCGGGCGGCGGGGACCCACTGCACCGCACCAGCCGCTTCGAGGCGTCCGCGGCCCTGGCGCCCCGGCGGTCCGTCCGGCGGCCGAAGCGGATGGTGCTGACCGTGGTCGCCGCCGTCCTGCTGCTCCTCGGTGTCGGCGGCGGCGTCTGGTACATCAACTCCGGCCAGTTCACGAAGGTGCCGCCGCTGCTGGCGAAGACCGAGGCACAGGCCAGGAAGCGGCTCGACGCGGCCGGTCTGGACGTCAAGGACGTCAAGCACGCCTACAGCGACACCGTGAAGCGCGGCACCGTCATCAGCACCGACCCGGCGGCGGGCGCCCGGATCCGCAGCAACGACGCGGTGACGCTCACCGTCTCCGACGGCCCGGAGACCGTGAAGGTGCCGGATCTGAAGGGCCGCACGCTGGACGCGGCCCAGCGCCTGCTGAAGAAGGCCGGTCTGGAGCCGGGCATGGTGCGCCGCGCGTTCAGCGAGGACGTCGCGAAGGGCTCGGTGACCGGCACGGACCCCGCCTCGGGCACCGAGCGGCACGCGGGCTCGGCGATCGCGCTCACCGTCAGCAAGGGCAGCCCGGTCGACGTGCCGGACGTCGCGGGAGACGACCTGGACCAGGCGAGGTCCGAGCTGGAGGAGGCGGGCCTGAAGGTGACGGTCGCCTCCGAGCAGGTCAACTCCGAGCACGACAAGGGGCAGGTCGCCCGGCAGAGCCCGGCGGCCGGCGGCCAGGCGGCCGAGGGCGACACGGTCACGCTGACCCTGTCCAAGGGCCCGGAGATGATCGAGGTCCCGGATGTGACGGGCGACAGCGTCGACGATGCGCACAAGGCGCTGGAGGACGCCGGTTTCAAGGTCTCCGAGGACCGCGGGCTGCTCGGCCTGTTCGGCGACACCGTCAAGAAGCAGTCGGTGGCGGGCGGCGGGCAGGCGCCGAAGGGCTCGACGATAAAGATCACCATCAGGTGATCCCGCCGGGGTACCCGCAGGGCACGGCAGGAGCGGGCGGAGGAGACGGGGATCACCACGGCCGGCGTCCGGTGGCCCCGGCCCGCATGACACCCTGAACAGGTGAGCAGCCAGCAGTCCCCCGCCCCCTCCCCGTCCGCCGCGGCCCCGGTCCCGGCCCTGTCCGGCGCCGCGCGCAATCCGGTCGGCGGTCATGTCCCCGTGGCCGGCGGGCTGCACTCCGTGGGACTGTCCTACGCCCGTGAGCTGGGGGCCGAGACCGTGCAGGTCTTCGTCGCCAATCCGCGCGGCTGGGCCACGCCCACCGGCGACCCGCGCCAGGACGAGGCGTTCCGCGCGGCCTGCGCCGAGCAGTCGGTCCCGGCCTATGTGCACGCCCCGTATCTGATCAACTTCGGCTCGCACACCGAGGCCACCGTGGAGCGCTCCGTCACCTCGCTGCGGCACTCGCTGCGGCGCGCCCGGCAGATCGGCGCGCTCGGCGTCGTCGTGCACACCGGCAGCGCGACCGGCGGCCGGGACCGGGCGGTGGCGCTGAAGCAGGTACGGGAGCACATGCTGCCGCTGCTGGACGAGCTGACCCACGACGACGACCCGTGTCTGCTCCTGGAGTCGACCGCCGGACAGGGCGCGTCGCTGTGCTCGCGCACCTGGGACTTCGGGCCGTACTTCGAGGCGCTGGACGCCCATCCGATGCTGGGCGTCTGCCTGGACACCTGCCACATCTTCGCCGCGGGCCACGACCTGACCGGCCCGGACGGCATGCGCCAGACCCTGGACCTGCTGGTGGACACGGTCGGCGAGGGCCGGCTGAAACTGATCCACGCCAACGACTCCAAGGACGTGGTGGGAGCCCACAAGGACCGGCACGAGAACATCGGCTCCGGCCATATCGGCGAGGACCCCTTCCGGGCCCTGATGGCGCATCCCGCCACCGCGGGTGTGCCGCTGGTGATCGAGACGCCCGGCGGCAAGGAGGGGCACGCGGCGGACGTGGCCCGGCTGAAGCGGCTCAGGGACGGCTGAGCCGGTCAGGGACGGCTGAGCCGGAGCCTCACAGCCCGGGGCCGTCCCCGGGCTCCTCCTGGTAGGAGTAGCGCTGCTCCTGCCAGGGGTCGCCGATGTTGTGGTAGCCGCGCTCCTCCCAGAAGCCCCGGCGGTCGGCGGTCATGTACTCCACCCCGCGGACCCATTTGGGGCCCTTCCAGGCGTACAGGTGGGGGACGACCAGGCGCAGCGGGAAGCCGTGCTCGGCGGTGAGCAGTTCGCCGTCCTTGTGGGTGGCGAAGAGGGTCCGGTCCGCGGCGAAGTCCGTCAGGCGCAGGTTGGAGCTGAAGCCGTACTCGGCCCAGACCATGACATGGGTGACGTCGGGCGCGGGCGGGGCGATGTCCAGGACCGTGCGCGCGGGGATGCCGCCCCACTCGGCGCCGAGCATGCTGAACTTGGTGACGCAGTGCAGGTCGGCGACCACGGTGGTGTACGGCAGCGCCGTGAACTCCTCATGGGTCCAGCAGTGCTTCTCGCCGTCGGCGGTGGCGCCGAAGACCCTGAATTCCCAGCGCTCGGGCCGGAACCTGGGCACCGGACCGTAGTGGGTGACCGGCCAGCCCCGTTGGAGCCGCTGGCCCGGCGGAAGCTCCGGCTGTGCCGCTGCTCCCTGCGCTGCTCCCGACGCCTCCCCGGACGCGCGTTCCACCGGCTGACCCATGCCTCCATCCTGACAGACGGGGCGGGGTGCGCGGGACCAGCCCTGGACCAATTCGGGCAACTCATACTAAGTGTGCACTTACTGGACTGACGTGGAGGCCGATGGAATCATGCGGCGCTATCGGCCCGTGACGGCCCGTACCAGCACAGAAGGAGTGCACCGCATGCAAGGCGACCCCGAGGTCATCGAACTGCTCAACGAGCAGCTCACCGCCGAGCTGACCGCGATCAACCAGTACTTCCTGCACGCCAAGCTCCAGGATCACAAGGGGTGGTCGAAGCTCGCCGAGTACACCCGGGCCGAGTCCTTCGACGAGATGCGGCACGCGGAGATCCTCACCGACCGCATCCTGCTGCTGGACGGCCTGCCGAACTACCAGCGGCTCTTCCATGTGTCGGTCGGGCAGACGGTGACCGAGATGTTCCGGGCCGACCGGCAGATCGAGGTCGAGGCCATCGACCGGCTGCGCCGGGGCGTGGACGTCATGCGCGACAAGGGCGACATCACGTCGGCCAATGTCTTCGAGGCGATCCTCGCCGACGAGGAGCACCACATCGACTACCTGGACACCCAGCTGGAGCTGGTCGACAAGCTGGGCGAGGCGCTGTACCTCTCGACCGTGATCGAGCAGAGCCAGCCGGACTCCTCGGGCCCCGGCACCAGCGGGTTCTCCACCCACTGAGGCGCCCGGCCCCGGCCGGACGGACCCTACGCGGCGTCGCCCAGTTCCCTGCGGGCGGCGCCCGCGTCGTCCTCGGCGGTGAGCCGCGCGAACGCCGGGGCGCGCCGCTCGATCAGCTCGCGCCGCGGACACGCGCCCCGGCCGAGCAGGGCCTGGATGCGGCGGACGCAGCCGCCGCAGTCGGTGCCCGCCTTGCAGGCCGAGGCGATCTGGCGGGGGGTGCAGGCACCGCTCTCCGCGTGCTGCTGGACCTGCTGCTCGGTGATGCCGAAGCAACTGCAGACGTACACGCGCGGCTCACCTCCCGCCGGGATCGATCAGTGGTGCCGCCCCGACTTCTCGGTGAGGCAAACCTAACCTTACCCGTCGTACCGGACGCGAGAAAGAGAGGGGGGCGCGGACCGTGTGTGATCCGCGCCCCACTCACCGGCCGGTGTCCGGCGGACGGCTCACTGGTCCCGGTACATCTCCGCGACCAGGAAGGCCAGGTCCAGCGACTGGCTGCGGTTGAGCCGCGGGTCGCAGGCCGTCTCGTAGCGCTGGTGGAGGTCGTCGACGAAGATCTCGTCGCCGCCGCCCACGCACTCGGTGACGTCGTCGCCGGTCAGCTCCACATGGATGCCGCCCGGGTGGGTGCCCAGCTCCTTGTGCACCTCGAAGAAGCCCTTGACCTCGTCGAGCACGTCGTCGAAGCGGCGGGTCTTGTGCCCGGAGGCCGCCTCGAAGGTGTTGCCGTGCATCGGGTCGGTCACCCAGGCCACGGTCGCGCCCGAGGCGGTGACCTTCTCCACCAGCTCGGGCAGCTTGTCGCGGACCTTGTCGGCGCCCATGCGCACGATGAAGGTCAGCCGGCCCGGCTCGCGGTCCGGGTCAAGACGCTCGATGTACTGCAACGCCTCCTCGGCCGTGGTGGTCGGGCCGAGCTTGACGCCGATCGGGTTGCGGATCTTGGAGGCGAACTCGATGTGCGCGTGGTCGAGCTGCCGGGTGCGCTCGCCGATCCAGACCATGTGCCCGGAGACGTCGTAGAGCTGGCCGGTGCGCGAGTCGGTGCGGGTGAGCGCCGACTCGTAGTCGAGCAGCAGCGCCTCGTGGGAGGAGTAGAACTCGACCGTCTGGAACTCGGCCGGGTCGGTGCCGCAGGCCCGCATGAAGTTCAGCGCGTTGTCGATCTCGCGGGCGAGCTGCTCGTAGCGCTGGCCGGACGGGGAGGACTTCACGAAGTCCTGGTTCCAGGCGTGCACCTGGCGCAGGTCGGCGTAGCCGCCGGTGGTGAAGGCGCGCACCAGGTTCAGCGTGGAGGACGAGGCGTGGTACATCCGCTTCAGCCGCTCCGGGTCCGGCACCCGGGCGGCCTCGGTGAACTCGAAGCCGTTGACGGAGTCGCCGCGGTAGGTCGGCAGCGTGACCCCGTCGCGGGTCTCGGTCGGCTTGGAACGCGGCTTGGAGTACTGCCCCGCGATCCGGCCCACCTTGACGACCGGCACCGAGGCGGCGTAGGTGAGCACGGCGCCCATCTGGAGCAGGGTCTTGAGCTTGGCCCTGATGTCGTCGGCGGACACCGCGTCGAACGACTCGGCGCAGTCGCCGCCCTGGAGGAGGAACGCCTCTCCCCTGGCGACGGCCGCCATCCGGGCGCGCAGCTGGTCGCACTCGCCCGCGAAGACGAGCGGTGGATACGACTCGAGGTCCGCGATCACTGCGCGCAGAGCCTCGGTGTCGGGGTACTCGGGCTGCTGCGCCGCGGGCAGGTCTCGCCAGGTGTTGCCAGCACTCGTGCTGGTCTTAGCGTTCACGGTCACACCACAAACCCTAAGGGGTCACTGAGCGGGTCCCTTCATCTGCTCATCAAGTGAGACGGACACCGCTTGTTTGCGGACACTTCCACAACCGCCCCCGTCAGGCGCCCGCGCCGACGTCCAGCTGGTCCCGGTCGACGCTGATCCGCGTGCCCCCGTACGTCTCGGCGCGGTCGCCCGCGTACTGGTGGACGCGCTGCCCCCGGCTCCACAGACCGGCCGGGAGGGCGGCGTCGGTGGTGACGGCCTCGTCGTTCCAGTGCGCGAAGTGGATCACGTCCGGCAGGGTGGTCCGCGCCGCGTTGCCGACCAGGTCGGCGACGAGCGAGGAGACGCTGCCGTACGCGCCCGAGCGGTAGCCCAGCTCGTGCAGCCGCAGGGTCCACGCCTCCAGATAGCCGAGCACCCGCGCGGTGAGGGCCGCGCCGGGCGTGTACTGCTCCAGGTCGTTGTGGAGCACCGAGCCGGGGCCGAGGCCGAGGGCGCCCGCCTGGACCACCGCGTCCTCGGCGGCGGCCCTGCCCTGGGACGCCGGGTCGGTGATGGCGGCGCAGTCGTCCGCGCAGCTCCCGGCGCCGGCGGAGGGCTGCGGGCCGACGTAGAGCGGGAGCAGGCGCCAGCCACTGGTGTACTGCGTCCGCACCCAGGTGTCGGTCAGGTCCGGCTGGGCGCAGGCGCGGTTGACGCCGCCGATGTAGACGCCGACGGCGCCGTAGGGCGAGGAGGCCCGCCAGGCGTCCATGGCCTTCTGGCCCGGCGCGGCACAGGTGTCGAAGCCCCGGCCGCGGTACACGGTGGCGTCGGCGGGCAGTGCCGGGACGGACTGCGCGCCGCCGTCCCCCGTCGCGGTGCGCGCCGCCGACACCGTCTCGGTGCGGGCCGCCGACACCGGGAGTCCCGCGCTGCGCAGCACCTCCTCGACCACCGCGCGGTCCTCGCGGTAGGGGGCGGTGACGGCGATCCCCTCGGCCGACGCCGTGGCGTGGAAGAGGCGGGCGGTGCGGTTCTCGGTGACGGCGGCCCGCTCGGCGGTGGCGGGCCGCACCCACAGGGACTCGGTGCGGCCGGTGGCGCGGGCCGGGCAGTCCTGCCGCTCGCCGGGGGTGCCGAGGTAGACGGCGTGCCGGTCGAAGCGGACGCAGGCCGCCGGGTCGGCGGTGAGGTCGACGACCTGCCAGTCGGCGGGGACGGTGAAGGTGTGGCCGCGGTAGGCGACGGTCCGGTACGCGGTCGGCGGCACGCTCCGGGGCACGGCCGGGGGCGCGGTCCGGGACGCGGCCGGGGACGCGTCGGTGCGGGACGCAGCCGGGGACGCGTCGGGGAGGGACGCAGCCGGGGACGCGTCGGGGAGGGCGGCGGGCGGCCGGCCGGCGGCCAGGGCCGCGCAGAGCGCCGGTGCGGCCAGCGCGGCCAGTGCTCTGAGGGGGCGCGCGGCGCGGCGGCGCGGGCGTGGCGTGGCGATGGTGTGCTCCTGGTGCCGGGCGGGTGGGGACGCCCGCCCTCCTTCCACCGGCCGGGCCCGGCGGAAACCGGGTGTGGTGCGTCCGGGCGATCCGGCGGCCCGCGCGGATGGGATAAGGTGCGGGCATGTCCGCGCACTCGACCCAGATCCAGAACTGGTGGTGGACCGCTTCTCCGGCGGCCCGCTGACTGCGCGTATCCCAGACTTCGCGAAGGCCGCCCGAGGGGCGGCCTTCGGCGTTCGCGGAGCCCGGCCGTTCCTCCCCGACATCGACGCACCACCGAGGGAAGAGGAACCGACCCCATGGACCTGGCCAGGCTGCTGCACGACTCCCGCCCCTTCGCCCTGCTCCGGCGCCGCACGCCCGGACACGACCACGACCTGGTCGAGGTGCTGATCGGCCCGGTGACCACCTGCGAACGGCTCGCCGACCTGCCCGACGAGGGGCTGGCCCTGGTGCCGTTCCGGCAGATCCGCGAGCGCGGCTTCGACGTCCGCGACGACGGCACCCCGCTGGCGGTCCTCACCCCCGAGGAGTCGTACACCGTCCCGCTGGCCGACGCCCTGGCGCGGCTGCCCGAGCACGGGGTGCGGGTCGCGGACGGCGGCTTCGACGTGGACGACGAGGAGTACGCGCGGATCGTCGGGCGGGTGCTGGAGGAGGAGATCGGCACCGGCGAGGGCGCCAACTTCGTCATCCGGCGGACCTACCGGGGCGAGATCCCCGGCTTCGGGCGGGCCGACGCGCTCGCGCTGTTCCGGCGGCTGCTGGCGGGCGAGCGGGGCGCGTACTGGACGTTCGTCGTGCACACCGGGGACGGGCCGGGCGGGCGGACGCTGGTGGGCGCGAGCCCCGAGGCGCATGTGCGCATGTCCGGCGGCACGGTCGTGATGAACCCGATCAGCGGCACCTACCGCTACCCCGCCGGAGGGCCGACCCCCGAGCACCTGCTCGGCTTCCTCTCCGACGGCAAGGAGATCGAGGAGCTGTCGATGGTCGTCGACGAGGAACTGAAGATGATGTGCACGGTCGGCGACATGGGCGGGGTGGTGGTCGGGCCCCGGCTGAAGGAGATGGCGCACCTCGCGCACACCGAGTACGAGCTGCGCGGCCGGTCCTCGCTGGACGCGCGCGAGGTGCTGCGCCACACGCTGTTCGCGGCGACCGTCACCGGGTCGCCGGTGCAGAACGCCTGCCGGGTCATCGAACGCCACGAGTCCGGCGGGCGCGGCTACTACGCGGGCGCGCTCGCACTGCTCGGCCGGGACGCGGGCGGCGCCCAGACGCTGGACTCCCCCATCCTGATCCGGACCGCCGACATCGACGCGGACGGACGGCTGCGCGTGCCGGTGGGCGCCACCCTGGTACGCGGCTCGGACCCGGCGGGCGAGGTCGCGGAGACGCACGCGAAGGCGGCGGGCGTCCTGGCCGCGCTGGGCGTGCGCCCCGGCGCACCGGGCGGGGAGCGGGAGCTGCCGCGGCTGGCGGAGGATCCGCGGGTGCGGGCCGCGCTGGACGGGCGGCGGGCCGCGCTGGCGCCGTTCTGGCTGCGGATGCAGGAGCGGTCGCGGGCCCTGGCGGGGCACGCCCTGGTGGTGGACGGCGAGGACACCTTCACCGCGATGCTCGCCCATGTGCTGCGCTCCTCGGGTCTGGATGTCACCGTGCGCCGCTACGACGAGGCCGGGCTGCGCGCGGCCGTCCTCGCGCACGAGGGGCCGCTGGTGCTCGGACCCGGCCCCGGCGACCCGTGCGACCCGGCCGATCCCAAGATGCGGCTGCTGCGCGCGCTGACCGCCGAGGTGCTGGCCGGGCACCGGCACGGGGTGCTCGGCGTCTGCCTGGGGCACGAGCTGATCGCGGCCGAACTGGGCCTGGACATCGTCCGCAAGGAGGTGCCGTACCAGGGGGCGCAGACGACGGTCGACCTGTTCGGGCGCCCGGAGACCGTCGGCTTCTACAACAGCTTCACGGCACGCTGCGACGACGAGGCCCGCGCCGAGCTGGCCGCGCACGGCGTGGAGGTGAGCCGCGGCGCGGGCGGCGAGGTGCACGCGCTGCGCGGGCCGGGCTTCGCGGGCGTGCAGTTCCACCCGGAGTCGGTGCTGACGCTGAACGGCGCCGCGATCGTGACCGGGCTCATGGGTCAGCTGTGCGGGACCAGGACGTTCTCCGAGCGGCGGCCCGCCCGGTAGTCGAGGACGTTGCGCACGGTGGCGTCGACGATCTGCCGCAGCGCGTCCTCGGTGTAGTACGCCTGGTGGGACGTCACCAGGACGTTGGGGAAGGTGACCAGGCGGGCCAGGGTGTCGTCCTCGATGGCCTCCAGGGAGCGGTCGAGGAAGAACAGGCCCGCCTCGGATTCGTAGACGTCCAGGCCGATGCCGGTGAAGCGGCCCTCGCGCAGTTCGGCGACGAGGGCCTCGGTGTCGATCAGGCCGCCGCGGCTGGAGTTGACCAGGATCGCGTCGTCCTTCATCGCCTTGAGGGCGGCCGCGTCGATCAGGTGCTGGGTCTGCGGCATCAGCGGGACGTGCAGGGAGACGAGGTCGGACTCGGCGAGCAGCTGGTCCTTGTGGACGTACTTCATGCCGAGTTCCATGCAGGCCGGGTTCTCGGCGACGTCCCAGCCGAGCAGGCGCATGCCGAAGCCGTGGGCGATGCGGGTGAACGCCTCGCCGATCTTGCCGGTGCCGATCACTCCGGCGGTGCGGCCGTGCAGGTCGCGGCCCATCAGCCCGTCGAGCCGGAAGTCGAAGTCGCGGGTGCGGGTGGCGGCCCGCACGATGCGCCGGTTGACCGCGAGGGCGAGCGTCCAGGCGAACTCGGCGACCGCGTGGGGCGAGTAGTACGAGACCCGGGAGACCGTCATGCCGAGGCGTTCGGCGACGTGCAGGTCGATGTTGTTGAAGCCGGTGGAGCGCTGGGCGACCAGCCGGGTCCCGCCGGCCGCGAGGGTCTCCAGGACCCGGCCGCCGAGCTCGGCGTTGACGCTGGTGGAGACGATCTCGTAGCCGGCGGCGATGGGGGCGGTGTCCTCGGTGAGGAAGACGTCCAGGCAGCGGACCTCGTGGTGGTCCCGGAAGGCGTGTTCGATCAGGGGCTTCTCGTCGGCCTGCACGCCGAAGGCCAGGATCTCCACGGTGCCTCCCGTTCGATGGGGTATGGGCCGAATATACGGGTGTGCGCGGACATCCGGCCCCTGCCCCGGCGCGACCGGCGCGGGGACCTGCCCCGCAGCCGGTCCGCGCGTCAGCCGAAGAAGACGCCCGCCTCCGCGTACAGCGCCGGGTCGACGGTCTTCAGCTTGGCGGTGGCCTCGGCGATCGGGACGCGGACGATGTCGGTGCCGCGCAGGGCGACCATCTTGCCGAAGTCGCCGTCGTGGACGCAGTCGACGGCGTGCAGCCCGAAGCGGGTGGCCAGCCAGCGGTCGAAGGCGCTGGGCGTGCCGCCGCGCTGGATGTGCCCGAGGACGGTGGTCCGCGCCTCCTTGCCGGTGCGCCGCTCGATCTCCTTGGCCAGCCACTCGCCGACGCCGGAGAGCCGCACATGCCCGAAGGAGTCCAGCGACCCGTCCTTGAGGACCAGTTCGCCGTCCTTGGGCATGGCGCCCTCGGCGACGACCACGATCGGGGCGTACGAGGCGCGGAAGCGGGAGGTGACCCAGGCGCACACCTGGTCGACGTCGAAGCGCTGCTCGGGCAGAAGGATGACGTTGGCGCCGCCGGCGAGGCCCGAGTGCAGGGCGATCCAGCCGGCGTGCCGGCCCATCACCTCGCAGACCAGGACCCGCATATGGGACTCGGCGGTGGTGTGCAGGCGGTCGATGGCCTCGGTGGCGATGCCGACCGCGGTGTCGAAGCCGAAGGTGTAGTCGGTGGCGGACAGGTCGTTGTCGATGGTCTTGGGCACGCCGACACAGGGCACGCCGTACTCGTCGCTGAGCCGGGCGGCCACACCGAGGGTGTCCTCGCCGCCGATCGCGATGAGCGCCTCGACCTCCTGCTTGGCGAGGTTGTCCTTGATCCGGCGGATGCCGTTCTCCTGCTTGAGGGGGTTGGTGCGCGAGGAGCCGAGGATGGTGCCGCCGCGGGGCAGGATGCCGCGTACGGCGGGGATGTCGAGGCGGACGGTGTCGTTCTCCAGCGGACCGCGCCAGCCGTCCCGGAAGCCGACGAAGTCGTAGCCGTACTCCTGGACGCCCTTGCGGACGATCCCCCGGATGACGGCGTTGAGCCCGGGGCAGTCGCCGCCACCGGTCAGTACTCCGACGCGCATGGAAATGTCCCTTCGCCACGGTTGCCTGGTGAAGGGCACGGTAATGGTGACCCACGTCACTCCGACATGGGCGGAAAAGTCAATTCCGGTGGAATGTCCGGCAGTTGATCAGAGCAAATCCACTCGGAAGAGTGGACGCGCGCGGGCCGCGGATTGACCGGGCCGTCCGCGCCCGCTCCTCGGCTGTTCTCCTCCGGCTCAAGCACTCGCCGCCGGCCCGCTCGTCTACTCGCTGTCGAGTCCGCGTTCGATGGCGTACCGGACGAGCTCCACCCGGTTGTGCAACTGGAGCTTGCCCAGGGTGTTCTGCACATGGTTCTGGACGGTGCGGTGCGAGATGACCAGGCGCTCGGCGATCTGCTTGTAGCTCAGGCCCTTGGCGACCAGCCGCAGCACCTCCGTCTCGCGGTCGGTGAGCCGGGGGGTCTTCGGCTCGCCGTCGGCGGCGGTGTCCGCCGGCTGGGGCTCGGCGGCGAGGCGGCGGTACTCGCCGAGGACCAGTCCGGCCAGGCCGGGGGTGAACACCGGGTCGCCGACGGCGGTGCGGCGCACGGCGTCCAGCAGCTCCTCCGTCGAGGCCGACTTCAGCAGATAGCCGGTCGCCCCCGACTTCACGGCCTCCAGCACATCGGCGTGCTCGCCGCTCGCGGAGAGCACCAGCACCCGCAACGCCGGGTTGTCCGCGACGAGTTCCTTGCAGACCTGGACGCCGGGCCTGGCGGGCAGGTTGAGGTCGAGGACGAGCACATCGGGCGCCGCCGCCCTGGCGCGGCGCACCGCCTGCTCGCCGTCGCCCGCGGTGGCGACCACCTCGAAGCCGGCCTCGGCCAGATCGCGGGCGACGGCGTCCCGCCACATCGGATGGTCGTCGACCACCATGACCCTGACCGGGCCCTGCCGTCCGCTCGTCGCCGTCATCGGCTCTCCGCCCTCCCCCTCATGGTGTTCCTGATGCTCTTCGTGCTCGTGATGCTCGTGGTGCTCTCGATGCCGTCGGGGCTCGTGGTGCTCTTGGTCCGGCGGGTGCTCTTGGCGCCGCTCGGGTGGATCGCCGCCTTGGGCACGGACAGTTCGACCTCCGTGCCCTGTCCCGGCACCGAGATCAGGTCGGCGGTGCCGCCGATGTCGCGCAGCCGGCCCCGGATCGACTGGGCCACCCCGAGCCGGCCCTCGCCCTCGGCCTGGGCGAGCCGCCCCTCCGGGATGCCCGGACCGTCGTCGCGCACCGTCACCAGCACCGTGTCCGGCTCGTCCTCCACCAGGATCCAGGCCCGCGCGTCCTCGCCCGCGTGGCGGCGGACGTTGTCCAGCGCGGCGCCGACCGCCGCGGCCACCTCGCGGGCCGCCGCGGCCGGCAGCGGCACCGGGGCGCCCGGCTCGGCCAGCGCGACCCGGGAACCGGCGTACGGGGCGAGCAGCGCGCGCAGGTCGAGGGGCTCGTCGGCGCTCTCCGGGTCCGGTTCGTCGACGATCCGGACCACCGCGCCGTCGGCCGCGTCCTCACAGACCCGGGAGACGGGGTTGAGCCCGCCGGAGACCAGGGTGCGCAGCGCCACCTCCTGCTCGCCCGCCAGCCGGCCCAGCTCCGCCGCCTCACCGCCGATGACCGCGCCGCGCCGCTGCACCATCGCCAGCACCTGGAGCACGCTGTCGTGGATGTCGCGGGCCAGCCGCTCGCGCTCCCGGGTCGCCGCCTCGATCTCCAGGGCGCGGGCCAGGGTGCGTTCGGAGGCGCGGGCCACCTCGACGACGTAGCCGATGGCGATGGAGGCGACCCAGACCAGCATCACGTTGTGCACGGTGTCGCGGGCCGGGGTGCCGCGCTCGACCAGGTTGGCCACGGCGACCGCGGTGGAGGCGACGGCGGCCCAGCGCCAGCCGCCCTTGAGGGCGAAGGCGAGGACGGCTCCCGCGGTCCATATCGACGGCAGGGTGGGCCCGCCGTGCGCGATCCGCGTGTGGGCGTCGGCGAGCGGGGTGAGCAGGATGCCGCCCACCGCGAGCGCCAGGTCGGCGGCGAGGAAGCGCTTGGTGCAGTTCGCGGCGCTCGCCACCCGGGGCAGGGTGCCCAGGGTCCAGACGAACAGCACGCCGTAGTACGCGATGGCCACCCAGGGGTGCGGGAAGCGGGCGTAGGCGGTGGCGAACAGGCCGACCGCGTAGAAGAGGGTGAGCACCCGGTAGCCGGCGAGCGCGCGCCACAGCGGCTGCTCGACCGACATCCTCATGACGCGCACGCGTCCGGCCATCTCCCCCGGTCCCCCTGTCCCCGTCCGCCCCCTGCCGCGCGGGGCGGCTACTGCTCCCGCTGCTCCGCCTGCTCCGCTTGCTCCTGCTGTTCCTTGGCGGCCTGGGCGAGGGCGGCCTTCGCGGCCTTCTCCGCCTCCTTCTCGGCCTTCGCCGCCTCGGTGATCTGCCGCTTGGCGGCGGTCGCGTAGATGTCGACGTACTCCTGGCCGGAGAGCTTCATGATCTCGTACATGACCTCGTCGGTCACCGCGCGCAGGACGAAGCGGTCGCCCTCCATGCCCTGGTAGCGGCTGAAGTCGAGCGCCTTGCCGATCCGGATGCCCGGACGCATCAGCTTGGGGACCACCTTGCCGGGCGGCTGGATCTTCTCGGTGTCGATCATCGCGACCGGGATCACCGGCGCCCCCGTGGCCAGCGCCACCCGGGCCAGGCCGCCCGGCTTGCCGCGGTAGAGGCGGCCGTCGGGCGAGCGCGTGCCCTCGGGGTAGATGCCGAACAGCTCGCCGCGCTCCAGCACCTCTATGCCGCTCTTCACCGCCGCCTCGCCCGCGCCGCGCGCGCCGGAGCGGTCCACGGGGAGCTGGCCGACGCCCTTGAAGAACGCGGCGGTCAGCCGGCCCTTCACCCCGGGCGTCGTGAAGTACTCGGCCTTGGCGATGAACGTGACCTTGCGGTCGAGCACCGCGGGCAGGAAGAACGAGTCCGAGAACGAGAGGTGGTTGCTGGCCAGGATGGCCGCGCCCTCGGCCGGAATGTTCTCCAGTCCCTCCACCCAGGGCCTGAAGGCGAGCTTCAGCGGCCCCCCGATGGCGACCTTCATCGTGCCGTAGAACAACCGACTGCCTCCCGTGTGTGTCGCTCAGACCATAACCCGGAGCGGCACGGAAGGCGCCTACGGCCCTGGTCGGTGTCAGTGCCGTCGCGTACGGTGAAGTACCTGCCATCGACGTGCCCAGCCCACTCCACGAACAGGAGACCGACGTGCCGGTCCTCCCCGGAGCCGAGCCGTTCCGCCACGAGGGCGGCGAGGTCGGCGTCCTCCTCTGTCACGGCTTCACCGGTTCCCCCCAGTCGCTGCGCCCCTGGGCCGAGTACCTGGCCGGGCACGGCCTGACGGTCTCGCTCCCGCTGCTGCCGGGCCACGGCACCCACTGGCAGGACATGCAGGTCACCGGCTGGCAGGACTGGTACGCGGAGGTGGACCGCGAGCTGCGTGTGCTCGGCGAGCGGTGCGCACAGGTGTTCGTGGCCGGTCTCTCGATGGGCGGCGCCCTGGCGCTGCGGCTCGCGGCGAAGCACGGGGACGCGGTCTCCGGTGTCGTGGTGGTCAACCCGGCCAACAAGGTGCACGGCCTGTCCGCGTACGCGCTGCCGGTGGCCCGGCACCTGGTGCGGACGACCAAGGGGATCGCCAGCGACATCGCCAAGGAGGACAGCGCCGAACTGGGGTACGACCGGGTGCCGCTGCACAGCGCGCACTCGCTGCGGACCTTCTTCCGGCTGGTCGACGGCGAGCTGGCGCAGGTCACCCAGCCGCTGCTGCTCCTGCGCAGCCCGCGGGACCATGTGGTGCCGCCCGCCGACTCGGCCCGGATCCTCGGCCGGGTCTCCTCCGTGGACGTCACGGAGATCCTGCTGGAACAGAGCTACCACGTCGCGACGTTGGACCACGACGCGGACCGGATCTTCGAGGAGAGCCTCGCCTTCATCGGCCGGATCGCACCCAGTGTCGGCAAGGAAGGGACGGCCGCAGGTGGCTGAGCACGACTCCGACCGCGAAGGCCGGGAGAACCGTGAGCCGGTCGAGCCCGCACCGCCGCCGGCCGCTCCCGCCCAGCCGGTGGACCCGGCGGGCGCCGCGCAGCCCGTACGGCCGGTGGATCCCGTCAAGTCCGTGGATCCCGTACGGCCCGTGGACCCCGTCAAGCCCGCGGAACCGGTCAAGCCCGCGGAGCCGGTGGCGTCGGCGGATCTCTCGGAGGTCGCGGATGCGACGGGCGGCGCCGGAGGGACCGGTGGGCCGGGAGACACCGGCGGTACCGGCGGCGGGGCCGGTGGAACAGGAGGGCCCGGTTCCGGCAAGGAGGCGGCGGCGCTCGACGAGGACGCCGTCTGGGCGGCGATCGTCGCCGGGTACGGCGAGGAGCCGCCGGACCCGCCGGGCGTCAAGCCCTTCAAGCCCATCGAGGACCTGCTGCTGCCGGAGCCCCCGGACGAGGAGGGTGACGGCACCGACGGCGACGGCACCGACGGCGCGGGCGGCACCGGCGGCGAGAACCGCCCGGCCAAGCCGCTGGGCAGCTCCGTCTCCTTCGCGCCGGGCCTCGCCGGGCCGGGCCCGCGCGACTACGCGCCGCGCGAGCCGTCCGACGACGACGAGGGCCACTTCGTCCCGCCGGAGCCGCCGCCGCTGCCCGAGGCGGACGCCACCGCGAAGTTCGCGTGGCTGGGCGTGCTCGGCGGTCCCGTGCTGCTCCTGCTGGCCGTCCTGCTCGGCTGGGAGATGACCTGGTGGCTGACCACCCTCGGCATCGGCGGCTTCGTCGGCGGCGTGGCGACACTGGTGGCCCGGATGAACCCGGGTGACGAGGACGACGACGACCCGGGCCGCGGAGCCGTGGTCTAGACACGTCGGCGCGGGTCCGGGCCGGGGCGGTCCGCCCGGCCCGGACCCGGCTTTGTCAGGCGTCCGCCGGGATGCGGACGGCGGCCAGGACCGGGAGGTGGTCGGTGGCCGCCCTCAGGTCCTCCTCCGTCACCCCGGGCAGTTCCCGCGGCACCCCGCAGCCGAGGATCTCGACGCCCTCGGTCGCGAGCAGCGCGTCGACGCGCCGCCGCGGGGCGCGGGCCGGGAAGGTGTGCTCGCCGCCCCAGGGCGCCGTCGCCCAGCCGTCCTGGAGGGTGCCGGCCAGCCGCTGGAAGGCCGGTCCCTCGGGGCCCTCGTTGAGGTCGCCGCCGGCGATGGCGTGCCGCACGCCCATCCCGGCCAGCCGGCCCAGCAGCGCGCCGCTCTGCGCGTACCGCTCGTTCCTGTCGAGCGAGAGGTGGCAGGCGAGCACGCCGAGCCGGGCGCCGCCGAAGCGGACCACGGCCGTGGCGAAGCCCCGCCGGTGCAGGCCCGGGGTGAGGGGCAGCAGGACGTCCTCGGTGCGTTCCACGGTGGCCCGCAGGGAGCACAGGACGGCCGGACCGGCGGCCGTCCCGCCGCCGGTGAGGATCACCAGGTCCGAGGCCGAGGCCAGCCGCGCCAGCTTCTTGCGCCAGCGGAAGAAGCGCGGCGCCTCCTGGAGGAGGACGAGATCGGGCGCGCAGGCGCTGATCACCCGGGCGAGGGCGGCGGTGTCGTCCCGCATCGACCGGATGTTGAGGCTCAGGACGCGGACGACGGCGGAACCGTCGGCTTCAGTGCGGGAGTTGGGCAGCTGCATGACGATCAACATACGCGGGGCCGGGGGCACTGCCGAACAGCGGTTCCCCGTGCGGTCCGGGTCCGGGGGCGCGCACGGTCCGCCGGGGCCTTCCGGCGTCCTCGGCCCGGCAGGAGGCGTGGTCCGGGTGCGCGGACGACGGCGCCCACCGGCCCGGACGGAGGGGACGGTGGGCGCGTGCCGCCGCGACGGCGCGGCGGGGTGGTTCACATGACCGGGTCGGGCTCCCGGGCGAGGTCGGCCGCGCCCACCAGACCGGCCTTGTTGCCGAGTTGGGCGGCGATCACATCGGCGACCGGGCGCCAGTTCCCGCCGACCAGCCAGCGCTTGTACGACTTGCGGATCGGGTCCAGGACCAGGTCGCCCTCGTCGGACAGGCCGCCGCCGACGATGAAGGCGGAGGGGTCGAAGAGGGAGGCCAGGTCGGCCAGGCCGGCGCCGGCCCAGCGGGCCAGCTCGCGGTAGGAGTCGACGGCGACCGGGCAGCCCTGCCGGGCGGCCATGGAGATGTGCTTGCCCTCGATGCCGTCGGGCGTGCCGTCGCCGAGGGCGAGCAGCACCTCGGCGCGCTCGGGGGTGGCGTTGGCGCGCTGCTTGGCGTACCGGACGAGGGCGCGGCCGGAGGCGTACTGCTCCCAGCAGCCCTGTGAACCGCAGCCGCACAGCAGGCCGTCCGGGACCATCCGGATGTGGCCGAACTCGGCGGCCACGCCGAAGTGGCCGCGGCGCAGCTTGTTGCCGATGATGATGCCGCCGCCGAGGCCGGTGCCGAGGGTGATGCAGATGACGTTGCGGTGGCCCTTGCCCGCGCCGAACCTGTACTCGCCCCAGGCCGCGGCGTTCGCGTCGTTCTCCACGACCACCGGGAGGCCGACGCGCGCCTCGACCTTCTCCTTCAGCGGCTCCTGGCGCCAGTCGATGTTGGGCGCGAAGTAGACCGTGGAGCGCTGCCGGTTGACGTATCCGGCGGCGCCGATGCCGACGCCGACGATCTCGTGCCCCGCGCGCGCACCCTCCACCGCCGAGGCGATGGCGTCCACGATGGCCTCGGGTGTGGTGGGGGTCGGCACCTTGAAGGTCGAGAGGATGTTGCCTTCCTCGTCGACCACGCCGGCCGCGATCTTCGTGCCGCCGATGTCGACGCCGATGGTGAGTCCCATGAATCCCTCAGTTCCGGTCGAGCCCCGCTACGGCCAACCGTACCCGAGCGGACCGTCAGTCCACGTCGATGCGTTCGCCGCCGCCGGTGCCCTCGCCGGGGTCGCGACGGTCGCCGAAGCCCTTCGGACCGGCCTGCGGGCCGCCCTGTGAGCCGTCCTCTCGACCGCCCCGTGAACCGTCCTCGCGGCCGTCCCGCCGGCCGCCTCCCGTCCGGTCGTCGCGGAGATCGTCCGCGCCGGACGCGCGGGAGGTCCAGCGGTGCTCCTGGGCCTCGACGGCGGAGCGGTAGGCGGCCAGCAGTTCGCCGCCGGCCGCCGCGAGGTGGTCGAAGACGCCGGGGTTGCGTTCCACCACCGGTTCGACGGCGGCCCTGGCCTGCCGCACCGCCTGGCGCACCAGCTGCTCGGCGGCGGGTCCGGCGAGGGCGCCGAGCAGCGGGGAGCGGAAGGAGGACAGCTTGTCGGCGACGGTGTCGACGAACTTGCGCAGTTCCTCGGCGGCCGAGCCGGGGGGCGGTCCGTACCGCGCGCGGCGCCGGGCCTGCTCGGCCTCCAGGTCCTCGGCGCAGGCGGTGGCCCAGGCGTCGGCGTCGGTGGCCCGGGGCGGCTCCGGGTCCTCGTCCCTGCCGGGCCGGGGGGCGTCCGCGCGGCCGGTGGGACCGGTGGGACCGGTGGGGCCGCCGGTGCTGGTGGGACCGGTGGTGCGCTCCTGAGCGGCGTCGTCCCGCGCGGCGTCGTCGGACGGTGGGCGCTCTTCGCTCATGGCGGGCTCCTGACTACGGTTCGTCCTTCCGACGTTACCCGAACGGGGCCCGGCCGTTCACCTGTCGCGGGGCCACAGCGCCGGGTCCGGCGCGAACCGGATGCGCAGTTCGTCCTCGCGCAGCGCGGCGCCGTCCACGGTGCACCGGCGCAGCGCCGAGGGCAGTGCCACGATGCGGCGGAAGCCCCCGGCGGTGAGCACCAGTTCGTCGCCGCGCCGGACGAGGTCGAGTTCGTCGCGGCGGGCGCCGGGCAGCGGGATGCGCCACACCAGGACGCCGTCGTCGGCGATCCGGTCCTCGACCGGCCACTCGACAGGGGCGGGCGCGGCGCCCGCGGCCGCGCCGGGCGCGGGGACGGCGAGGGCGGTCAGGTCGTCGGCGCCGCGCGGGTCCCGGCCCAGGTGGGCGGCCGGGTGGACGGTGTACGTCTGCTGCCACTCCTCCAGGGCCTTGCGCTGCTGGGCGACCGGGCCGGCCAGCCAGGAGTCGGCCGGGGCGTCGGGCAGGACGCGGGAGGCGACCAGGGACTCCACGGGCAGGGCGCCCACGGCGAGGCCCAGGGCGGTGCGGCGGACGGCGTCGGTGCCGGCCGGACCGGGCTCGGAGACCAGGCGTACGGCGGTGCCCGGGTCGGTGACGACGGCCTCGGCGGCGGCCAGTTCCACGTCCCAGCGGGCCGCCGTCTCGTAGAACCGCTCGGCGGGCAGGGGGACGCCGGCGAGACGGCCGAGGACCGGGCGCAGGGCGCGGGCGGCCTGCCGCTCGGGCGGCAGCAGGCGGCGCAGATAGCGGCGCAGCTCGGCGGGGAGGGCGAGCAGGGCGAGGGCCTGCGGGGCGGCCAGCAGATCGACGACGAGCAGGTCGAAGCGGTCGGAGAGGGCCGCGTCGCGCAGCGCGCGCAGCAGGGCCAGCTCCTCGGCGCCGGGCAGCGGGGTGACCTCCTCGGCGTCCAGCCGGGCGGCGCCGAGCAGGTCGAGGACGCTCGCCGCGCGGTCCTGGAAGGCGGCGAGGTCGGCCCGGAAGTCGGCCGCGGCGTCGGGGCGCCAGGCGGTGAGGTCCGGGGCGGCGGGCGCGGGCCGCGCGCCGGTGGGCGCACCCAGGGCCGCGCCGAGGGTGTCGGTGCGGTCGGCGCTGAGGACGAGGGTACGGAGTCCCTCGCGGGCCGCGGCGAGCGCGGTGGCCGCGGCCACGGTGGTGCGGCCGGAACCGCCCGGTCCGGTGATCAGCAGGGTGCGCATGAGGGTGAACGCTACCCGCGCCCGGGACGTACGGGATCCGGGGCCGCCCCGGGGCCGGGGTCGCGCGCTACTTCTCCAGGGACGGTCCCTCGGGCGCCGGGCCCGACTCCACCCGCTTCTTCAGTCCCGCCAGGGCGCGGTCGATGATGACCTTCTCGGCCTTGCGCTTGATCATGCCCAGCATGGGGATCTTGACGTCGACGGTGAGGCGGTAGGTCACCTCGGTGGCGCCCGCGCCGGCCGGCCTGAGCAGGTAGGAGCCGTCCAGGGAGCGCAGCATCTGGGACTTGACCAGGGTCCAGGACACCTCGTCGGCGCCGGTCCAGGTGTAGGCGAGGGTCTGGTCGTCCTTGATGGCGCCCGCGTCCATGACGAGGCGGACCTGCTCGGCGCGGCCCTGCTCGTCGGTCCTGAGGACCTCGGCCTCCTTGACCTCCCCGGTCCAGTCGGGGTAGCGGGCGAAGTCGGCGATCACCCCCATCACGTCGGCGGGGGCCGCCTCGATCGTGATGCTCGAGCTGGTGTGTTCCGCCATCGCCGTGGCTCCTCCAGGTGCGGGCCCAAAGTCGGTCGTCGTGCGCACATGTGCGCAGCGTGAAGGCTACCGCGCAGGCGGACGGCGGACTCCACTGCCACCTGCGGTCATGGCCGGGCTCACCACTGGAGGACCCAGGGGGTGCCGGTGCGCGCGAAGTGCCCCACGTTCACGCACTCGGTGGCGCCGACGCGCATGCGCCGGGCCAGCGGCTGGTGGACGTGGCCGAAGAGGGCGTAGCGGGGGCGGGTGCGGCGGATGGCGTCGAGCAGGGCGCGGCTGCCGCGTTCGAAGCGGCGGGCGACGGTGTCGTAGACGAGTTCGGGCACCTCGGGCGGGATGTGGGTGCACAGCACGTCGACCTCGCCGACCGCCTCGATCTTGGCGGCGTACTCCTCGTCGCCGATCTCGTACGGCGTCCGCATGGGGGTGCGCAGGCCGCCGCCGACGAAGCCGAAGACGCGGCCGCCGATCTCGACGCGTTCGCCGTCCAGGACGGTGGTGCCCTCGTGGGCGAATTCCGGCCACAGGGGCGGCATGTCGACATTGCCGTAGGTGGCGTACGTCGGGGTGGGGAAGGCCGCGAAGAGCTCGGCGTACTGGCGGCGCACGGCCGCCTCGATCACCTGGGCGCGGTCGCCGTCCAGCTCGCCCCACAGCCGGGCGCCGAGTTCGCGGGCCTCGGCGAAGCGGCGGGCGGTGCGCAGCTCGACGATGCGGTCCGCGTTCTCCACGCCGAACAGGTCGGGGAAGATCCCGCGCGAGTGGTCGGCGTAGTCGAGGAAGAGGACGAGGTCGCCCAGGCAGATCAGGGCGTCGGCACCCTCGCCGGCGCGGGCCAGGTCACGGGCGTTGCCGTGCACGTCGCTGACCACATGGACACGGGTGCCGCCGGGGCGTGTGGGACCGGGTGCCGAGAGGGGAACCATGAGCAAGAAGGGTAGGCCGTGCCGGGGGTGGCCGGACCTGCGGTTACTGGCCAGTCGTTCAACGGGTCGACTACTGTGCGCAAGGAGACACCCATCGTGTGACGCAGCGAACATCTCACCGGGACCCCCTGTCGAAAAAGCCATACCGGCGGGTAACGTCCGGGCAGTCCAGTCGTGCTCCGGATTTCGGCCACCGGGCCCCCGAGGTTCCCGGCGAGGTCCCGGGCACGACCGAGCCTTGGACCGCACCGTCGCATCACACAACGTCGTGGCGCCGGCGCCCTATGAGGAGCAGCAGTCTTGCGCGAGTTCAGCCTTCCGGCTTTGTACGAGGTCCCCGCGGACGGGAATCTGACCGACATCGTCCGCAGAAACGCCGCGCAGCATCCCGAGGTCGCCGTGATCGCCCGCAAGGCGGGCGGGGTCTGGCAGGACGTCACCGCGCGGGAGTTCCTCACCGAGGTGCGGGCCGCCGCCAAGGGCCTCATCGCCTCCGGTGTCCAGCCCGGCGACCGCGTCGGTCTGATGTCCCGTACGCGCTACGAGTGGACGCTGCTGGACTTCGCGATCTGGAGCGCGGGCGCCGTCACCGTGCCGGTGTACGAGACCAGCTCGGCCGAGCAGGTGCGGTGGATCCTCGGGGACTCGGGCGCGACGGCCTGCCTGGTGGAGACCGACGCCCACGCCGCCGCCGTGGAGTCGGTGCGCGAGGGCCTGCCCGCGCTGAAGAACGTCTGGCAGATCGAGGCCGGCGCGGTCGCGGAGCTGGGGCGGGCCGGGCAGGACGTCAGCGACGCCACGGTCGAGGAGCGCGGCTCGCTGGCCAAGGCCGACGACCCGGCGACCATCGTCTACACCAGCGGCACCACCGGCCGTCCCAAGGGCTGTGTGCTCTCCCACCGCAGCTTCTTCGCCGAGTGCGGCAACGTGGTGGAGCGGCTGCGTCCGCTGTTCCGCACCGGTGAGTGCTCGGTGCTGCTCTTCCTGCCGCTCGCGCACGTCTTCGGGCGGCTGGTGCAGATCGCGCCGATGATGGCGCCGATCCGGCTGGGCTGCGTCCCGGACATCAAGAACCTCACCGAGGAACTGGCCTCGTTCCGGCCGACGCTGATACTGGGCGTCCCGCGGGTGTTCGAGAAGGTGTACAACGCGGCGCGCGCCAAGGCGCAGGCGGACGGCAAGGGGAAGATCTTCGACCGGGCGGCGGACACGGCGATCGCCTACAGCCGGGCGCTGGACACCGTCTCCGGACCGTCGTTCGGCCTCCGGCTGCGGCACAAGATGTTCGACAAGCTGGTGTACGGCAAGCTGCGGGCGGTGCTCGGGGGGCGCGGCGAGTACGCGATCTCCGGCGGGGCGCCGCTCGGTGAGCGGCTGGGTCACTTCTTCCGCGGTATCGGCTTCACCGTCCTGGAGGGGTACGGGCTGACCGAGTCCTGCGCGGCCACCGCCTTCAACCCGTGGGACCGGCCGAAGATCGGCACCGTCGGGCAGCCGCTGCCCGGTTCGGTCATCCGGATCGCGGACGACGGGGAGGTGCTGCTGCACGGCGAGCACCTGTTCAAGGAGTACTGGAACAATCCGGACGCCACGCGGGAGGCGCTGGCCGACGGCTGGTTCCACACCGGGGACCTCGGCACGCTCGACGAGGACGGGTATCTGCGGATCACCGGCCGCAAGAAGGAGATCATCGTCACGGCGGGCGGCAAGAACGTCGCGCCCGCGGTGATCGAGGACCGGATCCGGGCGCATGCGCTGGTCGCGGAGTGCATGGTGGTCGGGGACGGGCGGCCGTTCGTGGGGGCGCTGATCACCCTCGACGAGGAGTTCCTGGGACGCTGGTGCGCGGAGCACGGCAAGCCTGCCGGGTCCACGGCCGAGTCCCTGCGGGAGGACCCGGATCTGCTCGCTGCGGTGCAGAGCGCGGTGGACGACGGGAACGCGGCGGTGTCGAAGGCGGAGTCGGTGCGGAAGTTCCGGGTGCTCGGGGCGCAGTTCAGTGAGGAGGCGGGGTATCTCACGCCCTCGCTGAAGCTGAAGCGGGGTGTGGTGGCGAAGGATTTCTCGGGGGAGATCGAGGCGATCTACTCGAAGTAGGGGGCTCTGCCCACCCGCCCGCCCGACTCGGTGGGTTGCGGGGGCGCCCTCCCGGGGCTCCGCCCCGGACCCCGCCACAGCTGTCCCACCCACCCGCCCGACTCGGTGGGGAAAGAGGACCCGCCTCGGGGCTCCGCCCCGGACCCCGGCGGGGGCTCCGCCCCCTGCGCCCCCGGGTGAGTTGCCCGGACCACCGGAGCACGCGCAAGGGCCCCGCCCCGGACCCCAGCGGGGGCTCCGCCCCCTGCGCCCCCGGGTGGGACGACCGGACCACCGGAGCACGCGCGGAAGACCAGCCCCCGACTCCCCCCGCGCGAGCTGACCGACCCACCGGAGCCCCCACGGTGAACCAGCCTCAGGGCTCCGCCCCCAGCACCCCCGGGGGAGTTGCCCTGACCACCGGAACACCCACGGAGGACCAGCCCCCTGCACCCCCAGCTGAGTTCTCCGCCCTCCCGCTACAGGAGTTCCCTCAGTCGTTCCGCCAACAAGTCCCAGCGCCAGGTCTGTTCGATCCACTGGCGGCCCCGTTCGCCCATGCGGTGGCGGAGTTGGGGGTCGGCGAGGAGGGTGGTGATGCGGTCGGCGGTGTGGTGGGGGGAGCCGCCGGGGACGACCCAGCCGGTCTCGCCGTCCAGGACGGCGTCGGGTGCGCCGCCGGAGTCGCCGGCGACGACGGGGAGGCCGGTCGCGGAGGCCTCCAGGTAGACGATGCCCAGGCCCTCGACGTCCAGGCCGCCGCGGCGGGTGCGGCAGGGCATGGCGAAGACGTCACCGGCGCCGTAGTGGGCGGGCAGTTCGCTCCAGGGGACCGCGCCGGTGAAGCGCACGGACGCGGCGACGCCCGTCTCGTCGGCGAGGCGGCGCAGGTCCCGCTCGTAGGGGCCGCCGCCGACGATCAGCAGGACGGTGTCCGGCTCGGCGGCGAGGATCGCGGGCATCGCGCGGATCAGGGTGTCCTGGCCCTTGCGCTTGACCAGCCGGGAGACGCACACGACGACCGGGCGGTCGGTGAGCCCGAGCCGGGCGCGCACCTCGGGGCCGCCGGAACCCGGGTGGAAGACCTTCTCGTCCACGCCCGGCGGGAGGTGCGCCATCCGTGCGGCGGCGTCGGGTGTCAGCGCGGCGGCGATCCGGGAGCGGGTGTACTCGCCGAGGTAGGTGATCGTGTCGGTGGACCGGCCGATGCGGCGCAACAGCTGCCGTGCGGCGGGCAGTTGGGCCCAGCCGGCCTCGTGGCCGTGGGTGGTGGCCACCAGCCGTTCGGCGCCCGCCCCGCGCAGGGCGGGCGCCATCAGGCCGAGCGGGGCCGCCGCCCCGAACCACACCGAGGTGCAGCCGTGCTCGCGCAGCAGCCCGGCCGCGCGCCGGGTGGCGTCCGGGGTGGGCAGCAGCATCGTCGTACGGTCCCGTACGACGGTGAAGGGCTGCTCCGCGTCGAAGGCGGCCGTCGCCCGCACGCCCTCCCGGCTCCGCTTCCAGGTGGAGGCGTACACGACGAGCTGTCCGGGGTCGAGGCGCAGCGCCATGTTGTGCAGGAACGCCTGGATGCCGCCGGGGCGGGGCGGGAAGTCGTTGGTGACGACGAGGGTCTTGTGCATCGCCGCAGACCCTACCCAATCCACCCGCCCGGCCCCCGTGCGGCGGTGTCCGCGTGGTCGGCGGGCGCGGCGGCGGGGACGATGGGCGTGGGACGTGGCCGGCGGCGGACGGACGAGGGGCCGAGGTGGACGAGGCAGGCGGGGTGCGGCGTCCGGCGGCGGTGCTCGCGGTCTGGGCGGTGAGCCGTGCGGTGCTGCTGCTGTACGTGCTGCGGGTGCTGGTGTTCCCCGGTCCGGACGTCACCGGCGATGTGTCGGTGATCTACCAGGGCTGGTCCGAGGTGCTGCGGCAGGGCGCGTTCCCGGCCGACGACGTCGCCTGGCAGTACCCGCCCGGGGCCGCACTCGCCCTCCTCGCCCCGCTGGCGCTGCCGTTCCTCGGGTACGCCGACGCCTTCTTCGCCCTGGCGTGCGCGGCCGATCTGGCGGTGCTGTGCCTGCTGCTGTGCGGCGGGCGGCGGCTGGGCCGTCCGCTGCGCGGCGCGTGGGTGTGGACGGCGGGCGCTCCCCTGCTGGGCCCGGTCCTCTACGCCCGCTACGACGTGCTGGTGACCGCGGTGGCCGTGGCCGCGCTGCTCGCGGGCGCCCGCAGGCCCCGGGTGCTGGGGGTGCTGGCGGGCCTCGGGGCGCTGCTCAAGGTGTGGCCGGTGCTGCTGCTCGCGGGGGTGCGGGGGCGGGGCGGGCGGCGGGCGTGGACGGCCGCGGCGGTGACAGTGGCCGTGCCGGTGGCGGTGTGCGCGCTGTGCGTGCCCGGCACGCTGTCCTTCCTGGCCGCGCAGGGCGGCCGGGGCACGGAGGTGGAGTCGCTGGGCGCGCTCGTCCTGCACGCGGCACGGCTGTTCGGCTGGCAGGGGCAGGTGCTGCTGCACTACGGGTCGATGGAGTTCCTGGGGCCGTACGTCGGCGCGGTGAGCGCGGGCGCGCAGGTGCTGACGGCGGCGGCCTTCGGCTGGCTGCTGTGGTGGCGGCTGCGGACCCGGCACGGGCGGCTCGCGCCGTGCGTGGTCGTGGACGCCGCGTTCACGGCGGTGCTGCTGTTCACGGTGACCAGCCGGGTGATCAGCCCGCAGTACCTGGTGTGGCTGGTGGGGCTCGGCGCGGTCTGCGGGTGCTGCGCGGGCAGCCGCATGTGGCCGGCCGTCGCCCTGGTGCTGGCCGCGGCCCTGGTGACCGTGCTGGAGTTTCCGGTGTACTTCGGGCACGTCGTGGCGAGCGACCCGCTGGGCCTGACGCTGATGTTCCTGCGCAACGGTCTGCTGGTGGCCGCCTGTCTGGGCGCGGGCCGCGTCCTGTGGCGCGGCACCGCCGCCCGGCCCGCGGGCCCGCCGTCCCCGCACGACCGGGCCCCCGCCCGCACCCGGCAGCCGTCCCCCGCCCCCTGACCCGGCCCCCTCGGCGTCGGCTCCTCCCCGGCTCCGCCGCGCGCCGTTCAGCCCAACTGCTCCCGCAGATACTCCCGCCACTGCCCGGTGAACCGCGCCAGGTCCGTGCCCAGCACCGTGCGCAGCGCGTCCTCGACCGCGCCCGAGCGGCGGTCGTGGGCGCCGACGGCGCGGTAGAACGCGTCCAGCCGGTCCTCGCCCCAGTGGGCGGCGATCATCCGGCAGGCCAGCCAGCCGCCCTCGTAGGACTGGGCGAGGCGGGTGGAGTCCTCGGCGAAGCCGAAGTCCTTGTCGGCGGGCAGCGCGGCGGGGACGTGCCCGTCGGCCACGGCGTGCTGGAGTTCCGGCGCGGCCTGCTCGGGGGTGCGCCCGGACTCGCGGTAGCCGACCCAGTCGGCGTAGCCCTCGGAGAGCCACAGCGGGGTGGCGGCGTCGGTGTGGGCGCGGGTGGCGACATGGGTGGTCTCGTGGGTGAGCACGACCTGCCGGCCGAGCGGGCCCAGCAGGCTGTACGCGTCGGGGTTGACGACGACCCGGTCGGCGGGGGCCCGCCCGCTGCCCCCGGCCTCGCCGGTGGTGACGGCGGCGATGCCCCGGTAGTCGTCGGCGGGCGAGCCGAGCAGCGCGGCCATGGCGTCCAGCGAGCCGGGGACCAGCACGACCACGCGGCGGCTCCAGTCGGTGCCCCAGGCGTCCGACACGGCGGGCACCGCGTGGTCGGCGAGGGAGGCGTAGTCACGCAGCGAGCGCGTGCTCTGCCCGACGCCGAGGACGATGCTGCTGCGGCCCCGGGCCACGCCCACGGTGCCCTGGTCCCACAGCTGCTGCGCCGCCTCGCGCGCCGGACGTTCGGAGTCGACGTACCACGCGCCGTCGGCGGCGGTGGACAGGGTCAGGGTGCGGCCTACGGTGACGGGGGCGGTGTCGTAGCCGGTCACCCGGTAGCTGAGCTGGGCGTCGGCGGTGGCCGTGGCGCCGCTGCGGCGCACCGCGGTCACGCGGTAGGACCAGGCGGTGAACGGCACGGCCCGCAGCCGGGTGTACGGGGTGCGGGTGCCGGTGGTGGCGTAGGCGGCCGCGTCGTGGTGGAGGACCGCCGCCGCGCGGGTGTCGAGCAGGTGCTGCACCTGCGCGCGGGCGGTGTCGGCGGCGGTCGGGCCGCCGCACGCCGTCAGCGAGGCGAGCAGCAGGGACGCCGCCGCCACCGTTCTTCCCCGTACCCGTCCGCGCCCGGCCATTGCCCGATCGTACGGCGGCGCCGGGGCGCCGTCAGACCCTGGTGACCGAGGAGATCGGCAGCATGTTCACGGGGTCGTAGCGCACGGGGGCGCCCGGGTGCGGGGCGTGGATCACCCGGCCGCCGCCGACGTACATGGCCACGTGGCTGGCGTCGGAGCGGTAGACGACGAGGTCGCCGGGCCGGGCCTGGGAGAGCGGGATCTGCCGGCCGGCGTAGCGCTGCTCCTGCGAGGTGCGCGGCAGATGCACCCCGGCCTGTGCGTACGCCCACTGCATGAGGCCCGAGCAGTCGAAGCCCGAAGGGCCGTTGGCGCCCCACACATAGGGGCGGCCGAGCGCGGAGCGGGCGGCGGCGAGGGCGGCGGCGGCGCGCCCGGAGGCGGCCGGGCCGGCGTCCGGCCCGGACAGGAGGTCGTCGCGGCCGGAGCGGGAGGTGCGGGTGTAGGCGTCGCGCTCGGCGCGGCTGAGGGAGTTCAGCAGCCGCCGGGCCTGGGCCAGTTTCCGTTCCACGGTGTGCTTGTGGGCGGCGACGGCGGTGCGGCTCTTCTCCAGTTCGGCGAGGGCGCCGGTGGCCTCGGCGCGCTGCTGGGCGAGCGAGCGCAGCGCCTGGCGCAGCGCCTGGAGTTCGCCGGCCTGGTGCGCGCTGATCCGGTCCAGGGTGCTCGCCCGGTCCAGGTACTCGGCCGGGTCGCGGGAGAACAGCAGGGCGAGGGACGGGTCGATGCCGCCGGAGCGGTACTGCGCGCCGGCCACCGAACCGATCGACTCGCGCAGGGTGTTGACGCGCTGCTGCCGGCGGGCGATGCGGTCCTGGGCGTCGTGCACCTGGCGGCGCAGCGCGTCGGCGCGTTCGTCGGCCCGGTCGTAGTCCTCGGTCGCCTTCTCCGCCTCGTGGTAGAGGCGGTCCACCTCGGCCCGGGTCCCGCCGTGCGGTGCGGCGGCGGCCGGGGCGGCGGCCGGCAGCGCGCCCAGGGCCGCGGCGGCGGCGGACAGCACGGTGACGGCGGCACGGGCGGCACCGGTGCCCCGGTCGGGACCGGACGGTGCAAGACGGCGATGGGACCCCACGGGAAGCCGAACTCCCTCCACTGGTCAGCACGGACGGTCTCCCCTCGGGCCGCGGGTGCGGCGCGGTGCGCCACGGCGGTGGGGGAAACGCGGCCGACAGTAGCCGCGTCGGCACGCACCGGCCAAAGACCTCGGCGGGCGTACGACACGGCGCCCCGCCTCCGACACAGGTCAGGGGCGGGGCGCGGGGTCAGCGTGCGTTGATGCGATTCGCCCGTTCGGGCGGTGTGACGGCGTGCCGGTGGAGCCGGTTCGGACTCAGATGCGGACGCCGAACTGGAAGGGCATGTTGCCGATCGACTCGTAGCGCACGTTGGCGCCGGTGTGCGGGGCGTGCAGGACCATGCCCTTGCCCGCGTACAGGCCGACGTGGTGCAGGTCGCCGTAGAAGAGCACCAGGTCGCCGACCTGGAGCTGGCTCTGCGAGTAGATGCGCTGGCCGGCGTTGGCCTGGGCCTCGGAGGTGCGCGGGATGGTGACGCCGGCCTGGGCGTAGGCCCAGGAGGTCAGGCCCGAGCAGTCGAAGGAGGACGGGCCGGTGGCGCCGTAGACGTAGGGGCTGCCGATCACGCTCTGGGCGGCGGAGAAGGCGGCGCCCGCGTGGCCGCTGCCGGGCGATACCTTGCCCATGGAGACGCGCTCGGTGCCGCGGGTGGCGCGGGACTGCTCGGCCTGGGCGAGCTGCTGCTTCTCCTGCGCGGTCAGGGTGTTGAGGAGCTTCTGCGCCTCGGCCAGCTTGCTCTGGACTTCCTTCTTCTTGTTGCCCAGTTCGGTACGGGTGGCGGAGAGGTCCTTGAGCTTGCCGGTGGCCTCGGCGCGCTGCTGGGCGAGCTGGCGCTGCTTGTCCTGGATCTTCTTCAGGGAATCGGCCTGCTGCCCGCTGACCTGGCTGAGGGTGGCGGCCTTGTCCAGGTACTCGTCCGGGTGGGACGAGAGGAAGAGCTGGAGGGAGGGGTCGATGCCGCCGCTGCGGTACTGGCCTGCTGCCATCGAACCGAGGCCGTCGCGCAGCTTGTTGAGGTCCTGCTGGCCGCGGGCGACGTTGTCCTGGATGGTGGAGATCTCCTTCTGGAGCTTCTCCTGCTTCTCCTTGGCCCCGTTGTACTTCTCGGTGGCCTGCTCCGCCTGCTCGTAGAGCGTGTCGACCTTGGACTTGACCTCGTCCTTGCTGGGCTTCTCGCTCGGTGCCGCGTTGGCCGACTGCGCGCTGATCGCGACGGCGGCGGCTGCCGCGGTGGTGAGCATGGTCACCCGGGCACGGCTGGGCTGTTTGGGTCGACGGTGGGACGCCACGGAAGCGAGCTCCTTCTTGTGAGTGATCACCCGCTCGGAGGTTCGAAGCCAGACCCTAGTGACCTCATCGTGATGAATTCAAATCCTACCGACAAGAAAACCCGTCACGCACCGCATTCTTTGCCAGGAACTCACCTGGGGTGAGGCGCGGTTGACGCTACGTCGCGTGACGGTTCCGTCAATTCGGGCATTAAACCTCCCTGTTACGAATGAGCAGGAGATCAGCTTATGTCCGGAATCGACCGCGCCACAGACGCTTTCAGCCGCGGAACAGGCGCTTCAGGAGCATCGCCGACGCCACCGGCCGCGCCCCCGCCCTGGCGACGCCGTCGGCCACCTCGCGGTCGGTCGAGGCGACGATGACCGGCCGGCCCGGCGGCTCGGCCCGCACCAGCTGGCGGATCAGCTCGTCGGCGGTGACGCCCGGCTTGGAGAACAGCACCCGCACCCCGCGCGGCGGCGCGAGCAGCACCGGCGCCGCCAGTTCCGCGCCGTCGAAGACACAGGTGACCTCGGCGCCGGTCTGCGCGGCGAGCTGCGAGAGCTGCCCGAGCAGGCGCAGCCGCTGCTTCTCCAGCGGCATCTGCGGATAGCCGGTCTTGGTGACGTTGTAGCCGTCGACGACCAGATGCGCCTGCGGCAGCGCCAGCAACTGGTCCAGGATCGCCGGGTCGTGCTCGGACAGCGCCCGCGCGGCGATGTCCTTCGGCGTCATCCGGCCCGGCTCCACCGCGTCCACGGTCTCGGCCGGCCGTACGGACACCGGGGGCAGCGCGAGTTCGCGCCGCAGCCCCTGCGCCGCCTCCAGCACGGTGTCCAGGAGCAGCCGCACCCGCATGTCCTCGACGCTGCGGCCCTCGCGCGCCGCCTTGCGGGTGGCCTCCAGGGCCGCCTCCGCCTCGCCCAGCCGGGCCTTGAGGCGCCGGTTCTCGCTCTCGGCGGCCGAGATCTGCACCTGCCCCTCGGCGCGCACGCTCTCCGTCTCACCGCGCGCCTTGCGCAGCGCCGCCTCGCCGCGCTTGACGTCGCTGAGCGCGGCGCGCAGCTTGCGGTGCAGCGCCTCGGTCTCCCGGCGGACCGCGTCCAGTTCGGCGCGCAGGCGCTCGGTCTCGGCGCGGGTCTGCTCGCGGGCCCCGGCGAGCTGCTCGCGCAGCCGCTCCAGTTCGGCCCGGCTCTCCTCGTCGACGCGCTCGGCGTGCGCCCGCAGCGCCTCCTCGCCGGCCGCGGTCACCAGCTTCACCCAGCCCGCGGGGCGCAGCACATAGGCGGCGGCGGCCACGTCGAGCGGGTCGGCGGCCGGCGGCGGCGCGCCGGAGTCCAGGGCCCCGCACAGCTCGCCCTGCGCCTCGCGGAACTTCTCCCCGACCCGCTGCCGGAACAGCGGGTCGGTCTCCAGCGCCGCCGCCATCGCGTTGCCCGCGAACTTGGCGCGGCGGTTGGGCGCGAACCGGGCGTACTGGCGCAGCTGCGCGGGCAGCTCACCGACGGTCAGTTGCCCGAAGGCGTCGGCCACGATCTGCACGACCCGGCGCCGTACGCCGTCGGGCAGCGGACGGTCCAGCACCTCAGCGGCGCCGTCGCCCGGCTCCCCGCCTTGTGTCTGCGCCATCCGTCACCCCAATGCGTCACGGGATCCCCGCGGGGACCACCTGTGCGGGGCCCGCTCCGCTCAGGAGCCGGCGCCCGGCCTGTCCACGAGTTCCACCTTGTCCACGGCGTTGCACCAGCGGCAGCGCACCGACTCGATGGTCTCACTGACGACCTCGCGCTCCTCGACCGTGGGCTCACCGGCCAGGTCGAGGTGGACGTACTCGACGGTCTTCGACGAGCGCGTCACGTCGAAACGGGTGAGGTTGCCGCACAGCGTGCAGCGCCACCGCGTCGTGGCGGTCGGCAGGGGAACCGTCATCGTGGCTGCTCACTTTCCTTCCGGGACCGTGCCGCGCCGGTGTCCCCGGAGCGTCGGCCGTAACCCTACGGCCTGGGAGCCACTCGGCGCCCGGCTGTCCACGGCGGCGAGGCGCTCTGTGCGGATGCGTCCCGTTACGCCATGCTCTGTGCACATGACCAGCTCCAGGAACGCGGTGCCCGCCCGAGTCCTCCGGGCCCTGCGGGCGGTACGGACCACGCGCGCGCCGGTGACAAGTGCGATGCTCGCCCTGTGCTGCCTGGTCTTCGCGATGAGTCCGGCCTCCGGCCTGATCCCCTCCTACGGCACCGGGCACGGGCTGCTCCTCGCCCAGCAGGCGTACTTCCGGCGCTGGGGCGTGGTCCCCGCCGACCTGTTCTCGGGCTCCCCGCGGGCGGCGCTCACCCCGGCCACGGCCCTGTTCGTGCACGGCAGCTGGGTCCATCTGCTCGGCAACATGCTCTTCCTGCACGTCTTCGGCGCGATGACCGAGCAGCGCCTGGGCCGGGTCCGCTTCACCCTGTTCTACCTGGGCTGCGGCTATCTGGCCCTGCTCGGGTACGCCGCCGCGCACGCGGACTCCGGCCAGACCCTGGTCGGGGCGTCGGGGGCGATCTCGGCGGTGCTCGGCGCCTTCCTGTACCTGTTCCCGCGGGCCCGGGTGACCAGCCTGCTGCCGTTCCTGTTCTTCCTGCCGCTGCGCCTGCCCGCCTGGGTGGTGCTGCCCTTCTGGGCGGCCCTGCAGTGGCTGGCCGCGGGCCGGGCCGGCGACGGGCCGGGCGTGGCGTACCTGGCCCATGTCATCGGCTTCGGCCTCGGCTTCGGCTGCGCGTGGGCCGGCCACGGGCGCACGGCTAGAGTGAAGGTCAGCCCCGCTCCGGCCCCCGAGGGAGAGAACCAGCCGTGATCACCGCGATCGTCCTCATCAAGACCAGCGTGGACCGGATCCCCGAGATCGCCGAGCGGATCGCCTCGCTGGAGAGCGTCAGCGAGGTCTTCTCCGTCACCGGCACCTACGACCTGATCGCCATGGTGCGGGTGGGCCGGCACGAGGACCTGGCGGAGATCATCCCGGGCCGGATCAGCAAGATCCCCGGGGTGGAGGCGACGGACACCCACGTGGCGTTCCGCACGTACTCGCAGCACGACCTGGAGGCGGCGTTCGCCATCGGTCTGGACTCCTGACCTCCGGCCGGTCCGCCGCCTCGGGGGCCGCGGGGTTCACACCGCCGGGACGCAGCGGCCGTCCTCCGTGCGGTAGCGCCACTTGGCGCCGTCGCTGACCAGCTCGCGCACCGCCGTCACGAAGCGCTCCACATGCTCGTCGGGGGTGCCCGCGCCGAAGCTGACACGGATCGCGTTGAGGGACTTCTCGCCGGGCGCGGCCTCGGGGGCGCCGCACTCACCCTGGGTCTGCGGGTCGCTGCCGAGCAGGGTGCGCACCAGCGGGTGGGCGCAGAAGAGCCCGTCGCGGACGCCGATGCCGTACTCGGCGGAGAGCGCGGCGGCGAAGTGCGAGCTGTTCCAGCCCTCGACGACGAACGAGATCACGCCGACCCGCGGGGCGTCGTCCCCGAACAGGGAGAGCACCCGCACCTGCGGAACCGCGGCCAGGCCCTCCCGGACCCTGTCGATGAGGTGCTGCTCGCGGGCGACCAGCGTGTCGAACCCGGCTTCGGTCAGCGCCTTGCAGGCCGCCGCGATGGAGTAGGCGCCGATGACGTTGGGCGAGCCGGCCTCGTGGCGGGCGGCGCTGTCGTGCCACTCCACGTCCACTCCCCCGTCGGCGCGGCGGGACACCCGGCGGCTGGCGCCGCCGCCCGCGAGGTAGGGCTCGGCCTCGCGCAGCCAGTCGGCGCGCCCGGCCAGCACGCCGGAGCCGAAGGGGGCGTACAGCTTGTGCCCGGAGAAGGCGACCCAGTCGACGCCGAGGTCCTTGACGGACACCGGGTGGTGCGGGGCGAGTTGGGCGGCGTCCAGCACGATCCGGGCGCCGTGCGCGTGGGCGGCGGCGGCCAGTTCCCGTACCGGCCACAGTTCGCCGGTGACGTTGGAGGCGCCGGTGACGCAGACCAGGGCAGGGCCGTAGGGCTCGCGGTCGGCCAGCGCCCGCTCCAGGGTGGCGACGGCCTGCTCCGGGGTGCGCGGGGCGTTCAGGCAGGTCACCTGGGCGTCGCGCCAGGGCAGCAGCGAGGCGTGGTGCTCGGTCTCGAAGACGAACACCCGGCAGTCGGCCGGGACCACCCGGGCCAGCAGGTTCAGCGAGTCGGTGGTGGACCGGGTGAACACCACCTGGTCGTCCGCGCGGCAGTCCAGGAACTCGGCGACGGTGCGCCGGGCGTTCTCGAACAGGTCGGTGGAGAGCTGGGAGAGGTAGCCGGCGCCGCGGTGCACGCTGCCGTAGTACGGCGCGTAGGCGGCCACGTCGTCCCAGACCCGCTGGAGCGCGGGGGCGCTGGCCGCGTAGTCGAGGGCGGCGTAGGTGACCTCGCCGCCGGTGACGAGCGGCACGGTGACATCCCGGCCCAGAACGGGCAGCGGGGCGCAGACGGACTGGTCGGCGGCAGCGGTGGAGACAGACATGGGGGAACTCCCGTGAAGGCAGGGTGAACCGACCGCGCGAGCCCGGCACGGGGCTTCGGCGCGGAAGGGTGAAGTGGGTGTGCGGAGGCGGGGCTCGACGCCCTAACGCATTCGCTTGCTCACGGAAGGCTCCCTCGACCGACCAGGACCCCTGGCCCCGCACTTCCCTGGGAAGCGCGCGAGGGGTCCGCGCTTGCCGTAGACCTCGCTGCCTACGACCTGGTCTTCACCCGGGGCACCCCGCCACGGACGGAGGGTTGCCGGACAGCCGGCCGGGGCCACATGGCTGTCACTCATGACCTGGTGCCATCCTGCCACACGATCTTCTGTGCGCAAGGCGCGGTCCGGATCGTGGACCGCGCCTCGCGTCACCTCGCGCCGTGCGGACGCGCACCGCGGGGGCGCTCAGGCGTTGCTGGCGGCCACCCAGCGCTCCAGCGTGCCCCGGGCCGCCCCGGAGTCGATCGACTCGGCGGCCCGCGCCATGCCGGCCCTGATCCGCTCCGCCAGCGTCCCGGAGCCCGGTTCAAGGGCGACCAGGGCCGCCGCCGAGTTCAGCAGCACCGCGTCCCGTACGGGGCCGTGCTCGCCGTCCAGCAGCCGGCGGGCCACCTCCGCGTTGTAGGAGGCGTCGGCGCCGCGCAGCGCCTCCACCGGCACCAGGTCGAGGCCGACGTCGCGGGGGTCGAAGCGCTCCTCGGTGACCGTGCCCTCGTGCACCACCCAGACCCGCGAGGTGGCCGTGGTGGTCAGCTCGTCCAGGCCGTCATCGCCCCGGAAGACCAGCGAGGAGTTGCCGCGCTCGGCGAAGACGCCCGCCACGATGGGCGCCTCGTGCGCCACGGCCACGCCGACCGCCTGCGCCTTCACCTGGGCCGGGTTGGTCAGCGGGCCCAGCAGGTTGAACACCGTGCGGATGCCCAGCTGGCCGCGGGCCGCGCCCACATGGCGCAGCGCCGGGTGGAACTTCACCGCGAAGCAGAAGGTGATCCCGGCTTCCTCGGCGACCTCCGCCACCCGGCGAGGCGTCAGATCGAGGTTGACGCCCAGCTTCTCCAGCACGTCGGAGGCGCCGGAGGCGGAGGACGCGGCCCGGTTGCCGTGCTTGACGACCTTGGCGCCGGTGCCGGCCACCACGATCGAGGACATGGTGGAGATGTTCACCGTCTTGGCGCCGTCGCCGCCGGTGCCGACGATGTCGACGGTGGCGCCGGGCACCTGGATCACATTGGCGTGCTCGTACATCGTGCGCACCAGGCCGGTGATCTCCGCGACGGTGGCGCCCTTGGCGCGCAGCGCCACCGCGAAGCCGGCGATCTGGGCGTCGGTCGCCTCGCCGCCCATGATCCGGTCCATGGCCCAGGCGGTGTCGTCGGCGGTGAGGTCGCGGCGGTCCAGCAGGCCGTTCAGCAGGACGGGCCAGGAACGGCCCGCCGCGGTGTCGCCTCCAGCGGGGGTCACAGCGCTCATAAGCCGCTCCTGATTCGGTGTCCCGGGCTCCGGGACGCTACCTCTCGTATCGGCATCCACCCTATCCAGCGCGGGGGACGGCGGAGGGCCCCGTCCGGGGTTCGGACGGGGCCCTCCGGCCTGGCGTGGCGACGCTCAGGGGTCAGTGATCAGTGGTGGCCGTGGCCGCTCGTGATCTCCTTGTACTCCTCGACGGTCGGCTTCGAGATCTGGTTGTCCTCGCCGTAGTACGCGTTGCTGAGCTTGGCGCGCAGCTTCTCCGTACCGCCGACCTTGCGCTCGACACCGTTCTCGTCCACCGTCGGGCCGATCTCGGCCGGCTCGTACTGGTGGTGGGCGGTGAGGGTGTACAGCTGCTCCTGGCTGAGCGGCTCGTGGACCTCGATGAACTCACCGTGCGGCAGGCGCTTGATGATGCCGGACTCGCGGCCGTGCAGCACCTTCTCCTTGTCCCGGCGCTGGAGGCCGAGGCAGATCCGCTTGGTGATCACGAAGGTGATGACCGGGACCACGAAGAACGCGATCCGCACGAACCAGGTGATGGCGTTGATCGACAGGTGGAAGTGGGTGGCCCACAGGTCGTTTCCACCGCCGACCAGCAGCACGAAGTACCAGGCGATCCACGCGGCGCCGAAGGCGGTGCGGGTCGGGACGTTGCGCGGGCGGTCCAGGATGTGGTGCTCGCGCTTGTCGCCGGTGACCCAGGACTCGATGAACGGGTACACCGCGAGGGCGATGAGGACCACACCGAAGAGCACCAGCGGGATGAACACGCCCAGGACCAGCGTGTGGCCCCAGAAGTTGATCTCCCAGCCGGGCATCGCGCGGATCAGGCCCTCGGCCATGCCCATGTACCAGTCGGGCTGGGCGCCGGTGGACACCTGGTCCGGCCGGTAGGGGCCGATGGCCCAGATCGGGTTGATCTGCGCGATCGCCGCGACGGCCGCGATGGCACCGAAGACCAGGAAGAAGAAGCCTCCGGCCTTGGCCATGTAGACCGGCAGCAGCGGCATGCCGACGACGTTGTTGTTCGTCTTGCCGGGGCCCGCGAACTGCGTGTGCTTGTGGTAGAAGACCAGGATCAGGTGGCCGACGACCAGGCCGAGCATGATGCCCGGCAGCAGCAGGATGTGGATCGAGTAGAACCGGGCCACGAAGTCGTGGCCGGGGAACTCGCCGCCGAAGAGGAAGTACGAGACGTACGTGCCGACGATCGGCACGGACAGGATCGCGCCCTCCATGAAGCGGACACCGGTGCCGGACAGCAGGTCGTCCGGGAGCGAGTAGCCGGTGAAACCGGTGAACATGCCCAGGACGAACAGCAGGAAGCCGAACATCCAGTTGATCTCACGCGGCTTGCGGAACGCGCCGGTGAAGAACACGCGCATCATGTGCACGAACATGCCGGCGAGGAAGATCAGCGCCGCCCAGTGGTGGATCTGCCGGATGAGCAGACCACCGCGCACCTCGAAGGAGATGTGCATGGTCGAGTTGAACGCTTCACTCATCAGCTGTCCCTGGAGCGGGACGTAGCTGCCGTGGTACACCACCTCGTTCATCGACGGGTGGAAGAACAGCGTCAGATACACACCCGTGAGGATGATGATCAGGAAGCTGTAGAGGCAGACCTCACCCAGCATGAACGACCAGTGGTCGGGGAAGATCTTGCGCATGTTGGCCTTGGCCAGGCTGTAGATGCCCAGCCGGCCGTCGGCCCAGTCGGCGAGCTTCTCGCCGGCCGGTGCCTTACCGCGCGAGCGGTTCGGCTCGTTGCTTGCTGCAGTACTCATCCGCGCTCCCAGAATGCAGGACCGACGGGCTCCTCGAAGTCGCCGAGCGCTTCGAGGTACCCCTCGCTGTCCACGCCGATGCGCAGCTGCGGCAGGGCGTGACCGGCCGGGCCGAAGATGACTCGGGCACCGTCGGAGAGGTCGAAGGTGGACTGGTGGCACGGGCACAGCACGTGGTGCGTCTGCTGCTCGTACAGGGAGATCGGGCAACCGACGTGGGTGCAGATCTTCGAGTAGGCCACGACGCCCTGGTACGACCAGTCCAGCTCGCGCTTGTCCTTGATGTTGTCCGGCTGGAGCCGGACGATCATCAGGGCGGCCTTGCCGATCTCGGTCTGGAAGTCCTCGTCCGTCTCCTCCAGGCCCTCGGGCTTGGCGAAGGTGAGCGAACCGACGATGACGTCCTCGGGACGCAGCGGCTGGTTGGTGTTCATGTTGACCAGGCGCTTGCCCTTGGCCCACAGGGTGTGCCGCAGCGTCTCCTTGGGCAGCGGGCCCAGGTCGCGCAGCAGGAACACACCGGACAGCGGCACCAGGGTGAGCGCGCCCAGCATGGTGTTGCGGATCAGCGGCCGGCGGCCGATCGCGGACTCCTTGGCACCCTGCTTGAAGTCGGCGTGGACCTTCGCGCGGACCTCGGGGGACGCCTCGATCGGGTGACGCTCGTCGGCGACCTCGGCGTCCGACATCAGCGTGCGGGCCCAGTGGACCGCGCCCGCGCCGATGCAGAACAGCGCCACGCCCAGCGTCAGACCCAGCGCGAAGTTGATCGCGCTGATGTGCCCGAGCGGGAAGACGTAGACCGACTTGTCGTTCGGGATGGTCACGTACGAGGCGATGAAGCCCGCGGTGGCCAGCATGGAGACCGTGAACAGCATGGCGACGACGCGCTCGGACCGGCGGGCGGCCTGCTCGTCGACGTCCTGGATCCGGTGCTCGTGGGGCGGCAGGCCCGGGTCGGCGAACGGGTTCCTGTCGTCCGCGACCTCTGCGGCGCCGTGCGCCGCGCCCTGCTCAGCAGGCAGGTTCTCTTCTGGGATGTCTTGGGTACTCATGACTTCTTGGCCTTTGCGGTCCGAGCGGCGACCCACACGGCGACGGCGACCAGCGCGCCCAGTCCGAAGATCCACGCGAACAGACCCTCGCTGACCGGCCCGAGGCCACCCAGTTCGAGACCGCCGGGGTTGTCCGAGTTGTCGCTGTTGACCGCGTTCAGGTACGCGATGATGTCCTTCTTGTTCTTCTCCGACAGGGTCGTGTCGGGGAAGGAGGGCATGTTCTGCGGGCCGGTCTGCATGGCCTCGTAGATGTGCTTCGGGTCGACACCCTCGAGGTCCGGGGCGAACTTGCCGTGCGTGAGCGCACCGCCCTTGCCGGTGAAGTTGTGGCACTGGGCGCAGTTGGTGCGGAACAGCTCACCGCCCTTGGCGATGTCCGCGCCCTCCGGGCTGTACTGGTTCGTCGTCGGCACGGCCGGGCCGGCGCCCAGGGAGGCGATGTAGGCCGCCAGCTGGTCGATCTCGGCCTGGGTGTAGATGACCTTCTTGCGCGGGACCTGCGCGCCGGGCTGCTGGGCCGGCATACGGCCGGTGCCCACCTGGAAGTCGACTGCCGCGGCGCCCACGCCCACCAGGGACGGACCGTCAGTGGTGCCCTGACCACCGGTGCCGTGGCAGCTTGCGCAGCCGACCTGGTAGAGCTTCTTGCCCTCCTCGATGGTGAGGGACTGAGCCGACTCGTCGGCCTTCGCCTTGCTCGCGGGCGCGAACGCGGTGTACAGCCCCCCCGTGGCCGCCAGCGCGAGAAGGAGGACGACGACCGCCGCCAGCGGATGGCGTCGTCGTGCGGAGAGCTTTTTCACGGATTACCCCGGTGTCAGGATCTTCTGCGTCGATGCTTTGCGGACTGGGATCGGTTCGTCGGCTACTTGATCAGGTAGATCGTGGCGAAGAGGCCGATCCAGACGACATCGACGAAGTGCCAGTAGTAGGACACGACGATGGCCGCGGTCGCCTGCTCGTGGGTGAACCTCTTGGCCGCGTAGGTGCGGCCGAGGACCAGCAGGAAGGCGATGAGACCGCCTGTCACGTGCAGGCCGTGGAAGCCGGTGGTCAGATAGAACACCGAGCCGTACGGGTCGGAGGAGAGGGAGAGCCCCTCCTCCTGCACCAGGCTCGTGTACTCGTAGATCTGACCGCCGATGAAGATCGCACCCATGATGAAGGTGACGATGAACCAGCCCCGGAGCTTCTTCACGTCACCGCGCTCGGCGGCGAAGACGCCGAGCTGGCAGGTGAGCGAGGAGAGCACCAGGATCGTGGTGTTCACCGACGAGAAGGGGACGTTGAGACTGTCCGCCATCTCCTTCCAGTGCGCCGGACCCGTCACCGATCGCAGGGTGAAGTACATCGCGAAGAGGGCCGCGAAGAACATCAGCTCGGAACTCAGCCAGATGATGGTTCCGACGCTGGTGAGGTTCGGCCGGTTGACCGACGGGTGCGCGTGCCCGGTTTCTACTGTCGTTGCTGTCGCCACGACCGACATTATGTCGGTCGCTTATCCCGCCCTCACTCCGGGGGGTGCCGTTCGGAGTGTCTGTGGGGTGTGTCCAGCCCGTATGGCCCATCGAAGGGGTGTTCAAGGCGGTGTCCGCGGGGTGGACGAGGGAGTAGCATCCGCGCCATCGGTACCCGGAAGTTCCCGAACATTGCTGTGTCTTCTCGAGTCAAGATGCGTGGAGGAACAATGCAGGCGACCGCCACGGTGCTGGTCTACAGCGACGACGCCAACACCCGGGAGCAGGTGCGGCTGGCCACCGGCCGGCGTCCGGCCCAGGACGCGCCCCTCGTGGAGTTCGTGGAGTGCGCGACGCCGGCGGCGGTCCTCGCCGAGCTGGACAGGGGCGGGATCGACGTCTGCGTCCTGGACGGCGAGTCCGTCCCGATGGGCGGCATGGGGATGTGCCGCCAGATCAAGGACGAGGTCTTCCGCTGCCCGCCGGTGCTGCTGCTCATCGGGCGGCCCCAGGACGCCTGGCTGGCCACCTGGAGCCGGGCGGACGCGGCCGTGACCCTGCCGGTGGACCCGGTGGAGTTCGCCGGCGCGCTGGCCTCGCTGCTGCGCCGCAGGGCGCTCGTCGCCTGAGCGCCCGGGGCGGGCCGCGGCCGGCTGGCTGCGGCCCGCCCCGGGGCAGGCCCTCGTGCGGCCGCTCAGAGGCTCTGCGGGCGCAGCCTGGACTGGTCCGCCTGCGGGGTGGCGGCCTGCGGGCCGCTGCTCAGGGCGCTGCCCTGGAGCCACTTCTGCCAGGACAGGTTCCAGTCGCCGTAGCCGTTGTCGAACAGCTCCATGGGATCGCCCTTGGAGTTGACGACCTGGACCACGTCGCCCTCGTGGATGTTGTCGAAGAACCACTTGGCGTTCGGGGTGCTCATGCCGGTGCAGCCGTGGCTGACGTTGGCGATGCCCTGGGAGCCGATCGACCAGGGCGCGGCGTGCACGAACTCACCGCTCCAGGTCACCCGGGTGGCGTAGTAGACCGGCAGGTCGTACGAGTCCGTCGAGCCCGCGGCGATGCCGACGGTGGAGCTCTTCATCCGCACGAAGTACTGCTTGGCGAGGACCACCTTGACGCCGTTGCGGGTCTCGAAGCCGGGCTTGCCGGTGGTGACCGGGATCTCCTTGATCTTCTCGTCGTTGCGGTACACCGTCAGCCGGTGCGTGGCCGCGTCGGTGACGGCGACGACACGGTCCCCGGTGGTGATGGTCAGCGGCTTGGCGCTGCCGCCGTAGAGCCCGTCGGCGATCCGGATGTCCTCCAGGGTGCTGCGCACCTCGACGGTGGCGTTCGCGGGCCAGTAGTCGCGGGGCCGGTAGTGGAGCTGCTTGTCGTCCACCCAGTACCAGGAGCCCTGCACGGCGGGCGTGGAGCGCACCTGGAGGCCGCGCTCCACGATGGCGCGCTGCGCCTTGTCCTTCACGGGCTGGTCGAGTTCGGCCACGATGGGCTCGCCGACGCCGTAGGTGCCCGCCTCCGGGCCGAACTCGATGTTCAGGCGCCGGGTGGTCGCGGGCTTGCTGGTGTCGAAGGTGAGGACCTTGCGGCCGGGTGCGCCGTCGTCGTTCTCGGTGCGGACCGTGAGCGTGTAGTGGGCGCCGGCGGCCAGCGGTGAGGTGCTGTGCCAGCGGCTGCCGTCGGCGGCGAGTTCGCCCGCGACGTGCCGTCCGGTGGCGTCCTCGGCGCTGACGTCCGTGAGGTGTCCGCCGGAGCCCGTGGCGGTGACCACCAGGGGCTTGTCCGGGTCGGCCTTCTTGCCGGCCTCGGTGGGCCCGCTGAAGGTGATCTGATCCGCCGCGTCGTACGGGTCGGCGGCCAGCGGGTTGTCGTCCGCGCCGCAGGCGGTGACGCCCGCGCCGAGGGCGACCACCAGCGCAGTGCAGCTGAGACCGGCCTTTGCGCCCCGGGAGAACAGTTCGGTGCTCATGGCAGCACGCTAAGGAGCCCCGTCAACTCCGGCACGGTGGATCGTCCGTCCGGGGGACACCGGTACGACAAAAAGAGGGAACCCGGACACTCGTTCGATGGAGTGCCCGGGTTCCCCGAAGTGCGCCGTGTGCTACTGGGTGCGGTTCTCACCGCGGTAGTACTCGAAGACCCAGCCGAACAGACCGATCAGGATGATCGGCGCGCCGAAGTACAGCAGCCACCAGCCCAGGGCCACGCCCAGGAAGGCCAGCGCGCCACCGACGCCGAGCGCGAGCGGCTGCCAGCTGTGCGGGCTGAAGAAGCCCAGCTCGCCGGCGTCGTCCGCGACATCGGCCTCCTTGTCGTCCTGAGCGCCGGCGTCGACCCGCTTGGCCGTGAAGCCGAGGTAGAAGCCGACCATGATGCTCAGGCCGAACGAGAGGAAGAGCGCCGTGGTACCGGCCGGCTCCTTCGACCACACGCCATAGACGATCGCCATGACGAGCAGGAAGACGCTCAGCCAGATGAACATCTTGCCCTGGATCTTCACTTGCCGGCCTCCTTGCCGCCGGCGACGGCAGCCTTCTCGGACCCGCCGTGACCGGCGTTCTCCAGCTGGTCCAGCGCGGCGATCTCCGGGTGGTGCAGGTCGAACGCCGGGGATTCACTGCGGATCCGCGGCAGGGTGAGGAAGTTGTGCCGCGGCGGCGGGCAGGACGTCGCCCACTCCAGGGAGCGGCCGTAGCCCCACGGGTCGTCCATGTTGACCGGCTTGCCGTACTTGGCCGTCTTCCACACGTTGTAGAAGAACGGCAGGATCGACAGGCCGAGCAGGAAGGAGAAGATCGTCGACACCGTGTTCAGCGCGGTGAAGCCGTCCGCCGCCAGATAGTCCGGGATGCGTCGCGGCATGCCCTCGGTGCCCAGCCAGTGCTGTACGAGGAAGGTGCCGTGGAAGCCGATGAACAGCATCCAGAAGGTCATCTTGCCCAGGCGCTCGTCCAGCATCTTGCCGGTGAACTTCGGCCACCAGAAGTGGAAGCCGGAGAACATCGCGAAGACGACCGTGCCGAAGACGACGTAGTGGAAGTGGGCCACCACGAAGTACGAGTCGGAGATGTGGAAGTCCAGCGGCGGCGCGGCCAGGATGACACCGGTCAGACCACCGAAGGTGAAGGTGATCAGGAAGCCGGTCGCCCACAGCATGGGGGTCTCGAAGGAGAGACTGCCCTTCCACATGGTGCCGATCCAGTTGAAGAACTTCACACCGGTCGGTACCGCGATCAGGAAGGTCATGAAGGAGAAGAACGGCAGCAGCACACCGCCGGTGACGTACATGTGGTGCGCCCACACCGTCACGGAGAGGCCCGCGATGGAGATCGTGGCGCCGATCAGACCCATGTAGCCGAACATCGGCTTGCGGGAGAAGACCGGGATGACCTCACTGATGATGCCGAAGAACGGCAGGGCGATGATGTACACCTCTGGATGGCCGAAGAACCAGAAGAGGTGTTGCCACAGCAGTGCTCCGCCGTTGGCCGCGTCGAAGATGTGCGCACCGAACTTGCGGTCCGCCTCCAGGGCGAACAGCGCGGCGGCCAGCACCGGGAAGGCGAGCAGGACCAGCACCGCGGTCAGCAGCACGTTCCACACGAAGATCGGCATGCGGAACATGGTCATGCCGGGCGCGCGCATGCAGATGATCGTGGTGATGAAGTTGACCGAGCCGAGGATCGTGCCGAAGCCGGAGAAGGCCAGACCCATGATCCACATGTCGCCGCCGATACCCGGCGAGTGCACCGCGTCGGAGAGCGGCGCGTAGGCGAACCAGCCGAAGTCGGCCGCGCCCTGCGGGGTGAGGAAGCCTCCCACCGCGATGAGCGAGCCGAACAGGTAGAGCCAGTAGGCGAACATGTTCAGCCGCGGGAAGGCCACGTCCGGCGCGCCGATCTGGAGCGGCATGATCCAGTTCGTGAAGCCGGCGAACAGCGGCGTCGCGAACATCAGCAGCATGATCGTGCCGTGCATCGTGAACGCCTGGTTGAACTGCTCGTTCGACATGAGCTGGAGGCCCGGACGGGCCAGCTCGGCACGCATCAGCAGCGCCATGACGCCACCGATGCAGAAGAACGCGAACGACGTCACCAGGTAGAGCGTGCCGATCGTCTTGTGGTCGGTGGTCGTCAGCCACTTCACCACGACGTTGCCGGGTTGCTTGCGCCGGACCGGCAGCTCGCTCTCGTATGAGCCCGCAGCCGCCGCGGCACCCTGAGGTTCGTTGAGGATGCTCACAGGTTGTTCGTCTCCCGGTTCTTCTCGTGGCTCGTCTGCGCGATGCCGGCGGGAACGTAACCGGTCTGCCCCTTCTTAGCGAGGTCCTTGAGGTGCTGCTCGTAACGCTCCGGCGAGACGACCTTCACGTTGAACAGCATCCGGGAGTGGTCCTGGCCGCAGAGCTCGGCGCACTTGCCCTTGAAGGTGCCCTCCTGGGAGGGGGTCACCTGGAAGGAGTTGGTGTGGCCGGGGATGACGTCCATCTTCATCAGGAACGGGATCACCCAGAAGGAGTGGTTCACGTCCCGCGAGGTGAGGATGAAGCGGACGGTCTTGCCCTTCGGCAGCCACAGGGTCGGGCCCGGGTTGCCGGTCTGCGGGTTCCGGGTGCCCGGGGTGCCGTAGTCGTAGACACCGCCGGCGGCGGCCGGGAAGTCCTTCTTGAACCGGTCCGGAATGGCCGTCAGGTTCTTGTCGGTCTTCGCGTCACCCGCCGAACCGGCGACCGGCGTGACGTAGTTGAAGGCCCAGCTCCACTGGTAGCCGACCACGTTGACCGTGACGTCGGGCTTCTTCGATTCGTCGAGAAGCTTCGACTCGTCGCGGGCCGTGAAGTAGAAGAGCACCGAGACGATGATGAGCGGGACCACCGTGTACAGGGCCTCGATGGGCATGTTGTACCGGGTCTGCGGAGGTACCTCGACCTTGGTGCGGCTGCGCCGGTGGAAGAAAGCACTCCACAGGATCAGACCCCACACCAGCACGCCGACCGCGATCGCGGCGGCCCAGGACCCCTGCCACAGGGAGAGGATCCGCGGAGCCTCTTCCGTGACCGGGGTGGGCATACCCAGCCGGGGGAAGTCCTTGTATGTGCAACCGGTTGCGGTCGCCAGGACCAGGCCCGCAGTCAGTGCCTGCAGCAGCTTCCGCCGCATCGGGCGCCGCGGCGAGCGGTCGGAGCCGTTGGGACTCACGTAGCGCCTTCCCGAGAGTCTCGCCCGCGCGGTTGGCTGCGGCCTGCCTTCTCGCTGGTCGGTCGCCGCCCTGCGTCGGGCAGGGGTTTGGATGTTTATGCGGACCAAACCCTACTGGACGCCTTCCGGCGGGTCGCGGGGAGGGGGGCCCAACGCGCCGCGGGTCACGCCGACGGGTGGGATGCCCTGAAGTGGGGCGCTTCGCCGGGGCGTGCCGGGCGCGCACCGGGGTGCCCAACCGGGCGGGCGTAGGCCGTTCGTGGCGGGTGCGGGGCGGGCGGGGCGGGTGCGGGGCGAGCGAGGCGGGCGGAGGTGGGGGTGCGGTGTGGCGGGTGCGGTGTGGCGGGTGCGGTGACGCGGCAGCGGGCGCGGGTGGCGCGGGACAGGCGGGGACCGGTCGGGGCGGAGGCGGGTGTTCCGCACCGGCACGACGGTCCGACGGCGGGCGCGGGCCGGTGCGGGCGAGGCGGGCGCTTCGTGGTGGGCGCAGGGCGGTACGGGCGAGGCGGGCGCTCCGTGGTGGGCGCGGCCCGGTACGGGCGAGGCGGGCGTTCCATGGTGGGCGCGGGGCGGCCGTGGTGCCGCCCCGCGGTTCCCCGGCGCCCGGCGGGGCGCTTAGCGTGAACCCGTGCCCTACTTCGACGCCGCTTCCGCCGCCCCCCTGCACCCCGTCGCCCGTCAGGCCCTGCTCGCCGCGCTCGACGAGGGGTGGGCCGATCCCGCACGGCTCTACAAGGAGGGGAGGCGCGCGCGGCTGCTGCTGGACGCGGCGCGCCAGGCGGCGGCGGAGGCGGTGGGATGCCGGGCCGACGAGCTGGTGTTCACCTCGTCCGGCACCCGGGCCGTGCACACCGGCGTCGCGGGGGCGCTGGCCGGGCGGCGCCGGGTCGGACGTCACCTGATCGTGTCAGCGGTCGAACACTCCTCGGTGCTCCATTCGGCGGAGGTCCACGAGGCGGGGGGCGGGACGGTCGGCCGGGTCGCGGTCGACCGGCACGGCGCGGTGAGCGCCGGTTCCTACGCGGCGGCGCTCGGCCCGGACACCGCGCTGGCGTGCCTCCAGTCGGCCAACCACGAGGTGGGCACCGAGCAGCCGGTCGCAGAGGTGGCCGAGGTGTGCCGCGCCGCGGGGGTGCCGCTGCTGGTGGACGCGGCGCAGTCGCTCGGCTGGGGGCCGGTCGGCGGCGACTGGTCGCTGCTGACGGCGAGCGCCCACAAGTGGGGCGGGCCGTCCGGGACCGGGCTGCTGGTGGTGCGCAAGGGCGTGCGGTTCGCCCCGCGGGAACCGGCCGACGAGCGGGAGTCGGGCCGGGCGGCCGGATTCGAGAACCTGCCGGCGATCGTGGCGGCGGCCGCCTCGTTGCGGGCGGTGCGGGCCGAGGCGGCGGCCGAGGCGGTACGGCTGCGGGAGCTGACCGAGCGGATCAGGGCGCGGGTGCCGGAACTGGTGCCGGACGTGGAGGTGGTGGGCGACCCGGTGCGCCGGCTGCCGGGGATCGTCACCTTCTCCTGTCTCTATGTCGACGGGGAGACGCTGCTGCACGAGCTGGACCGGGAGGGCTTCTCCGTCTCCTCGGGCTCCTCCTGCACCAGCAGCACGCTGACCCCGAGTCATGTGCTGCGGGCGATGGGGGTGCTGAGCGAGGGCAACGTGCGGGTGTCGCTGCCCGCCGGGACGGCGGCCGAGGACGTCGAGCGTTTCCTGTCGGTGCTGCCGGGCGTGGTGGCGGGCGTACGGGAGAAGCTGGGGGCGGTGCCGCAGGCGCAGGCGCCGGGGCCGGGGCCGCGGGAGGCGCCGGGCGCGCGTGCCGCGGAAGGGGGCCGTGCCGCGGAAGGGACCCGTGCCGGAGAAGAGGCCCCTGCCGGGGAGCTGGTCCTCGACACGCTCGGCAGGCGCTGCCCGATCCCCGTCATCGAGCTGGCGAAGGTCATCGGGGACGTGCCGGTCGGCGGCACGGTCCGGGTCCTCTCGGACGACGAGGCCGCGCGTCTGGACATCCCGGCGTGGTGCGAGATGCGAGGGCAGGAGTACGCCGGCGAGGAGCCGGCGGACGAGGGCTCGGCCTACGTCGTCCGCCGGGTCTCCTGACGGGCTGTCCGCCGCGCGGGCGGACCGGCGCGGGTGCGGTCAGGCGAGGTGGGTGCGGTCAGGCCAGGTGGGTGCGGACCTCGCCGGCCGCCTCGTCGCCGTACGCCTTGGTGAAGCGCTCCATGAAGTGGCCCCGGCGCAGCTGGTACTCCTGGGTGCCCACGGTCTCGATGACCAGGGTCGCCAGCATGCAGCCGACCTGGGCGGCGCGCTCCAGGGAGACGCCCCAGGCGAGACCGGACAGGAATCCGGCGCGGAAGGCGTCGCCCACGCCGGTGGGGTCGGCCTTGCGCTCCTCGTCCGCGCAGCCGACCTCGATCGGGTCCTCGCCGGTGCGCTCGATCCGCACGCCGCGCGCGCCGAGGGTGGTCACCCGGTGGCCGACGCGGTCCAGGATCTCGGCGTCGCTCCAGCCGGTCTTGGTCTCGATGAGGCCCTTCTCGTACTCGTTCGAGAACAGGTACGTGGCGCCGTCCAGCAGTATCCGGATCTCGTCGCCGTCCATCCGGGCGATCTGCTGGGAGAAGTCGGCGGCGAAGGGGATGGAGCGCGAGCGGCACTCCTCGGTGTGCCGGAGCATGGCCTCCGGGTCGTCGGCGCCGATCAGCACCAGGTCGAGGCCGCCGACGCGGTCCGCGACGGTCTTCAGCTCGATGAGGCGGGCCTCGCTCATCGCGCCGGTGTAGAAGGAGCCGATCTGGTTGTGGTCGGCGTCGGTGGTGCACACGAAGCGGGCGGTGTGCAGGGTCTCGGAGATGCGGACCGAGGCGGTGTCGACGCCGTGCCGGTCCAGCCAGGCGCGGTACTCGCCGAAGTCGGATCCGGCGGCGCCGACCAGCACCGGGCCGGTGCCGAGCTGGCCCATGCCGAAGGCGATGTTGGCGCCGACGCCTCCGCGCCGCACGTCCAGCTGGTCGACCAGGAAGGAGAGCGAGACCGTGTGCAGCTGGTCCGCGACGAGCTGGTCGGCGAAACGGCCGGGGAAGGTCATGAGGTGGTCGGTGGCGATGGAGCCGGTGACTGCGATGCGCACGGCGTGGACGCTCCTGGTGGGCGGAGGGACTGACAGTTCACGCTACCCGTTCGGCGCGGAGCGCTGAAGCGGGCGAAACTACCCGATAGTAGATCTTTCTCGGCGGGGTGTGCCGTGCTTACGGTTCCCTCATGACGAACGAAGAGATCCATGCCGTCCCCGTCCGTACCGCCCCGGGCGGCGATCCGGGCGGCGACCTGGACGGCGATCTGGCGTCGCTGCGCGGGGACGGCGCCCGGATGGCCCCGCGCTGGTCGGCTCCCGCCCGGAGGACCGGAGCGGCCCCGGCGGCGGCGGTGTCCGCCGCCCGTATCCACGGCGTGTCGGTCCCGGACACGTCCGCCCGGCTGCTGGAGGGGATGTCGGAGTACGGCGACTGAGCGGAGTACGGCGGCCGCGCGGCCGCGGGATCCGTCGCGGGCCGCGGGATCCGTCGCGGTGTCCGTCGCGGCCGGTGGAACCGGGCGCTCCCCCGGCGCGTCCCATCGCCGTCCCCCGTGAGGGGGATACGGGACATGACCCGTCGGCCGTCGACTTTGTCAGGGCCGGGTCAGGGTCACCGGGACGGCAGCGCAGGCGAAGGAGCGATGCGGTGAACACCGAGCGACCGGACCACGAGGACGCGGCGAAGGCGGCGACCGCGGATGCCGCGGGGCCCGCGGGCGGTGCCGGCGGCGGGCACGACGACCACGGCGGCGGTGACGACGGCAGGGGCGGCGGCGGAGGCGGTGACCGCGACGGCGGGCGGAGCCCGGACGACGAGGGCGGCGGGCGCTTCCGGCGGGGCCGTCCGCCGCTGGTCGCCGCCTCGGTGGCCGCCGCGGTGCTGCTGGCGGGCGGCGGCGGGGCGTATCTGGCCATGGGCGCGACGGGCGGCTCGGACGACGGCCGTACGGACGCCGCGGCGTCCGGCGGCCACGGCACTCCCCCGCCGCTGGCGCTGGACGACCACACCGCGACCGTCACCCGGTCGGGACCGGGCACGGACGGCTCGGGCCCCGCCACCGGTGGCCCGAACGGCGGCTCGAACGGCATCGCGCCCGGCGAGCCCGACCCGTACGGCACCACGTACCGGGCGGCGGGCGCCCTGCCCGAGGGGCCCGGTTCGGCGCCGGTGTACGCGGCGCGGGGCGAGGTCACCCGCGAGGAGGCGGCGCGGCTCGCCGCGGCGCTCGGGGTGGCGGGCGCCCCGGTGGCCGACGCGCAGGGGTGGCGGATCGGGAACGTCAAGGACGGCGCCGGGCCGGTGCTGCGGGTCGGCCGGGCGGCGCCGGGGACCTGGACGTTCAACCGCTATCTGCCGGGCACCGACGACTGCAAGGGCCTGATGTGCCGGCACGATCCGGCGGCGCCCGCCGCGCACCCGGTGAGCGAGGCAGCGGCACGCAAGGCGGCGGCCCCGGTGCTGAAGGCGGCGGGGCAGGAGGGCGCGGCGGTGGACGCGAGCCGGACGCAGGGCGCCCAGCGGGTGGTCGAGGCCGATCCGGTGGTCGGCGGGCTGCCCACGCAGGGCTGGACGACCAGCCTGACCCTCGGTCCGCAGGGCGAGGTGCTGGCCGCCGGCGGACAGCTCAAGGCGCCGGTGAAGGGCGACACGTACCCCGTGCTGGACGCCCGCCGCACGCTGGAGCTGCTGAACGCGGCGCCGCACACCGGCGGGGGCGGCGGCATCGGCGGGTGCGCCGCTCCCGTACCGCTGAAGGACCCGGCGAAGGACCGTACGAAGGACCGGCCGGCGGCGCCGTGCGACTCGTCCGCCACGGGCGGGAAGGCGGCTGGCGGCTCCTCCTCCGCTCCGGGCGGCGGCGGTACGCGGACCACCCTGACCGTCGAGAAGGCCGTGTTCGGGCTGGCGGCGCACCCCTCCGGGGGGCGGCAGACGCTGGTGCCGTCCTGGCTGTTCCAGGTGCGCGGGGCGGCCGGGCAGTCCCCGTTCACGGTGACGTATCCGGCGGTCGACCCGAAGTATCTGGCCTCGCCCGCCCCGCCGTCCGGGCAGCCTGAGCCCCGGCCGAGCGGACCGGGCGCGACCACTGCCCCGGCCACCCGCGAGGTGCACCCGGCCGGGTACAGCGCCAGTGGCGACGAACTGACGGTGACCTTCGAGGGCGGTGTGTGCGCCGACTACCGGGTGTCGGCGAAGGAGGACGCCGGGCGGGTGACCGTCACGGTGACCGAGACGCCCTGGCAGGGCAAGGTCTGCATCATGATCGCCAAGGTGTACCACCGGACCGTGCACCTGGACCGGCCGCTCGGGGAGCGGACGGTGGTCGGCCCGGACGGCCGGGCGATCCCGTCCCGGGCCGCGGGCGCCGGACTGCCCCAGTCGGGGACGCCGGTGCGGTGACCGGAACGCCGGGCCGGGCGGTGCGGCGCGGGAAGGAACAGCGGAAGGCGGCAGCCCCTGAGGGGGCTGCCGCCTTCCGTCGTTCGTCTGTTCGCTTCCCGTCGCGGCGGGGGTGCGGCTCAGCTGAAGGAGTCGCCGCAGGCGCACGAGCCCGTCGCGTTCGGGTTGTCGATCGTGAAGCCCTGCTTCTCGATGGTGTCCACGAAGTCGACGGTGGCGCCGCCCAGGTAGGGAGCGCTCATGCGGTCGGTGACGACCTTGACGCCGCCGAAGTCCTTCACGACGTCCCCGTCGAGGGAGCGCTCGTCGAAGAAGAGCTGGTAGCGCAGGCCGGAGCAGCCGCCGGGCTGGACGGCGACCCGCAGGGCGAGGTCGTCGCGGCCTTCCTGGTCGAGCAGGGCCTTGACCTTCGCCGCTGCGGCGTCGGTCAGGACGATGCCGTCGGTGACGGTGGTGGTCTCGTCCGATACGGACATCTACATCTCTCCCGGGTTGTACGGAGACTGCTTGCCGACGAGTTCAACCGGTGGGGCCGCGCATTCATTCCGGGCCGGGCGCGTGCTTTTCGGTGTTCCACGCGGTTCCACGCGCGTGCTGCTCGTCCCGCTCGTCCACTTCATGCTCGCACATACCCGAAAGTGCGCGCAGTGGCCGGGCGCCGGGATTCACGTCACATCGACATGATGGCCATCGTCAAAGTGACGTGAAGCGGTTATGATAGATAGCGTCAATTAGACGAAAAGTAGAAAGGGTGCGTGTCGTGACCACCGCCCAGACCCAGGAGCTCGACGTTCAGCCGACGCCCCTCGCCCTGTTGCTGCTCGGCCGCGAGGCCGACCCGAGGAGCGAGCGCGGCGTCGAGTGCCCCGGCGACCTCCCCGCCCCGTCCGACCCGGACCTGGTGGCGCGCGCCCGCGCGGCCAAGGAGAAGCTCGGGGACAAGGTCTTCGTCCTCGGCCACCACTACCAGCGCGACGAGGTCATCCAGTTCGCCGACGTCACGGGCGACTCCTTCAAGCTGGCCCGGGACGCGGCGGCGCGGCCGGAGGCCGAGTACATCGTCTTCTGCGGTGTGCACTTCATGGCGGAGTCCGCGGACATCCTGACGAACGACGGGCAGAAGGTGGTCCTGCCGGACCTGGCGGCCGGCTGCTCGATGGCCGACATGGCGACGGCCGAGCAGGTCGCCGAGTGCTGGGACGTGCTGACCGAGGCGGGCGTCGCCGAGCAGGTCGTCCCCGTCTCGTACATGAACTCCTCGGCCGACATCAAGGCGTTCACCGGGCGGCACGGCGGCACCATCTGCACCTCGTCGAACGCGAAGCGGGCCCTGGAGTGGGCCTTCCAGCAGGGCGAGAAGGTCCTCTTCCTGCCCGACCAGCACCTGGGCCGCAACACGGCGGTGCGGGACATGGGCATGTCCCTGGACGACTGCGTCGTCTACAACCCGCACCGGCCGAACGGCGGGCTGAGCGCCGAGGAGCTGCGCGCCGCGAAGATGATCCTGTGGCGCGGCCACTGCTCGGTGCACGGCCGCTTCAGCCTGGACTCGGTGAACGACGTCCGCGCCCGCATCCCCGGGGTGAACGTCCTGGTGCACCCCGAATGCAGGCACGAGGTGGTCTCCGCCGCGGACCACGTCGGCTCGACCGAGTACATCATCAAGGCGCTGGAGGCGGCCCCGGCCGGCTCCAAGTGGGCCATCGGCACGGAGCTGAACCTGGTCCGCCGCCTGGCGAACCGTTTCGCCCCCGAGGGCAAGGAGATCGTCTTCCTCGACAAGACGGTCTGCTTCTGCTCGACGATGAACCGCATCGACCTCCCCCACCTCGTCTGGACCCTGGAATCCCTGGCCGAGGGCACCCTCGTCAACCACATCCAGGTCGACAAGGAGACGGAGACCTACGCGAAGCTGGCACTGGAACGGATGCTGGCGCTGCCGTAGGGACTTCCGTCTGCGGTTCATCGACGGTTCGTCCGCGAGTCGTCCGCGAACGAACAAGGGGCGCCATCCGTCGGCTTCCGACGGGGCGCTCCTTGTCTTCGTACAGAATTCGAAATATCAGCGAAGTCGCTTCTGCTTATCACCGACACCAGAAATCAAGCGAGCCAGCGCGACGAGGGCCACCATGGCGCCCAGCACAAGAAGCGTCTCCGCAAGGCGCTCAAGGTAACTTCCCTCTCCTGTCGTTCCGGACAGAACAAGGACGAGACCACACATCAGCAAGAGCGCTGCCGTACACCATGTGGCCGGGAGGGTGGAACCGACGCCCCATAGCCCCGATCTTTGATTCCTCTCGGAGTCTTCAGAACTCCCCCTCTGCTGCCGTTTCATGCGAAGTACGACCCCAGGCAGCAAAGGGACGGCAACCAGCGCGGCTCCGGCAGCCTGCCAGGGCGGCCCCGCGTAGAGGGCAAATGCCGCCGCAGCACTCACCCACGCCGAAACGAGGACCATCACCACAAACTGCATGACTTTCACCTCAGCCGCCCATCAATTCACCCATCTGGCACCGAACCCCATATGGTTGACTACCTGCCTGCCGTACTGTCCTCCCTTCCAGAAGCGGCCACCATTTCTCCACCCCGTAGCAATCAGGGTACTGAACGTATGGTAAGGGCTTGTTCTACTCATAAGCATTGCCGCCTAGTTGGCGGGGTCGGAGCGGTACTTCCTGCACTTCGTCCGGGATTTCGAATCCTTGAGCGGGGTCTGGTGCGAGCGCCACTTGCCGTTGTCGTACGTGTAGCCGACGGACATGCCGCGGTCCTGGCCCCAGCGGTCGTCATTGTAGGAGGCTCCGCCGGCGGGGCCGTCGGGGCGGAGGCCGTCGGGGTCGGACTTGGTGATGGGGTTGTTGTGGGCGTAGGAGTAGGCGTTCATCTGGGCCGGGTCATCGGTGTCGATGACGGGGTCGACCGAGAGGAAGCGGCCGAGGGCGGGGTCGTATTCGCGGGCGCCGAGGTGGATGAAGCCGGTGGGGTCGGTGGTGCCGCCGACGAAGCCACGGGTGCCGGGGATGGTGCCGGTCTGGGTGGAGCGGTTCTCGCCGAAGGGGAGTTGCTTGCGGCGGGTGACGGCGAGGGTGGTCATGGCAACGGCTGCCATCGACGTGCGCATCCGATCAACGACCTCATGCTGTACACCGACCTCTACGGCCTCGAATGCGCCCAGCAGGCATCCGAACGCGCCCGCGACGCAGGACTGCCTCCGCTTGTACCGGCCGCCAGCCTCTACCACGGACTCATGACTCGACGACCATGTGCCCTCGCCTGCGGCAACGCCGGCCGGATCCACACGGCAACGTCATGGCTCCCCGAACCGCTCACCACCCACGTCACCGGGCTACTGCTAGCTGGCCAAGTCCTGCGGCAAGAAGCCCTGCCCGAACCCGAGGGTCCACACCCTGCTACGGCCTGACCAACCTCTGCTGCCCTAGCTGCAATACCGGTGACTTTGTTGTGGTCTGGTCGTTGGGTGGGTTGTGCCAAGGCCGGGTCAGGTGAAGTCGTCGGGGGTTGGTCGGTTCTCGGATCGGATCGCGTTGGGGGTGCTGACGCGGGCGTTTCCGCCGGAGCTGGTCGACGAGGTGGTCGCCGAGTGCGGCCGGGTCGAGCAGCGGACGCGGTTGCTGCCGGCGCGGGTGGTGGTCTACTTCGTCCTGGCGATGTGCTTGTTCTTCGGGCAGGGCTATGAAGAGGTGGCCCGGCTTCTGGTCCAGGGGCTGGAGCGTGAGGGCCGGTGGGCGACCACCTGGCGGGTGCCCACCACGGCGGCGATCGGGCGGGCCCGGTTGCGGCTCGGGCCGGAGCCGTTGCGGGCCCTGTTCGCCCGGGTGTGCCGGCCGGTCGCGGACGCGCGGACGCAAGGCGCCTGGTACCGGCGGTGGCGGCTGGTCGCGGTGGACGGCACGGTCTTCGACGTTCCGGACACCGCGGCGAACGCCCAGTTCTTCGGGCGTCCCGGTACCAGTCGCGGGCAGGGCCGCAGTGCGTATCCGCAGGCGAGGGTGGCGGCCCTGGCCGAGTGCGGCACCCATGCCGTGTTCGCGGCCGAGGCCGGACCCCTCAACGTCCACGAGAGTGCTCTGGCCCAGCGGCTGTTCCCGGCGCTGACGGAGGGCATGCTTGTCCTGGCCGACCGGGGTTTTTGCGGATTCGATCTGTGGCGGGCCGCGAAGGCGGGCGGTGCGGACCTGCTGTGGCGGGTCCGCAGCGTCGTGGTGCTGCCGGTCCTGGAGACCCTCGCTGACGGCTCCTACCTGTCGGAGATCGTCGCCGCGCGGGACCACCACCGACGCGCGGACCCCGAGCGGGTGCGAGTGATCGAGTACACCCTCGGCCCCCGCGACGGTGACCGCACCGTCTACCGGCTGATCACCACCATCCTCGATCCTGAGCAGGCACCGGCTCAGGAGCTTGCCGCCCTCTATGCCCAGCGGTGGGAGATCGAGAACACCCTGGACGAGATCAAGAATCACCAGGGCGCCCCAGGGATGGTGCTGCGTTCCCAGCACCCCCGCGGCGTCGAACAGGAGATCTTCGCGTTCCTGCTGGTCCACCACGCGCTGCGGGACCTGATGCACCAGGCCGCTCTCCACACCGGGCACGATCCCGACCGGGTCTCCTTCACCCGAACCCTTCGCGTCGTCCGCCGCCACGTCACCGGGCAGGCGGCGCATTCCCCCCTCCCGACTGGCCCGGTCCATCACCCAGAGCCTGCGTGAGATCACAGAACGACTGCTGCCCGCACGGCGGTTGCGTTCCAACCCCCGCGTGATCAAACGCAAGATGTCCAACTGGGCCCTCAAACGAGCCGAGCACCACAGCCCACCCCGGCCAGACACTCCGGTGGTCCGGCTGGTCGGGCCAACCAAGACCACCCCAACCAGCCGGAAAACAAACTAAATCACCGGTATTGGCCCTAGCTGTTGGAAAACACCCAACCTGCCACGAACTGAGCTCTCAGCTGCCGTTCCGCGCGCCAGTCCGGGCGGCCGCAAGCTGATCCAGTGCGGCCTCGTCCGTGCAGAAGGCCTGCCCGTCCCTTGCCCAGTGCCCACCGACCGGAATCCCTTGAGGGGCTGTACCTGGCCGGTCAGGTCGGCCAGGACGTCGGGAAAGTCACGCGCATCCAGCAACACATGCGCGGCTGTTGCGCGACCCGGCTATACGACCGGCCCTCAGATCAGCGATCTCTCGGTCGGGGACGAAGACAGGACAGGAGAGACAGCAAGGCTCACCGTCGGTGTCCAGCACCGTATCGAAGTTCCAGCCCCTGGCCGCGTAATTACCCCAGTTCAACTGAAATTTCGACGACAACACCCACCACGCCAAGAATCGCGATCCCTCCTCCAACGAAACGCAGGAGGCGAGGCGTTGCACTGCCCACGAACCCGAAGGTGACAGAAGAGGTCAAATCAAAGAAACGGTCTGCAGCACCTTTCCAGTTGAATGCAAGAACAGCACCGGCCACTGCCAGAGCACCGCAAATCAGTACGGAGATCGGGTCAGCGTTCGATGCGACACGACCGGCTTGTTCCATGAGTTCATAATTCATCTATTTTACCCACTTCTGGTGGCCGTCGACGAGAGGCCTCGCCGACGGCCAGTAGATCAACTATCGCCAGTCCACGGTGAAGAGCTTACCCACGCGCGTACCGTGGGAAGTAGTCACGCCACCTTCGACCCCGAGACCGGTGCCCACACCTATTGTCGTGGCCCCGACTGCTTCGCCTCGGCTATTTGTAGCGCCGATTGCCCGCTCATGGCTACCCGATACAGCTATTCCAAAAGCCCCCGTGAGGGTCCCTCCCCACCCGTCACCTCGAAGCTGCTCAAAATCGGTTGCGTTGCTCCCCATGAGCCCAAATCCGAGATTGGCGCCATACGACGGCGTTTCACTCCCCTTACTGAAGCTGACACCATAGTCCGTCTTTCCGTCGCTTCGTGTTGTGCTTACGAGACAGGCAGAGACTGACCCTCCGACGCCAAACCCGGCTGAACCACTGACGCAGATACCCGTAGTATCTCCCGCAAAATACGCGCCCCAGACTTTCTCCGCCCCTCCAGTGAGGGAATTCCAGGCCGTCTTGACAGCCGCTTTGATTCCTTCCTTCTTGCGACGCTCTTTGGCGGCTGCAGCGTTCCGTTCGTTGGCTTCTTTGGTGGCCTGAGCCTTGGTAGCTGCTGCTTCTTTTTTGTTGTAGTGGAAGACGTCGTAGTTGGCGGGGTCGGAGCGGTACTTCTTGTACTTCTTCTGGGATTCCTTGTCCTTGAGCGGGGTCTGGTGCCAGCGCCACTTGCCGTTGTCGTACGTGTAGCCGACGGACATGCCGCGGTCCTGGCCCCAGCGGTCGTCATTGTAGGAGGCTCCGCCGGCGGGGCCGTCGGGGCGGAGGCCGTCGGGGTCGGACTTGGTGATGGGGTTGTTGTGGGCGTAGGAGTAGGCGTTCATCTGGGCCGGGTCATCGGTGTCGATGACGGGGTCGACCGAGAGGAAGCGGCCGAGGTTGGGGTCGTATTCGCGGGCGCCGAGGTGGATGAGGCCGGTGGGGTCGGTGGTGCCGCCGACGAAGCCACGGGTGCCGGGGATGGTGCCGGTCTGGGTGGAGCGGTTCTCGCCGAAGGGGAGTTGCTTGCGGCGGGTGATGGCAAGGGTGGTCATGGCGACCGCGGTCAGGGTGGTGCCCTGCTGGTCGGGGATGAGGAAGGAGAAGCCGCTGCTGGTGCGGACGGCGACGGTCTGGCCTTCGTGGGTGTAGTAGCGGATGCCTTCCTTGGTCCCGTCCGGCTTGATCTTGAGTTCGTTGCCGCCGGGCAGGGTGAGGGTGGTGGTGCCGTCGGCGTCCTTGGTGATCAGGCGGTTGCCGTCGGCGTCGTACTGGTAGCCGGTGGTCCGGCCGTTCTGAGTGAGGGTGGCGAGGTGGCCTTCGTCGTCCCAGGTGAGGTCCTGGGTGGTGGCGCCGATGGTGCGCTTGGTGGTGTTGCCCGTGGCGTCGTAGGCGAAGGCGCTGGTGCGGCCGTCAGCAGGGCCGCCCTTGGCGGTGGCGGTCTGGACGGCGTGGGGCAGACCGGTCTTGGGGGTGTTGTGGGTGTAGGTGGTGGTGGCGTCGGAGCCGGCCAGGGCTCCTGTGCCGTGGTCGGTCTGCTCTATGCGGTTGCCGACCGTGTCGTACGTGAAGGTCTGCCAGTAGGCGTCCGGGCCGCCGACAGCAGCGGTCGAGGGCTGTGTGGTGCAGTCGGTCTTCGCCGTCCACGCCTCGGTCAGACGGCCCAGGGCGTCGTTGGTGAAGCACTGGGTGTCGACCGTCTTGGCGGTGTCCTGGCCGCTGGCGGTGGTGATGCCGGTGATGTTCCCCGCGTCGTCGTAGGCGTAGGTGACGTCGTCGATGCGCTGGGGGGCGAGGTCGCGGTCGGTGGTCTGGCGGGTCAGGCGGCCGGTGAACTCGTCGTAGGTCTGGGTCTTGTAGACCTTCTTGCCGAGGGTGCCGTACTCGGTGCGTACGGGGCGTGAGAAGACGTCGTGGCTGGTGGCGTTGACGAGAGTGATGAGGCCGGCGGCGGTCTTCTCCGGGAGGTTGCCCTGGCCGTAGACCGTAGTCTGGCGTTCGCTGGGCAGGTTGCCGACCGCGGGGTGCTTGATCCAGGTCTGCTGGCCTGTGTAGTCGTTGTAGCCGTAGGTCCAGTTGTAGGTGCCCGCGCTCGCGCCCGCCTCGGCCGGGATGGTGACCGTGGTGGAGGTGGGCTGGTAGGCGTCGTTGTAGGAGTCGACCGTTGAGACGTACTTCTTGCCGTCGAGGTAGCGGGTGCTGCCGGCCGGCTGGCCCTTGGCGACGGTGTCGTAGGTCCACTCGGCGAGCAGGGCGTTGCCCTTCTTGAGGCTGGTCCTGCGTCCCAGGGCGTCGTACCCGTTGGTCAGGGTGATGCCGCGGGCGTCGGTGGCGGTGACCGGGTTGCCGAGTTCGTCGTAGGCGGTGTGGCTCTTGCCCTTGTCGGGGTCGTCGACGTCGGTCTGCTGGCCTCGGGCGTCGAAGGTGTAGGTCCACACGTTGCCGGCCGGGTCGGTCACGGTCAGCGGTTCGTCGAACTTGCCGTAGGTGTAGTGCGTCTTCTGCGAGGCGGTGCGGGCCGCGTCGGTGTACTCGAGGCGGTCGGTGGTCCGGCCGCGGGCGTCCGTGACGACGGTGGTGGCGGTGCCGCCCTTCGGCGGGATCACCGTGGTGCGGTCACCGTCGTAGACCGTCTTGGAGCGGTACTTCTCATCGGCGTAGGTGGAAGCGATGGTGTCGGTGACGCGGCCCAGGCCGTCGTACACGTTCTGCGTCATCGCGGGGACCGTGTTGTCGGCCGCCTTCGTCAGGGTCGCCGACGGAGCCCCGTCGGTGTAGTAGGCGGCGTAGGTCTTCCAGGGGTTGCCGCGGGTGTCGTACAGCGTCTCCGTCACGATCCGGTTGGTCGTGCCGATCGCACGGGCCTGGGTCTCACGCGGGCGCAGCAGGCCGTCGTAGAACTGGTAGGTGGTGTCGTAGGAGCCGTCGTACTGGAGTGTCTTGGTCGCCACCACGTTGGCTGCGGTCTGGGAGACGGTGTAGGTGTACTCGGCCGAGGGCTGGGCGGGGTGGTCTGCCTTGGACCAGCCGGGGTTCCAGACCTGCCGGGTGCGGCCCAGGCCGTCGTAGACGGCCTCCGTGCGCTTGCCGTTGGCGTCGGTCACGGCCGTGGGCACGGCGCGGGCCGGGTCGTAGGTGGTCGTGGTGGTGTGACCGAGCGCGTTGGTCCGGGTCTCGGCGGTGGGCGCCTCGATCGTGGCCGGGGTGTAGGCCGTGGTCGTGGTGCTGCCCTTGGCGTCGGTCTTGGTCAGTTCGCGGCCGTGCTGGTCGTAGGTGTGCCGGGCCGTGGTGAGGTAGCCGGTGCCCTTGTCGTCCTGCTCTTCGAGGCGGGTCACGTCACCCTTGGTGGGAGCCGTTTCCAGACTGGTGGCGCCGTCGTAGTAGTGCCGTTCGACGGAGACGAGGTCGGCGGGCAGCTGTGGCGTCTTGTCGCAGGCGACCGCCACGGTGCGCTGCTCCTTGGTCAGCGTGAGGATGTTCGCCGCCGTGTTGCGCGCATAGCTGGTGGTGGTGCACGTCTCGTCGCCCGCGGTGGCGATGTCGCCGAGGTCCGACTCGGTCAGGACCAGGCCGTAGTCGTCGAAGGTCCGCACGGTCCGTGTGGTGCGCCAGGAGTCGCCGACGGCGATACGGGTCCTCTCCTCCTGGACGGCGGTGACGTAGGCGTTCAGGGGCGACAGGCCGGTACGGGCCTGCGTGGCGGTGGCCTTGCCGTGCCAGGGCGTGTAGCTGGTGGTGGTCTCCAGTTTGCCGCCGGAGCCGTTGAAGGTGGCCTCTTCCCGGGTCATCCCCGCGAAGGCCGGATGGTCGGTGACCGCGGTCCCCTCGTGGTCCTTGACGGCGGCACCGTCGATGCCGCGGAAGTAGCGGTACTCCTTCAGCGTCTGCTGCGTCGAGGCGGGACTGCCGCCGCGCACCTCGACCCGGCCGTAGCCCTTGCGGTCACCGTAGGTGAGGTACTTGGCCTTGGTGAACTCGTCGTCGTCCTTGCCCCAGGCCATGCCGTCCAGGTAGCTGTAGTCGGTCTCCTTCGTCGGCGCGCCGCCGGTGTTGTCCGACTCCAGGACCTGGGTGACGACGTAGGTGTGGAACCAGTCCAGGTACGGCTCGTAGTTCGCGGCCGGCGCGTCCGGCGGGGACCACATGACCGGGTAGCAGCGACGGGTGTTGGAGGCGGGGGCGGGCATGTCACCCGGCTTGCAGTCGGGCTGGGAGTAGGTGACGCCGAGGGTGGCGCCGCTCTCGGTGTTGATGCCGTAGACGCGGTAGCGGACCAGCGGGGGCACCGGGTCGGGCTTGCCGCCGGTGGTCGCGCCCTCGACGCGGTTGGCCAGTTGCTGACCCTTGAAGGTGACGGTGGGCAGGGTGACATCACCCGTGCCGGTGTGGCCGGTGTGGGTGAGGGACGCCAGCCACAGGGCAGGGGCTGAACCGTCGCCGGTGGCGGGGAACTGCTGGGTCAGGCTCCAGCTGTCGACGGGCTTGTAGGCGCCGCCGGTCAGGACCGACGTATCGATCTTCGTCAGCCGCTTACGGGTCCAGAACGACGGCGAGTAGCGGTCCTTGCACTCGGTGTTCGGCGCGCAGTACTGGTCGAAGGGGACGTCGGGCCAGTTCTTGGCGTGGCTCGCGTCGAAGGTGCCGCAGTCGGTCAGGCACCGTTCTGCGACGGTGAAGCCCACCTTCGCGGCCGCTTTGCCGCTGTAGGCGCTGCCGGCGCGCAGTCCGTAGTCGATGTGGTCGAGGTAGCCGCCCCGGTCGTAGACGGTGGCGGTGGAGGCGCCGGTGTCGGGGTTGACGTTGCGTCCGTAGTAGTTGGTCTCCTTGGCCCAGTAGTAGGCCATCGCGTCGGCGTGCGGGTCGACGACGTAGTCGAGGTTCCAGCGCCATGCCTGCTGGCACCAGGAGTCCTTGTAGGCGTCGGCGTGGCATGGTTCGCCGGCGTGGTTGCCGAACACGGGGACGGTCCAGGTCGAGTTGGTCTCCGTCTTGCCGCTGCTCCAGCCGGGCAGGCGGTTGTAGCCGAAGTAGTACTGGATGCCGTCGGGTGTCGTGACCTTCCAGTACTCGTCGTTGTCGTCGCCGTTGCCGCGAGCCTTGTCGGTGAGCTTCTCCGCCTTGGTGCCGTCGTCGCTCTGCAGATGCCACTCACCGGAGGTGTCGTCATGGACGAGCACGTTGGACTGGCCGTTGAGGTTGAGGACCGCGTTGTCCTTCTTCCAGCACAGGTCACCACTCTTGTCGGTGCCGTTGCCGTCCTTGGCGTCGTCCGAGCAGGACACGTAGCGGCGCTCGATGAAACCGGGCTCCAACGACCAGCCGTCACCGACCCAGTTCGCCTGGTTGTTCGTCGCGGCCGTACGGCCGTCGACCGCCTGCGAGGAGTAGGAAAGGCCCAGCTTCGGCTGGACCCCGCCCGGGACCTCCGGGGTGTCGATACCGTACGACCAGGTGAAGGCACCGTTGGAACCACCCGCGGACCAGGATGCCGACGGTGCCAGCGAAGTGGCCCCGAAGTTGCCCGAAGACCCTGATACGGCGGCCGTGACCGCCAGCAGCACCGTCCCGCCGCCGACGGCACCGGACTTGGCCGTCTTCGGCAGAGCCGCGCCGGACGCCTGCTGTGCCGCGGGCAGTGCGACCGTCGCCGAGAGCGTCCTGGACTTGACGTCGTTGTCCGTGCGGAGGTCCTGGCCCGTACGGCAGCGCTCGTCCGCGGGAGCGGTCAGCGCGCACTCGGGAAGCCGGCGCAGCGTCAGGCGGGAGGCCCAGTCGCCGCCGAACATGTGCTGGTAGGCCGAATAGTCGACATCGATGGCGACATTGCCTTGGGCGCCTTCCGTGGGGCGAAGGGCCAGCAGCACACCGTCGACACCGAGCCTTCGCGCGGCCTGCTGGCCGAGGATCTCCACCTGTGCCTTGCCCGGACCGGCCGCAGCTCCGGCGGCCTTCGCGCCAGCTCTGCCGATCCGCAACGGCAGGCTTCCCGCCGCGACCTTGCCGCCCTGGTCAAGCTGGACAGTCGCCTTGCCCGGACGCGGCCAGGCCGCCTTGGGCGACGCCTTCCAGGCATGCCGACCCGCTTCGTCGGGCTTGCGCAGTTCCTTGGCCGTGACCGGGGACGTCGGTACGGGGTCCGGCTTCTTCAGCTTCGCCAGCGACAGCTCTGCCGCCGCGGCCACCGGCCCGCCCAGCAGACTCGCCACGAGATAGGCCACGAGCGTGGCGGCTATCCACTTGACGGCCCGCGCCCGCCTGCCGGCCAGTCTGCCTGAACGCACGGATCTTATCCGCAAACCGGACACTTTCCCCCCACAGGAAGTTCACAAGTGTGTAGATCACCCGGAACCTAGCACTGAACCCAGGAGAGCCCAAGGGGATGTAAAGAATCGTTTCACCGACTGGCCGAAAATCTACCTGGAAAAATTTTAAATACCAGCCAATTTATTAATTAAGTTACATTCATGATGAATCGGTCATTTCTGATGCAGGTCAAGCCGCATAGCCCGCAGGATGCGGGCCGCCTCACGCGCCCCACCTGGGCGGATGCCGAGGCACACATGGGTCGCAGGTGGCAGCGCGCCCACAGTGGGTTGCGATGCACACTCACGTCTGTGAAGATCCTGTAGGGGGGTGTAATGAAATTCGGAAACGGGAAAAGGCGAGCTGTACTGCCGCGACGGCATGCGGACTGCGGATTTTCCAGGCAGCTGATTTCCACGCCCCGCCCACCGATATCCGCCTGCGTGAAACGGGCGAGTGGCCGGAGCTGAAAGTTCCGGCCGCCGTCTGAGCCCTACGGGTGCCCGTCACCGGTGCTGGTGCCGGTGTTCCACTGCGGCACGCTCTTCTGCCCCTCTCCGCAGAGTCGCCCGGCAGCACCACGTGCCGAGGACTGAGGGTCCCGGCTCTCTCCCCGGTGACGAGACCCACTTGGGACCCGCGGATGCGAACCCGTACGACGTACTCACAGAAGGATCCGTGATGAGAACTTCCAGACGCCGGCCGTGGCACAGTCGGCACCGGCGCAGAACGCTGACCGGTGCCGCCGCCCTTGCCGCGGGCTCCCTGGTGCTGCCTCTCGCCGTGTCGTCACCTGTGTCGGCCGCCACCGCGGGCACGTCTGCCGAAGTCCGGCCGGACCCGGTGGCCGCGGCTTCCCGAAAGGCGGCGGAGACCGGTGAGCGCGTCGAGGTGACGGCCAAGCGCACCGAGGACACCGAGGTGTATGCGAACCCGGACGGGAGTTTCACCGAGGACCGGCACGCACTGCCCGAAAGGGTCCGCAAGGGGCACCGGCTGGTGCCCATCGACGCCACGTTGCAGCCCAACCCGGACGGAACCCTGTCGACCAGGGCGACCACGGTCGATGTGACGTTCTCCGGGGGCGGCGCCGGTCCGATGGCCACCGTCACACGTGACGGACGCAGCCTTTCCCTGACGTGGCCGACCGCTCTGCCCGCGCCGGTCGTGGCGGCGGACAGCGCGACCTACCCCGACGTGCTTCCCGGCGTCGACCTCAAACTGCAGGCCGGGGCCGGCGGCTTCGCCCAGCTCCTCGTGGTCAAAACGCCCGAGGCAGCGGCGAATCCGAAACTGAAGGACCTCCAGTACGGCATGTCGGCCGACGGTGTCGACGTCAAGGCCGACCCGAACGGCAACCTCACGGCGGTGAACCCGGCGGGTCAGGAGGTCTTCACCAGCCCGACTCCGCGCATGTGGGACAGCAGCACCGCCGCCCCTCCCCAGGGCCTGTCCCGTACGACCGCGCAGGGCACGGGAAACGATGGGGACGGACCTGACGTGCCGACCGGTGAGTTCGAGCCGGGATACGGCGCCAAGCAGGCCGCGATGGACGTGAAGGTGACCGACACACACCTGTCGGTCACCCCCGATCAGAGCCTCCTGACGGCCGCGGACACCCACTACCCGGTGTACATCGACCCGGTGGTGTCGGGCGGCCGTGAGGCATGGACGATCGCCTACAAGAAATACCCGAACTCTTCCTTCTACAACGGCGTCGGCTGGGGAGGCTCCGGCTCCTCCACGACCACCGCACGCGTGGGCTACGAGAACGAGACGAACGGCCTGGCCGAGTCCTACTTCCGTATGGACTCCAACAAGCTGTGGGACACCAACAAACAGATCACCAAGTCCACGTTCAGGATCAAGAACACGTGGTCCTGGTCCTGCACCGACCGTGTCGTCGAGGTCGGACTCACCGGCTCCATCAGCTCCGCCACCACGTGGAACAAGCGGCCCAGCTGGGCTCGTACGCTGTCCTCCGTCAACCAGTCCCTGGGCTGGGGCAGTGCCTGCCCAGCCGGCAACCTCGCCTTCGACGTGACCTCGGCCGCCAAGGACGCCGCATCGAAGAAGTGGCCCAACATCACACTGGGCATGCGCGCCGCCAATGAGAGCGACGTCTACGCGTGGAAGAAGTTCGACGCCCACAGCGCGGTCCTCTCCACGGACTACAACACCGTCCCCGACCCGCCCACCGGCCTGTACACGTCCCCGGACACCGGCAAGAACTGCGGAACCACCACCCCCTACACAGTGATCGGCAACACCGACATCACCCTGGGCGGCAAGTTCACCGACTCCGACGACGGGACCATCAAGGCCCACTTCATCCTGTGGCCCACCGGCCACGGCGGAGCCAAGAACGAGGTCAACAGCACCGTCTCCACCACCTCGGGGACCGTCAGCAAACTCGTGGTGCCGAAGGCGAAACTGGCCGCCCTGCTCAAGGACGCCGGTGTCACCGGAACCGGCACCTTCACCTGGTACGCCCGCGCCGAGGACGCCACCGCGAGCAGCGCCTTCAGCGCCCAGTGCCACTTCCAGTTCGACGGCACGCGCCCCAGCCATCCGCCCACCGTCACCTCCGTCCAGTTCCCTGACGGCACCGACGGCTGGCCCGAGAACACCAGCCCCGTCCGCACCGCAGGCACCTTCACCCTCGGCAACGGCGGTGTCAGCGACGTCGCCAAGTACGAGTACTGGACCGACTGGGACCCCACCGTCCGCACCGCGACCCCGGCCACCGCCGGCGGCTCCAAGGACGTCACATTCACCCCGGTGTCAGCCGGCCCCCACTTCCTCTACGCCCGCAGTATCGACCACGGCAACAACACCTCCGACCGCGCCGCATACCTCTTCTACGTCAAGAGCCCCAACGTCACGGACAAGCCCGGCGACCTCAACGGCGACGGCAACAGCGACCTGTACGGAGTACGCACCGACGGAGCACTCTGGCAGTACTCCGGCTCCGGCAACGGCTCCCTCAGCGTCTACACCACCGCCAGCACCACCAAGTTCAACGGTGCCTCCATCACCCACCGCGGCGACTGGACCGGAGACGGCTACGAAGACCTCATCGCCCTCACGGGGAGCGCCGGCAGCAGAACGCTCCAGCTGTACCCCAACAACGGCTACGGATACGCCTGCACCACCAAGGGAGAGCAGGCCGACAGCGGGACCTGCACCGCCGACCGCCAGGAACTGACCGTCGACGACCCCGCCGACAACCACTGGCAGAACGCCGACCAGGTCCTCGCCATCGGCGACGTCGACGGACCTCTGGACGTGGACGACGACGGCGTCATCGATGTCCCCGGCTTCCCCGACCTCCTCGTCAAGGAAGGCAATCTGCTCTGGCTCTACTACGGCGCCAGCATCTACTCCCTCGACGCGGCCAGCGAACCCGTCCTCATAGGAAACGGCGGATGGTCCGGCTACGACCTCATCGCCCCCGGGGACGTCGACCAGGACGGAAACGTCGACATTCTGGCCCGGGAGAAGTCCACCGGTGCTCTGTACCTCTACCCCGGCACCGGACCCACCGGCGCGGGACTCGCCTCTCGCGTCCGGATCGGCACCGGCTGGACCCCCACCAGCCGCCCGCTCATCGCCTCGGGCGGTGACGCCGACAACGACGGCAAACCCGACCTGTGGGCCACCAGCCCCGACACCGGCAAGGGCCTCTACTTCTACCCCGCCATCACCCCCACCACCCACGGCACACCCACAGCCGTCGGCACCAACGGCTGGGACGCCTTCGAGGCGCTGAGCTGACCAGCACCCACCCTCGCCGCGGGAGCCGTGTCCTCGGCTCCGACCCGGTCTGAGGCAGGGTCTCCGTTCAGTATCCGAGAACCGCTCCGAGCCAGACCGGCCGAGGAGCCTCCGTCTCTCGGTCGGCGCGAAGACGTCACTCAGTGCCGTATCGCCCCGTCACAAGAGACGGCCGGGCCTCCGCGGAGGCCCGGCCGTTTCCTGTGGTGAGGGGGTGTCAGACGCCCGCCGGTTCCAGGTCTTCCGTCTCCGTCCTGGTGGTCCGCTTCGCCTCGCGCTTCTTGGCCCGGCGTTCCTTGCGGAGTTCGAGCATGGCGTAGAGGGTCGGGACGAGGAGGAGGGTCAGGAGGGTGGAGGTGATCAGGCCGCCGATCACGACCACGGCGAGCGGCTGGGCGATGAAGCCGCCCTGGCCGGTGACGCCGAGGGCCATGGGGAGCAGGGCGAAGATCGTCGCCAGGGCCGTCATGAGGATCGGGCGGAGGCGGTGGCGGCCGCCCTCCACGACGGCCTCGACGACGCCGTAACCCTGTCTGCGGTACTGGTTGATGAGGTCGATCAGCACGATCGCGTTGGTGACCACGATGCCGACCAGCATCAGCATGCCGATCATCGCGGGCACGCCCAGCGGGGTGCCGGTGGCGATGAGCAGGCCGAGCGCGCCGGTGGCCGCGAACGGGATGGACACCAGCAGGATCAGCGGCTGGGCCAGCGAGCGGAAGGTCGCCACCAGCAGCATGAACACGATGGCGACGGCCGCCAGCAGGGCCAGGCCCAGGTTCTTGAAGGCGTCGTCCTGGTCGGAGGTGACACCGCCGATCTCGGCGGTCGCGCCCGCCGGGAGGTCCAGCGCCTTGACCTTCGACTGGAGCTTGGAGCTGACCGCGCCGGTGTTGTCACCGACCGGCTTGGCGGTGACGGTCGCCGCGCGCTGTCCGTCGATACGGGTCATGGAGACCGGCCCGTCGACCAGTTCGACGGTGGCGATGTCACCGAGCTTCACCGGTCCGAGACGCAGGTTCCGCAGCTGGGACAGGGTCTCGGCGGGCTTCGCCGACTTGATCACGATGTCCCGCTCGGTGTCGCCCAGGACCGCCTTGGCGGCCGTGGTGCCGCGCACCGCCTGGGCGACGGCCGCGCCGAGGGTCTGCTGGGTGAAACCGGCCGCGGCCGCCTTGTCATCGGCCCGCACCGAGACGCGGGGCACGCTCTGCGACAGGTCGCTGGTGACGTCGCTGACGTCGTCGAGTCCGGCGACCGCCTTGCGGACCTGCTCGGCCGCGTCCCGCAGCGACTTCGCGTCCGGCGCCTTGACGACGACCTTGAGGTCCTGGTCGCCGAAGCCGTCACCGGCGTTGACGGTGGTGGTGCCGATGCCGGACAGCTTGTGCAGCCCGGACTCGATGTCCTTGCGGACGTCCTCGGCGGACGCGGAGTCCTCCAGCATCACCTGGTAGGAGGCGTGGTTGGCGTCCGTGGAGCCGCCGAAGGCCGCCAGGAAGCCGGAGGAACCGACCGTCACCTGGTAGTCCTTGACGCCCTCGGTGCCGGAGAGCAGCTTCTCGACCTTCTTCGCCTGCGCGTCGGTGGCCGCCAGGCTGGTGCCCGGCTTCAGCTCCTGCTTGACGCTGAGCACCTTCTGGTCGCCCGGGTCGAAGAAGTTGGTCTTCAGCAGCGGGGCCAGGCCGAAGGTGCCGACCAGCACGACCACCGCGATCAGCACACTGGTGAGGCGGCGGCGGGTCGCGAAGCGCAGGACCGGCACGTAGAAGCGCTGGAGACGGCTGCCGGCCTCCTTCTCCTCCGCCTTGCGGCGGGCCTCCTCCGGATCGGCCGGCGTGTTCTTCGGGGCGCGCAGGAACCAGTACGACAGGACCGGCACGACCGTCAGCGACACCAGCAGCGAGGCCAGCAGCGCCACCGTCACGGTGATGCTGAACGGGCCGAACAGCTCGCCCACCAGACCGCCGACCAGCCCGATCGGCAGGAACACGGCGACCGTGGTCAGCGTCGAGGAGGTCACCGCCCCGGCCACCTCGCGCACGGCGCCCAGGATGGCCTCGCGGCGCTCCTCGCCGTAGCCGAGGTGGCGGCGGATGTTCTCCAGGACCACGATCGAGTCGTCGACGACGCGGCCGATGGCGATGGTCAGGGCGCCCAGGGTCAGGACGTTCAGCGACAGGTCGCGGGTCCACAGGACGATCAGGGTGATGACCACGGAGAGCGGGATCGAGACCGCCGTCACCAGCGTGGAGCGCAGCGACGCCAGGAAGACCAGGATGACCAGGACGGCGAAGAGCAGACCGAGCGCGCCCTCGGTGGTCAGGCCCTCGATGGACTTGGAGACGGCCGGGCCCTGGTCGCTGACCGTGGTGATCTTCGCGTCGGAGCCGAGGCTCTTGCGCAGCTCGGGCAGCTTGTCCCGGACGGCGTCCGAGACGGCGACCGCGCTGCCGTCGTGGTCCAGGGTGACCGCGACGGCGAGGCTGGGCCGGCCGTCGGTGCGGGTGATGGAGTCGGCCTTGGCGGGCTGCTGCCGCACGGTGGCGACATCGCCGAGACGGGCCGGTGCCTTGCCCGTGCCGGCGCCTGCCTGCCCGGCTCCGGTCTGCCCGGCTCCGGTCTGCCCGGCTCCGGTCTGCCCGGCGATCCGCAGGTCCTCGATCTGCTTCAGCGAGGTGAAACCGCCGCCGACCTGGACGGTCCGGCCGGCGCCGCCCTCGTCGAAGGATCCGGCCGGGACGGTGGCCCCGCCCGCCTGGAGCGCCTGGGCCAGGTCGGCGGTGGTGAGGCCCGCACCGGCGAGCTTCGCGTCGTCGGGGGTGACGGTGACCTGGAGGTCGCGTACGCCGTCCACGGTGACCTGGCCGACGCCGTCGACGTTCTTCAGGGCCGGGACGACCGTCTTGTCGAGCTGGTCGGCGAGCGCCTGCTGGTCCTTGCCGGAGGTCACGGCGAGGACCACGGTGGGTATGTCGTCGGTGGAACCGGCGACGACCTGCGGGTCGACGTCGTTCGGGAGCAGGGCGCGGGAGCGGTTGACGGCCTGCTGGACGTTGGCGACGAGCTGCTGGGTGTCGTTGCCGTACTCGAAGGACGCCGTGATCACGGCGCTGCCCTCGCTGGCGGTGGCGGTGACGCCGGTGATGCCGTCGACGGCCTTGATGTTGTTCTCGAGGGGTTCGACGACCTGCTTCTCCACGACGTCCGGGGAGGCACCCTGGTAGGGCGCGAGGACGGACACGACGGGAAGTTCGATGCTGGGCAGCAGCTGCTGCTTGAGCTGGGGGATCGCGATGGCCCCGAAGACGAGCGCGACGATCGAGATCAGCCCGATCAGCGCCCGCTGCGCGAGGCTGAATCTGGACAGCCAGGACATGGGTCAGGGTCTCTCTTCTGTGAGCGCCGGGAGCGGCAGGAGCGGCACGGGCGCGCAGCAGCGCCCACCCTTACACCCTCAGGCATGGACACCCGGTGATCCGTAACCCCCTGGTCCAATTCCGCGCGGTACGCCTACTCCGGCCGCAGTACGCCCGGGTAGAGGCCGCTCCACCCCTGGATGTACCGAGGGTGGAGGGGGCTCAGTCCACCCGGGGGCGGACCAGACCGGACTCGTAGGCGATCACGACGAGCTGGGCGCGGTCGCGGGCGCCCAGCTTGGCCATGGCCCGGTTGACGTGTGTCTTGACGGTCAGCGGGCTGACCGTGAGGCGTTCGGCGATCTCGTCGTTGGAGTGGCCGCCGGCGACCTGGACGAGCACCTCGCGTTCGCGGCCGGTGAGCGCGTCGAGGCGGGCGGAGCGGATGGGGTCGCGGCCGTCGTCGGTGCCGTCGCCCTGGGCGAGGAAGCGGGCGATGAGTCCCTTGGTGGCCGCCGGGGACAGCAGGGCCTCCCCGGCGGCGGCGATGCGGATGGCGTTCAGCAGTTCCTCGGGCTCGCTGCCCTTGCCGAGGAAGCCGGAGGCGCCCGCGCGCAGCGACTGCACCACGTAGTCGTCGACCTCGAAGGTGGTCAGGATGACCACGCGTACCTGGTCGAGGGCCGGGTCGGCGCTGATCAGGCGGGTGGCGGCGAGGCCGTCGGTGCCCGGCATCCGGATGTCCATGAGGACGACGTCGGCGCGCCGCTCCTTGGCCAGGCGCACCGCCTCGGTGCCCTCGGTCGCCTCGCCGACCACCTCCATGTCGGGCTCGGAGTCGACGAGCACGCGGAAGGCGCTGCGCAGCAGTGCCTGGTCGTCGGCGAGCAGGACACGGATGGTCATACGGCGTCCCCCGGGGCGCGGGTGCGGGTGCGGGCGGTGCGGGGACCGGTGCCGGGCTCACCGGGGGTGCGGGTTCCGGTGGTTCCGGTGCCGGCGGAACGGGCGGTGGTGCCGGTGTCGGTCCTGACGGGAAGGATCGCATGGACGCGGAAGCCGCTGCCGTAGCGGGGGCCGGTGGTGAGGGTGCCGCGCAGGGCGGTGACCCGCTCGCGCATGCCGAGCAGCCCGTGACCGCCGCCGTCGGCGCCCGGGGCGCCGTCCGCGCCCGCGCCGTCGTCCAGCACGGTGATCTCCACGTTCGGTCCGACCCGTACGACGCTGACCTCGGCCGCGGCCCCGCTGCCCGCGTGCTTCTGCACATTGGTCAGGGCCTCCTGGACGACGCGGAACGCGGCCAGGTCGACGGCGGCGGGCAGCGGGGCGCCGCCGTCGGAGCGGGCGACCTCGACGCGCAGGCCGGCGCTGCGGAAGGTGCCGACGAGGTCGTCGAGCCGGTCCAGGCCGGGGGCCGGTTCGGTGGGCGCCTCGGGGTCGTCGGACTGCCGCAGCAGCCCGACCGTGGCGCGCAGTTCGTTCAGCGCGGAGCGGCCGGCCTCGCGGACATGGGCGAGGGCCTCCTTGGCCTGGTCGGGGCGTTTGTCCATGATGTGGGCGGCGACCCCGGCCTGCACATTGACCAGCGCGATGTGGTGGGCGACCACGTCGTGCAGGTCGCGGGCGATGCGCAGGCGCTCCTCGACGACGCGGCGGCGGGCCTCCTCCTCGCGGGTGCGTTCGGCGCGTTCGGCGCGTTCGCGGATGGCGCTGACGAAGGCGCGGCGGCTGCGGACGGCGTCGCCGCCCGCGGCGGCCATGCCGGTCCAGGCGAAGATGGCGAGGTTCTCCTGGGCGTACCAGGGCTCGGGGCCGCCGAGCATGGCGGCCCCGGTCAGCACGGTCATGGTGGACAGGCCCAGGCGCCAGGTGGTGGGGCGGTCGGTGGTGGCGGCGACGGTGTACAGGGCGATGACGGCCGCCATGGCGACGGGGGCGCGCGGGTCGCCGGTGAGGCAGCCGGCCAGCGAGACGGCGCCGGTGACCGCGAGCACGGCGCGCGGGGCGCGGCGGCGGAAGACGAGCGCGGCGGCGCCGAGGGCCATCAGCACCAGGCTGATCGGTTCCGGATGGCGCACCGCCCAGCTGACGCCGTGCTCGCCGCGCGGCTCCACGAAGGAACCGGCGACCATACAGACCAGCGCGCCCGCGGCGATGGCGGCGTCCAGCGCGCAGGGGTGCGCGGTCAGGCGGCTGCGCATGCGGTCGAGTCGGCTCACGCCTGCCAACGGTACGGGGCCGACACCGGACACGGGGACGCCCGGCGGGAAGCGGGGTACGCTGCCGCGCCCGCGGGGTGCCGAGGGAGAGGGCGGCGTACGGGCGGCCGGGGCCCGGCCGCCAGAACTCGCGGGCGTACGCCCGGCGCGAGCGACCGGTGGGGCGGGGCCGGGCCCGTGAACCAGCGCGGGCCCGTGAAGCTGCCGCGCCCGCCAGGTGTCGGAGCCAGGGCTTACGGGCGAGCGCCCGGCCGCCAGGAACTCGCGGGCGTACGGCCCGGCGCGAGCGACCGATGGGGCGGAGCAGGGCCCGTGGGCTGGCGCGAGCGGCCGGTGGGGCGATGCGGAGCCCGTGGACAGCCTCAGGGCCTCTCAGGGCGCTCCGGATACGGGGCTCGGCGACCGTCGCGAAGGGCGCGCCTGCCGACCCGGAGCAGGGCGCGACGCACGGCGGCGGCGGGCGCGCCGAGCGGGCCGGGGACGGGGCCCACGAACCGGCCCAGGTCTCCTAGGCCGCTGCGGCACGAGGACCCGGCGGCCGTCACACCCGACCGACCCGGCGCAGGGCCCGGCGCAAGCGATCAGCGCAGACCGGCGGTGGAGCGGTGGACCCCCGGCCCGACCGGCACCGGGCCGCAAGCCGGGTGCGCGGACCGGGGCGCGCTCGGGCGGGCGGGGGGGTGGCGGGGCGGCGTGCCCGGCCCGGCGGTCGGGCCCCGCGGTCTGACGGGGGCCGGTCGCGGGGCGGGGTTCAGTTGGGGATGAGGCCGTCGTCGCTGAGCATGGCGCGTACGTCGTCCAGGCTGGCGTCCGGGGCGGGCAGGATCAGCTCGGAGGGCTCCAGGGCGTCGTCCGGGAGGGGCTCGCCCAGCTCCCGGACCCTGGTGAGGAGGGCGGACAGGGTCCGGCGGAAGCCGGGGCCGTCGCCCTTCTCCATCTCGGCCAGGAGCTCGTCGTCCAGCTCGTCCAGTTCGGCGAGGTGGCCGTCGGCCAGCCTCACCTGTCCCTCCCCCATGATCCGTACGATCATGTCGCCCTCCTCGGCGGCGTGGCCGGGGCCACGGTGCTCACTGCTTGTCGAAGCGCGGGGTGTCCTGCGGCTGCTGCTGGGTCTCGGCCTGGCCCTGGCTGCCTTCGATGGCCTGGCGGTCCGCGGAGGAGCCGCCGGCCAGCTCGGCCTTCATGCGCTGAAGCTCCAGCTCCACATCCGTACCACCGGAGATGCGGTCCAGCTCGGCGGCGATGTCGTCCTTGGCCATGCCGGTGGGGTCGTCCAGGGCACCGGAGGCGAGCAGTTCGTCGATCGCGCCGGCGCGCGCCTGGAGCTGCTGGGTCTTGTCCTCGGCGCGCTGGATGGCCAGGCCGACGTCGCCCATCTCCTCGGAGATGCCGGAGAACGCCTCGCCGATCCGGGTCTGCGCCTGGGCCGCCGTGTAGGTCGCCTTGATGGTCTCCTTGCGGGTGCGGAAGGCGTCCACCTTCGCCTGGAGCCGCTGGGCCGCCAGAGTGAGCTTCTCCTCCTCGCCCTGGAGCGTGGAGTGCTGCGTCTCCAGGTCCGTCACCTGCTGCTGGAGCGCGGCACGGCGGGACAGCGCCTCGCGGGCGAGGTCCTCACGGCCCAGCGCGAGCGCCTTGCGGCCCTGGTCCTCCAGCTTGCCGGACTGCTGCTGGAGCTGGTTCAGCTGGAGCTCCAGGCGCTTGCGGCTGGTCGCCACGTCGGCGACGCCGCGGCGGACCTTCTGGAGCAGCTCAAGCTGCTTCTGGTACGAGTAATCGAGGGTTTCGCGCGGGTCCTCGGCCCGGTCAAGGGCCTTGTTCGCCTTCGCGCGGAAGATCATCCCCATACGCTTCATGACACCGCTCATGGGCTTCGCGCGCCCCCTTCTGACGGACTCCAGCTCACAGCTCTGCGACAGAACCCACAGTACGGGCCCTGCAACCATTACCGCACTGTTCGGGAACGGATGCGGTCATCCCCAAGGACGACTGACCGCGTTTCCGATCCGGCGTAGGGAGTAGGTGACCCCCTGTGGGCCCGGCCGGAGTGCGGACCGTCTTCCCCCTGTCCCCTGAAGACGTCCGGTGTTGCCGGATCGTTCCCCACCGGGCTGGGGTCCATGCGGGTCGAGCCCGTACCCTTGGGATTTGTGTTCCGTAGCCGTGCCAAGGAAGAGAAGGCGCCGGTCGCCGAAAAGACGACGGTGAGCATCTCCAAGCAGCCCCGTGACCCGCAGGCGCCCAAGGGTCGCCCCACGCCGAAGAGGAGTGAGGCCCAGGGCCAGCGCCGCAGCGTCGCCAACACGCCGACCAACCGCAAGGAGGCCGCCAAGCGGCAGCGCGAGGAGCGCCGCGTCCAGATGGAGCGCCAGCGCCAGGCGCTGGCCAGCGGCGACGAGCGCTACCTCCCGGCCCGTGACAAGGGCCCGGTGCGCAAGTTCGCGCGTGACTTCATCGACTCGCGGTTCAACATCGCGGAGTTCTTCCTGCCGATGGCCGTGGTCATCCTGGTGCTGAGCATGGTGCGCGTCGGCTATCTGCAGAACCTCGCGCTGCTGCTGTGGCTCGTGGTGATCGTGCTGATCGTGCTCGACTCGGTCCTCAGCGTCTTCCGACTGAAGAAGCGGCTGGCGGAGCGCTTCCCGGACCAGAGCCGCAAGGGCGCCGTCGCCTACGCGCTGATGCGCTCCCTCCAGATGCGCCGGCTCCGTCTGCCCAAGCCGCAGGTCAAGCGTGGAGAGCGGCCCTGAGTACGACCGCTTTCTCCGGAGGCGCGGCCGACGCCTGGCTGCAGAAGCTGGGCGGGCTGCGTGATGTCGTACGGCAGGAGCTGGTCGCCCGGCAGCTCGACGAGCAGATAGCGGGGCGTTTCCCGGTCGGGCAGCGGCTGCGGGTGCTCGACGTCGGGATGGGCCAGGGCACGCAGGCGCTGCGGCTGGCCCGTGCGGGGCACCAGGTCACCGGCCTGGAGCGCGACCAGAAGATGATCGCCGTGGCGCGGGAGGCATTGGCCGCCGAGCCCGAGGGCATCCGGGCGCGGATGCGGATCGTCGAGGGCGACGGCCAGGACACCGGGGTGCACTTCCTGCCCGGTAGCTTCGACGTCGTGCTCTGCCACGGCGTGCTGATGTACGTCGAGGAGCCCGACCCGCTGCTGGCGGGGCTGGCCCGGATGCTCGCGCCGGGCGGTCTGCTGTCGCTGCTGGTGCGCAACGCCGACGCGCTGGCGCTGCGGCCGGGGCTCATGGGCGACTGGCCGACCGCGCTGGCCGCGTTCGACTCGACGGTGTACCGCAACCGGCTGGGCCTGGACGTACGGGCGGACCGGCTCGCCGATCTGACCGCGACCCTCGCCGGGATCGGCGCGCCGCTGCACGCCTGGTACGGGGTGCGGGTCTTCACGGACACGGCTGCGGACGGCGCCGAGCCGCCGGCGGACGTGGCGACGCTGCTGGACACGGAGGAGCGGGCCGGCCGGACCGACCCGTACCGCGCGGTGGCGGCGCTGCTGCATCTGTGCGGGGTGCGGGGCTAGGGCCTGTCGTCAAATTCCCGCCTGCCCCGCGACGCCATGCACGCACTCTCGCCGCACCGGGCCCAGACCCGAGTACGTCCAGTACGCGGGCCAGGGCCCGGCACGCCGAGAGCACGCACCTGACGCCGCGAAGCCCGCCCTCCGGGCGGACGACGGGAATGTGACGACAGGCCCTAGCACTCCCCCGGGCAGGCCGCCCCGGCCGCCCGATCGGGTGCGTCGGCAGGGCCCGGCGTCCGTCTCGGCGACAGACTCGGCTCATGGACGCTTTCCGTAGCCGTACCAGCTCCGTCAGCCGTACCAGCGGTGCCGTGCCCGGCCGTACACGCACCCGTGGCCGTCCGTGTGTCCGGGGCCGCCGGACGGCCGGTCCGCTGGTCGCGCTCGTGTGCTGTGCCGCCGCGCTGGCCGGGTGCAGCGGTCCGGCCGGGCCCGAGGAGACGGCGGCCTCCGGCGCCCCGACGCCCTCCTCGGGCGGGCGGCAGGTGGCCGCCCCGGCGGCGGCGGACGGCCTCCAGAGCGACTACCAGCGGGTGATCAAGGAGGTCCTGCCCTCGGTCGTGCAGATCCAGGCGAGCCGCGACCTCGGCTCGGGGGTCGTCTTCGACGACAAGGGGCACATCGTCACCAACGCGCACGTCGTCGGCAACGAGAAGCGCTTCCGCGTCACCACGGCGGGCAGCGAGGAGACGCTCACCGCGACCCTGGTGTCCGCCTATCCGGAGCAGGACCTCGCCGTCGTCAAGCTGGACAAGGTGCCCGACGGGCTGAAGGCGGCCACCTTCGGGGACTCCGACAAGGTCGCGGTCGGGCAGATCGTGCTCGCCATGGGGTCGCCGCTGGGCCTTTCGTCGAGCGTCACCCAGGGGATCGTGTCGGCGACCGGGCGGACCGTCAGCGAGGGGCAGAGCGGCGGCGGCACGGGGGCGACGATCGCCGACATGGTGCAGACCTCGGCGGCGATCAACCCCGGCAACAGCGGGGGCGCGCTGGTGAACCTGGACGGCCAGGTCATCGGCATCCCGACGCTCGCCGCCACCGACCCGCAGCTCGGGGGCAGCGCGGCACCCGGCATCGGGTTCGCGATCCCCTCGTCCATGGTGAGGACGATCGCCGGGCAGATCGTGAAGTACGGCAAGGTCGTCGACTCGGGGCGGGCCGCGCTCGGCATCACCGGACGCACCGTCATCGACACCTCGTACCAGCCCGCCGGGGTCGCGGTCGTCGAGGTGAAGTCCGGTGGCGCGGCGGACCGGGCGGGGATCCGGCCCGGCGACATCATCCTCAAGGTCGGCGGCGCCGGCATCACCGACATCACCTCGCTGTCGGAGGCGCTGGCCGGGGACAAGCCGGGGCAGCGGACGAAGGTGACGTACTCCCGCGACGGCGCCGAGCGGACGGTGGACGTGACGCTGGGCGAGCAGTGAGCGGGACGTCCTCGGGCGGCCCGGCGCGGGGCCCGATGCGGGAGCCCGGCGCGGTGGCCCGGCCCCCGAAGCTCTCGTCAGCCTTCGTCCGGTTCGGCGGCGCCCCGGACCGGCCCGGAACCCCGGAACGCTCCGGACCGGCCGAAGGCCCTACGCCTGGGCCTGGTCGGCGTGCAGGCTCATCGGACCGTAGATCTCGGCGGTGTCCTCGAACAGCCGCACCTGGTCCGCGCCGCCGTCGGCCAGAGCCTTCCAGTTCTCCCCGATCCAGGACTCGGCGTCGCCCTGCGTGGTGAACTCCTCCGGCTGCACCGCGGGCTGGACCTCCGTCCCGTCGGCCGTCTCGAACCGCCACGTCCATGCCACCATGTACGCCTCCCTGATGCGAGCACACGAGTACGGGCACACGTCTGCGGGCGCACCGCGCGCCCACTGCACACACTGCCCATCGGCAGCCGGATCACGCGGATCATGATCCGGTTCCGCCCGCAGCAGCCTAGCCGGATGCGCACGACCCGCACCGGCACGGGAAAATCGGGTCCGTGGACGTGACACTGCTCGGTACCGGCGCCCCCGCGGGGCTGCCCCGCCCCCACTGCCCGTGCGCGGCCTGCGCGACGGCTCTCGGTGCGCAGGCCCGCGCCGCGACGGCGCTGCTCGTGGACGGGTCGCTGCTGCTGGACCTGACGCCCGGCGTGGCGTTCGCCGCCGCTCGGGCCGGGCAGTCGCTGGGGCAGGTGGCCCAGGTGCTGCTGTCCCATCCGCACGACGGTCCGGCCGTGGAGGTGCCCGCCGGGCTGCCGCAGCCGGGCCGGGTGCCGGACGGGCGGGAGCTGGCGCTGCTGACCGGGCATCGGGTGCGGGCGGTGGCGCTGGACGCGCCGGGCACGGGGTACGCGGTGACCGGGCCGGACGGCAAGCGGCTGCTGTATCTGCCGCCGGGCGGCGCCCCGGCCGGTCTGGAGGAGGGTTCCGTACCGGCGTACGACATGGTCGTCGCGGATGTGACGGGGCGGCCGGACGCGCTGGCGAAGCTGCGGGCCGTGGGGGCGGTGGGGCGGGCGACCGATGTCGTCGCGGTCCATCTCGACCACGATGTGCCGCCGGGTCCCGAACTGTCCCGGCGGCTGGCGGCGGCCGGGGCGCGGGCGGTGCCGGACGGCAGCACGCTGGTGATCGGGGCGTACGAGAACATGGCGGCCGTACCGGACGTGCCCCGGCGCACGCTGGTGCTGGGCGGGGCGCGTTCGGGCAAGTCGGTGGAGGCCGAGCGGCGGCTGGCGGCCTTTCCCGACGTGCTGTACGTGGCCACCGGCGGCACCCGGGGCGGGGACACGGAGTGGGCGGCGCGGGTGGCCCTGCACCGGGAGCGGCGGCCGGGTTCGTGGCGTACGTCCGAGACGTGCGACCTGGTGCCGCTGCTCGCGCAGGACGGTCCGCCGCTCCTGATCGACTGCCTGTCGCTGTGGCTGACGGACGCGATGGACTCCGTGGGCGCCTGGGACGACGCGGAGTGGGCGGACGGCGGTGAACGGGCGCTGCGGGGGCGGACGGCCGCGCTGACGTCGGCGGTCCGGGCCGCCCGGCGGACCGTGGTCGCCGTCTCCAACGAGGTCGGTTCGGGCATCGTCCCGGCCACCGCCTCGGGCCGCCGCTACCGTGACGAACTGGGCCGGCTGAACGCGGCCTTCGCCGCCGAGTGCGAACAGGTGCTGCTGGTGGTGGCGGGCCAGGCGCTGCGTCTGCGCGGCTGAAGTGGCGGAAGCCGCCGGGGCGGGGCGAATCCGCGCGGGTCGGACGGGTCGGACGGGTCCGGCCGTGTCGCGGCGGGTCAGACCGGTCCGGCCGTGTCGCGGCGGGCGACGAGCCGGTAGGTGTTCGAGCAGCCCGGGGTGCGGCGCAGCAGCGGGGCGAGGGCCAGGTCGAGGAGAGCGGCCAGGTCGACCAGCGGGCTGGTGGCGGCGGCGAGGACCGCGCGCAGCGCGCGCCGCGGGGCGCTGGGCGGGGTCTGCCGCCAGGGGGCGTCGGGGGCGGGCAGCAGGCGGGCCAGGGCCAGGGCGAGGGCCGCCGACAGGTCGTTCGGCGTGTGCGGGGTGCGGTGGTCGGTGACGAGGACCGTGCAGCCCGCGGACTCCAGCGCGGCGCGCAGGTTGCGCGCGGGCGGCAGGTGCAGATGGCGCGGCTGCCCGTGCGGCAGCCACCACTTGCCGAGCAGCAGGGCGAACGCGCTGCGCGGGTCGGGCAGTTCGATCAGGAGGTGGCCGCCGGGGCGCAGCGCGGTGAGGGCGCCGCGCAGCTCGGCCCGGGGGTCGGGGGCGTGGGAGAGGTGGTGGAACATGCTGACCACGTCGTAGCGTCCGCGCAGCCGTTCGGCCACGCGCGGGTCGGACAGGTGCCCGATGTGCGCCTCCTCGATCCGCCCGGCCGCGCGCGCGGCCTCCACCCGGGGCGTGGGGTCGAGCCCGTCGAAGGAGGTGTACGGGAAGATCTCCCGGGCCGCGGCGGGGAAGTGGGCGTGGCCGGTGCCGACGTCGAGCCAGCTCTCCGGTTCGCCCACGTTGCGCATCAGGTGGGCGTCCCAGCGGTGCCTGCGGTGGCTGCGGCGGGCGGCGAGCACCGGGTCGGGCAGTGCCTGCGGGTCGCTCTCGTCGAAGTCGCGGTGGTAGAAGGCGAGTCCGGCCGGGGTGAGCCGGGGGTTCTGGAAGGCGTGCCCGCAGTCGCGGCACTGGTCGAGCGCGAACCTGCCCGGCTTGCGCTGGAGCAGGTCGGGCGCGCTCAGCCGGGTGCGCAGCCGGGCGGAGCCGCACCAGGGGCAGTCCGCGCGGCGCGGCTCGTGGAACCGGTCGGTGCCCTGGGCGAGTTCGGCGGCGTACCCGATGCGGCGCGGGTCGTAGACCCGCGGGGCGTACGGCAGGGGCGGCATGGTCGGCTCCCGGTGGGCGTGCGGGCGTACGGCGGGGAGCGGCCGGGGGCGGCCTCTCGTGCGGCCACTGTCGACAATTCCCTGCAAAAGGGAACGTATGGGATCCGTGTCGCGGCCGGGAAGACGCCGTACGGGTGTGCCGGCGGCCCGGCGTGCGGGGGTGGCGGCGCCGGCCTGCGGGGGGTGGCGGCGCCGGCGTGTGGGGGGTGGCGGCGTCATCGGGACGTGGGTCGGTCCCGTTCGGCCGGGGCCGGTACTGTTCGGCGAATGAGCTCGCTGAATCTCGACGACTTCTCCGATCTGATCGAGCGCCCCGACGGCGGAGTGCGGCGTGACGCCGAGGCGCGCCGGGAGCGTCAGGCCGTGCCGCCCGGTGCGCTGGGCCGCCTCGACGACCTGGGTGAGTGGCTGGCCGCGGCCCAGGGTGCCGTACCGGTGCGGCCGGTCGAACAGCCGCGCGTCGTGCTCTTCGCCGGTGACCACGGCATCGCCGCGCTCGACGTGTCGGCCCGCCCGGCGGGCACCGCCGCGCAGTCGGTCCGGGCGGTGCTGGAGGGCGCGCGGCCGGTGTCCGTGCTGGCCCGGCGCCAGGGTGTGCCGGTGCGGGTGGTGGACATGGCCCTGGACTGCGAGCCCGGGGCGCTGCCCGAGGACGTCGCGCGGCACCGGGTGCGGCGCGGCAGCGGACGTATCGACATCGAGGACGCGCTGACCCCCGAGGAGGCCGAGGCCGCGTTCCGGGCCGGGGTCGCGGTGGCCGACGAGGAGGCCGACTCCGGTACGGACCTCGTGGTGCTCGGTGACGTCAGCGTGGGCGGGACGACGGCGGCGGCGGTGCTGATCGCCGCGCTGTGCGGGACGGACGCGTCGGTGGTGACCGGCCGCGGCGGCGAGGCGATCGACGACCTGGCCTGGATGCGCAAGTGCGCCGCGATCCGGGACGCGCTGCGCCGGGCGCGGCCGGTGCTCGGGGACCAGCTGGCGCTGCTCGGGGCGGTCGGCGGGGCCGATCTGGCGGCGATGACCGGCTTCCTGCTCCAGTGCGCGGTGCGCAAGCTGCCGGTGATCCTGGACGGCGTGGTCTCGGCGGCGTGCGCGCTGGTGGCGCAGCGGGTGGCCTTCCGGGCGCCGGACTGGTGGCTGGCCGGGCATGTCAGCGGGGAGCCCGGACAGGCCAAGGCGCTGGACCGGATGGCGCTGGAGCCGCTGCTCGACCACGCCGTACGGGTCGGGGAGGGCGCGGGCGCGCTGCTTGCGCTCCCGCTGGTGCGGGCCGCCGCGGACCTGGCGGCCGAGCTTCCCGAGACGGCGCCCGCCGCCGACGACGAGACCGACGGCGCTGCCGCCGCCGCTCCGGAGGACGAGCCCACGGACTACTCCGGCCTGGACTGACGCGCCGGGCGCGGGGAGCGGGACACGGCGCGGGGAGCGGGACACGGCGCGAGGAGCGGGACACGGCGCGGTGCGGCGTGACGCGCGTCCGTACCGTGCCGCGATGCCATGCATATGATCCGTATTCATGGGATATGCCCGCATTGCACCCGCCCGTTCCGCCAGTCCGGGCAGTCCGGGCGAGCGGAGTGGTCCGGGCGAGCGGAGTGGTCCGGGCGGCCGGGGCGGCGCGGCCTCGCGGCGGGCCGCCGCGGGGGCCGTCTGGTATCTGCGGGCGGTCGCGTTCGTCAACTTCCTCAGCGCGGTGTGGGTCTCCCTGGGCCAGGACGTGCGGCGGCACAACCAGGAGAACCTGTTCACCCCGTACCTGCTCACCGCCGGCTTCGCCTCCGGGGTGTTCGCCGCCTTCCTGGCCGTCACCATGCGGCGGCGCAAGCGGGCCGCCTGGATCCTGAACCTCGGTCTGAGCGCGCCGTTCCTCGGACTGTTCGCCGTCGCGATGACGCTGCCCGAGATCCGCGGCTCCGCGCAGAACTGGGTCTCGCTGATCCTCACCGCCGCCTTCGTGGCCGCCCTGCTGCTCGGGCGGCGCGAGTTCTACGCCAAGGGCGACCGCGCCAACCCGAAGCTCGCCGCCCTCGTCGCGACGGCCGGGCTGCCGGCCGCCTCGCTGCTGGCGGCCCTGCTGGTGACGGTCACCAACCAGGCGCCGGACGCGGCCCGTTCGACCTGGCCGGAGCGCTGGCACTACGGCACGCTGCGGCTGGTCTCGGTGGCCGCGCCGGAGGCCAGGTTCCCCGCAATCGCCACCCCGCCCTGGGCTGACGTCTCCGTCAACGTGCTGTCCACGGCGCTGGTCCTCGCCGTCCTGTACGCCGCCTTCCGCTCCCGGCGCGCCGTCGACCCGCTCACCGAGGACGACGAGAAGCGGCTGCGCGAGCTGCTGGACCGGCACGGCGAGCGGGACTCGCTCGGCTACTTCGCGCTGCGCCGCGAGAAGAGTGTCGTGTGGTCGCCGACCGGGAAGGCGGCCGTCGCCTACCGGGTGGTGGGCGGGGTGTCGCTGGCCTCCGGGGATCCGCTGGGCGACCCGGAGGCGTGGCCCGGCGCCATCGGGCCGTGGCTGGCCGAGGCCAGGGCGCACGGCTGGATCCCGGCCGTGATGGGCGCGGGCGAGGAGGCGGGCACGGTGTACGCGCGCCACGGCCTGGACGCCCTGGAACTGGGCGACGAGGCGGTGGTGGAGGTCGCCGACTTCACTTTGGAGGGCCGGGCCATGCGCACCGTGCGGCAGGCCCACAACCGGGTGCGGCGGGCCGGGTACACCGTGCGCGTACGGCGGCACGAGGACATCCCGGCGGACGAGATGGCCTCCCTGGTGCGGCGGGCGGACGACTGGCGGGACGGGCCCACCGAACGCGGCTTCAGCATGGCGCTCGGCCGGCTCGGCGACCCGGCCGACGGCCGCTGCGTGATGCTGGAGTGCCGCGACGCGCACGGCGCTCTGCGGGCCCTGCTCTCCTTCGTGCCCTGGGGGCCGCACGGGCTGTCCCTGGACCTGATGCGCCGTGACCGGGACGCCGAGAACGGCCTCATGGAGTTCATGGTCATCGAACTCCTCGGCCGGGCGCGGGAGGTCCGGGTCACCCAGGTCTCGCTGAACTTCGCGATGTTCCGCTCGGTCTTCGAACGCGGGGCGCGCCTGGGCGCGGGTCCGGTGCTGCGCGTGTGGCGCTCACTGCTCGGCTTCTTCTCCCGGTGGTGGCAGATCGAGTCGCTGTACCGCGCCAACGCCAAGTACCGGCCGGTGTGGGAGCCGCGGTTCCTGCTCTTCGAGAAGAGCGCGGACCTGCCGCGCATCGGCCTCGCGGCGGCCCGCGCCGAGGGCTTCCTGACCACCGGTCCGGCGGTGCGCGGGCTGCCGGAGCGGCTGCGCCGCCGGGGGCGGCTGGAGACCCGGCGGTGAGGGCGGGGCCGCCGCGACCACCGGGATCGTTCGGACCGCCTGGACCGCCTGGACCGTCGGGGTCGCGGCAGCGGTGCGCCGGGCAAGGCGTACGGGCCTGATGGGGCGCGCCGTCCGCCGGGTCGGCGCCGAGTGGGCGCGGGTGTACGGCACCGTACGCGGCCCGCTGCTGGGGCGCGGGCCGCGTGCGGTGCCGATGACGCTGGCCGCCGTCTGCCTGACGGCGCTGCTGTACTACGCGCAGCACCGGCCGTGGGGGGACGCCCTGGCGCGGCGCACGGGTGTCGTACGGGCCGACGACCCGCTGTGGCGGGCCCTGCTGCACACCCCGCTCTCGCTGTGCGTCCCGGCGCCCGACCTGCCGGTGTGGGGCGCGCTGGCGCAGGTCCTGTGCGTGTTCGGCGTCGCCGAGGTCTGCCTCGGCCGGCCGCGCATCCTGGCCGTCGCCTACGCCGCCACGCTCACCGGCACGCTGTACGCGCGGCTCGGCCTCGCCCTGGGCCCGCACCGCCCGCTGGGCCTGCCGCCCGCCGACGCGCACGTCGTCGACACCGGCCCGTCGGCGGCCGTCGTCGGGCTCGCGGTGTACGTCGGCCTGCGCCACGGCGCGTACCTCACGGCGGGCGCGGTGACCGCGGCCATGGCCGCCGAGGCCGCCCTGAAGGACAACCTCGCGGGAAAGGAGCACCTGGCCGCGATCGCGGGCGCGGCCCTGCTGTACGCCGCCCCGGCGCTCCTGCGCCGCACCCCCCGCCGCCCACCGCCTCGCCCGCCGACGACGGCAGCGGCCGCCTGCGGCACCGCTTCCCGCGCGGGGGCGGAGACGGGGGCAGGGCCGGGGGCACGGCCGACGGCAGAACCGGGGGCCGGGGCAGGGGCCGAACCGAGGACCGGACCGGAGGTCGGATCGGGGGCCGGGCCAGGGACCGGACCGGAGGTCAGACCGGGGACCGGGCCAAGGACCGGACCAAGGCTCCGTCCGGCAGCCGGGTCAGGGGCCGAACCGAGAACCGGACCGGAGGCCGGACCCGGGACCGGACCGGAGGCCAGACCGAAGGCCAGGCCAGGGACCGGACCGGAAGCCAGGCCAGGTGCCGGGCCCGGGGCCAGACCCGAGGCCAGGCCAGGTGGCGTCACCGGTCGTGGTCCCGGAGGCCGGGTCGGCTGGGGCGGTGGATCCGGTCGAGCGGGCGGGGCGTGCGACGGGGCGGAGCCAGGGTCTGCGGCCGCGGCCGCCAAGCCGGGGCCCGGGACGGCGTCTGGGCACGGGCCCGTCATCTGGGTCCGGGCCGGGAAAGGCGCGCGGGACACCGCCGGGGCCTGGGGCAGGCCGATGCCCGGAGCGGGCCCGGCGTCCGGCCGCGTCCGTGACACCTGACCCGGCGCCGCACCACGCGCGGCAGACGCCGGGCTCCGAGTCCCTGGCCAGGACGCGTCCAGGCCAAAGCGCCCGAGCCGGACCGGCACCCAAACCGGGCCGCCTGCCCGAGCCGGGCCCACCCTGCCCTCAGCCCGCGCCCGGTCGCGGTTCCGCGGTCCCGGCCGGAACTCCCGCCCGAACCAGGCCGTACCCGCGCCGGACCACGCCAGAACCAGGCCACCCGAACCAGGCCCCCGCCGCACCGCTCGCGCCACGTCCCACCCAGGACCGGCCTCAGCTCCGCGCCGCACCCCCACCCGAATCTCCCGGATCTCGGCCCTTCCCCCAGCCTCGTCCCTCCCCCGGGCCTGTTCCCGGCTCCGCGCCCCGGCCGGGAGCTCCGCCCGGTTCCGGGCCCGAGGCGGGGCCCGTCTCCGGGGTGGGTCGCGGTTCTGTCAATGGGGGCGGGGCCGCCGTCGGGAGGGCGGGCGAGGGCGTGGTCGGTTTGCCGGCGATCCAGTCCTGGAAGGCGCGGCGGGGTGCCGTCCAGCGGCGGTCGTGGCGGTGGGCGCGGAGGGCGGCACGGGCGCGGGCGCGCGGGCGGTGGCGGTAGAGGTGCCGGGCCCAGTAGGAGCCGGGCCGGGCCAGCCGGACGGCGCCGACCAGGGCGACGAAGGGCACGATCACGCCGAAGACCGCCAGGCGCAGCTTGCCCTTGCCGAGCGCCACCAGGGAGAGGAGGAAGTTCGCGGCCACGCCCGCGATGACCGTCCCGCGGTCCTGGAGCTCACCGGGGGTGACGTCGTTGACGCCGAACGGGGAGAACCCGGCGAGGACCAGTCCGACCAGGGCCGCGGTGAGGACGACCACCTCGACGCTCTTGCGGCCCTCCTCGGTCCAGTAGACGTCGTCCAGGTGCAGCAGGAGCGCGAACTCGTCCAGGACGAGACCCACGCCCGTACCGAAGATCACCGCGAACACCGAGGCGCCCACGCCGTGCCTGCTGCTGGTGGCGATCGCGCCGAAGCCGCCCAGGACGGCGAGGACCACTCCGGGGACGACGTGGTGGATGTGCAGCCCGCCCGCCTTGACGTTCCCGAAGGGGCCGCGGCCGGCCCGGATGAGACGGGTGATGACGCGGGTGATCAGGAAGGTGGCGACGAACGCGCCCAGGGCCAGGAGCAGGGGCAGTTTGCCGGGTTCGACGATGTTGCGGTACAGCCAGTGCCCCATGGACAGCAGTCTGCCCCGTCCGCCGGGCGGTCGCCCGCCCACCGGCCCGCCGCGTACGCCCCTCCCGTAGTCTGCCCGCGTGTCCGACCCCTCGTCCCCCTCGTCCCCGTCGTCCCCCTCGTCCCCGTCGCCCGCTCCCTCCTCCCCGTCCTCTCCCCCGCCGGGCTCGTGGACGCACGGGCCGCGGTTCGCCTTCGGCACGCTGACCGTGCTGCCGGTCCGGGTGCACCGCTGGGACCGGGGGGCGGCGCGCGGGGGGATGCTGTGCGCTCCGGTCGCGGGGCTCGTGGTGGGCGTGGCCGCGGCGGGCGCCGGTCTGCTGCTGCACCTGCTCGGGGCCGCCCCGCTGCTCGCGGCCGTCGCCACCGCCGCCGTGCCCGCCGTCCTGACCCGCGGTCTGCATCTGGACGGGCTCGCGGACACCGCCGACGGACTGGGCAGCGGCAAGCCCGCCGCGGACGCGCTGCGCATCATGAAGCAGTCGGACATCGGCCCCTTCGGCGTGATCACGCTGCTGTTCGTGCTGCTCGCCCAGGTGGCCGCCCTCACCCAGGCGTACTCCGGCTCATGGGCGCGCGGCGCCCTCGCGGCCGTCGTCTCCGCGGCCGCCGCCCGGCTGGCGCTGACCCTGGCCGCGCGCACCGGGGTGCCCGCCGCCCGGCCCGAGGGGCTGGGCGCGGCCGTCGCCGGGGTGGTGCCGGTGCCCGCCGCGCTGGCCGTGGCGCTCGCCGTCACACTGGCGGCGGGCGCGGCGGGCGCGGTCCTCGGCACGGGCACCGCCTGGCGCGCGGCCGGTGCGGTGCTCGCCGCGCTGTGCGCGGCGGAGCTGCTGCTGCGGCACTGCACGCGCCGTTTCGGCGGAGTGACCGGCGACGTCTTCGGCGGTCTCGCCGAGACGGCGGCGACCTGCGCGCTGCTCGTCGTGTCACTGGGCTGAAACGATTCCCGCCGGACCCTTCGGCCGCCCGCCCCCCGCTCGCTAGTCTGAACGGCGGAACAGACAACGGGTGACGGGATCGGGGGACGTCTGTGCCGAAGCTGCGCCGTGTCATGGCCTGGTTGATCGACTTCGCGCTGGTGGTCGCGGCGGCCTCCGCGCTCGCCGTGCTCACCTTCCACCGGATCGCCGCCCTGGTCACCGACGTGCCCGAGCTGGCCACCCGCGGCGGCCTTGATCTGCTCGGCTCGCGCGGTGACGTCGTCGGCAGCTCCGAGCACCTGGGCCTCTCGCTGTGGAACAAGGCCGTGCTGTACGTGGAGCAGGGCTTCGCGCTGCTGGTGCTCGCCACCTTCCTCTACCAGTGGGCCTGCCTGGCCCTGGCCGGGCGCACGGCGGGCAAGGCGCTGCTCGGGCTGAAGGTCGCCCCGCTCTCGCCGCTGTCCCGGCGGGGCCGCTCGGCCGCGGTCCGGGCCGCCGTCACCACCGCGGCCGACGTCGCCGTCTACGCGGTGGCCTGCGTGCTGCTGATCGAGGGGCACTTCCTGCTGTCGGTGCTGGTGTGGGCGGTGGCCGTGCTGCTCTTCCTGGTCAACGCGCTGCCGGTGCTGTTCCGCGGTCGGCGCTCGCTCGCCGACCGGCTGGCGCGGACCTCGGTCACCGGGCTGTGGCTGGGCGCCCCCGGCGCGCCGCTCCGCACGGCAGCGGACCTCGCCACCGCGCCGGACGCACCGGTCGGCCCGGCGTTCCCGCCGCCCGCGGACCCGGGGTACCCGCCGGCCGCGGACCCGGGGTACCCGCCGGTCGCCGCGCCGGGCTTCCCCGCGCCCGGCGGCGGGCAGGGGCTCCCCCGGCCGGGCGGCGGTCCCGGCTTTCCGCCGCCCGCCGCGCCGGGGTTCCCGCCGCCCGGCGGCGGCCCGGGGTTCCCTCCCCCGCCCGGCCCGGGGTTCCCCGCGTCGGGCACGGGGTTCAGCACGCCCGGCGCCACGCCCCCAGCTCGTACTTCTTGAGCAGGGAGCTCAGTTCCAGCTCGCGGGACTCCGCGCAGAAGCGGCCGGTGGGCAGTTCGTACTCGGTGTGGAAGACCGCCTTGCCGGCCGCGACGAACGGCTTGAGCCGGGCGCACTCGCCGTACTGTGCGCACTGTTCGTTGACCGCGAAGTCGAAGTCGCCCACCAGCTCGGGGATCTGGTCCAGGTCGTTCTTCAGGCCGACCGACATGCCGCGCGCGTGGGCGAGGGAGGCGACGAGGCGGTTGTAGCGGAGCTGGTCGGCGGCGGTGAGCGGGAATCCGGTGCGGTTCTTGTAGCCGTCCATGTTGTCCGGCTCCACCGCGTCGAAGCCCTTGTCGCGGCACATGTCGAGGCGGGCCGCCAGCAGGGGCTGAAGGACGACGGTGCGGCGGATGTCGAACCAGCGCTCGCCCTTCCAGCCGTTGCCCTCGCCGAGCACCGAGGCGGGGAAGCGGGCGGCGTCGGGCCGGAAGTCCTCCCAGGCGCCGGTGGAGACGTAGCAGATGACCTTGCGGCCCGCGCGGTGCAGTGCGGCGACCGTCTCCTTCGAGTGGTCGAAGCCGTCGATGTCGTAGACCGCCGCGTCCACCGAGGTGTCGAGCCGGCCGCTGAGCTGCCACTGCCAACTGGTGCCCGGCCGGGGGCGCCAGCGGTCCGCCGGGGACGCGGTGGCCTTCCCGGCACGCGCCTTGCCCCCACCGCCCCCACCGCCGTCGCCGTCGTCGCGCGTGCCGCTCCCGCATCCGGCGAGCAGCAGGAGGAGGAGCGCGACGAGGGCGGCCGGGCGGGCCGCGGACCGGAATCCGGGGGGAGCGGCGGGACGGCGGGCAGGACGGGTGGTGGGGTGATCCGTGGGGGTGTGCACCATTCGATCATCGCCGATGCCCCACCGCACCCCGCCGCCAGGGCAGTTGGCTTCCCGGCGGCGTCCCGCGCACGCATGGTGCGGCGGCGCGCGGGGCATCCGGTGACGGCCGTGCCGCCGCCGGGTGAAGACCACGCGACGGACCGGCGCGCGGACGCGCGTAGGCTCGTGCCGGGTGATTGCCTGCCCGGGTGCAGACCGCACCGCAGATGGAGTCGGGTCCGACAGGGCCTGAGGTCGGTCGTCGGGCCCGGTCGACCCACCCGTATTCGGCCAACCACCTTTCACAGGGAAGCGAGAAATCACCACCGTGACTGCTCTCACTCTCAGCACCGCCGCGGCGCCCGGCCTGCGCGCCGACGCGATCGTCGTCGGTGTCGCCAAGGGCACATCCAGGTCCGGGGCCCTGGTCCTCGCACCGGGTGCCGAGGCCGTCGACGCGGCCTACGACGGCAAGCTCGCCGCCGTCCTGGAGACCCTCGGCGCCTCCGGGGCCGAGGGCGAGGTCACGAAGCTGCCCGCGCCGTCCGGCTTCAAGGCCCCGCTCGTCCTCGCGGTGGGCCTGGGCGCCGCGCCCGAGAAGGACGCCGGGTTCGACCCCGAGGCGCTGCGCCGGGCCGCCGGTGTGGCCGCCCGCGCCCTCACCGGCGCGAAGAAGGCCGCGTTCGCGCTGCCGCTCGCGGACGCCGCCGACGCCGGCGCGGTCGCCGAGGGCGCGCTGCTGGGCGCGTACTCCTTCGACACGTACAAGGAGGAGGGCAAGGACGCCAAGGACCGCGGCGGCAAGGCGCCGCTGGCCGACGCCGTGCTGCTCGGCGGCAAGCCCCGCGACAAGGCGTTCAAGGCGGCGATCGAGCGCGCCACCGCCCTCGCCGAGGAGCTGAACCGCGCCCGCGACCTCATCAACACCCCGCCCAACGACCTGAACCCGGCCTCGTTCGCCGCCGTCGCGCAGGACGCGGCCAAGGCGCACGGTCTGAAGATCCAGGTGCTGGACGAGAAGGCGCTCGCCAAGGGCGGCTACGGCGGCATCCTGGGCGTCGGCGCCGGTTCGGCGGCCGGGCCGCGCCTGGTCAAGCTGTCGTACACCAGCTCGAAGGCGAAGAAGCACCTGGCGCTCGTCGGCAAGGGCATCACCTACGACTCGGGCGGCATCTCGCTCAAGCCGGCCGGTCACAACGAGACGATGAAGTGCGACATGGCCGGTGCCGCCGCGGTCTTCGCCGCCGTCGTCACCGCCGCCCGGCTGGGCCTGGAGGTCAACGTGACCGGCTGGCTGGCGCTGGCCGAGAACATGCCCTCCGGCTCCGCCACCCGCCCCGGTGACGTGCTGCGCATGTTCAGCGGCAAGACGGTGGAGGTGCTCAACACCGACGCCGAGGGCCGGCTGGTGCTCGCGGACGCGCTGTGGGCCGCCTCGCAGGAGAAGCCGGACGCGATCGTGGACGTCGCGACGCTGACCGGCGCGATGGTGCTGGCGCTCGGCAACCGCACCTTCGGGATCATGGCGAACGACGACGCGTTCCGCTCCGCGATCCACGAGGCCGCCGAGGAGGTCGGCGAGGAGGCGTGGCCGATGCCGCTGCCCGAGCACCTGCGCAAGGGCATGGACTCCCCGACCGCCGACATCGCCAACATGGGCGAGCGGATGGGCGGCGGCCTGGTCGCCGGTCTGTTCCTGCGCGAGTTCATCGGCGAGGGCATCACCTGGGCGCACCTGGACATCGCCGGTCCGGCCTTCAACGAGCAGGGCCCCTTCGGCTACACCCCCAAGGGCGGCACGGGCAGCGCGGTGCGCACCCTGGTCCGGCTGGCCGAGCTGACGGCCGCGGGCGACCTGGGCTGAGGCCCGCTCCCGCACCGCGGCGGCCCCGGGTGCCCGGCGCACCCGGGGCCGCCGCGTCCGGCGCGCGGCGCGCCCCCGTGTCCCGGCGCGTGTGGCGGGTGGTATGTCTCACACCCCGGCCCCGCGTCTCGTTCACCCCCGACAAGTGCGAAGATGGGCGTCGGCAGGACAGGGCCCCCACCCAAAGGGCCGAAGAACGAGCGGCCGGACACAAGCCGCCCGCCGGTCACCGACGACCGGCACGGCGCACATGCATGGAGGACGTGACGTGGCGAACGACGCCAGCACCGTTTTCGACCTAGTGATCCTCGGCGGTGGCAGCGGCGGTTACGCCGCGGCCCTGCGCGGGGCGCAGCTGGGCCTGGACGTCGCCCTGATCGAGAAGGACAAGGTCGGCGGTACCTGCCTGCACAAGGGGTGCATCCCCACCAAGGCCCTGCTGCACGCGGGCGAGATCGCCGACCAGGCCCGCGAGAGCGAGCAGTTCGGTGTCAAGGCCACCTTCGAGGGCATCGACGTCCCGGCCGTCCAGAAGTACAAGGACGAGGTCATCTCGGGCCTGTACAAGGGGCTCCAGGGGCTGATCGCCTCCCGCAAGGTGACGTACATCGAGGGTGAGGGCCGGCTGTCCTCCCCGACCTCCGTCGATGTCAACGGCCAGCGGATCCAGGGCCGCCACGTCCTCCTGGCGACCGGTTCCGTGCCGAAGTCCCTGCCCGGCCTGACCATCGACGGCAACCGCGTCATCTCCTCCGACCACGCCCTCGTGCTGGACCGGGTGCCGAAGTCCGCGATCATCCTCGGCGGCGGTGTCATCGGCGTCGAGTTCGCCTCCGCGTGGAAGTCCTTCGGCACCGACGTCACCATCGTCGAGGGGCTCAAGCACCTCGTCCCGGTCGAGGACGAGAACAGCTCCAAGCTGCTGGAGCGCGCCTTCCGCAAGCGGGGCATCAAGTTCAACCTGGGCACCTTCTTCGAGAAGGCCGAGTACACCCAGGACGGCGTCAAGGTCACCCTCGCCGACGGCAAGGAGTTCGAGGCCGAGGTCCTGCTCGTCGCCATCGGCCGCGGCCCGGTCTCCCAGGGCCTGGGCTACGAGGAGGCCGGGGTCGCCATGGACCGCGGCTACGTCCTGGTCGACGAGTACATGCGCACCAACGTCCCGACCGTCTCGGCCGTCGGCGACCTGGTCCCCACCCTCCAGCTCGCGCACGTCGGCTTCGCCGAGGGCATCCTGGTGGCGGAGCGTCTGGCCGGTCTGAAGACCGTCCCGATCGACTACGACGGTGTCCCCCGGGTCACGTACTGCCACCCGGAGGTCGCCTCCGTCGGCATCACCGAGGCCAAGGCCAAGGAGATCCACGGCGCGGACAAGGTCGTCGCCCTGAAGTACAACCTGGCGGGCAACGGAAAGAGCAAGATCCTCAAGACCGCGGGCGAGATCAAGCTCGTCCAGGTCAAGGACGGTGCCGTGGTCGGCGTCCACATGGTCGGCGACCGCATGGGCGAGCAGGTCGGCGAAGCGCAGCTGATCTACAACTGGGAGGCGCTGCCGGCCGAGGTCGCGCAGCTCATCCACGCCCACCCGACGCAGAACGAGGCGCTCGGCGAGGCCCACCTGGCCCTGGCCGGCAAGCCCCTCCACTCCCACGACTGAGCCTTCGGTCAACGGGCGCGACGACACAGACTTCCGTACTTCGTAAGGAGCAACCGAAACCATGGCGGTTTCCGTAACCCTGCCGGCGCTCGGCGAGAGCGTCACCGAGGGCACTGTCACCCGCTGGCTGAAGGCCGAGGGCGAGCGCGTCGAGGCCGACGAGCCGCTGCTCGAGGTCTCGACCGACAAGGTCGACACCGAGATCCCCTCGCCGGCCGCCGGTGTGCTGGCCTCCATCAAGGTCGCCGAGGACGAGACGGTGGAGGTCGGCGCCGAGCTGGCCGTCATCGACGACGGCTCGGGCGCCCCCGCCGCTGCCGAGGCGCCCGCCGCCGAGGCCGAGCCCGCCCCGGCCGCCGAGCCCGCCCCGGCCCCCGTCGCCGAGGCCCCCGCCGCCGAGGCCCCGGCTCCTGCCGCTCAGGCGCCCGCCGCCCCCGCCGGTGGCGCCGAGGGCACGGACGTGGTCCTGCCCGCGCTCGGTGAGTCCGTCACCGAGGGCACCGTCACCCGCTGGCTGAAGTCGGTCGGCGACTCCGTCGAGGCCGACGAGCCGCTGCTGGAGGTCTCCACGGACAAGGTCGACACCGAGATCCCGGCGCCCACCTCCGGCGTGCTCCTGGAGATCGTGGTCGGCGAGGACGAGACCGCCGAGGTCGGCGCCAAGCTCGCCGTCATCGGTGCCCCGGGTGCCGCTCCCGCGGCCGCCCCGGCTCCGGCCGCCCCCGCCCCGGCCCCCGCGGCCCCGGCCCCGGCTCCGGAACCGGCCGCCCCGCAGGCTCCGGCCGCCCCCGCGGCCCCCGCCCCGGCCCCGCAGGCTCCCGCCGCTCCGGCCCCGGCCCCGCAGGCCCCGGCCGCCCCGGCTCCGGCGCCCGCCCCGGCCCCGGCCGCCGCTCCGGCCGCCCCCGCCCCGGCCGCCCAGGCGACCGACGACGGTGCCTACGTGACCCCGCTGGTGCGCAAGCTCGCCGCCGAGAACGGCGTCGACCTGGGCGCCGTCAAGGGCACCGGCGTCGGCGGACGCATCCGCAAGCAGGACGTGCTCTCCGCGGCCGAGGCCGCGAAGACCCCGGCCGCCGCCGCTGCCGCGCCCGCCGCGAAGAAGGCCCCCGCCCTGGAGGCCTCCCCGCTGCGCGGCCAGACCGTGAAGATGCCGCGGATCCGCAAGGTCATCGGCGACAACATGGTCAAGGCCCTGCACGAGCAGGCGCAGCTGTCCTCGGTGGTCGAGGTCGACGTGACCCGGCTGATGCGGCTGCGCGCGCAGGCGAAGGACTCCTTCGCGGCGCGCGAGGGCGTCAAGCTCTCCCCGATGCCGTTCTTCGTCAAGGCCGCCGCGCAGGCGCTGAAGGCCCACCCGGCCATCAACGCCAAGATCAACGAGGCCGAGGGGACCATCACCTACTTCGACACCGAGAACGTCGGTATCGCGGTGGACTCCGAGAAGGGCCTGATGACCCCGGTCATCAAGCACGCCGGTGACCTCAACATCGCCGGTATCGCCAAGGCCACGGCCGAGCTGGCGGGCAAGGTGCGGGCCAGCAAGATCACGCCGGACGAGCTGTCCGGTGCGACCTTCACCATCTCCAACACCGGTTCGCGCGGCGCGCTCTTCGACACGATCATCGTGCCGCCGGGCCAGGTCGCGATCCTCGGCATCGGTGCCACGGTCAAGCGTCCGGCCGTCATCGAGACCGAGGAGGGCACGGTCATCGGCGTCCGCGACATGACCTACCTGACCCTCTCCTACGACCACCGCCTGGTGGACGGCGCCGACGCGGCCCGTTACCTGACGGCGGTCAAGGCGATCCTGGAGGCGGGCGAGTTCGAGGTCGAGCTGGGTCTCTGACCTCTCCGCTCCCCGCCGGGAGCTGGTGCGGCGCCCCCGTCCGGAGCACTCCGGGCGGGGGCGCCGCCGTTTGCCGTTTCTTGGCCATCACGGCGTGTAAGCCTCGTCTCACCTGCGTGAAAGCGCCCGTATGCGCCCTTCCGCCGCGCGCGGACCGCCGTATTGTCTAAGCGTCAATGCCCCCGGGGGCCGTCTTCGGTCCCGTTTTAAGGAGCCTCCATGACCGCGCCCGTCGTCCACTCGCTGCGCGAGCAGATCCGCGAGCACATCGTGGAGGGGATCGTCAGCGGGCGCTGGAAGCCGGGCGAGCGGATCGTGGAGCGGCGGATCGCGACCGAGCTGGAGGTCAGCCAGACGCCGGTGCGGGAGGCGCTGCGCGAGCTGGAGTCGCTGCGGCTGATCGAGTCGGCGCCCAACAAGGGCGTCCGGGTGCGCAATCTGACCGCCGCCGACCTGGAGGAGAGCTACCCGGTCCGGGCCGGTCTTGAGGCCATAGCGGCGGAGCTGGCCGCCGGACGGCTCGCGGAGGACTGCTCGGCCCTGGAGCCGCACGTGTCCGCGCTCTACGAGGCCGACCGGCGCGCCGACGGGACCGCGCAGGTGCGGCACACCGTGGGCTTCCACCGGGAGCTGGTGCGCGCGGCCGGCAACTCGGTGCTGCTGCACACCTGGGAGGGGCTGGGCATCGAGGTGTTCACGGCGCTGTCGATCCGCTGGCTCGGCACGGTGCAGCAGTCGTACGCGGAGGAGCACGAGGAGCTGGTGCAGGCGTTCCGGCGGCGTGATCCGCGGATCGCGGAACTGGTCAAGGCGCATGTCCTGGGGTGCGCTCCGCGCCCCTGACGCCAGTCGAGCACTTCCCCGCTCACCTGCGGAAACAGTTCGAAAATGCGGCACGGCGTGCCTGCCCGAAAGGCACCGGGTGCCGACTTTCTCGGAATCGAGAGGTTTTCCCCCTCAACCCTTTGATCGATCATCGATCAGGGGGTTACAGTCGGCGACGGGCTCTGACCAGGGCCCTCAGCCCTGTCCTGCCAAAGACCTAGGGCACCCCCGAACCCTTACCAGATGAGGGAACCCCCTTCGACTGAGGAAGGCGGCGACATGACCGACCCCAACGCCATCCAGCCGAGCGAGCTCGACCAGCTCCCGGACCGCGACCCCGAGGAGACCGCCGAGTGGCAGGCCTCCCTGGACGCCGTCGCCCAGGCGGCCGGGCCGCACCGCGCGGCGTACCTGATGCGCCGCACGCTGGAGCGCGCGGAGGGCACTGGTGTCGCCCTGCCCAAGCTGCTGGAGACGGACTACGTCAACTCCATCCCGACCGCCGCGGAGCCGGCCGTCCCCGGTGACGAGGCCCTGGAGGCCCGTATCACCGCGTGGAACCGGTGGAACGCGGCGGCGATGGTGACCCGTGGCTCCAAGTACGGCGTCGGCGGCCACATCGCCACCTTCGCCTCGGCTGCCTGGCTGTACGAGACCGGCTTCAACCACTTCTTCCACGGCAAGGAAGGCGACGGCTCCGGCGACCAGCTGTACATCCAGGGCCACGCCTCCCCGGGCATCTACGCCCGCGCCTTCCTCGACGGCCGGCTCACCGAGCAGCACCTGGACAACTTCCGCCAGGAGGCCGGCGGCAACGGCCTGCCGTCCTACCCGCACCCGCGGCGCCTGCCCTGGCTCTGGGAGTTCCCGACCGTCTCCATGGGCCTCGGCCCGCTGTCGGCGATCTACCAGGCGCGCTTCAACCGGTACCTCACCAACCGCGGCATCAAGGACGTCTCGTCCTCGCACGTGTGGGCGTTCCTCGGCGACGGCGAGATGGACGAGCCGGAGTCGACGGCGGCTCTCGCGCTCGCCTCCCGCGAGGGTCTGGACAACCTGACCTTCGTCATCAACTGCAACCTCCAGCGCCTGGACGGCCCGGTCCGCGCCAACTTCAAGATCGTGCAGGAGCTGGAGGCCCAGTTCCGCGGCGCCGGCTGGAACGTGGTCAAGTCGCTGTGGGGCACCGCCTGGGACGAGCTGTTCCAGCTCGACACCACGGGCGCGCTGCTGCGCCGGCTGCGCCAGGTGCCGGACGCCCAGGTCCAGACGTACCAGACCCGGGACGCCGCCTACATCCGCCAGGACTTCTTCGGCGCCGACCCGGCGCTGGCCGAGATGGCGAAGCTGCTCAGCGACGACAAGATCGTCGAGTGCTTCCACTTCTCCCGCGGCGGCCACGAGGCCCGCAAGGTCTACGCCGCGTACAAGGCGGCCCTGGAGCACAAGGGCGCCCCGACGGTGATCCTGGCCCAGACGGTCAAGGGCCACACCCTCGGCGACGGCTTCGCCTCGAAGAACGCCAACCACCAGATGAAGAAGCTGACGGTGGACGAGTTCAAGGCGATGCGCGACCGCCTCGACCTGCCGATCAGGGACAGCGACTTCGTCGACGGCCAGGTGCCCTACGGCCACCCCGGCGCCGACTCCCCCGAGGTGCGCTACCTCCAGGAGCGCCGCGCGGCCCTCGGCGGCCCGGCCCCGGCCCGCCGCGTGCACCCGCTCGCGCCGCTGCCCGCCCCCGCCGACAAGGCGTTCGCCTCCTTCGACAAGGGCTCCGGCACCCAGAACGTGGCCACCACCATGGCCTTCGTCCGCCTGGTCAAGGACCTGGTCCGCGACAAGGAGACGGGCAGGCGCTGGGTGCCGATCGTCCCCGACGAGGCGCGCACCTTCGGCATGGAGAGCCTCTTCCCGTCCCTCGGGATCTACTCCCCCAAGGGCCAGACGTACGAGCCGGTCGACCGCGACCAGCTGATGTACTACAAGGAGGCCGAGAACGGCCAGATCCTCAACGAGGGGATCACCGAGGCCGGTTCGATGGCCGACTTCATCGCCGCTTCGTCGTCGTACGCGACGCACGGCGAGGCGATGATCCCGTTCTACATCTTCTACTCGATGTTCGGCTGGCAGCGCACCGCCGACCAGATGTGGCAGCTCGGCGACCAGCTCGGCCGCGGCTTCCTCGTCGGCGCGACGGCCGGCCGCACCACGCTGACGGGCGAGGGCCTCCAGCACGCCGACGGCCACTCGCCGGTCATCGCCGCGACCAACCCGGCGGCGCTCTCCTACGACCCGGCGTTCGCGTACGAGATCGCGGTCATCGTGAAGGAGGGCCTGCGCCGGATGTACGGCGAGGCGGCCGAGGGCGAGGACCAGAACGTCTTCTACTACCTCACCGTCTACAACGAGCCGCTGCCGCAGCCGGCCAAGCCGTCCGGTCTCGGCATCGACGAGGGCATCGTCAAGGGCCTGTACCGCTTCAACACGGCGGAGTCGGCCGGTCTGTCCGCCCCGGCGAACGCCCCGCGGATCCAGCTGCTCGGCTCGGGCACCGCGATCCACTGGGCGCTGACCGCGCAGCGGCTGCTGGCCGAGGAGTGGGGCGTGGCCGCCGACGTGTGGTCGGCGACCTCCTGGACCGAGCTGCGCCGGGACGCCCTGGAGGCCGACGCGGCGCTGCTGCGCGGCGAGGAGCGGGTGCCGTACGTACGGCAGGCGCTCCAGGGCGCCGAGGGCCCGGTGCTGGCCGTGTCCGACTACATGCGCCAGGTCCCGGACCAGATCGCGCAGTGGGTCGAGCAGGACTGGTCCTCGCTGGGCGCCGACGGCTTCGGCCTGTCGGACACCCGTGACGCGGCCCGCCGCCACTTCGGTGTGGACGCCGAGTCGATCGTCGTCGCGGCACTGGCCCAGCTGGCCCGGCGCGGCGAGGTGAAGGCCTCGGCGGTCAAGGAGGCCCGCGAGAAGTACGGCCTGTAGGGGCCGGCGGACGCGACAGGCGGCGGAGGGGTGCGGCAGCAACTGCCGTACCCCTCCGCCGCCGTCTTCGTCCTCCGCCGTCGTCTTCGTCCTCCGCCGTCGTCCTCGCCGCCCTCGCCGTTGTCGTCGTTGTCGTCGTTGTCGGTGGGGCCCGGCATGATGGCCGTATGCGTGCCGCCCGGCTGATCAGGATGGTGCTGCTGCTCCAGGCGCGGCAGCCGATGACCGCCGCCGAGCTGGCCCGGGAGCTGGAGGTGTCGGAGCGGACCGTCACGCGGGACGCGCAGGCGCTGTCGGAGGCGGGGGTGCCGGTCTACGCCGACCGGGGGCGGGCCGGCGGCTACCGGCTGGTGGGCGGCTACCGCACCCGGCTGACCGGTCTGGCGCGCGACGAGGCGGAGGCGCTGTTCCTCAGCGGCGTACCGGACGCGCTGCGCGACATGGGGCTGGCGGACGCCGCCTCGGCCGCCCGGCTGAAGGTGTCGGCCGCGCTGCTCCCCTCGGTGCGCGACGCCCCGCGCACGGCGGCACAGCGCTTCCATCTGGACGCCCCGGCCTGGTTCCGCGAGCCCGAGGTGCCCGAGCTGCTGCCCGCCGTCGCGGAGGCGGTCCGGGCCGACCGGGTCGTCACCGTGCGGTACCGGCGCGGGGCGGGCGAGGACGGCGGGACCGAGGTGGCGCGGGAGCTGGAGCCGTACGGGCTCGTGCTGAAGGCGGGGGTCTGGTACCTGTGCGCGCGGGTCGCGGGGGCCCATGCGGCGGGCGGGGAACCGTCTTCCGCTCCCTTGGGGTTCCGCGTCTACCGGGTGGACCGCTTCACGGCCGTGGAGGCGCGGAAGGGGGACGGAGCGGGGTTCGCGCGGGACGAGAGCTTCGACCTGCCCGCCTTCTGGGCGGAGCGCGCCGAGCAGTTCGCCCGCTCGATCCTGCGCGCCGAGGCCGTCGTACGGCTGTCCGAGGAGGGCGCGCGGCGGCTGGCGCAGGTGGTCGACCCGGTGGCGGCGCGCGCGGCGCTGGCCGGTGCCCCTCCCGCCGACGGGCACGGCCGGCGCACGGTGACCCTGCCGGTGGAGTCCGAGGAGGTCGCCCACGCCCAGCTCACGGCGCTCGGCCCGGAGGCGGAGGTGCTGGCCCCGCCGTCCCTGCGCGCCCGCCTCGCCCGCGACGCCCGGCGCCTGGCGCGGCTGTACGGACCCGGGGACGGGCACGAGCCCGGAGGCGGGCACGAGCCCGGAGGCGGGGGCGGGGACGCGGCGGCGGACGCCCTTCCGCGGGCTCCGCGTGCGGCGCGCGGGGGCAGGGCCGATGCTGGACACCGTGATGGACGAGACGGAGTTCTGGGAGCTGATCGACGCGACGCGCGGGGCCGCCGAGGGTGATCCCGAGGAGCAGGCGGACCTGCTCGTGGAGCGGCTGCTCGCGTTCGACCCCGAGCGGGTCCTGGACTTCGCCCGGCACTTCGAGTCCCGCTACCACCGCGCCTACCGCTGGGACCTGTGGGGTGCCGCGTGGGTGCTGCTGGACGGGGCCAGCGACGACGCCTTCGACTTCTTCCGGTGCTGGCTGATCGGCCAGGGGCGGGAGGTGTTCGAGGGCGCGCTGCACGACCCGGACGCGCTGGCCGGTCTGCTCGACGACTTCGACGAGGAGATCGACGGCGACGGCGAGGAGCTGGGGTACGCGGCCGACGAGGCCTACGAGCAGCTCACCGGCACGGTCGCCCCCGACCTGGGCATCCCGCCCGCCCCGGCGGAACCGGAGGGCACCCCGGTCGCGTTCGAGGACGACGACGAGCTGGCCCGGCGCTATCCGCGGCTGTGGGAACGCTTCCGGGAGTGACGGGGCGCGGGCGGGCGGCCGGTTCCGGGGGCCGGGCGTACCGGGCCACGTGATCCCTGCCGAGCGGCTGCTGGGCCCGTGGGTCAGATACGGCCCTGGAGGCGGGCCGCCGTCTGCCGGATGGCGGGGAGGCGGACGGTGAGGGCGGCGCCCGGACAGTTGGTGCGGAAGCCGTCGGTGTGGCCGGCCAGGGCCGGGAGCAGCGCGGTGGTGCCCGCGGTGTAGCGGGCGAGCCGGTTGCTGGAGACCAGGGCGACGCTGCCGCGCGGGTCGACGCCCGCGAGGCCGAGTTTCCAGGCGGCCAGCGCGGCGATCGCGTCGGTCATGGCGCGCGGCACGGGCGTCCCCGCGGTGAACGTGCCGATGGCCGCGATGCCCGCCGTGCGGTGGTTGAAGCCCTGGGTGTGGGCGCCGGTGACCGCCCGGTCGACGCCCCCGGCGCGGCCCTCGTAGATCGTGCCGCAGCGGTCGACGAGGAAGTTGTAGCCGATGTCGTCCCAGCGGCGGGCGCCGGTCTGGCCGGCGTAGAGGTGGCGGATGATCTGCGGGGCCTCGGCGCAGGCGTAGCCGTTGGGCGAGTCGGTGTGGTGGACGAAGACCGCGACGACCTTGTCGTCGTAGCGCGGCGGCGGCTGCACGCGCCGCGCGGTGGCGTCCAGCCAGACCGAGCGGGGCACGATGCGCGGCCGGGGCGCTCCGTGCGCGACGGCGGAGCCGGCCGGCGCCGCCTGCTCGGGCCGGGCGCCGGGCTCCTGCGCGTGCGCTCCGGCGGGCGCCCGTCCGGTCACGATGCGGCCGACGCCCTCCGCGCCCAGCAGCAACGCGCCGACGGCCGCGGCGGCCGGCAGGAAGCACAGCAGCGCGACGAGGGCGCGTCGCAGGCGCCGTGTCCGCCGGCGCACGGCCGTCAGCCGCCACGCCCCGTCCGGTCCGCCGCCGTTCCACCGGTTCCGGTTCCGGCCCCCGCCCCGTCCGCTCCACCGGCTCCGGGGCCCTCGCCATCGTCCGGCACTCCACCGCCACGGTCTTCGGGCACGCTCGGGCGGCCCGGGATCTCCCACTCCACGCATGGCTTCACGATCACCCCCATCCGCGCCGTCCGCGATGTGTGCTGTGCCACCTGGTGGAACCATCGTCCTGGTCCGGGGCGTTTCTCCGGATACACGTACACACGGCCGGTTCCCGACCCCCTGTGCGTGACCGGTCACGCCGCTCACCGGGTCCGTCCCGGGGCGTGTCCGGGCCCGAGAGAAAGGCGGCCTGCGTGGATCTGCTCGACCTCGTGCTGCTGCTGGTCATCGTGTTGTACGCGGCGTCCGGCTACCGGCGCGGTCTGGTGGCCGGCTGTGTCTCGCTGGCCGGTTTCGTGGGCGGCGCGGCCGTCGGCGTCTGGGTGCTGCCGTGGGTGATGGACCTGGTCACGCGCGGGAGTACGGCGGCGACGGTGACCGCCGTGGTCACGGTCCTGGTGCCCGCGGTCGCCGGGCACGAACTGGCGGGGCGCCTCGCGCTGCGGCTGCGGAGCCGGCTGGAGGGCGCCGGTGGCGGCTCGCTGCGGGCGGCCGACGGGATCGGCGGGGCCGCCGCCAACGCGGTGGCGGTGCTGATCGTGGCCTGGGTGGCGGCGAGCGTCCTGGGCGCCTCCTCCTCCCCCCTGGTGACGACGGCGATACGGGACTCGAAGCTGCTGGGCGCGGTGCAGGACGCGATGCCGGACACCACCCCGGCCTGGTTCTCGCGGGCCACCTCCGCGCTGACCGAGGCGGGCTTCCCGCAGGTCTTCAACCCGTTCGAGAACGAACCGGCGGCCGGTGTCGCCCGGCCCTCCGGGGACAGCGTCACGGCGAGCGCGACGAACGCCGCCCGGCTCAGCACGGTGAAGATCGAGGGCTCGTCGGGCGACCAGGGCCGCGAGGGCAGCGGCTTCGTGTTCGCGCGCCAGCGCGTGATGACCAACGCGCACGTGGTGGCGGGCATCGACACCCCGTACGTGCAGATCGGCGGCGTCGGGCACACGTACGCCGCGCGGGTGGTCCTGTTCGACCCGGACCGGGACGTGGCCGTGCTCTACGTCCCCGGGCTGCGCGCCCCCGTGCTGCGGTTCGACGACACCGCCGGGCGCGGCGACGCGGCCGTGGTCGCCGGCTATCCGCAGGACGGCGGCCTCGACCTCCAGGCGGCGACGGTGGCGAACCGGATCCGGGCCACCGGCCGGAACATCTACAACGACGCCTCCGTCACCCGGGAGATCTACTCGATCCGCTCCACGGTCCGGCCGGGCAACTCCGGCGGCCCGCTGCTGACCACGGACGGCCGGGTCTACGGCATGGTGTTCGCCCGTTCCACCTCGGACGCCGAGACGGGGTACGCGCTGACCGCCGCCGAGGTCGCCGCGGACGCGCGGCGGGCGGCGGCCGCCACGGCGGCGGTGGACACGGGCCGGCTCGTCGCCGCCTGAGGCACCGGGCCGCGTGCGGCTCAGACCAGCGGACGGCCCATCAGGACGTCGTCGACATAGGCGCCGTCCAGGAAGAACTCCCCGGGCTGGACGCCCTCCACGACGAAGCCCTCGGACTCGTAGAGCCTGCGGGCGGGGGTGTTGGGGCCCAGGACGCGCAGGGTGATGCGGCGGGCGCCGAGGCGGCGGGCCTCCTCGACGGCGGCGCGCACCAGGGCGCGGCCCGTTCCGGCGCCGCGGGCCTCCTCGGCGACGGCGAGGCCGCGTATCTGCTGGACGTGCGTGTTGGCGGCCAGTTCGGTGGGGTGGCCGAGGCGGACGTAGCCGACCGGGCGGCCGTCGAGTTCGGCGACCAGGTGGTGGTCCGGTCCGGTGCGTTCGGTGAAGAACGGCGGGTACGGCTCCTCGGGGCGCGGCTGCACCGAGTGCAGCGGGGACCAGGTGGCCCCGTCGAGCCGGGCCAGGGCCTCTTCGTCCGCCGCTCGGGCCCGGCGGATGCGCGGGGCGGCCGGGGGCGTGTGGGGGGCGGCGCCGGGCGCGGGGACGGCGCCGTCGGATATGCGGGTGCTGTCGGTGCTGTCTGTGCTGTCTGTGCTGTCTGTGCTGTCGGGCATGGGGGCACTGTAGGGGCGGCCCGGGTGGCTGTCCCGGGGATTTCCGTGGCGGGGCGCGGGGGTGGGAGGGGCACGCCGGGGCAGGATGGGGCGCATGGAACGTTCACGCATCGCGGTGGCCGGGGCGTCCGGTCTGATCGGCAGCGCGCTGGTGCGGTCCCTGACCGCCGACGGGCACGAGGTGGTGCGTCTGGTGCGCCGGCCGGTGCGCGGCGCGGACGAGGTCCGCTGGGACCCGGAGCGGCAGTACGTGGACACGGCGGGGCTCATCGGCTGCGACGCGGTGGTCGACCTGGCGGGCGCCGGGGTCGGCGACCATCGCTGGACGGACGCGTACAAGCGGACGCTGCGCGACAGCCGCGTGCTCGGCACGGCGGCGCTGGCCGAGGCCGCCGCCGCCCTGGACACCCCGCCGCGGGTCTTCGTCGGCGGCAGCGCGATCGGCTTCTACGGCGACACGGGCGGGACGGCCGTGGACGAGGACGCGCCGCCCGGCGACGGGTTCCTGGCCGCGCTGTGCGTGGAGTGGGAGGAGGCGGCGGCCGCGGCGCAGGAGGCGGGCGTGCGGACGGTGTTCGCGCGCACCGGTCTGGTGGTGGCCCGTGAGGGCGGCGCGTGGGGGAGGCTGTTCCCGCTGTTCAGGGCCGGGCTCGGCGGGCGGATGGGCGACGGGCGGCAGTACTGGTCGTTCATCGCGCTGCACGACGAGGTGGCGGCGCTGCGGCATCTCATCGACACCGAGTCGCTGTCCGGGCCGGTCAATCTGACCGCGCCCGAGCCGCTGACGAACCGTGAGATCACCGCGGCGATGGCCCGGGTGCTGCACCGGCCCGCGCTGCTGCCGGTCCCGGCGCCGGTGCTGCGGGCCGCGCTCGGGGAGATGGCCGGGGACGTGCTGGGCAGCGCGCGGGTGCTGCCGCGGCGGCTGCTGGAGTCCGGGTTCGTGTTCGCCTTCCCCGGGATCGAGGACGCGGTGCGGGCGGCGCTGTGAGGACACCGTCCTGGGGGCGGAGGCCGCTCCGCGCGCGGTCCCGCGGACGGGACGTCCGGGTCCCGTAGGCGGCCGCGCCGGGAGCCGCCGGGAGCCGCCGGAAGTCGCCGGGAGTGGCGGGTCGCGGGCGCGGCGCCGGGGCGGCGCCGGGGCGGGCGCGGCCGTGGTGCGGGGAGAGGCGTACGGGCGGCCGTGGTGCGGGGAGGGACGTACGGGAGGCGGTGGGCGCGGTGGGGCGGGCGGGGTGGGCCGGGGGGCGGTGTCCTCGGGGCGGGCGCCGTGCGCGTACGGCCGTATGCGACCGCCGTGCGACCGTGCCCTGTCCATGCGCGACTGTCCCTGACCGGACGGCGCCCTAATCTCGTGCCGAACTCGGGTATTCCTCAAGCCGGTCGAGGGCATCACCGCCCCACCGGTCGCGCAACCTCGAGGAGGGGCACGTGCTTGAGCCCGCGTACCAGGTGGATGTCGTGGTGGTGGGAGCCGGGGTCGCCGGACTCTCCGCGGCACATCGGCTGACCAGCGCAGGAGTGACGACAGTGGTCCTGGAGGCCGCCCCCTTCGTGGGCGGTCGCATGGCGACGGAGAAGATCGACGGGTTCCGGCTCGACCGGATCGGGCAGCCGCTGTTCACGTCGTATCCCCAACTGGCCCGCAGCCCCGGGCTGGACGCGCTCGTGCTGCGTCCCTTCGCGCCGGGGGTCCTGCTGCACCACGACGGGCGGCGCCACCGGGCGGGTGCCCCGGCGGGCGGCGGAAGCGCGCGGAGCGCACTGCATGCCGTGCGCGCCCTGGCGAGCGCCCCCCGTTCCGCGGCGCTGCCCGGCGGCCGGGGCGTCCGTGCCCTGCGCCCCGTGCCGCCGCCGCGGTCCCGGGCGGCCCGGCCCGACGACTTCGCCGCGCCCGGCTCCGCGGCGCCGGCCCGGCCCGGCCGCTTCGCACCGGCGGCCGACCGCGCCCAGCCCTTCGGCATCGGCACCCCGCTGCGGGTGCGCGCCGCCCTGGCCCGGATCGCCGCCACCCCGGTCGAACGCCTCCTGGCCCGCCCGGACGTGCCCGCGGCCCAGGCCCTAGCGGAGCGCGGGCTGCCCGCCCGCACCGTCGACGGCTTCCTGCGGCCGCTGCTGTCCGCGCTGCTGTTCGACCCGGACCTCACCACGTCCAGCCGCTGCGCCGACCTGGCGCTGCGCGCCTTCGCCACCGGGCGGCTGTGCCTGCCGGAGGGCGGCGCGGAGGTGCTGCCGGAACTCCTCGCGAGCACGCTGCCGCCGGGCACCGTGCGCACCGGCGTGCGGGTCACCTCCGTGTCCACCAACACGGTGGCCACGGCCGAGCACGGCGAGATCCGCTGCCACGCGGTGCTGGTGGCCACCGGCGCGCGGACCGCCGCCACGCTGCTGCCCGGACTGCGGGTCCCCGGCTTCCACCCGGTGACCGTGGTGCACCACACCACGGACGAGCCGCCCGAGACGGGCGCGCACCTGCTGCTCGACGCGGAGCGGGGCGGGCCGGTCGCGCACACGGCCGTGGTGAGCCGCGTGGACCCGTCCCGCGCCCCGGCCGGGCGCGCCCTGGTCTCCTCCACGGTCCTGGGCACGCCCTCGGCCGACGTCGACACCGCCGTACGCCGTCATCTGGCCCGCCTCTACGGCACCTCGACCGACCGCTGGGAGACGCTCGCCGTCCACCACCACGCAGAGGCGGTGCCCGCGATGGGCGCGCCGCACGATCTGCGGCGGCCGGTGCGGCTGCTCGCCGGCCTCTACGTCTGCGGCGACCACCGCGACACCAGCACCCTCCAGGGCGCCCTGCACTCGGCCCACCGCGCCGCCGCCGCGATCCTCGCCGACCTCGGCACGGGCCGCCCGATGCACAGCGCGGATCCCCTCCCGACGACTACGCCACGGGCGGCGGCGGCCTGAGGGGGGTCCCTCCGGGGGTTGCGGGAGGAGACGGGGCCCTCGGGCGGGGCGGTGGACGGAGGAGGCCCCGGGGAAGGGCCCGGGGAAGGGCCCCCGGGGGCGGGCCCGTGCGGCGGACGGCACGGTGAGCCGTAGGCGGGTATGTCGGAGGCCGACGGGCCGGGGCCGTTGAGCCGGAGGCCGGTACGTCGGAGGCCGACGGGCCGGGGCCGTTGAGCCGGAGGCGGGTACGTCGGAGGCCGGTGTGGCCCGGGGGGCAAAGCCCGGGTGGCCGGTGGCCCAGAAGCCGGAGCCCTGTGGGCCCGGGGCACCGGCCGGTGGGCCCAGGGTTCTCGCCCCCGCCGCCCCTTCCCGTCCCGTTCCCAGGGGCTTCGCCCCTTCGACCCCACCGGGGCTCCGCCCCTGGACCCCGCGGGCTCGCCCGAGAGCACCCGGGCCTGCCCCCTCGGTGGGGGTCAGCGGCGGCCCGCGGGGCCTCCCGAGACCGCCGCCGGCACGACCGGGCGGCCGGGCCGGGGACGGTCACGGCGACGCCGTCCGGTCGGTGCCGACGGGAGCCGAGCGGTCGGCCGGGCGCGACACGGACGGTGCCGGTGCCGCCCCGGCCGCGAGGACGGCGGCCGGTCCACGCCCGCTCCGCCGAGCAGGCGGCAGGCACCACCCGCGACCGACAGACGCCCATCACCCACCCCACCCGCGACCAGGCACCACCACGCCGACCCACACGCCCGGCAGCACCCTCACCCTCCCGGCACCGCCCGCACCCCGATACCCGGCCACACCCGCGACCGACCAGCACCCACCACCCACCCCGCCCGCGACCAGGCACCACCGCGCCGGCCCACACGGCGCGGCAGCACCTCCCCCACCGCGCTCCCGGCTTCTCAGCCCAGGGACGCCACCTTGTCGCGGTACGTGCGGACCGGGGGCGCGTCCTTGTAGGGCTCCAGGCGGCGTTCGAAGTCGCGGACGTATTCGTCGGCGCGGACCGAGCGCATGTCGGCCGCCTGGGCGGCGGCCTCGGCGCCCAGGCGGCAGGCCTGTTCGAGGTCGCCGAGGCCGAGGCGGGCGGTGGCGAGGACGACCCGGCTGAACAGGCGGCTGCGGGCGTACGCCGGGGCGCGCAGCTGGAGGGCGCGTTCGGCGTGCTGGGCGGCGGCGCGGTACTGCTGGAGGTCCCGGTGGCAGTGCCCCAGTTCGTCGGCGAGCTGTCCCTCGTCGTAGGAGCGCGCCCAGAAGGGGACCTCGTCGCCGGGCCTGGCCGCCTCCAGGGCGCGTTCGGCGCGGGCCAGCGACGCGGTGCAGGCGCGGACCTCGCCGAGCACCCCGTGCCCGCGTGCCTCGGCCGCGTGCAGCAGCGCCTGCACGGCGGGCGGCGCGGAGCCGCCGAGGCCCTGCTGCGCCACCCGGGCCAGTTGGACGGCCTCCCGTCCGTGCGCCAGGTAGACGGCCTGCCGGCTCATGGTGACCAGGACGTAGGCGCCGTAGGCCCGGTCCCCGGCGGCCTGGGCGAGCCGGAGCGCCTGGACGAAGTAGCGCTGGGCGAGGCCGTGCGCGGCGATGTCGTACGACGTCCAGCCGACGAGCCGGGTGAGGTCGGCCGCCGCCGCGAACAGGCGGCGTCCGGTCTGCTCGCCGTAGCTGCCGCGCAGCATCGGCTCGCACTCGTGTTCCAGATAGCGCACGAGGGCCTGCCGGGCGTGCCCGCCGCCGTACATGTCGTCGAGGCTGCGGAACAGCTCGCCCACCGAGCGCAGCGCGGCGATGTCCCCGGGGGTGACCCGCCGGCCGGTTTCCTGCTCGGTCTGGGCCCGCTCGGCCCGACCGCGCTGGCGGGGCACGCCGGGGACCGGCTGCCCGGCCCCGGCGAGCGGGGGCGCGGGCGGCGGCGCGGGCTGGGACGCGGGCGCGGCGGCCGTACGGCCCTGGGCGGGGACCCGGGGCACGGCGGGCTGCTCGGTCCGGGCGACCCGGTCGTCGGCCCGCCCGATCAGCCAGTCGCGGCTGGGCACCACGAGCCCGGCCGGGGTGAAGGCGATCTTGCGGAGTTCGGCCTGGCTGCCGGAGTCCTTGCGCCACAGCCCGCTGACGATGTCGACGGCCTCCTCGGGGGCCGCGGCGAACTCCAGCCCGGCGTAGACCGGGGCGCAGGCGTCCAGGCCGAGGTCCTGCGCGGTGAGGCGGCGGCCCAGGCGCCGGGTGAAGACCTCGGCGATGAGGGCGGGGGTGGTCCCTCTGGGCTGCTGGCCGCGGAGCCAGCGGGTGACCGAGGTCTTGTCGTATCTCAGGTCCAGGCCGTGTTCGAGGCCGAGCTGGTCCACACGACGGGCCAGACCTGCGTTGGAGAACCCCGCTTCTGCGATGAGCGCGGCGAGCTGGCGGTTGGGGGTGCGCTGCGCGGGTCGTTCCGTCATCTGCGGTGCGGTCTCCTGCCTTTCGGGCCCGCACGCGGGTGCGTGGTGCCCGGATTGCCTGTGAGCAGCCCTTATGGCCTCATGAACGGCGCGAATGTAGCGGAGAGTGAGCAGCCGACCGCGCTCTTCGGCATCTATTCATCCGATCGTGTGAGGATTGCCCGCGCGGCTGACGCGTGGCGGCCGGACGTACAGTGGCGTGGGCGCATGACGTGCCTGACGACCTTCCAGGGAGGCGCTTGCCGTGAGTGAGGTGCGGTTCGTCCGCAGGGGATTCGGTGCCGAGGCCGTGGACTACCAGGAGGCCTGGGACGAGCAGCGGCGGGTGCACGCGGCCCGGTTCGCGGACGAGATCCCCGACACCGTGCTGCTGCTGGAGCACCCGCCCGTGTACACGGCGGGCCGGCGCACCCAGGACAGCGAGCGCCCGCTCGACGGCACCCCCGTCGTCGACGTGGACCGCGGCGGCAAGATCACCTGGCACGGCCCCGGACAGCTGGTCGGCTACCCGATCCAGAAGCTGCCCCGCCCGGTGGACGTGGTGGCGCACGTGCGGCGCCTGGAGGAGGCGCTGATCCGCACCTGCGCGGAGTTCGGCCTGGAGACCACCCGGGTCGAGGGCCGCAGCGGGGTGTGGGTGCTCGGCGACCCGGTCGAGCTGCGGCCCGCGCTCGGCGGCCTCTCCCTCGACTTCGACCCGCGGCTGGCCGACGAGGAGTTCGACCCCCGGCTGAACGGTCCCGAGTACGCGCCCTCCAACGCCGGCCAGCGCCGCGAGGACCGGAAGATCGCCGCCATCGGCATCCGGGTGGCCAAGGGCGTCACGATGCACGGCTTCGCCCTGAACGTGAATCCGGACAACAAGTGGTTCGACAAGATCATCCCCTGCGGGATCCGGGACGCGGGCGTCGCCTCGCTCGCGGGCGAGCTGGGCCGGGACGTCACCATCGCCGAGGTGCTGCCCGTGGTCGAGCGGCATCTGCGGGACGTCCTGGAGAACGCCGACCTCAGGCCGCGCGCGGTCGAGAGGACGGCGGCCGTCTGACGGCGCGGTCCGGCGGACCCGCGGCACTCGCCCGGCGACGGGAATGATCTCCGCGGGTCGAAGGTTGGCCTCACCGACAGGGCGCAAGGAACACGGGCGTACGCTGGGTACGCCGAAGAATCGAAGTTACAGGGAGCCGATGTGTCCGCAGTCGCACCCGACGGACGCAAGTTGCTGCGCCTGGAGGTCCGCAACAGCCAGACCCCCATCGAGCGCAAGCCCGAGTGGATCAAGACCCGGGCGAAAATGGGTCCCGAGTACACGAAGATGCAGAACCTCGTGAAGAGCGAGGGCCTGCACACGGTCTGCCAGGAAGCCGGCTGCCCGAACATCTACGAGTGCTGGGAGGACCGCGAGGCGACCTTCCTCATCGGCGGCGACCAGTGCACCCGGCGCTGCGACTTCTGCCAGATCGACACGGGCAAGCCCGAGGCGCTGGACCGCGACGAGCCGCGCCGCGTGGGCGAGTCCGTGGTCACCATGGACCTGAACTACGCCACCATCACCGGCGTCGCCCGCGACGACCTGGCGGACGGCGGCGCCTGGCTGTACGCCGAGACCGTGCGCCAGATCCACGCGCAGACGGCGGAGCGCGAGGGCGGCCGGACCAAGGTCGAGCTGCTCGCCCCCGACTTCAACGCGGTCCCCGAGCAGCTCGCCGAGGTGTTCGAGTCCCGGCCCGAGGTCTTCGCGCACAACGTCGAGACGGTCCCGCGGATCTTCAAGCGGATCCGCCCCGGCTTCCGCTACGAGCGCTCCCTGAAGGTCATCACCGAGGCCCGCGACTTCGGCCTGGTGACCAAGTCCAACCTCATCCTCGGCATGGGCGAGACCCGCGAGGAGGTCGTCGAGGCGCTGAAGCAGCTGCACGAGGCGGGCTGCGAGCTGGTCACCATCACGCAGTACCTGCGCCCGAGCGTGCGCCACCACCCGGTGGAGCGCTGGGTCAAGCCGCAGGAGTTCGTGGAGCTGAAGGAGGAGGCCGAGCGGATCGGCTTCTCGGGCGTGATGTCCGGGCCGCTGGTACGGTCCTCCTACCGCGCCGGGCGGCTGTACCAGATGGCGATCGAGAAGCGGGGCGCCTTCGTCGCCGCGCAGGCCGTCTGAACCGTCCTCGTCGCCTGACGCACCGTCAACCGCCGTGCCCCGCCGCCTCCGACGGGGCCACCGGGACTGTGTGAATTCGAGCACAAGAACTTACCGCTCAGTAGTGGCCGAGACGACGCGGTCCCGGGCGTCCCCGCAGATGAGGGCGCCGACCGGGGCCGCGTCGCCCTTTTGGCCCGCGATGTCAGGGCTTCACCGCTGTTTGACCGGTCGGTCACGCCCTGGTAACACCAGACAGTGACCCTGGTTCCACACCATCCGCGTCCGGAGCCGTTACGAGGGGGGACCTCCACCATGCAGGCCGCGCCCGTCCGTGCCACCGCCATCCCGTCCTTCTCGGTCGCACTCCGTGCGGTCGAGTCGCTGCTCATGAGCGGCGGCCAGCGCACCGCCCGCCGCAACGCCTGGACCTCCGTGCTGGAGGACCGCCGCCGCGCCAAGGACCGGGTCGAGGCGCAGCGCGTCCTCGACCGCTTCCCGGCCGTACGCCCGTAGCGCGCGCCCCGCCGTACACCTGCGCCCGCGCCCCGTCGCACGCCCGCGCCGCGCCCCGTCGTGCGCCCGCGGCCGGGGGCCGGGCACTGCGTCGTCGGCCACTCGCGGGGGCACGTAGACTTCGTGGCATGGCGAGGAAGGAAACCGCAGCCGAGGCTGCCAACCCGGGGCGACTGAAGCAGATCGCCCTGACGTACAAGATGACCCGCAAGGCCGATCCGAAGATCGGTCTCGTACTCGCGGCTGTCGGCATCGTCGTCTTCGGTGTCCTTCTCGGGATCGGCTTCTTGATCGGCCACCCCGTCTATCTGGGCATCCTGGGCCTCCTGCTCGCCTTCCTGGCGATGGCGATCGTCTTCGGCCGCCGGGCCGAGCGGGCCGCCTTCGGGCAGATGGAGGGGCAGCCGGGCGCCGCCGCCGCGGTGCTGGACAACATCGGCCGCGGCTGGACCACCACCCCGGCCGTCGCCATGAACCGCAGCCAGGACGTGGTGCACCGCGCGGTCGGCAAGGCCGGCATCGTGCTGGTCGCCGAGGGCAACCCGAACCGGGTGAAGACCCTGCTCGCCGCCGAGAAGAAGAAGATGAACCGCATCGTCGCGGACGTCCCCGTGCGTGATGTGATCGTCGGCACCGGCGAAGGCCAGGTCGAGCTGAAGAAGCTGCGCACGACCATGCTGAAGTTCCCCCGCGTGCTGACCGGCCCCCAGGTGACCGCCACCAACGACCGGCTGCGCGCCCTGGGCGACCTGATGAGCAACATGCCGCTGCCGAAGGGCCCGATGCCCAAGGGCATGCGGATGCCGCGAGGCGGCGGCCCGAAGGCGCGCTGAGCCTTCCCCGCCGTACGAGCGGACAGCGTACGAGCGACGTACGACGAGAGGGGCGCCCGGAGTGATCCGGGCGCCCCTCTCGTCGTCGTTGCCGTGCCGCCTTGGGCGGGCCGCGGCCGCCGGGGCTCTACAGCCTCACAGCCCCCACAGCCCCCACAGCCCCTACAGCCGCACCTCGACCGTGCCCGCGAGCCGGTCGTGCAGGCCACGGCCGTCGCGGTCCCAGATCAGCGCCGGGAGGGCCAGGAAGAGCAGCACCGTGCGCAGCAGGGCGCGCAGCGGCTGGACGCGGCCGGTGCCGAGGGCGACCACCCGCAGCCCGAGCAGCCGCTTGCCGGGGGTGCAGCCGACCGTGCCGAGGGTGAGCACCATCAGCACGAGGAGGATGAGCGGGCCCCACACCTGGGCCGCCTCGTTGTAACTGTCGGCGATGAGGCCGTATGCGATCAGGAGGCACAGGCCCCAGTCGACGGCCAGGGCGGCGAGCCGCCTGCCCGGCCGGGCGATCGAGCCGGGGCCCTGCTCCGGCAGTCCGAGCTGTTCACCCCGGTAACCGAAGTCGGCGCCCGCGTCCTCCATGGCCGCGCGCGGTCCGGAGAGCCACGATCCCACTGCTTGCCTGTTGTCCACCCGTCCACGGTACTGCGAGGCTGGAGGGAGGACGGCCGCCGGGGTGTCCACGGACGTGACCCCGCCCCGGCCGGTTAACTTCTGCGAAACAAATGGGTCACGCCCGGGAAATCACCCGTCCCTAGGGTCGAGGCACCGTGTGCCACCGCACTGGCCGCACGCACGATCTACCACCCCGGCGGGACGGTCGGGAGTAGGAGGAGCTGGATGTTCCAGAACGCCGACGAGGCCAAGAAGTTCATCGCGGACGAGGACGTCAAGTTCGTCGACGTCCGCTTCTGCGACCTGCCGGGCGTCATGCAGCACTTCACGTTGCCCGCCGATGCGTTCGACCCCGATGACGAGCAGGCGTTCGACGGATCCTCGATCCGCGGCTTCCAGGCCATCCACGAGTCGGACATGTCCCTGCGTCCCGACCTGTCCACCGCGCGGCTGGACCCGTTCCGCCGGGACAAGACCCTCAACATCAACTTCTTCATCCACGACCCGATCACGGGCGAGCAGTACTCCCGTGACCCGCGCAACGTGGCGAAGAAGGCCGAGGCGTACCTGGCGTCCACCGGGATCGCCGACACCGCGTTCTTCGGCCCCGAGGCCGAGTTCTACGTCTTCGACTCCGTGCGCTTCCGCACCGCCGAGAACGAGTCCTTCTACCACATCGACTCCGAGGCGGGCGCCTGGAACACCGGCGCGCTGGAGGACAACCGCGGGTACAAGGTCCGCTACAAGGGCGGCTACTTCCCGGTCCCGCCGGTCGACCACTTCGCCGACCTGCGCGCCGAGATCTCCCTGGAGCTGGAGCGGTCCGGCCTGAAGGTCGAGCGCCAGCACCACGAGGTGGGCACCGCGGGCCAGGCGGAGATCAACTACAAGTTCAACACGCTGCTCGCCGCCGCCGACGACCTCCAGCTCTTCAAGTACATCGTGAAGAACGTCGCCTGGCGCAACGGCAAGACCGCGACCTTCATGCCGAAGCCGATCTTCGGCGACAACGGCTCGGGCATGCACGTGCACCAGTCGCTGTGGAGCAACGGCGACCCGCTGTTCTACGACGAGGCCGGTTACGCGGGCCTGTCGGACACCGCCCGCTACTACATCGGCGGCATCCTCAAGCACGCCCCGTCGCTGCTGGCCTTCACCAACCCGACGGTGAACTCCTACCACCGCCTGGTGCCGGGCTTCGAGGCCCCGGTGAACCTGGTGTACTCGCAGCGCAACCGCTCCGCCGCGATGCGCATCCCGATCACCGGCTCGAACCCGAAGGCCAAGCGCGTCGAGTTCCGCGCCCCGGACGCCTCCGGCAACCCGTACCTGGCGTTCTCCGCGCTGCTGCTCGCGGGCATCGACGGCATCAAGAACAAGATCGAGCCGGCCGAGCCGATCGACAAGGACCTCTACGAGCTGGCCCCCGAGGAGCACGCGAACGTCGCCCAGGTCCCGACCTCCCTCGGCGCCGTCCTCGACCGCCTGGAGTCCGACCACGAGTTCCTGCTCCAGGGCGACGTGTTCACGCCGGACCTGATCGAGACGTGGATCGACTTCAAGCGCACCAACGAGATCGCCCCGCTCCAGCTGCGCCCGCACCCGCACGAGTTCGAGCTGTACTTCGACGTGTGACCGGCACCGCGCCGCCCGGCGCGACGCCCATGGAACCGCCCCCCGTGCAGTCCTCGCACGGGGGGCGGTTCCTCGCTTGGGGGGTTGCCGGTCCTCGGTCCTCGGGGTGCCGGTGGGGGGCCCGGACCCGGCGCCGGCGTCACAGCACGATCACGACGACCGAGCTCTGGTTGTAGCCGAAGCCGTACCCGTAGCCGTACCCGGGGCCGTAGAGGGCTCCGCGGTCGCCGCGGCGGCCGTAGCAGTTGCTGCTCCACCAGCCGCAGCTGCCGTGGTCCACGGTGGCCGAGGTGCCAGCCGGTGCCGGGGCCGCCGAGGCGGTGCCCGCCGTGCCGATCGCCGCGCCGCCCGCCAGCAGGACGCCGGCGGTGGACAGTGCGAAGAGTCGCCTCGCGCGTGGTGCTTTCATGGAAAACCTTCCCTTCCACCCGTTCGTGACCGCTGATGCGGCTCCTGGGGTGACGTGACGGAAGGCCGCGGCCGGCCGCAGCGCGCTCACTTGCAACGAGGCTAGCCGCCGCCGCACGACTCAGCATCTTGAGCCGAACGAGGGACATCCCCGTGCAACCTTCCGGCGCCCGGCGGGTCTCCTACTGACGGAGCCACCGACGGCAGAAGTACGGCAAGAACGGCAAGAACGGCAAGAAGGGGTGACGGGCATGGCCGGACACGACGACTTCGAGCGGGAATTCGATCACCGCTGGGCGAGCGCCGCCGAACACAAGGAGCCCTCCGCGCGGGCCCGTATGCTCGCCGCCCGCTGGAAGGACAACCCGCCCGGCCCGGTCCCCTTCCGCGGCGACCCGGACCCCACCGTCCCCCGCCGCTCCTCCTGGATATCCACCGCCGCCGTCCTCGGCTCCGTGGCCGCCCTGATCGTCCTCATCGGCTACGCCCAGACGCACGGGGTGTAGCGGGCCGCCCGCCGAGCCGCCCCGCAGGTGCACACTGGAGGCGGGAGGGGACTGATCCAAGGTGCCTTTCTGCGGGGTGATGGACGATGCAGAGCCGCTTCCGGAGCGACCGGCGGCTGACCGTGCGCATGGGGCTGACGCTGTTCCTGCTCGGGCTGCTGTACGTGGCGTTCGTGGCCGCGTTGATCGTGTTGCTGAAGTCGTGGGTGCTGGTCGTGGTGATCGCGGCGGGTGTGCTCATCGCCCAGTACTGGTTCTCCGACCGGATCGCGCTGTTCGCGATGCACGGGCGGGTGGTGGAGCCGGAGGAGTTCCCGCAGCTGCACGCGGTGGTCGACCGGCTGTGCGCCATGGCGGACATGCCGAAACCGACGGTCGCCGTGTCTGGCATGGACATGCCGAACGCGTTCGCGACCGGGCGCAACCCGGACAACGCCGTGGTGTGCGTGACCACCGGGCTGCTGCGGCGGCTGGAGCCCGCCGAGCTGGAAGGGGTCCTCGCGCACGAGCTGTCGCATGTGGCGCACAAGGACGTCGCGGTGATCACGGTCGCCTCCTTCCTCGGGGTGCTCGCGGGGCTGGTGGTCCGGTTCGCGTTCTACTCGGAGCTGCTGGGCGGGCGGGGCCGCAAGGACCAGAACACGCTGGCCGTGTTCGCCGTGGTGATGGGGGTGTCGGCGGCCGTGTACGCGATCAGCTTCCTGCTGATCCGGGCGCTGTCGCGGTACCGGGAGCTGGCGGCCGACCGGGCGGCGGCCCTGCTGACCGGGCGGCCCTCCGCGCTGGCCTCGGCGCTGACGAAGGTCACCGGTGACATCGCCCGGATCCCCTCGGAGGACCTGCGCACGGCCCAGGCATTCAACGCGTTCTACTTCACCCCGGCGCTGGGCTCCGACCCCGGCATCGCCCGGCTCTTCTCCACCCACCCGAGCCTGGAGCAGCGGCTGGCCCAGCTGGGGCGGATCTCCGCCGAGCTGGGCGAGGCCGCGGCGCCGGGGAAGGCGGGCTGAGGATGGGCCTCCTGGACATCCTGCTCGGCCGCAGCAGGCCCGCCCCGCCCGACCTGGACCAGCTCTTCGCGCTGCCGTCCGCCGCGGTGACGCTCCAGGCGGCGACCGGCTTCACACCGACCGGGCAGGGCGCGGTGTGCTTCGCCACGGTCGAGGGCGCCGCCTTCGAGCAGACCCACCGCGAGGTCCAGGCGCTCCTGGACGCGGACACCGACCGCACCGGGCCGCCGGTGGAGCTGTCCCGGGACTCCTACGGCTACTCCTGGCTGGTCTCCCACCGCGCCCCGGACCAGCTGCCCGACCTGGTCAACGACCTGCACGCCGTGAACAGCGCCCTGGAGGTCAACGGCTTCGGCCCCCAGTTGCTGTGCTCCCTGGCCGGCTTCACCGACGGCACCGGCCGACCGCTCGCGCTGGTGTACCTGTACAAGCGGGGCAGCTTCTATCCGTTCGCCCCGCTGCCCGGCCGGGAGCGGCGGCGCGACAACGCCCTGGAGATCCAGGTGAAGGCCGCCCTCGCCGGTGATCTGCGGATCGAGCAGGATCTGAGCCGCTGGTTCCCGGTATGGGGCGCGCCGGGGCTGTGAACCGTGCGTGAATGGCGGAATGCCTGATCCTCACCGTCCTTCCCGCGTCCCGGACCCGTGCGACCCGCCCGGCCCGTCCGGTCCCCTCGGCTCCGCCGTCGCCGCCGGCCCCCTCAGCACCGTCACCGCCTTCGTCCAGGAGTACGACGGCGAGGCGCTCAGCGGGGTCCACGCCCACGCCGGTGCCGTACCCGGGCGGCCCACGGCCGTGCTGCTGCACGGTGCCGGCACCGGTTGCGCGGCGCGGCTGCGGCCGCTGTTCGGCGAGTTCGCCGCGCACGGCTGCCCGGTGCTCGCCTTCGACTTCTCCGGGCACGGCTCCAGCAGCGGCGCGCTGAGCGAGCTGACCCTGCGGCGGCGCTTCGAGCAGGCGGTCGCGGTGATCGACGCGTGGGTGCCGCGGGGCGGGCCGCTGGTGCTGGTGGGCTTCAGCATGAGCGGGCAGACCGCGGCCGACCTGGCACGGCACTACGGGGACCGGGTGGCCGGGCTGGGCCTGTGCGCGCCCGCCGTCTACGCCGCCGAGGCGTGGGACGTGCCGTTCGGCACCGGGGACGGCGCCTTCAGCGAGATCATCCGCCGTCCCGGCTCCTGGCGCGCCTCCCCCGCCCTGGACGCGCTGCGCGCCTACGAGGGCCGGGCGGTGCTCGCCGTGCCCGGCACCGACGACGTCATCCCGGCCGAGGTCACCGAGGCCGTGCAGGACGCCCTGGCCGCCCGCGCCCGGTCGACCCGGCTCGACGTGCCCGGCGCCGGGCACCGGCTGGGCGAGTGGTTCCACGACCACGCCGGGGACCGGCGGGACTTCGTGAGCGCGGTGCTCGCCGGGCCGGACGGCCGCGGCTGGAGCGCGACCAAGGCTTGGGTGGCCCGGCAGCTCCCGCCGGGCCGTTCGGTGCGTACCGCCGGGCTGCTGCGGGGCGGGTCCACCTCGCAGATGCGGGCGCTCACCCTGGACGACGGCGGCGCCCTGGTGCTGCGTACGGTCGTCCGGCCGTTCTTCCGCCGGCACGCTCCCGCGCTGCTCGCCCGTGAGGCGGCGGTCCTGGCGCTGCTGGCCGGCGAGGCGGGCGTCCCGGCGCCGGAACCGGTCGCCGTGGACGCCGCCGCCGAGCACTGCGACCATCCGAGTCTGCTGATGTCGGCGCTGCCGGGCCGGGTGCGGGTGGACGAGCCGGACCCGGCCGAGCTGGGGCGGCGCCTGGAGCTGCTGGCGGCGCAGCTCGTCCGCGTCCACGCCGTCGTACCGCGGGCGCCGCACGAGCGGCCGCGGACCTACGAGGCGTGGACGCCGCCGGAGCGGGTGCGGGTCCGGCCGGGCGAGCTGTGGGAGCGGGCGGTGCGGGTGCTGCGCCGCGAGCCGCCGCCGTACGAGGGCTGCTTCCTGCACCGGGACTTCCATCCGGGGAACGTGCTGTTCACCGGGGCGGGCCCGGACCTGCGGATCAGCGGGGTCGTCGACTGGGTGGAGACGTCCTGGGGCCCCGCCGATCTCGACGTGGCGCACTGCGCGACCGCGCTGGCGCTGCTGCACGGCCCCGGACACGGGCTCGCCTTCGCGGACCGCTACGAGGCGCACGGCGGACGCCGTCTGGCCCGGGGCCGCGACCAGTTGTACTGGCGGCTGCTCGACGCGCTGCACTACGCGCCCGGCACGGACCGGCTCGCCGGGCCCTGGCGCGAGCTGGGCCGCACCGACCTCACGCCCGCGGTGCTGGGCGACCGGCTGGAGGCGTATGTCGCCGGGCTGCTGAAGCGGTACGGCTGAGCCGCCCGCCCGGCGCGCCCCGTGCCCCGCCGCGCACCGGGTGCCCAGCTCGCGCGCGGCACCCGGTGGCGGCCGGTCCGGGCCCGGTCAGCGGGCGTAGCGCATCAGGGCGCGGACCATGTGGCAGGTGGTGGCGGACGGCGGGTGGACGCCGATGAGTTCGGCGGTGGCGCCTATCGTCTCGTCGCGGGCCTGGCCCGGCTGGATCCCGGAGTCGAGCAGGGCGATGGCGAGCCGCATCGCCTTCAGACGGCGGTTGTGCGTGACGTACCACTCGCGCGGGCGGCCGGGCGGCAGCGGGCGCTTGTGCACGGGCGCGTAGGGCTGGTCGAGCAGGACGGGACGCTTGGCGGTGGACTGGGTCGGCTTCGGCTTCGGCTTCAGTGTGGCGGCGGACACCGGCATCCTCCTGTCGCGAGGGGGGCGCCGGCCGGGGACCGAGACCCCGGTGACGCCCTCGAACACTGACTCCATTCTACCGCCGGGCACTGACAACGGCAGGGTTGCGGGACCGTGTAAAGCCCCAGGTGGGCAAGGAAATTGTCGCCGCGTCACCCGCGGTTCGCCCGGGGCGCGCGGGACGGGAGAAAATCGAACAGAGGCTTACTGGGCGGGCGGCTGGATGTAGTCCTCCAGGCGGGCCACGGTGAAGCCCTGCTCCTGGATGCGCTCCAGCATGTTGGCGAACATCGTCGTCATGGTCGTGCCCTTGAGCTCGGAAGGGCCGCGGAAGTGGGCCAGGATGATGTCGCCGGGGCGCAGCTTCTTGTCCGCGGTCTGGTACTGCATGTTGCGGATCTGCATGGACTCCCGCCACCAGACGATCGCGCGGGGCCCGCACGCGCTCACCGCCGCCTTGGTGTCGGCGTTGTAGGCGCCGTAGGGCGGCCGGAACAGCAGCGGAGCGGTGCCGTACTGCTGGGTGAGGATCTTCTGGTCGCCGCAGATCTCCTGCTTCTGGCGGGACAGCGGGAGGGTGTTCATGACGGGGTGGTGCAGGGTGTGGTTCTGGATGTGGTTGCCCATCTCCTGCAACGGCTTGAAATACGCGTAGTCCGACTTGGCCGCGTCGTTCATCAGGAACATCGAGACCGGCACCTTCAGGTCCCGCATCATCCGGATGAACTTGGGGTCCTTCTCCTGCCCGTCGTCCAGCGTGATGAAGACGATCTTCTGCGAGGTCGGTATGTGGGTGAGGACCGGGACGGTGCCGTGCGCGGAGAGCTTGACGGGCTTGTCGGCCGGGGGCGCGGGGGCCGCGGGCAGGGGCTTGAGCCCCCACTTGTGCCAGGCGGCGGCTTCGGCCGCGGTGTCCCGGTGGGCGCCGGCCGTGGGCGAGGGACCGCGCGTGGCGCCCGTGGATGCGGTGGAGCCGCCCGGTTCGCCGCCTGCGTCCCCGCTGCCGCCCGTGCCGCAGCCGCCGGCCGTCAGCGCCAGGACGGCCGTGCCCGCCAGCGCCCCGTAGAACCTGCCTGCCCTGCTGTGCCGCTTCACCGCGCCGTTCTCCTTCTGCTGTGCGTACGAATGCCGTACGGGCATCCGTGAGGAAGACGAGTCGTACGCGCGTGCGGTGCCGTTTCCGGCCACCCGAACCGTACGGAGGCCCGTCGGCGGGTCCGCCGGAGACGGCGGCGGCTACCGTGGCCGCATGGAGATCTGGATCAATCCGGCCTGCTCGAAGTGCCGCGGCGCGATCGGCGTGCTGGACGCCGAGGGCGCCGAGTACACCGTGCGCCGCTACCTGGAGGACGTACCGACCGAGGACGAGATCCGGACGGTGCTGGCCCGGCTCGGGCTCGAACCGTGGGACATCACCCGCACCCAGGAGGCCGCCGCGAAGGAGCTGGGCCTGAAGGACTGGCCGCGCGAGGACGCCGCGCGCGGGCGCTGGATCGCCGCGCTGGCCGCGCACCCGAAGCTGATCCAGCGGCCGATCATCACCGCCGACGACGGCACGGCGGTGGTGGGGCGGACCGAGGAGGCGGTCCGGGACGCGCTCGGCCGGGGCTGACGGGCCGGGCGGCGGCCGGTTCGGAGGCGCGGACGCGCCGCCGCTCCCGCGGTAACACGGGGTTCACACTCGGGCAACGGCCGGGAAACCGGCTGTTGACAGGCTGCGGGTATCCACCGCGACGCACCGGTGCCGCCGCCCCGCCAGGGCGGCCCGGCGGCACCGCACCGCACCGCGCGTGCACCCGTGACACCCCGAAGGATGTGGCCCCCGTGAGCTTCAAGGCTGAGTACATCTGGATCGACGGCACCGCGCCGACGGCCAAGCTGCGTTCCAAGACGAAGATCCTCAGCGACGACGCCCAGGGGACCGAGCTGCCGCTGTGGGGCTTCGACGGGTCCTCCACCAACCAGGCCGAGGGCCACTCCTCCGACTGCGTGCTCAGGCCGGTCTTCTCCTGCCCCGACCCGATCCGCGGCGGCGCCGACCTGCTCGTCCTGTGCGAGGTCCTCGACACCGACCTCACCCCGCACGTGTCCAACACCCGCGCCGCGCTCGCCGGCACCGCCGAGCGGTTCGCCGCGCAGGAGCCGGTCTTCGGCATCGAGCAGGAGTACACCTTCTTCAAGGGCTCGCGCCCGCTCGGCTTCCCCGAGGGCGGCTTCCCGGCCGCGCAGGGCGGCTACTACTGCGGGGTCGGCTCCGACGAGATCTTCGGCCGCGACGTGGTCGAGGCCCACCTGGAGAACTGCCTCAAGGCGGGCCTGGACATCTCCGGGATCAACGCCGAGGTCATGCCGGGCCAGTGGGAGTTCCAGGTCGGCCCGCTCGCCCCGCTGGAGGTCGCCGACCAGCTCTGGGTGGCCCGCTGGCTGCTCTACCGCACCGCCGAGGACTTCGGCGTCTCCGCGACCCTGGACCCCAAGCCGGTCAAGGGCGACTGGAACGGCGCGGGCGCGCACACCAACTTCTCCACCCGGGCGATGCGCGAGGGCTACGAGGCGATCGTCACCGCGTGCGAGGCGCTCGGCGAGGGCTCCAAGCCGCTGGACCACGTGAAGAACTACGGCGCGGGCATCGACGCCCGGCTCACCGGTCTGCACGAGACCGCCCCCTGGGACACCTACCGCTACGGCGTCTCCGACCGCGGCGCCTCGGTGCGCATCCCCTGGCAGGTCGAGAAGGACGGCAAGGGCTACATCGAGGACCGCCGCCCGAACGCCAACGTCGACCCGTACGTCGTGACGCGGCTGCTCGTCGACACCTGCTGCGCGGCGCTGGAGAAGGCCGGCCAGGTCTGACCCGTACGGCAGACCCGGGGCGTCCACCGCACGGTGGGCGCCCCTCGTGCTGTCCGGGAAACCGTCCGAGCAGTGAGAGGAGGGTCCTGTCCGGGCGCGGCGTCTGCTTCAATGGAGCCATGGCCAGCTTCCAGAAGTGCAGCGCGACGGGTCGCCATGACCTCGAGCCCTTCTGGCCTTCCCGTCAGCACCACGACTTCGACCGGGTGTGTTGCCGCGCGACGATCGCGCGGGCCCTGTAGAGCCGTACACCCCGGTCTCCGGCCAGCGCACCACGACGTACGTCCCCGGCGCCCGCGACCACGAACTCGCCGCCGCCGTCCCGACCGACGAACTCGACGCGCGAAAGAGCTGACCTCTCATGGCGACCTCTCGTTCCCTGACCACCGCCGCCCTGCCCGCCGCCCTCCCCGCCTCTTCCGGATCCGCCGCCTCCCCCGCCTCCCCCGCGCCCGCCGCCCGGCACCGGCTGCGGGCCGTGGACCGGGACGAGGTCGTGGACGTGACGGAGTTCCTGCCGCCGGGCGCCACCTGGCTGCCGGCCCCGCAGCACACCCTGCCCGCCCTGCCGGGCCGCCCGCCGATGATCGGCTACCTGGTGCTGGTCCCGGCCGACCAGCAGCCGCCGTTCCCGCCGGTGGCCGTGCCCGACCGCCCGCAGGCGGCCCCGGTGACGGCCGGTGGGGGCACCGGTACCGCCGCCGCGGACTCCGCGGGCGGCGATCCGCTGGTCCGGGTGGACACCGCACGGCGGGTCGCCGCGGTCGGCGGACGCGAACTCGACCTCACCTACCTGGAGTTCGAGCTGCTCGCGCATCTCGTCGCGCATCCGCACCGGGTGCACACCCGCGACCAGCTCGTCACCACGGTGTGGGGCTACGGCCACGTGGGCGACGGCCGCACCGTGGACGTGCACGTGGCCCGGCTGCGCCGCAAGCTCGGCGCCGAACACCGCGCCGCCATCCAGACGGTGCGCCGGGTGGGCTACAAGTACGCGCCGCCGAGCGGCCGTTGACCGGCCGCTGACCGGCCGGGACGCGCCCGCTCTGCCGACAGCAGAGCCCTGTTCCCTCCCCCGGCCGGACCGGGCACAGTCACCGGTATGAGACTTCTGGTGCTGGGTGGTTCGGATTTCGCGGGGCGGGCCGTCGTCGAGGCGGCGGCAGGGCGCGGCTGGGACGTGACGGTCCTGAACCGGGGGCGGCGGCCGGCCGCCGCCCCCGGGGTGCGGTCGCTCGTCGGCGACCGCACCGCGCCCGACGGTCTTGCCGCCCTCGCCGCGGACGACGGGGAGTGGGACGCGGTCGTCGACACCTGGTCGGCCGGGCCCCGCCCGGTCCGCGACGCGGCGCGGCTGCTGCGGGGCCGCGCCGGGCGGTACGTGTACGTCTCGACGTGCTCGGTGTACGCCTGGGCGCCGCCCGCCGGGTACACCGAGGCGGCGCCGCTGGTGGAGGGCGCCGACCCGGACGCGGACGGCACCGACTACGCCCGCGACAAGCTGGGCGCCGAACTGGCGGTGACCGGCGCGTTCGGCGCCGGTGACTCCGTGCTGGTGCGCTCGGGGCTGATCCTCGGCCCGTACGAGAACATCGGCAGGCTGCCCTGGTGGCTCGGCCGGATCGCGCGCGGCGGGCCCGTCCTGGCGCCGGGACCGCGGGACCTGCCGTTGCAGTACGTCGACGTGCGCGACCTGGCCGCGTGGATCCTCGGCTCGGTGGAGCGGGAGCTGAGCGGGCCGTACAACCTGATGAGCCCGCAGGGGCACGCCACCATGGGCGAGCTGCTGGACGCCTGCGCCGCGGTGACCGGCTCGGGTGCCGAGCTGCGCTGGACCGATCCGGAGACGGTCCTCGGCGCGGGCATCGAGCCGTGGACCCAGCTGCCGGTGTGGACGCCCCCGGGCAGCGCGGAGCACGACGCCCTGCACGCCGCCGACGTCTCCCGGGCGGTCGCGGCCGGACTGCGCTGCCGCCCGGTCGCCGAGACGGTCGCCGACACCTGGCGGTGGCTGTGCGACACCGGCGGCGTCGCCCCCCAGCGCCCGGACCGGCCCCCGGTGGGCCTGGACCCCGAGGTGGAGGCGAAGGTGCTGGGCCTCGGGCGGCCCTGACACCGCGAGGGTGGTGCCGGCGACACCCCTCGTCCGGGGGCCCGGCCCCGTGACGGCCGCCGTCGCGCCGGGCGAGACTTGCCGCATGGACACGAAGAGCGGGCAGGGTACGGGGGACGGCCGGGGCGCGGCCGGGCGGGCACGGACGGTGGGGACGGCCGGGGCGCGGGGGCTGCTGCTCGCCGTGGTCTCGCTGACCGGATCGATCACGCTGTTCGTGCTCGCCGTGCTGTCGATCGCCTTCGTGCCGCTCGGCATCGGCTTCCTCACCACCCCGCTGGTGCTCGGCGGCGTCCGGGCGTTCACCGACTGGCGGCGGCTGGTGGCCGCCGAGTGGTGCGGGGTGCGGATCCCGGCGGTGTACCGGCCGCTGCCCGAGGGCGCCGGGCCCTTTCGGCGCACCCTCGTCCTGCTGGGCGACCCGGCGACCTGGCGCGGCCTCGGCTGGCTGCTGACCGACATGACGGCCGGGTTCGCCACCGCGCTGCTGCCCGCCGCGCTGCTGCTCTACCCGCTGGAGGGCATCGCGCTGGGCGCCGGGCTGTGGCGGGCGTTCACGGACGGCACGCACACCGGGTACTGGTACGCGTTCGTGCCCGTCTCCGGCCAGGCGACCGCGCTCGGCGCCGCCGCCCTCGGCGCGGCCCTGCTGGCGGTCGCCTGGCGCCTCACCCCGCTGCTGCTCAGGGGCCACTTCCTGCTCACCCGCTCCGTGCTCGGCGGCGGCAGCGGCGAACTGGCCGAGCGGGTGCGGGTGCTGACCGAGACCCGGCGCGACGCGGTCGACACCTCCGCCGCCGAACTGCGGCGCATCGAACGCGATCTGCACGACGGCGCGCAGGCCCGGCTGATCGCGATGGGCATGGACCTGGGCACCGTGGAGGCGCTCATCGACCGCAGCCCGGAGCAGGCCAAGGAGCTGCTGGCGCGGGCCCGGAAGAACTCCGCCGACGCCCTGGTCGAACTGCGCGACCTGGTGCGCGGCATCCACCCGCCGGTGCTGGCCGAACGCGGACTCGGCGACGCGGTACGGGCGTTGGCGCTGCGGATGCCGGTGGAGACCGAGGTGACCGTGGACCTGCCGGGCCGGGCCGAGGCGCCGGTGGAGTCGGCCGCGTACTTCGCGGTCAGCGAGGTGCTCACCAACGCCGTCAAGCACGCCGACGCCCACCGGGTCTGGATCGACCTGCACCACCGCGACGGTATGCTGCGCATCGCGATCACCGACAACGGCCGGGGCGGCGCGGTGATCGGGGCCGGATCGGGCCTGGCCGGGATCGAGCGGCGGCTGGGTACGTTCGACGGCGTCCTGGCCGTCAGCAGCCCCGTGGGCGGCCCCACCATGGTCACCATGGAGATTCCGTGCGTGTTGTCCTAGCCGAAGACCTCTTCCTGCTGCGGGACGGGCTGGTGCGGCTCCTCGAAGCCCATGACTTCGAGATCGCGGCGGCGGTCGGGTCCGGCCCCGAGCTGGCCCGTGCGCTGGCCGAGCTGGAGCCGGACGTCGCCGTCGTCGACGTACGCCTGCCGCCCACGCAGACCGACGAGGGGCTCCAGTGCGCGCTGCGGGCCCGGCAGGAGCGGCCCGGTCTGCCGGTGCTGGTCCTCTCCCAGCACGTGGAGCAGCTGTACGCGCGCGAGCTGCTGGCCGACGGCAACGGCGCGGTGGGCTATCTGCTCAAGGACCGGGTGTTCGACGCGGCGCAGTTCATCGACGCGGTGCACCGGGTCGCCGCGGGCGGCACGGCGATGGACCCGCAGGTCATCCAGCAGTTGCTGGCGAGGCGTTCGGGTCCGGACCGGCGGCTGTCCCGGCTGACGCCGCGTGAACTGGAGGTGCTGGAGCTGATGGCGCAGGGCCGGTCGAACACCGCCATCGCGCACCAGCTCGTGGTCACCGAGCGGGCCATCGCCAAGCACACCTCCAACATCTTCGCGAAGCTCGGCCTGGAGGTCTCGGACGACGACAACCGGCGGGTGCTGGCCGTCCTCGCCCATCTGGACCGCGACCGCTGAGCCCGCCCGGCGCGACGAGCGGCCCCCGCCGCAGGCAAACGGGTGTGCGAGAGTGGCCCGATGGACCAGGACTGGGAAGAGCGCGTGACCGCCGCATGGGCCCGCTTCGGGGATCTTCCCGAGAGCGCGGCGCCCGCGTTCCGGGCGGAGGTCGACGCGCTCGTCGCGGAGTTGCCCGAGGACAGCCCGCTCGGACCGTTCGAGCGGGCCTGCGCGTGGGACTCCACCGGGCACTCGGACCGGGCGGTGCCGCTGTACCGGGAGGCGCTGGCGCGCGGGCTCGACGGCTACCGGGGCCGCCGCGCGAAGATCCAGCTCTCCAGTTCGCTGCGGAACACCGGGCACCCGGAGGAGGGCGTCGAGCTGCTCACCCCCGAACTGGACGCTCCCTCTGACGAGTTGGACGACGCGGTACGCGCCTGCCTGGCGCTGTGCCTGTCGTCCCTCGGCCGGGACCGCGAGGGCCTGTCCCTGGTGCTGGGCGCCCTCGCCCCGCATCTGCCGCGCTATCAGCGCTCGATGGCCAACTACGCCCGCCTGCTGGTGGCTTCGGAGGACTGAGGCACGTGGGCGGTGACCAACCGCTCCTTTGCTCGTTCTGCTGGACGTGCAGTCACAGGACGTCGCCCCGCGCCACCCCCGTTCCGCCTCCCGTCCCGCCGCCGGTGTCGAGCAGGCCGAGGCCGCGCTCGTCGAGCACTATCCGCGGCTGGTCCGGATCGCCTATCTGGTGCTGCCGCCGGGGCTCGGCCGCAGCAGGCGCGTCCTGACCGCGCACTCGCTCGCCCAGCGGGCGCTGCCCCGGGGCCGGTCGGCGGCGTCCGCGATCCCGGCACAGTCGCACGGCGACGACGGCGACCCGGGCTACGCCTATCTGCGCCGCCAGGTGCTCCGTACGGCGCTGGAGGCGGGCCGGGCGGCCAAGCGCGGGCCGTGGCCGCGGCGCGCCGCGCTGCCGCCGCTGCTCCCGCAGGTGTGGGGGCTGCGGCTCTTCCCGCGCTCGGGCGGGGCCGACGAACTCGCCCTGGACCAGCGGCTGGCGTCCCTGCCCGCCCCGGCCCGCGCCGCCTATGTGCTGCGCGGCCTGGAACGGCTCCCGGACGCGGTCGTGCGCCAGGTGCTGGCGTCCGCGGGCGTGGCCGACCCGGGCGCCGCGCTGCGCCAGGCCGACCGGCTGCCCGCGCGGCACGCGCTGCTGGAGTCCCCCGAGTTCGACCCGTGCTCGCTCCAGGCGCGGCCCACCGATCTGCTGCGGCGCAGGCAGCACACCCGGGCGGCGCTGGCCGCAGCGGCGGCGCTCGCGGTGTGCGGCGCGCTGGTGGCGCTGCCCGGCGGCGGCTGGGGCCCGGACGGCGCCGCCGCGCCCGCCTACGCGCAGAACCCGGCCGCCGAGGCGGCCCTCGACCCGGGCCGGCTCACCCGGGCCGCCCCGGCCGCCTGGCGGACCTCGGCGCGGCTGGACTTCTCGGTGTGGCCGGCCCGCGGCGACCTGACCGGGGACGCGTCCCTGCTGCGCCGGGCGCTGGCCGTGTGGGCGCGGCCCGGCGGCGCGGTCCGGGTCTCGGCGACGCCCGGCACCGCCTCGGGCGGCCCCGCCGGACCGCCGCAACTGCTCTACGCCGGGACCGTCGACGCCGCGCGCGTGGTGATCCTCTACGACGGGCTGCGCATCGTCCGCTACGCCGAACCGCAGGACTCCGCGGCCGGGGCGGCCCTCGACTTCGCCCGGGTGGACGGCGCGAGCGGCCCGGAGGCGTCGGCGGTGGTGCTGGACCGCTCCGACGGCAATGTGCGCTATCTGACGGCGCCCTGGGTCCGTACGGCGGCCCAGCGCGATCTGCTGAAGCCGACGTCCACCGCGCTGGACCTGGGTCTCTCGGACGGGGTGACCGGGCCGCTGGCCGGCACCGCGCGGCAGACCGGGGCGTGCACCTCCTGGCGGGTGCTGCGGCTGACCGGCGACGACGGCAGCCAGTTGCTGAGCGATCTGGGCGAGCTGGTGCCCGCCCGGCTCACCACGGGGCGCCCGGCGGCCCCGCACGGCGCGGCGAGCGCGGCGGGGCTGCGCGCCTGGGCGCCGTTCGCCTGCTCGCTGGGCGCGGTGCGCGGGCAGGGCGTGCGGTCGGTCAACGCCTGGCGGTTCGCCGAGCAGCCGCTGCCCGGGGCGGGCGGCACGGCCACGTGGGTGTGCACCCGGACGGAGACCTGGCGCGGCGCCGGTCCGCGGGTGCTGGCCCAGGTCCGGGTGCCCGGCGGGACGTACGGGGCGGTCGCGGCCAGGGCCGAGGACGTACCGGCGTGCGGCGCCCGCGATCCGCACGTGCTGGCCGGGGTGCTGTGGAAGTCGAAGGCGGGCACCTGGTACCTGCTCGCGGCCGGTGACGCGGACACGGCCTCGGTCACCGCGACCGGCGGAATCTCGGCGACTGCGACCGGTCCGCTGCTCGCGGCGCGGGCGAAGCAGGGCGCGCAGGCGCAGCTGAAGGGCACCCTGGAGGGCGGCGGCACGCTGGAGGCGCTGCACTAGGGCCTGTCGGGCCCGGCCGCCGCCCCGCTTACTGACATCAACGTCAACAAGGTGGCGCCAAGGGGTTCCCGGACGCCCTACCCGTCAGTACATTGACGCCATGTCTCACACGCAGGACCGGGTGCCGCTCAAGGCACGGAAGGTGTCCTTCTCCTGGGAGGGCACGCCGCTGCACTGGGTGCCCGGGGACCCGTTCACCTCGCACACCATCAATGTGCTGCATCTGCTGCTGCCCGCCGGGGAGCGCTGGTTCGTGCACGTGTACAAGCAGGTGCTGCCCTACATCCGCGACGAGCGGCTGCGCGAGGACGTCCTCGGGTTCATCGGGCAGGAGGCGATGCACTCGCAGGCGCACGACGAGGTGCTGCCGCACCTGAGGGAGCTGGGGCTCGACCCGACCCCGTACACCGCGCAGGTGGACTGGCTGTTCGAGAAGCTGCTCGGGGACCGGACGCTGCCGCCCGGCGCGGCCCGGCGCTGGTGGCTGATGGAGCGGGTGGCGCTGATCGCGGCGATCGAGCACTACACCGCCTTCCTCGGGGACTGGGTCCTCAACGCGGGCGAACTCGACCGGCGCGGCGCCGATCCCACCATGCTGGACCTGCTGCGCTGGCACGGCGCCGAGGAGGTCGAGCACCGCTCGGTCGCCTTCGACCTGTTCCAGCACGTGGACGGCAACTACCGGCGCCGGGCCCGCACCTGGGCGACGGCCTTCACTGCGCTGGTCTTCCTGTGGCAGCGCGGGGCCCGGTTCTTCATGGAGAACGACCCGACACTGCTCGACGGCAGGGCCCGGCTGCGCGACTTCCACCGCGCCGGCCGCCGGGGCACCCTGCCCGCCACCGGCGCCATGCTGCGCTCCATACCCACCTACCTCGCCCGCGGCTACCACCCCTCCCAGGAGGGCTCGACCGAGCAGGCCGTCGCCTACCTCGCCACCTCCCCGGCGGCGCTCGCGGCCGAACAGGCCCAGAAGGAGACCGTGTGAGCCCGAAGCCGCCGAGGCTGCGGACGGTCCTGGCGGTCGCGGGCGCCGCCGTGCTGGCGCGCCGCGCCCTGCGCCGCCGTATCCAGGCGTCCCCGCTGTGGCCGCTGCCCGCCCTGGACGAGCCGGTCTCGGGCCGGCCGCGTTCGCGGGCCCTGCGGCTGCGTGTCACCGCGCGCGAGACGGTCGCCGAGGGCGTCGTACGGCTGCGCCTGGAGGGGCACGGCCTGCCCCGCTGGGAGCCCGGCGCCCACCTCGACCTGGTGCTGCCCTCCGGACTCGTACGGCAGTACTCGCTGTGCGGCGACCCGGCGGACGACTCGTCGTACACCGTGGCCACCCGGCTGATCGAGGACGGCCGGGGCGGCTCGCGCGAGGTGCACGAACAGCTCGCCGAGGGCGCCGAGGTGGAGGTGCGTGGCCCGCGCAACCGCTTCCCGCTCACCGAGGCGGACTCCTACGTCTTCGTCGCGGGCGGCATCGGCATCACCCCTCTGCTGCCCATGCTGCGGGCGCTCGGCGGGCACGCCCCCTGGCGGCTGCTGTACTGCGGGCGCAGCCGGGCCTCGATGCCGTTCCTGGCGGAGCTGGCCGCACTGGATCCGGACGGCACCCGGGTGACCGTGGCCGCCGGGGACGAGCACGGCCGCCCCGATCTGGACGCGCTGCTCACCGGCCTCGCCGCGGGCACCGCCGTCTACTGCTGCGGGCCTGAGGGCCTGATGGCGGCGGTGGCCGAGCGGCTGCCCGAGGGCACCGCACTGCACCTGGAGCGGTTCGCGCCACGCGCCGCGACGGGCGGGGACCACGCCTTCGAGGTGGAACTGCGGCGCAGCGGACGCACGGTGACCGTCCCCGCGGACACCTCCGTGCTGGCCGCCGTGCGCGCCGCGCTGCCGGACACCGCGTACTCCTGCGAGCAGGGCTTCTGCGGGACCTGCGAGCAGCGGGTGCTGGAGGGCGAGGTCGACCACCGGGACGAACTGCTCACCGACGCCGAGCGGGGCGGCTCCCTGCTGATCTGCGTCTCCCGGGCGCGCGGCGAGCGCCTGGTGCTCGACATGTGAGGCACGGCCCGCTCCGGTGCGGACGGCGGACCGCGGGACGGACCGGACGAACACCGTGGCCGGTCCGGACCGTTCGCGGCCGGATCCGGTCGGTAGGGTGGGCACATGACCACCGGGGTGCGGCGCAGGATGGGAGTCGAGGAACGACGCGAGCAGTTGATCGGCGTCGCCCTCGAACTGTTCGGCGGGCGCTCCCCCGACGATGTCTCCATCGACGAGATAGCGTCGGCGGCGGGCATATCGCGCCCGCTGGTCTACCACTACTTCCCCGGCAAGGTCAGCCTGTACGAGGCGGCGCTCCGGCGGGCGGCGGACGATCTGGCCGACCGGTTCACCGAGCCGCGCGAAGGCCCGCTGGGGCTGCGGCTGCTGCGGGTGATGCGCCGCTTCTTCGACTTCGTGGACGCGCACGGGCCCGGCTTCTCGGCCCTGATGCGGGGCGGCCCGGCGGTCGGCTCGACCACGACCAACGCCCTCATCGACTCCGTCCGGCAGGTGGCCTACGACCAGTTGCTGTCGCATCTCGGCGTGCAGGACCCGCCCGCGCGCCTGGACCTGGTGGTGCGCTCCTGGATCTCCCTGGCCGAGTCGACGGCGCTGCTCTGGCTGGACGGCCGCCGGGTGCCGCGCGCCGAGCTGGAGGTCCAGCTCGTGCACGACTTCGCCGCGCTGCTGGCCGTCGCCGCCGCCCAGGACGAGGAGCTGACCGCGCTGCTGCGCGGCGTGTTCACGGCGGAGCCGGCCGACGGCCCCTTCGCGGACCTGCTCGGCCGGCTCCTCCGGCTCGCCTCCTAGGGTCTGCTCAAAGGACGCCGTCCTCAGCTCTCCGTCTCGTACTTGCGGTAGGACGCGTCGAGGTCGCGGATCTCCGCCGAGGCGTGCAGGACCAGGCCCTCGACGGGCCGCACATGGGCGCGCAGCGCCTCCAGGACCGCTTCCGCCAGCCGTGCCTTGGTCTCCTCGGTGCGCCCGGCCAGCAGACCGACGCTGACGTGCACGATCGCGTGCCCCTCGGCGTCCGGCCCGACGACGGTGTCCTGGCTCCTGGTTCCGGCTGTGGCGACGGGGTCACCCTAGGACCTGGACGGTGAACGTGCCGGTGGTCGCCGGGCGAGACCGTATCCCCGGTGAATCGCTTGCAGCAAGAGTCATGAAAACCATGGAAAGAACTTTCAGGATCGGACCTCCGACGCCCCCTCACCCGCCCCGGCGGAGCCGGCCCCCGCACTCCCCGCCGCACGGGCAGTACGTGTCCGTCGGCGATCTGACCCGACACCCTGCGGTAACGAAAATGTCACGCTTGCCGGACCGTGCGGAAATTTTCTTGCAACATCTTTCGCAAGGGATTGCAGCCTTGCTACGTTCCTCCCGCGCCCGGCGGCCGTCGATCGGGACAGACGGCACCCACGGTCCTCCCAAGGGATGATCCGGGCCCATATCTAGGGAGTTCATATGCGACGTGGCATATCGATCGCCGCCGCGGTCACCGTGGTCGCGCTGGCCGCCTCGGCCTGCGGCGGGTCGGACAGCGACTCGTCCGGCAAGCCGAAGGACCCCAAGGACGTCTCCGGGACGATCACGTACTGGGACACCTCGGACGCGGCGACCGAAGCCCCGACGTACAAGGCCCTGGTCAAGCAGTTCGAGGCCAAGTACCCGAAGATCAAGGTGAACTACCAGAGCGTCCCGTTCACCGACGTCGAGCAGAAGTTCAAGTCGGCCGCCAAGAGCGGCAAGGGCGCCCCCGACGTGGTCCGCACCGACGTGGGCCTGATGGCCGAGTACGCCTCGCTGGGCTACATCGCCCCGCTCGACGGCACCCCGGCCCTCAAGGACACCGCCGACTTCACCGCCACGCCGCTGAACACCGCCAAGTACGACGGCAAGACGTACGGCGCCCCCTCGGTCACCGACACCCTCGGCCTGCTCTACAACAAGAAGCTCCTCCAGCAGGCCGGCATCGCCAAGCCCCCGGCCACCTGGGACGAGTTCATCGCCGACGCCAAGACCATCAAGCAGAAGACCGGGGCCTACGGCACCTACGTCAACCCGGACTCCTACTTCCTGCTCCCGCTGCTCTACAGCAACGGCGCGGACCTGGCCGACCCGTCCGCCAAGAAGATCACCATCAGCGACGCCGCCGCCGTCACCGCGCTCACCACCGCGAAGAAGATCAACGACGAGGCGTCGATGAAGGTCGACTTCGCGAACGCCTACCAGAACATGCAGACCGCCTTCAAGAACGGCAAGGTGGCCATGCTGATCCAGGGCCCCTGGTCGGTCGGCGACGACCTGACCGGCAGCGCGTTCAAGGGCGACGAGGCCAACCTCGGCTTCGCCGCCGTCCCGGCGGGCGCCGGCGGCAAGGCCCAGGCCCCGACCGGCGGCCACAACCTCGCGGTCTACCAGGGTTCGGGCAACCTGGACGCCAGCTATCTGTTCACGCAGTTCATGACGTCCACCGAGAGCCAGATCGCCATCGCCAAGGGCACCGGCACCCTGCCGACCCGCACCTCGGCGTACACCTCCGAGGTCACCGCCGACCCCAAGATCGCCGGCTTCAAGCCGCTCCTGGAGCGGACCGCCCGCCCGCGCGTGGCCCTGCCGCAGGTCGGTTCGCTGTTCACCCCGCTCCAGCAGAACTACGTGAAGGTCCTCCAGGGCGACCAGTCGGTCAAGGGCGGCCTCGACGCCACCGCGAAGGAGTTCCAGAAGCTCCTGCCCGGCTACTCCGTCGGCTGACCGCACCCGCCGCAGCCGCCCCCGCCGTCGCCGCACGGCAGCCGAAGACACGCAGCCCCGGGGAACCGACTCCCCGCTGCCGCCCCGACCGGGGCTCCCCGGGGCCGCGGAACCACCCGACTTCGTCCGCGAGAGAGCCGATGACCATGACGACCGCAGCGAGCACCGGAGACGACCGCACCACAGCGGGCGGTGACCGGCCCCCGCGCCCCGCCCGCGCCTCGGCGCTGCGGCGGTCCTGGGACACGTACTGGTACGCCTGGGCGATGGTGACCCCGGTCGCCCTCGTGATCACCGTGCTGGTGCTGTACCCCCTGGGCTACGGCTTCTACCAGTCGCTGACGAACGCCAACGAGTCCAACGTCGCCAGCACCATCGGCGCCTTCCACCGGCCCGCCACCTACGACTTCGTCGGCCTCGACAACTACTGGCACGTCCTGTCCGGCGCGGACGGCGACTTCTACCCGCGCCTGGTGTGGACGGTCGTGTGGACCGTGTCCTGCGTGGTGCTCCAGGTCGGTCTGGGCATGGCGCTGGCGGTGCTGCTCAACCGCGAGATGCGGCTGCGCGGCTTCTACCGCGCCCTGCTGATCCTGCCGTGGGCCGTCCCCTCCTTCATCGGCGTCTTCGCCTGGCGGCTGATGCTCAACTCCCAGTACGGCGTCTTCAACGAGGTCATCACCGCCCTCGGCCTGCCGGCGCAGAACTGGCTGGGCACCCCGCTGGCCCAGAAGGCCGCCGTCATCATGGTCAACGTCTGGATCGGCATCCCGTTCAACATGGTCGCGCTGCTCGGCGGGCTCCAGTCCATACCCAAGGAGCTGTACGAGGCCGCCGAGATGGACGGCGCCTCCCCCTGGCAGCGCTTCGTGAACGTCACCCTGCCCGGCCTCAAGCCGGTGTCGAACACCGTGATCCTGCTGGGCTGCATCTGGACGTTCAACATGTTCAACGTCATCTACCTGCTGCTGGGCAACAACACCACCGGCGACACCGACATCCTCGTCACCTTCGCCTTCCACAAGGCCTTCAACGGGATCTCGGACTACGCGGGAGCGGCCACCTACGGGATCATCATCCTCGCTCTCCTGCTGGCCTTCTCGACCTTCTACCGCCGCAGCACCCTGAAGTCCGAGCAGGCGTAAGGAGCCCTCGCCATGACCGCAGCCACGCACGAGAGCGGCCCCGCCGCGCCCGCCGCCCCCGCCCGCCCCGCCGCCCCGCGCCCGCGCCGGGTGCGCGGCCGCCAGGAGCGCGCCCCCTGGGTCTCCGTCGTCCTGCACGCCACCCTGGTCCTCGCCACCGTGATCGCCGCGTTCCCCGTGGCGTGGATCCTGTTCATCTCGCTGGGCCCCAAGAACGCCTGGCAGGAGCCGGGCCAGGTGCTCAGCCATCTGAGCCTGCACAACTACAGTGACGTACTGGCCCATTCGGACCTGGCGAAGTGGTTCCTGAACACCGTCGTCGTGGCGGGCGGCACCACCGTGCTCGGCGTCTTCCTCGCCTCGACCGCCGGGTACGCCGTGTCCCGGATGCGGTTCCCGGGCAGCCGCCAGCTGATGTGGACCTTCCTGGTCACCCAGATGTTCCCCAGTATCGTATTGATCGTGCCGCTCTATCTGCTGATGTCCGAGTTGCACCTGCTGGACAACTACCTCGGGCTGATCCTGGCGTACGCGACCACGGCGGTGCCGTTCTGCGCCTGGATGATGAAGGGCTACTTCGACACCATCCCCAAGGAGATAGACGAGGCGGGCCGGGTGGACGGGCTCACCCCGATCGGCACCTTCTGGCGGCTGATCCTGCCGCTGGCCAGGCCGGGCCTGGCGGTGACCGCGTTCTACAGCTTCCTCACCGCCTGGGGCGAGGTCGCCTACGCGACGCAGTTCATGCAGTCCGACCACTACACGCTCGCCGTCGGCATCCGCACCTTCGCGCAGGACCAGCGCCCCGACTGGGCGTGGACCTCCGCCACCGCGATCATCATCACCATCCCGGCGGCCCTCGTGTTCCTGCTCGTCCAGCGCAGCCTGGTGTCCGGTCTGACGGCCGGCGGCACCAAGTCCTGAGCGCGGCCCGGACGGCGGCCCCTCCCGCCGCCGCGCGCACGCGCCCTGTCGTTCCCCTCGCACCCCTAAGGGAATCCATGACCCAGCACGTCACCGACACCGCCCCCGCCGAAGCCCCCACCGCCGCCGCGCGCCGGGAGTGGTGGCGCGACGCGGTCATCTACCAGGTCTACCCGCGCAGTTTCGCCGACGGCGACGGCGACGGGATGGGCGACCTGCCCGGCATCCGGGCCCGGCTGCCCTACCTGCGCGATCTCGGTGTCGACGCCGTCTGGCTGTCCCCGTTCTACGCCTCCCCGCAGGCCGACGCGGGCTACGACGTCGCCGACTACCGGGCCATCGACCCGATGTTCGGCACCCTCACCGACGCCGACGACCTGGTCCGCGACGCCCACGCGCTGGGGCTGCGCGTCATCGTCGACGTCGTCCCCAACCACTGCTCCGACCAGCACGAGTGGTTCAGGCAGGCGCTGCGCGAGGGCCCCGGCTCCCCGCTGCGCGACCGCTTCCACTTCCGCCCCGGCAAGGGCGCGGGCGGCGAACTCCCGCCCAACGACTGGGAGTCCATCTTCGGCGGCCCGGCCTGGACCCGGGTGACCGAACCGGACGGCACCCCGGGCCAGTGGTACCTGCACCTCTTCGCGCCCGAGCAGCCCGACTTCAACTGGGAGCACCCGGCCGTCCACGACGAGTTCCGCTCCATCCTGCGGTTCTGGCTCGACCTCGGCGTCGACGGCTTCCGCATCGACGTCGCCCACGGCCTGGTCAAGGCCGCCGGACTGCCCGACATCGGCCACGACGAGCAGGTCAAGCTGCTGGGCACCCAGGCCGTGCCGTACTTCGACCAGGACGGCGTGCACGAGATCTACCGCAGCTGGCGGCGGATCCTGGAGGAGTACGCCGAAGACGAATCAGGGCCTGAAGGGCCTTCCTCGGAAGGGCGGTGGCGGGCGACGGGCGGGCGGATCGCGGTCGCCGAGGCGTGGACGCCGACCGTGGAGCGCAGCGCCCTGTACCTGCGCCCCGACGAGCTGCACCAGGCGTTCAACTTCTCGTATCTGACCACCGGTTGGGACGCCGCCGAGCTGCGCGACGTCATCGACCGCTCGCTGCGCGCCATGAACGCCGTGCACGCGCCCGCCACCTGGGTGCTCTCCAACCACGACGTCGTACGCCACTCCACGCGGCTGGCGGCGGGCGACGGCGCCGACGGTCTGCGCCGGGCCCGCGCGGCGACCCTGCTGATGCTGGCGCTGCCCGGCTCGGCCTACCTCTACCAGGGCGAGGAACTGGGCCTGCCCGAGGTCGTCGACCTGCCCGACGAGGTGCGCCAGGACCCGGCGTTCTTCCGCAGCTCCGGCCAGGACGGCACCCGCGACGGCTGCCGGGTGCCGCTGCCGTGGTCCGGGCAGGAGCCGCCGTTCGGCTTCGGTCCCGTCGAGGGCGGCCCGAGCTGGCTGCCGCAGCCCGCCGAGTGGCGGGAGCTGACGGTCGAGGCGCAGCAGGGCGACCCGGACTCGACGCTGGAGTTCTACCGCAGCGCGCTCGCCGTGCGCCGCGAGCACCCGGCGCTCGGCGCCGGGACCCGGATCACCTGGCTGGACAGCCCCGAGGGAGTGCTCGCCTTCCGCCGCGACACCGGCGAGGGCTCCTTCGTCTGCACGGTCAACCTGACCGCCGCTCCCCTCGCCGTGCCCACCCCCGGCACCCTGCTGCTGGCCAGCTCAGACGTGGTCCCCGGCCCCGACTTGACGCAACTGCCCCGCGACTGCGCCGTCTGGTGGGCAGTCTGACATGCAACCGGTACAGTCCACTCCTGTGACCACACGGCTTGCCGACATCGCCGCGCAGGCGGGGGTGAGCGAAGCGACCGTCAGCCGCGTCCTGAACGGCAAGCCGGGCGTCGCCGCCACCACCCGCCAGTCCGTGCTGGCCGCGCTCGACGTCCTCGGCTACGAGCGTCCGGTGCGGCTGCGCCAGCGCAGCGAGGGTCTGGTGGGCCTGATCACCCCGGAGCTGGAGAACCCCATCTTCCCGGCGCTCGCCCAGGTGATCGGGCAGGCGCTGACCCGGCAGGGCTACACCCCGGTGCTCGCCACCCAGACCCCCGGCGGGTCCACCGAGGACGAGCTGACCGAGATGCTGGTGGACCGCGGGGTCGCGGGCATCATCTATGTCTCCGGACTGCACGCGGACACCACCGCCGACATGGAGCGCTACGAGCGGCTGCGCGCCCAGGGCGTGCCGTTCGTGCTGGTGGACGGCTTCTCCCCGAAGGTGCAGGCGCCGTTCATCTCCCCCGACGACCGCGCGGCCATGACGCTCGCGGTCACCCATCTCGTCTCGCTGGGCCATGTCCGCGTCGGCCTCGCCCTCGGGCCGAAGCGCTTCGTGCCGGTGCAGCGCAAGATAGAGGGCTTCGTCCGCGCCGTGCAGGACCAGCTGGGCCTGGCGCCCGACCTCATCGAGACGGAGCTGGTGCAGCACTCCCTGTACACCCTGGAGGGCGGCCAGGCCGCGGCGACGGCACTGATCGCCCGCGGCTGCACCGCGGTGGTGTGCGCCAGCGACATGATGGCGCTCGGCGCCATCCGCGCGGGCCGCCAGAACGGCCTGGCCGTCCCCCGGGACCTCTCCGTGGTCGGCTTCGACGACTCCCCGCTGATCGCCTTCACCGACCCGCCGCTGACCACGATCCGCAAGCCGGTCCCGGCGATGGGGCAGGCGGCGGTGCGCACCCTGCTGGAGGAGGTCGGCGGGACGCCCGCGCCGCACAGCGAGTTCGTGTTCATGCCCGAACTGGTGGTCCGCGGCTCGACGGCGTCGGCGCCCCGGACCCGGTTCTAGGGCCGCTCGTCCGGATCGTGCCGGGCCGCTCCCCCACCGGATCCGGACGGACGGCATGAGAACAACATGCGGGCGGGACCGGGCCGCGGGATGAGGGCCGCGGGACGGCTTTTCTGGCAGACTCTGCGGCTATGGGTGATACGACCGTGCGCCGACCGGAAGATCCCGAAGAGGCCCGTCCGTACCCCGTCACGGACACCGGACGCCCCCGGCCCGCGAGACCGGCGCGTGTCCCGCGCCGGCCCCGCATCTGGTTCGAGATCCTGCTGATCGCGGTCAGTTACTGGACGTACTCGCTGATCCGCAACGCCGTCCCGGAGCAGAAGGCCGCCGCCCTGCGCAACGCCGCCTGGGTCTGGCGCACCGAGCACCATCTCGGCATCGCCGCCGAGCAGTGGGTCAACCACACGGTGAACACGGTGACTTGGCTGGTCGTCGGGATGAACTACTACTACGCGACCCTGCACTTCGTGATCACGGTGGGTGTCCTGGTGTGGCTCTACCGCACCCACCCCGGCCGGTACGCGGCGGCCCGGCTCGCCCTGTTCGCGACCACGGGCGTGGCCCTGCTCGGCTACTACCTGTATCCGCTGGCGCCGCCCCGGCTGATGTCCGGCGGCCGCTTCGTCGACACCGTCCAGGTCCACCACACCTGGGGTTCGATGGCCTCCGGCGACCTCAAGCACATGTCCAACCAGTACGCCGCGATGCCCTCCATGCACATCGGCTGGTCCCTGTGGTGCGGCCTGACCCTGCTGGCCCTGGCCACGGTCCCGTGGGTGCGGGTGCTGGCCGCGCTCTACCCGGTGGCTACCCTGGTCGTCATCGTCGCCACCGCCAACCACTTCTGGCTGGACGCCGTCGGCGGAGTGCTCTGCCTCGCCTTCGGCCTCACCGTCGCCCGCCTCTGGTACGGCGCCCTGCCGCACGCCCTGCCCAGGACGGCGCCCCGGCGGCCGGCGGGGGCAGGGGCGGGGGCGGGATCGCAGTCGTACGGGACTTGAGGTGCCGTAGCACGGCTCAGGTGCCGTAGAACAGGGTCTCCATCACGGCCCTGGCGCGGCGCGCCGTGCGCCGGTAGGCGTCGAGCATGTCGCCGACGTGACCGGGCCCGTACCCGAGGTAGCGCCCCACCGCGGCCAGCTCCCGCGGCTCGGTCGGGAAGGTGTCGCCGGCCCGGCCGCGCACCAGCATCACCGCGTTGCGCACCCGGGTGGCCAGCACCCATGCCTCGTCCAGGACGGCGGCGTCCTCCTCGGTGACCAGCCCGGCCGCCCGCGCCGCCGCGAGGGCCTGCCGGGTGCGGGTGGTGCGCAGTGCGGCCACCTCGGCGCCGTGCCGCATCTGGAGGAGCTGCACGGTCCACTCCACGTCGGAGAGGCCGCCGGGCCCGAGCTTGGTGTGCAGCTTGGGGTCGGCGCCCCGGGGCAGCCGCTCGGACTCCATCCGGGCCTTGAGCCGCCGGATCTCGCGCACCGCGTCCTCGCCGAGGCCGGCCGCCGGATAGCGCAGCGGGTCGACCAGTTCCACGAACCGCCGCCCCAGTTCCTCGTCCCCGGCCACCGGCTCGGCCCGCAGCAGCGCCTGCGACTCCCACACCAGCGACCAGCGCCGGTAGTACGCCGCGTACGAGGTGAGGGTGCGCACCAGCGGACCCGACTTGCCCTCGGGGCGCAGATCGGCGTCGATGAGCAGCGGCGGGTCGGCGCTGGGGAGCTGGAGCAGCCGGCGCATCTCGGCGACGACCCGGTTGGCGGCGTCGGCGGCCTCCCGCTCGTCGGCGCCCTCGCGCGGCTCGTGCACGAACAGGACGTCGGCGTCGGAGCCGTAGCCCAGTTCGTGGCCGCCGAAGCGGCCCATGCCGATGACCGCGAACCGGGTGGGCAGGGTGTCGCCCCAGCCGCCGCGCACGACCGCCCGCAGGGTGCCCGCGAGGGTCGCGGCCGTCAGGTCGGAGACCGCGCCGCCGACCTGGTCGACCAGGGGGCCCTGGTCGGTCTCGGCGGGCTGGGCCTCGGTGCCGTAGGAGCCGACGATGTCGGCGGCGGCAGTGCGGAACAGCTCCCGTCTGCGCACCCCGCGGGCGGCCGTGACGCCCTGCTCGGCGCTCTCGGCGCGGCCGACGGCGGCCAGGATCTCCTGCTCCAGCTGGGCCCGGCCGCGCGGTCCGAGTCCGCCGCCGCCGTCGCCGAGCAGCGCCACCGCCTCCGGTGCCCGCATCAGCAGGTCGGGGGCGAGCCGCCCGGCGGACAGGACCCGGGCGAGGTTCTCGGCGGCGGCGCCCTCGTCGCGCAGCAGCCGCAGGTACCAGGGGGTCTTGCCGAGCGCGTCGGAGACCTTGCGGAAGTTGAGCAGTCCGGCGTCCGGATCGGCGGAGTCGGCGAACCAGCCCAGCAGCACCGGCAGCAGGGTGCGCTGGATGGCGGCCTTGCGGGTGACGCCGGAGGCCAGGGCCTCCAGATGGCGCAGGGCGGCGGCCGGGTCGGCGTAGCCGAGCGCGACCAGCCGCTCGCGGGCCGCCTCGGTGCTCAGCCGGGCCTCGCCGGGGGCGAGCTGGGCGACCGCGTCGAGCAGCGGCCGGTAGAACAGCTTCTCGTGCAGCCGCCGTACGACGCCGGTGTGCCGCTTCCACTCGCGGGTCAGCTCGGCCACCGGGTCGGCGCGCAGCCCCAGGGAGCGGCCCAGCCGCCGCAGTCCGGCGTCGTCCTCGGGCAGCAGATGGGTGCGGCGCAGCCGGTAGAGCTGGATGCGGTGCTCCATGAAGCGCAGGAAGCGGTACGCCTCGTCGAGCCGTCCGGCGTCCGTGCGGCCGACGTAGCCGCCCGCGGCGAGGGCCTGGAGGGCGTCGAGCGTGGTGCCGCTGCGCAGCGAGGGGTCGGCGCGGCCGTGCACGAGCTGGAGCAGCTGCACGGCGAACTCGACGTCGCGCAGTCCGCCCGGCCCGAGCTTCAGTTCGCGCTCGACCTCGGCGACGGGGATGTTCGCCACCACGCGGCGGCGCATCTTCTGCACGTCGGCGACGAAGTTGTCCCGTTCGGCGGCCTGCCAGACCAGCGGGGAGAGCGCCTCGACGTAGGCGGCGCCCAGCCCGGCGTCCCCGGCGACCGGGCGGGCCTTCAGCAGCGCCTGGAACTCCCAGGTCTTGGCCCACCGCTGGTAGTAGGCGAGATGGCTGCTCAGGGTCCGCACCAGCGGTCCGTTGCGCCCCTCGGGCCGCAGATTGGCGTCGACCGGCCAGATGCTGCCCTCCACGGTCGTCTCGGAGCAGATGCGCATCATCCGCGCGGCGAGGCGGGTGGCGGCGCGCAGCGCCTCGGTCTCGTCGCCGTCCTCCTCGGCGCTCTCGCCGACGAAGATGACGTCCACGTCGGAGACGTAGTTCAGCTCGTGGCCGCCGCACTTGCCCATGGCGATGACGGCGAGCCGGCACCGCGCGGCGTCCTCGGGGGCCTCTTCACCGGCGATGCGCAGCGCGGCGCGCAGGGTGGCGGTGGCGAGGTCGGCCAGTTCGGCGGCGGTCTCGGCGATCCCGGTGGTGCCGCAGACGTCGCGGGCGGCGATGGACAGCAGGCAGCGGCGGTAGGCGACGCGCAGCGCGACGGGGTCGTCCGCCCCGGCGAGCCCCCGTTCGAACTCCTCCACGCCCGGGTGCAGGTCGCGCGGCTCGTAGGTGACGAGCGCCTGCCAGTCACCGGCGTGCCGCGCCAGGTGCTCGCCGAGCGCGGCGGACGCGCCGAGCACGCCGAGCAGCCGGTCGCGCAGCGGTTTGGCCGCTATCACCGTGTCCAGCAGTTCCCGCCGGGCGGCCGGCGAGGGCTGCGCCTCCAGCAGCCGGACCAGTCCGTCCAGCGCGAGATCCGGGTCGGCGGTGGCGCCCAGCGCCTCCAGCAGCACCGGGTCGTCGCGGACCCCGGCCAGCTCCGGGCCGTCCAGCCTCCGCTCGGCGGCCGAGGCATCGGTGAAGCCGTGCCGCAGCAGCCGTGTGAAGGTGCTGCTCCTGCGCCCCGGCGCCGTCATCCCGGTCTCCCGTCGGATCGAGGTGGTCCTGGCCAGAGCGTAGCGGCAGGCGGGGGTGTCGGCTGGGGGGTGTCGGCTGCGGGCGGGGCGGGCGGGCGCCGTGGCCGCGCCCTGCCCGACGGTCAGAGGCCGTGGGGCGGGATCCGGAAGCAGGGGCAGGCCGTCGCTCAGAGGCCGTCCAGCCAGGCCGCCGTGTCGGCGGGGTGCCCGAAGCGGTGGACGGTGAGCGGGCCGAAGCGCGGGGCGCGCGTACGGCGGGCCACCTCGCGGCGGCGGGGCCCGTGCTGCGCCCAGGACCACCACACGGGGTGCTCCCGGCTCAGCCACCCCCGCCAGGTCTCCCGGTTCCCGCCGAACAGCGCCTCGCGGGTGACCGTGCGGCGCAGGGAGCGGCGCAGCACGCGGGGCATGACGACGTGCCGGGGGTAGTCCAGCCAGAGCACGGTGTCGGCCCGCTCCCACAGCAGGTCACGGACCTCCGGGTAGCCGAGGGAGTCGATGATCCAGCGGGACGCGTCGGCGATCCTGCCCACGTCCTCGGCCAGCCGTCCGTTCACGGCCCAGCCGGGACCGGCGAAGTACAGCGCGTCCATCTCGTGGTACGGCACCCCCAGGCGGGCGCCGACCGACCGGGCGAGCGTCGACTTGCCCGCACCGGTGACGCCCACGACCAGGATCCGCTGCACGGCGGCACCCTATCCGCGCGGCGGCGGGGCCGGGAAGGCGACCTCCGGTCCGGAGGTCTCCGGGTCGGCGACGGCGGTCACGGGATCTGACCTGCGTCGGCCTTCGCCATGCGGTCGGCAAGGATCGTGGACAGTTGCCGGAGGCGTCCGACGCGCTCCGGGGTCCCGTCGTCCAACTGGTGTGCCATGCCGATGAAGGCCCCGTAGCGGAACACCGAAACGCGGTTGTACATCGACGCCGTGGGCCCGCTGTCCGACGAGAAGCCCTGGCTCTCCTCGCCGTAGTCGCCCAGACCAGCGATTTCGTGCTCAAAAGCGAGACCCTTCTCGATGCCGCCGTCCACGAGATCCACGTACGCGAGATGAGCGGTCGTGGCGTCAGGGAACGCCACTACTAGAAATTCGGCATGATTGCCTGGATTGCTGTCTTTCGTCACCTTCGGGTCGTACTCCACACCGCCAACAGCGGTGGCGTTCTTCTGGCACTCGGGTGCGGCACGGCAGAGGAACAGTCCGGCCGCGGACGTGGCGATGTGCGGAGTTTCGGCCTGCGGAAAGGCACGGCTGTCCACGGATTTCCGGTCGGGGAGGATCCGGCGGACCGTCGCCGTGGTCGGCGGCAGAGCGGCACCCGTCGCGCGGGACACGGAAGGCGCGCTGCTCGGTGGTGCGTCGCCGTCCTGCGGGAGCTGCGCGCCGCCGAGCCGGACACCTCCGTACACGGCGAGCGCCAGGATGAGGACGGCCAGGGTGAGAACCGCGAGCGTCCGGGCGTCGCCGTTGCGGATGTTGTTGATGATCTGGTCGCGGCCGGCGAAGTTGCCCCGGACCTTGTTCCCCGTTCCCTGGACGGTGATGCCGCCGCCGGAAGCGACGTTGGCGGGCTGAGCCGGGGCGGGCGCCTCTTCCGGGGCGGGCATGACGCTGGTAAGCCGGACGACGAAGGGCTGGTCGGCGGCCATCACGGTCACCAGGGCGCTGTGGAGGACGGCCTGGGCCGCAGGCTCCTGCGGTGCCGCGTCGAACGTGGCCACGGCGGCGTTCTGCCCGGCGCCCGCGAGCCGGGTGCGCACCAGATCGCCGACCAGCGAGGCGGCGGTGCTGCCGACGCCGGTGGCAGCCGCTGTCGCTGCTGTCGCCATCAGCTGAACCACGGCCGAGGCAAGTCCGTCAGACGCGCTCATCGAAATACCCCCGAGACAGCACCAGTCACGCCCATGCTTCCAGGCGGACCTGCAACTCAAGCCGGCAGAAGCCCAATCGCAACGTTCCGTGCCCGCGGTCCGTTTCGAGGCGGCCGTCCATGCCGCGGCGGTCCATCAGTGGCTGCGATCCGCCCACCGGTCACGGTCGTGCGCTGCCGGTCACCGATTCGACCAGCGCATGGGAGGACGCACCTGTGGCCGCCGGGTACCCCTGGGCGGACAGCGAGGACAGCGAGGACAGCGAGGACAGCGACTTGAACGGCACGGGCGACATCTGCGTCGCCGTGCTGGACGAAGGCGGCTGCGAGAACGTCCGGCGCGACACCACCCGCCGCGCACACGACGTCACCACCGAGACCGGCATCAACCAGATCGCGGACGACCTCGCCGCACGGCCGCCCGCGCTGCCGGAATCACCGACCAGTCCCGGCCTTGCCCTGCTGGTAGGGCGCAGCGATGCTGGACCGATGCCGGGGCAGCGCAGCAGAAGACGCCGATCGCAGGACGAGGCGCGGCGGGCGGCTGCCCGGTTCGCGCCCGAGGCGGGCCGCTGGGAAGTGCTCTTCGAGACGCAGGACGAGTCGGAGTGGCACACCGGCCTGCGCCGCCTGCGGGCGTCGGACCCGCGGATCGACTGGACGGCGGTGCGGATGGACCGGTTCTGCGGGCGCCTGACCCAGCCCACCACGTTCCGGCTGAGCCTCTTCGTGCCGAAGGGCACGCCGCCGACCCGTTCCTGAAGGCGTCGCCGTACGGATCAACGGCCCGCGTCGAAGTCGTACTCCAGGACGTACGAGGCGGCGTCGAGGGTCATCTCGTTGACCTCGACGGCGTGACCCTCGGCCGCGTAGGCGGTCCGGCAGACGAGGATGACCGGAGTCCCCGCGGACACGCGCAGCTCGGCCGCCTCGTCCTTCGAGGGCATACGGGAGCGGATCTCCTCACGGAAGTGCACCGGCTCGTGGCCCAGTTCGGCGAGCCTGGCGTAGGTCCCGCCCGGCCCGGTGTCCTCCCGCGTGATCGCGGACCCGGCCACCAGGGACATGGCCAGATAGCTCGTCGCGAGCAGCACCGGCTTGCCGTCCAGCACGAACCGCCGACGCCGTACGCAGACCGCCGCGTCGTCGGTGAGATCCAGCACCACGCCGACCCGCTCGGGCACCCTCTCCTCCGACACACTGATCCGGTCGACCTCAAGCACCCGCTCCCCGACGTCCGCCGCCCAGACGGACCGGCCGCTGCCCCACTGGTCGCGGGCGAGGCGGTCGATGCTGCGGCGGCGGATGGGCCGGAAGTCGCGGACGAACACACCGGCGCCCTTGCGCGCTTCCGCCACACCTTCGTCCCTCAGGACACTCAGGGCTTGGCGGGCCGTCATACGGGCCACGCCGTACGTGGTCATGAGGTCGTTCTCCCCCGGAAGCCGATCGCCGGGACCGTACTCGCCCGACTGGATCGCCTCGTGCAGGGAGTCCGCGATCCGCTGGTACTTGGGCCGACGGTCGTCGTCGGTAGTGGCCATTCCGGAGTCCTCCTCGCTTCTCTAGACACCGTAGGCCATAGGTCGGGGGCTCGCTTGCTGCCCGTAGCCGCTCGGACGCACGCACGGTACGAGCAGCGCAGCGGCCAGAACCCAGAACCCGGACTGGGCATTTGACATCTCTAGAGATGTAGAGAATCCTCAAGATGTCTAGAGAGGCTGTCTGGCCTCTCCGGCCGAGGGGTGTCTGCCTGCCGTCGTCAGCAAGGACGCCTCGTCCGTACTGGTAGTGGTGGCAGCGGCATGAGGTGAGCGCGTATGACCTTTGTTATCGACCGGCACCCCTGTGAGGAATCACCGCGGCTCGGGATGATGGCCCTGCCTCCGACGCCCGAGTCTGTCTCCCGGGCCCGCCGCTGGTTCCGGCGATTCATCGCGCCGTACTGCCCGACCTGTTCGGTCGAGGACTGCGTGCTCATGATCTCGGAGCTGGTGACCAACGCGGTTCTCTACGGCCGTTCGGACGAGGAGTGGCTCGTCCGGGTCGAATGGTTCCGGGAAGGAAACTCGCTGCGCGTGACGGTGCACAACCCGGGCCTCCCAGCAGACGTACACCTCCGCCGGCCGGACACGGACGACACACACGGACGCGGCCTGCTGCTGGTCGACTCCCTCGCCGCATCCTGGAAGTGCGCCCCGAGCCACTTCGGCGGAACGGCCGTCTCCTTCGTGATGACCGAGGCTTGGCCTTCATAGGGGCCTGCACAGCATGCGGCGCAGGTACCGGCACCTCGGTGAGGGCCAACGATCCGTGATCGTTGGCCCTCACCATCACAGGGCCGGGCCCACCCTCCTCTGTCCAGCAAGGGCAGACGCTTTCGAACTTCGCCGCGGTCGCGCCTCCGCCACTTCCCGCCCCTCGACGCGGAAGATCTGAGGCAAGGAACGCCCCGCCGCATCCGACACCGAGCGGACACTAATCAGTGCCGCGGGGGCTATGCCCGGGACCGGCAAGTGCTGCCGCCGCTCCTTAATCCGTGGCCTCGCTCCTGCTTCTTGTTGCTGAGGAAGTGGCGTCGGACCGGAGCAGCCTGACACGTTCGGCGACTAGACAGGGCGGGTCCGCCATCGGATGGCCGTTGTGCGTCGTTGTTGGTCGCTCCACGTCTTCCTTCAACGGCCCACGGACGCCCCAGACTCTCCGGCTGTGCGTCGCGTCCCCGTCGCACGTCGGGAGCCAAGGCCATCCTGCCCGCCACCGTCTCCTGCGGTGAGTCGGCCGTGCGTCGTCACGTCATAGGGGCTGTTGTCAGTGCCCCGTCCTAGAGTCGAAGTATGACGACAGACGCCGTTGCGGCTTTGGGGGAGCAGGCTCAACTCGCATCAATGACCATGGCATCGATGAGGTTGCAGACGGGAGCGGTCAAACGCGGCATCATTGGTCTGACGCTTCGGGTCCGCCCCCTGGGGAGAGAGGGAGGCAGACCCTACTGAGACAACCCTCGGGGGGCCACCCAGGTGCAGGTACGACGCGCTTTCCTTGAGGTGATCGTGGATGACGCTTCCATCGATCCGCCCCTGTCCGGGGTCTGCGCTGGCTTCGAATCTGGGCAGTGGCGGACCCGGCAGCTGGCCAAGAGGTTGTTTGACGACGTAATCGACTTCGCCTTGCCATATTCCGAACGCCAGGAATTCAACTCGGACACAGGCATGCTGATGCTAGGTCGCGCAATGCGCAAGATCTACACGTCCGAGAAATATGCCAGGAGAGGCGAGTTCGGCGAACTTCTTCTACATATGGCCCTCCGTGAAGTTTTCAATACCGAAGCAGCGGTCAGTAAGATCTACTTCAAAGACGGCGCCAATGAGACTGTGAAGGGATTTGATGCCGTCCACATCGTGGACAACGGCACAGGGCTGGAGCTGTGGCTGGGTGAGGTAAAGTTTTACAATCGATTGAGCAGCGCCATCAGAGATGTCGTCACCGAGCTTCACGACCACATCGACTCAGATTACCTTCGCGCAGAGTTCCTTGCGGTTGAAGGGAAAATTGACAGATCTTGGAAGCATGCTCCCAAAATGCTCAGCATGATTCACGAGGATGTCAGTCTTGATGAGATTTTTGAAAACATCACCATACCAGTCCTTTTGACGTACGACAGCCGGGCCGTAGCGGCGCGCGTTGCAGAAATATCCGGTGATCCCGAAAGGTCGAGCGAGACCAAAGAAGCTTACAGGATCGCATTCGAGGAAGAAGTTCGCAAAGGCTGGGAATCTTTTGTTGCTGCTGGCCTCCCTCACAAAGTGCGCATCCGCTTGATTCTTGTACCACTGCATCTGAAAAAGGCCCTGGTTGATGCTCTGGATGAAAGGCTAAGGCTTTGGCAGGAACTAACGGCCTGACCGTTCCCGCAGCCCGTGACTTGCTTTCCCGCGGCCGGCCGGAGGGGCGCCAGTTTGAAATTCTCAAACTCATCTCTCACCTCATTCGCGATGGAAAACACCAAGAATCCGCCAGGGAATTGCTTCTCCGAATTCTGGACCAGCCATCGCAATTCAATGACTACAGGGAATTGCTGGATTCGCTACTACGCACTGTTGGGCTCTTCCCTTACGCCACCCCAGCCAACCTGTCTCTACCCGATCTGATCGCTTATGAGGCTCATCGCCCGTTGGACTACGATAACGAGGACGTCGTATTCCATGAGGTTCAGGCTAAGGTCTACCGGAGACTGATGTCCGGAGAAAATGTGATCCTTAGTGCGCCGACGAGCTTTGGTAAGAGCTTGGTTCTTGATGCGCTAATCGCTTCTGGGAAGTTCTCCAATGTCGCGGTCGTGCTTCCAACCATCGCGCTGATTGATGAGACGCGTAAGCGGCTATCTCGATTCCGAGAACGATACCGGATTATCACGCACCCGACCCAGGCATTGAGGGATAGAAATCTGCTGGTTATGACGCAGGAACGCTTTCTCGACCTCCCTGAAATCCCCGAACTCGACCTGTTCATGATTGACGAGTTCTATAAGCTCGACATCAGTCGAGGGGAAGCTGACCGTGGAATCCTGCTAAACCAAGCACTCCAAAGGTTGATGCGCACGGGGGCGGCCTTCTATCTGGCAGGGCCGAATATCCACGCGCTAGCTTCATCGCTACCGCAGGATTTTGTAGCAAGCTTCATCTCCACAAGCTTTGCGACTGTCGTCAGCGATGTACAGCTCATGCCCACTCCTCCGAAGGGTGGAGAGCTGGAGGCACTCTCTGACTTGTGTGCGAGTCTGGAAGGACCGACTCTTATCTATTGTCAGTCTCCTGCACGGGCTCGGGTTGTGGCACGACATCTGATTGCGACTGGCATCGGAGAGCTGACCCCAGAACTGCAACCCGCCGCCGACTGGATCGGAGAAAACTATCACCCTGATTGGCTGCTGTGTCGATCGATCCCGAAGGGAATCGGCATCCACCATGGGAAGATCCCGCGAGCGTTGGCCCAGTATCAGATCAGTGCTTTCAATGCAGGTCACCTTAAATTCCTGGTCTGTACGTCGACCCTGATTGAAGGGGTGAATACATCAGCCAAGAACGTCATCGTATTCGACCATAAGCTGAACCGCAAGAACCTCGATTTCTTCACATTCTCCAACATTAAGGGTCGGTCAGGCAGGATGATGCGGCACTTCGTTGGGAATGTTTTTCTATTCAGGGCACCGCCTCGGGAAGACCTTCCCACCGTTGATTTTCCGCTATACAGTCAAGGTCCTAGCGTTCCTGACAGCCTGCTGATTCAAGTTGATGACCCCGGATTGCTGCCAAGTTCGCGTGAGAGAATCGAAAGGTACCGCTCGCAAACTGAAGTCCCCCTGGATGTACTCAAACAGAATAGTGGTCTTGATCCGCAGAGTCAGATCAACCTCGCGAAGTATGTGCGCCGCAACGTCTCGCGGCTCGCGGAAAAACTGGCTTGGAGTGGGTGGCCTCAGTACGAGGAACTCGAAGCTTGCTGTGAACTAATTGTTAATTTTCTTCATCCGATCAAGGGTCGTGCGCACGGTGTCGCGTCTGCACGTCAGCTAGCCTTGAGGATGAACGTCGTGAACGGTGCGCAAGGTGATGTGCACGAATTGATTTCACGTGAACTCGCCAATCCGTACGAGACGCCAGAACCTGACGACGCAGTCGAAAATGTCCTAGACTTCTTGAGGTACTGGCCGGGCTTCACCTTTCCGCGCCTACTCATGGCGTTGGATAGTATTGTGCGGCCGATCCTTGAGGAGGCAGGGACTACCGAATGCGACTACTCAGCATACGCGACTTCGGCGAAGGGTTATTTCATGCCGCGCTTTGTAGCAGAAGTGGAGGACTACGGCCTGCCTAGTCAGGTGGCGATGAAGATCCTTCAAGGTCGCAGTTACAACGCAGAGACAATGGATCACTTGCTGGAGCGCCTGAATCGGGCGTCAGAGAGTGACTTGGACAGCTTCGAAGTCGGTCTGTACCAAGCGTTCGTTGAGTTCCTATAGCTCGCGGGTTAGCGATACGCCGGGCTGCCCGTGCGCTATTGGGCGCCGGGGGCGGCCGACAACCCTTCAGGCAGCGTGGCGTGGGGGCTGGAGGTGGGCCATGGAAGCTGCCAGCCGTCGTAGAGGGGGAGGCCAAGTTGCCGCAAGCAAGTCCGTGAGGCACCTACTGACAGCTTTCTGCAGCATTCCGCCGCGCGAAGCGAGTCCACTGACGCTGACTCTGCCGTCGGAGCCTGCCCTCACGAACGCGCACGGGGTTTCCAGGAATCCTGCGCGCAGGGCCCTGAAACTGCTGGAAGCTGAAGGAGTGGTGCAGTCTGGGCCCGGCATTGGGTGGCGCATCCCTTGCCGCGGCGATCGGCGGTCTCTCGCTGAGCCGGTGCCAGAGCTGATCTATGAGGACTCGCTCTCCGTGAGTGACTCGTACCCCCCGAAGCCAAGCTGTGTGAGCGGTTCACTATCTCGCGTGCCGCCGTCCGCCGCGTCCTGGCCCAGACGGAGGGCAACAGTGTGCACGCGACCGTTCACAGGAAGGGGAGGACTGTACGCGCTCTGCCAACACCTACCCGTCCGGTCGTAGTCTTGGACGGCATCGTGCTTTTGCCTACAGCGATACCGGGTTCACGCTCCGAGCCTATGCGCACCTCATGCCGAGCAGCGGCGCGCGGGCTCGGAAGGCCGTGGACAGCCTGTACGAGGGCACCGATCCGACGCCGGACGGCCCAGGGGCGGTGAGACGCGGTGGGGCGGATGGTCCGCGACCGTCCGCCCCACCTCCCAATTAGCAGAAGACCTGCTCCGGCTAGCCCTACAGCACCGGCAGATGCTTCCGCAGCTCGTACGCCGTGACCTCGCTCCTGTACTCCTCCCACTCCTGCTTCTTGTTGCGGAGGAAGAAGTCGAAGACGTGTTCGCCGAGGGTTTCGGCGACGAGGTCGCTGTTCTCCATGAGGGTGAGGGCCTCGCCGAGGTTCTGGGGGAGGGGCTCGATGCCCATGGCGCGGCGTTCGGCGTTGGAGAGGGCCCAGACGTCGTCCTCGGCGCCGGGGGGGAGTTCGTAGCCCTCCTCGATGCCCTTGAGGCCGGCGGCCAGGAGGACGGCGTAGGTGAGGTACGGGTTCGCGCCGGAGTCGATGGAGCGGACCTCCACGCGGGCGGAGCCGGTCTTGCCGGGCTTGTACATGGGGACGCGGACCAGGGCGCTGCGGTTGTTGTGGCCCCAGCAGATGTAGGAGGGGGCCTCGCCGCCGGCGCCCGCGGTGCGTTCGGAGCCGCCCCAGATGCGCTTGTAGGAGTTGACCCACTGGTTGGTGACCGCGCTGATCTCCGCCGCGTGCCGCAGCAGGCCCGCGATGAAGGAGCGGCCGACCTTGGAGAGCTGGTACTCGGCGCCGGACTCGTAGAACGCGTTCCGGTCGCCCTCGAAGAGGGAGAGGTGCGAGTGCATGCCGGAGCCGGGGTACTCCGAGAACGGCTTGGGCATGAAGGTGGCCTGGAGGCCCTGTTCCAGCGCGACCTGCTTCATGACCAGGCGGAACGTCATGATGTTGTCGGCGGTGGAGAGCGCGTCGGCGTAGCGCAGGTCGATCTCCTGCTGGCCGGGCGCGCCCTCGTGGTGGGAGAACTCCACCGAGATGCCCATCGACTCCAGCATGGTGATCGCCTGGCGGCGGAAGTCCATGCCGATGGCCTGCGGGGTGTGGTCGAAGTACCCCGAGTTGTCGGCGGGGGTGGGGCGGGAGCCGTCCAGCGGGCGGTTCTTCAGCAGGAAGAACTCGATCTCCGGGTGGGTGTAGAAGGTGAAGCCCAGGTCGGAGGTGCGGGCGAGGGCCCGCTTGAGGACGTAGCGGGGGTCGGCGAAGGACGGGGAGCCGTCCGGCATCAGGATGTCGCAGAACATCCGGGCCGTCCCCGGGCCCTCCGCGCGCCAGGGCAGGATCTGGAACGTGGACGGATCGGGCTTGGCGATCATGTCCGACTCGTAGACCCGGGCGAAGCCCTCGATGGCGGAGCCGTCGAAGCCGATGCCCTCGTCGAACGCCTGCTCAAGCTCGGCGGGGGCCACGGCCACGGACTTGAGGAAGCCCAGCACGTCGGTGAACCACAGGCGCACGAACCGGATGTCGCGCTCCTCCAACGTCCGGAGTACGAACTCCTGCTGCTTGTCCATCTTCCGCTTCCCCATCCTTGCTGGTCAGGCCGCCTGTGTCCGTACGTAGGCACGAGAGGCGGTCGGGCACGCGAGCATCACACCACATCACCGTTTCACATGCGTTGCGGACCGTCGTTCCCACGCGTCACGGGCCTCGGGGCGGGGCCGTCCCGGGTCCGGCCGGGTCCAGGTGCGCAGGGTCCGAGCGCCGGGTCGGCGGGTGTGCTGCTCCGCTGCCCATCTTGCCTCCTGTACGGCTCCCCCGTAATGGCCGAAAGCCCTTCCGGCGTGAGCGACACCACTCCCTCTTAATTTGCATCTCAGATGCAAGTTTTCATACCGTCGAGGCAGTCGAGCGATCGAACTTGCGAGCGATCCGAGCAGTCCGAGTGATCCGAGCAGTCCGAGCGGTCCGGTCGATCCTTCGTCGAGCCTTCGAGGAGACACGATGCTGTCCGAGCAGTCAGCAGCCACCGTCCGCGCCACCCTCCCCGCCGTGGGCGCGGCCATCGGCGAGATCACCGAGCGCTTCTACGCCCGGCTGTTCGACGCCCACCCGGAACTGCTGCGCGACCTGTTCAACCGCGGCAACCAGGCGTCCGGCGCGCAGAAGCAGGCACTCGCCGGCTCCATCGCCGCCTTCGCCACCCACCTGGTGGACCACCCGGACCAGCGCCCCGACCTGATGCTGCACCGCATCGCCCACAAGCACGCCTCGCTGGGCATCACCCCCGAGCAGTACCCGATCGTCCACGAGCACCTGTTCGCCGCCATCGCCGAGATCCTCGGCGAGGCCGTCACCCCCGAGGTCGCCGCCGCCTGGACCGAGGTCTACTGGCTGATGGCGAACGCCCTCATGGCCATCGAGAAGCGGCTGTACGAGCAGAGCGAGCAGACCGGCTGGCGCGACTGGACGGTCGTCGGGCGCGTCGAGGAGACCGCCGACGTCGTCACCTTCCGGCTGCGCCCCGCCGACGGCGGCCCGGTGCCCGGCTACCGCGCCGGCCAGTACGTCTCGGTCGCCGTCCGCCTCGCGGACGGCGCCCGGCAGATCCGCCAGTACAGCCTGACCGCGGCCCCCGGCTCGCCGGAGCGGCAGTTCGCCGTCAAGCGGGTGAGCGGCGGCGCCGCGACCCCCGACGGCGAGGTCTCCCACCACCTGCACGCGCACGTCCGCGAGGGTGACGTCCTCCAGCTGTCCGCCCCCTACGGCGACCTGGTCGTCGAGGACACCGGCGCGCCGCTGCTGCTCGCCTCCGCGGGCATCGGCGTCACCCCGGTGATCGCCATGCTGGAGCAGCTCGCGCTCGACGGCCACGCCGCCCCCGTGACCGTGGTGCACGCCGACCGCTCCCCCGCCGCGCACGCGCTGCGCGCCGACCACGAGGCGTACGCGGCCAAGCTGGCGGACGGTCGGACGGTCTTCTTCTACGAGGAGGGTGCCGAGGGCGCCGCGCGGTCCGGTCTGGCCGACCTCACCGGCGTCGACGTCCCGGCCGGTACGCGCGCCTACCTGTGCGGGCCGCTGCCGTTCATGCGGGCGGTGCGCGAGCAGCTCCTCGCCCGGGGCGTGGCCCCGGCCGACATCCACTACGAGGTCTTCGGGCCCGACCTGTGGCTGGCGGAGGGCGCGGCCTGAGCGACGTGGTTCCTGGGCCCGGCCCGGTGTGAGAGGCGCCGGCCGGAGGCGGTTCCCCCGACCGTCTCCGGCCGGTTTCCGCGTTCCGGCGCCCGTCCCCGAAGGGTCCGCGGTTCCCGTACGGTCCACAGTCCCTGTACGGTCGCGGTCCCCGTACGGTCAGGTGCCGTCCGGCCGCCGCGCGGTCGGCAGGCCCAGCAGCAGCGGGCCCGTCGGGGAGGCGACCATGTCGGCGACGGTGAGCGGGTCGAGTGCGGCGTAGAACGCCTCCTGGGCCCGGCGCAGGGCGCCGCGCAGGCGGCAGTCGGAGTTCAGCGGGCAGGGGTTCGCGCCCTCGCAGTCGGCGACGTCGCCCTCGCCCTCCAGGGCGCGCACGATCGCGCCGACCGACGCGCCGCGGCCCGCCTCGGTGAGGGTCAGGCCGCCGCCCCGGCCGCGGCGGGCGGCGAGCAGGCCCCGGTGCTGGAGTTCGGCGACGACCTTCGCGGCGTGCGTGTACGGCACGCCCATGTCCGCCGCGACCTCCCTGGTCGTGGGGCTCGACCCGCCCGCGACGGCGAGCCTCATCAGGACGCGCAGCGCCATGTCGGTGGAGCGCAGCAGCCGCATGCCGCCAGCCTAAATAATGCGCATCTGCCATTCAACTTATCCGCACAGCCGCACAGCCGTATTCCCATACCCGCGTCTGGCGCTTCCCGCTCTCCCCTCCGCACGCCCTCCCCCACTACGATCAGCGCGCACTCGCACCGCGCCCCACCGGCCGGGCCCCGCCGCCCGGCCCCACGGCACCCCTGCCATGCCGCCCGCCCCACCCGTCCCACCCGAACGCCCCGTCCCCATCCGACCGTGACACGAAGGACTTCCCCATGGGCTCCGCGAAGAAGCCGGACAGCACCGCCACCGGGCAGCGCAAGGCGCGCATCGAGGAGATGCGCCGTGCCGACCGGTCCCGGGAGCGCCGCAACCGGCTTCTGGTGATCGCGGCGAGCGTGGTCGTCGTCGTGGGTCTGGCCGTCGGCGGCGTGGTGCTGGTCCAGTCGCGGTCCGACGACGGCACCCCGGTCGCGCAGGAGAGCGCGTCCGGGTCGGCGCCGAGCGGCATGGACGGCAAGAACGGCAACGACAAGAAGGGCAAGGGCACTTCCGGCCACTTCGAGACGGGCAAGGACGGGGTGCGGACCTGGAAGGGCACGCTGGGCCGTACGCACACCACGGACCCCGTGACGTATCCGATGGAGCCCCCGGTCGGCGGTGACCACAACCCGGTCTGGCAGAACTGCAACGGCGACGTCTACACCGCCCCGCTGAAGAACGAGCACGCCGTGCACGCGCTGGAGCACGGCGCGGTCTGGGTGACGTACAACGCCAAGGCGCCCAAGGCCGACGTGGACGCGCTCGCGGCGAAGGTGCGCAGGACGCCGTACTCGCTGATGAGCCCGGTGGCCGACCAGAAGGACCCGATCATGCTGTCGGCGTGGGCGCACCAGCGCACGGTGACGGGCGCGGCCGACCCGAACGTGGACGCGTTCTTCGCCCGGTTCGTCCAGGGTCCCCAGACGCCGGAGCCGGGGGCCGCCTGCACGGGCGGGGTGGACCGGTGAGGGTCGCCGGGCTGGTCGCGGGCGCCGTGGCCACGGCCGTGATCGCCGTCGGCGCGATCGGCTACGCGGTCGCGGAGGGCGGCGGCCCGGCGGACGGTGCTCCGGCGGCGGGCGCCACGGCCCCGGCCCCGACGGTGCCGGCCGCCGGTTCGGCGGACGCCGGTTTCGCCCGGGACATGGCGGTCCACCACCAGCAGGCCGTCGAGATGTCGTACATCGTGCGCGACCGCACGAGCGACCCGGAGGTGCGGCGGCTCGCCTACGACATCGCGCAGACCCAGGCCAACCAGCGCGGCATGCTGTTGGGCTGGCTCGATCTGTGGGGGCTGCCGAAGGTGTCGGCGGGACCGCCGATGGCGTGGATGGGGATGGGGACGGGCGGCGCGACGCCCGGGGCGCCGAACGCGGACGGCACGGACGGCACGGACGGCGCGCTGATGCCGGGGATGGCCACCGACGCGCAGCTGAAGGAGCTGGGCCGGCTGCGCGGACGCGCGGCGGAGGTGCTGTATCTGCGGTTGATGACGGCGCATCACCGCGGCGGCATCCACATGGCGCAGGCGTGTGCCGCCGCCTGTGCGGTGGGGGCGGAGAAGCGGCTGGCGCAGGGCATGGTCGACGCGCAGCAGTCGGAGATCGACCTGATGGCGGACATGCTCGAAAAGCGTGGTGCGGCGACCGGTTCGTGAGGTCCGGCGACCGGAAACCGGGGAACGAAGACCGCAATTCGTGCGCTATACACCGGTCCTGACGGTTCCTTGGGTTTCTCTTGGCCTGCGCATTCCCCTGGCATGCACGGTTCATCGGGAAGAGTGGCACTCGATCGTGTGATCCATTCAGGGGCCACACCGCCGCGGTCGTCATGCCGGGTCACGCGAGGTCCGACCACTCATTGCGTTACATGCGATCCGCATCGCAGGGGGTTATATGAGATCGAACCGCGCCACCGTGCGGGCCGGAGTGAGCCTGGCAGCGACACTGCCGATGGTCGCCGGCGCGCTGGTGCTCGGCATACCCGCGGCGCACGCCGCGGGCCACTCGGGCCGCCAGGCCGTCACGGGCACCAAGCCCGCGTGGGCGACGGCCAAGGCGGACAAGGGTGCCACCGCCGACAGCGCCCAGGTCACCGCCCGGGTGTATCTGGCCGGCCGCGACGCGGCGGGCCTGGCCGCCTACGCCAAGGCGGTCGCCGACCCGTCCTCGCCGTCCTACGGCAAGTACCTGAGCGCCGATCAGGCGCAGACGCGCTTCGGCGCGACGAAGGCCCAGGTGGCCGCCGTCACGTCGTGGCTGAAGTCGACGGGTCTGAAGGTCACGTCCGTCACGCCGCACTACGTCGCCGTCTCCGGTGACGTCGCCGCCGCGGAGAAGGCGTTCGGCACCCAGCTGCACAACTTCGCCAAGGGCGCGAAGACCTACCGCGCCCCCGCCCAGCAGGCGTCGGTGCCGCAGGAGCTGCGGGACGCCGTCCTGACCGTCACGGGCCTGGACAACGCCCCGCACAAGTCCGACCACAAGGACCAGCTGCCGCCGCCGGACGCGGTCTTCAAGAACGCCGGGCCGTTCTCCACGTACTACGGCTCGAAGACCGCGAAGACGCTGCCGTCCGCGTACGGCCAGAAGGTCCCGTACGCCGTCAAGGGCTACACGGGCAAGCAGCTGCGCGCGGCCTACGGCGCGGGCAAGTACACCGGCAAGGGCGTCCGGGTCGCCATCACCGACGCCTACGCCTCGCCGACCATCGCCTTCGACGCGGCCATGTACGCGAAGAAGAACGGCGACAAGCCGTGGAAGACCGGCCAGCTGCACCAGTCGCTGCCGGCCCAGTACACGCGCACCGAGGAGTGCAAGGCGTCCGGCTGGTACGGCGAGGAGACCCTGGACGTCGAGGCCGTGCACGCGGTCGCGCCGGACGCGGACGTCACCTACGTCGGTGCCGCCTCCTGCTACGACGACGACCTGCTGGACTCGCTGAGCAAGGTCGTCGACAACCACCTGGCCGACATCGTCTCCAACTCCTGGGGCGACATCGAGGCCAACCAGACGCCCGACCTGGCCGCCGCCTACGACCAGGTGTTCCAGTTCGGCGCGGTGGAGGGCATCGGCTTCTACTTCTCCTCCGGTGACAACGGCGACGAGGTCGCCAACACCGGTACGAAGCAGGTCGACACCCCGGCCAACTCGGCGTGGGTGACCGCCGTCGGCGGCACCTCGCTGGCCGTCGGCAAGGGGAACAAGTACCTCTGGGAGACCGGCTGGGGCACCGACAAGGCCAACCTGTCGGCCGACGGCAAGAGCTGGGACGGCTTCCCCGGCGCCTACACCTCGGGCGCGGGCGGCGGCACCAGCAAGACCGTGGCACAGCCGTACTACCAGAAGGGCGTCGTCCCGAACGCGCTGGCCACGGCGAACAACGCCGCCGGCAACCGCGTCGTCCCGGACATCGCGGCCATCGCCGACCCGAACACCGGCTTCCTGGTCGGCCAGACCCAGTCCTTCCCCGACGGGTCGCAGCAGTACGCCGAGTACCGGATCGGCGGCACCTCGCTGGCCGCGCCGGTGATCGCGGGCGTGCAGGCCCTCGCCCAGCAGGCGAACGGCGGCAGGGCGATCGGGTTCGCCAACCCGGCGATCTACTCGCAGTACGGCACGAAGGTGTACCACGACGTCGTGGACAAGCCGACCGGCAAGGACCTCGCGGTCGCGCGCGTCGACTTCGTCAACGGCATCGACGCCACCGGCGGCCTGAGCGTCTCGCTGCGCAGCCTCGGCAAGGACAGCTCGCTCAAGGCGGTCAAGGGCTACGACGACGTCACCGGCGTCGGCTCGCCCGCGAAGGGTTACGTCGACTCCTACCGTCGCCGTCACTGACCCGTATCCGCACCGCGGCGCGCCCGTCCCCCGGCTTCCGGGGGGCGGGCGCCCGTGCGTGCGCCCGCCCCCGCGCCGCCTTCGGCGTGGGGCGGCCCACACCCGCCCGTCCCCCCATCGCGTCGCTCTGACGATTACACTGGCGGACGTGCCTCAACTACGTCTCGCCCTGAATCAGATCGACTCGCGCGTCGGCGACCTCGCCGCGAACTCCGAGGCGGTCGTCCGCTGGACCCGGCACTCCGCCGAGCAGGGAGCGCATCTCGTGGCGTTCCCCGAGATGGTGCTGACCGGGTATCCCGTCGAGGACCTGGCGCTCAGGTCGTCCTTCGTGGAGGCGTCCCGGGCCGCGCTGCGCGCCCTCGCCGCCCGGCTCGCCGAGGAGGGCCTCGGGGAGCTGCCGGTCGTCGTCGGCTATCTCGACCGCTGCGAGACCGCCCAGCCGAAGTACGGCATGCCGGCCGGCGCGCCGCAGAACGCGGCGGCGGTGCTGCACCGCGGCGAGGTGGTGCTGGCCTTCGCCAAGCACCACCTGCCGAACTACGGCGTCTTCGACGAGTTCCGCTACTTCGTGCCCGGCGACACCATGCCCGTCCTGCGGGTGCACGGCGTCGACGTGGCGCTCGCCATCTGCGAGGACCTGTGGCAGGACGGCGGGCGCGTCCCGGCCGCCCGCACCGCGCGCGCGGGCCTGCTGCTGTCCGTGAACGCCTCCCCCTACGAGCGGGAGAAGGACGACACCCGCCTGGAGCTGGTGCGCAAGCGGGCCCAGGAGGCCGGCTGCACCACCGCGTACCTGGCCATGACCGGCGGACAGGACGAGCTGGTCTTCGACGGCGACTCCATCGTGGTCGGCGCGGACGGCGAGGTGATCGCGCGGGCGCCGCAGTTCACCGAGGGCTGTGTGGTGCTGGACCTGGAGCTGCCCGCGGTGGCGGCCGACGCGGTCGCCGACGGGCAGCGGGTGGACGACGGGCTGCGCGTGGAGCGGGTGGTGCTGTCCGAGGAGCCGCTGCCCGCGTACGAGCCGCGGTTCACCGGCGGCTACACCGAGCGGCTGGACGACGACGAGGAGGTCTACACGGCGCTCGTCACGGGCCTGCGGGCGTACGTCCGCAAGAACGGCTTCCGGTCCGTCCTCATCGGCCTGTCCGGCGGCATCGACTCGGCGCTGGTCGCGGCGATCGCCTGCGACGCCGTGGGCGCGGAGAACGTGTACGGGATCTCGATGCCGTCCAAGTACTCCTCCGAGCACTCCAGGGGCGACGCGGCCGAGCTGGCCCGGCGCACCGGGCTGCACTTCCGCACGGTGTCGATCGCCCCCATGTTCGACGCGTACATGGGCTCGCTGGGGCTGACCGGGCTGGCCGAGGAGAACCTCCAGTCCCGGCTGCGCGGCACCCTGCTGATGGCGGTCTCCAACCAGGAGGGCCACATCGTCCTCGCCCCCGGCAACAAGTCGGAGCTGGCGGTGGGCTACTCGACGCTGTACGGCGACTCGGTGGGCGCGTACGGCCCGATCAAGGACGTGTACAAGACGTCGGTGTTCCGGCTGGCCGAGTGGCGCAACCGGGCCGCCGCCGAGCGCGGCCAGACCCCGCCGATCCCGGAGAACTCGATCAGCAAGCCGCCGAGCGCGGAGCTGCGCCCCGGGCAGGTCGACACGGACTCGCTGCCGGACTACCCGGTGCTGGACGCGATCCTGGAGCTGTACGTGGACCGGGACAGGGGCGGCGACGAGATCGTCGCGGCGGGCTACGACCGCGAGCTGGTCGTGAAGACGCTGACGATGGTCGACCGGGCCGAGTACAAGCGGCGCCAGTACCCGCCGGGCACCAAGATCTCCGCCAAGGGCTTCGGCAAGGACCGCAGGCTGCCGATCACCGACGGCTGGCGCGAGCGGGCGTAGCGCCCGGCACGAGCAGGCGTAGCGCCCGGCGCGAACGGGGGCGCCACGGAGAACAGCCCCGCCGACGGGGGAAGATCGGCGGGGCTGTTCCGGGTGTTTCCGCAGTGGTCCGGGTGGGCCGGCGGATCAGTGGACGGAGTGCTCCTCCAGCGGGAACGCTCCGCCGATCACGTCCTCGGCGAAGGACCGCGCCGCGTCGCCCAGGACGCCGCGCAGGTCGGCGTACTTCTTGACGAACTTGGGCACCCGGCCGCCGGTCAGGCCGAGCATGTCCGTCCAGACCAGGACCTGGGCGTCCGTGTCGGGTCCGGCGCCGATGCCGACGGTCGGGATGTGCAGCACCCGCGTCACCTCGGCCGCCAGCTCCGCCGGGACCAGCTCCAGGACGACGGCGAAGGCGCCCGCGTCCTGGACGGCCTTGGCGTCGCGCAGCATCTGCTGGGCGGCCTCCTCGCCGCGGCCCTGGACGCGGTAGCCCATGGCGTTGACGGACTGCGGGGTCAGGCCGATGTGGGCCATGACCGGGATGCCGGCCTCCACCAGCAGGCGGATCTGCTCGTGCGAGCGCTCGCCGCCCTCCAGCTTCACGGCGCCGACCCCCGCCTCCTTCACCAGGCGGGTGGCCGAGCGCAGCGCCTGCACCGGGCCCTCCTGGTAGGAGCCGAAGGGGAGGTCGCCGACGATCAGGGCGCGCCGGGTGCCGCGCACCACGGCGGCCGCCATCATGGCCATCTCGTCGAGGGTGACGGGCACGGTCGTCTCGTACCCGAGGTGGCAGTTGCCCGCCGAGTCGCCGACCAGCATCACGGGGATGCCGGCCTCGTCGAAGACGGAGGCGGTCATCGCGTCGTAGGCGGTGAGCATGGGCCACTTCTCGCCGCGCTCCTTGGCGAGGGCGAGGTCGCGGACGGTGATGCGGCGGGTGCCCTTTCCTCCGTACAGCGTCTTGGCACTGCCGTCGGAGGTGCTCTTCTGTGCAGGCTGGGCAGCCGGAAGCTGCGTCATTGCAACGGCTCCTTCAATCATCTCGAGGCGCCCTGACGGCGTCCCCGGACTCCCCACCATGGTGACACCTCCGCCCGCGGCGGGCCAGAGGGACCCCCGTGTGCCTCAAGTCTCGGTCCGCCGTGGGCCGGTGTGCGCTTCGAGCGGGCGCGGGATGGGCAAGGCGGGCGGTCGTAAGATCTGAGTAAAGGATTTCCGATACGAGACGGTTCCGTATCGGAAAGGCCCTACGCTCGAGCCCATGACTACTCCTGCCGACCGCACCGCCCCGGGCCCCGGGATCCCGGAAGCGGTGCACCGCCGCCGCTGGGCGATCCTCGGCGTCCTGATGCTGAGCCTGCTGATAGTGGTGCTCGACAACTCGATCCTGAACGTCGCCATCAAGACCATCTCGACCCCGGCCCCGACCGGGCTCGGGGCCACCCAGAGCGAGCTGGAGTGGGCGATCAACGCCTACACGCTCGTCTTCGCCGGCCTGCTGTTCACCTCGGGCCTGATCGGGGACCGGGTGGGCCGCAAGAAGGTGCTGCTCGGCGGTCTCGTCGTCTTCGGCATCGGCTCCGCGCTGGCCGCCGAGTCCGGCTCGCCGGGCCAGCTGATCGCCTACCGCGCCCTGATGGCGGTGGGCGCCGCGTTCGTCATGCCGGCCACCCTCGCCGTCCTGATGAACGTCTTCGAGCGCGACGAGCAGCCCAAGGCCATCGGCATCTGGGCGGGCGGCGTCGGCCTCGCCATCGCCATCGGCCCGATCACCGGCGGTCTGCTGCTGGACCACTTCTGGTGGGGCTCGGTCTTCCTGATCAACGTGCCGATCGTCGTCGCCGCGGTGGCGCTGATGATCTGGCTGGTGCCCGACTCGCGCGACCCGCGCCCCGGCCGCCTCGACCCGGTCGGCGTCGTACTGTCCGTGGTCGGCCTGGTGCTGCTCGTCTACGGCATCATCAAGGGCGGCGAACTGGCCGACTTCACCGACCCTGCCGTGCTGGCGACCATCATCGCCGGTGTCGTCGTCCTCGCGGCGTTCATCGTCTTCGAGAAGCGCAGCGACCACCCGTCGCTGGACGTCACCTACTTCAAGAACAAGGTCTTCTCGGCCGCCATGGCCGCCATCGCGCTGGTCTTCTTCGCCCTGATGGGCGTCACGTTCTTCTCGGTCTTCTACACCCAGAGCGTGCGCGGCTACTCCCCGCTGGAGTCCGGCCTGCTCATGATCCCGCTGGCCGCCGCGCAGATGATCTTCGCGCCGCGGGCCCGGCTGGTCGTCGACCGCTTCGGCTACAAGGCGACCACCACGGCGGGCCTGGTGCTGCTGGCCGGGATGCTCGCCGCGTTCGCCGGGTTCGAGGCCGACACCCCGATCTGGGTGCTGGAGGTCGTCTTCTTCCTCATGGGCACCGGCATGGCGCACATCATGACGCCGACCAGCGTGGTCATCATGCAGGCCCTGCCCCGCGAGAAGGCGGGCTCGGCCTCCGCGCTGAGCAACACCTTCCGCCAGGTCGGCGGCGCGCTCGGCATCGCCGTCCTCGGCTCGGTGCTCTCCACCGCGTACCGCAACAGCATCGAGGGCAAGCTCGGAATGCTCCCGGCGGACCTGCGCGGCACGGCGGGCGAGTCCATCGAGGCCACGCTCGGCGTCGCCGAGAAGCTCGGCCCGCGCGGGCAGGCCCTGGTCGACCCGGCCAACAGCGCCTTCCTGCACGCCATGCACGTGACCTCGCTGTGCGGCACCGTGGTGGCGCTGGCCGGCGCGGTCGTGGTGGCCCTCTTCCTGCCCGGCCGCACCCCGCGCCGGCCCGAGAACCAGGAGGAACCGGAACTGGTGGCGGCGGCCGACTGACCGTCGCGGCCGCGAGACGGGGGACGGCACGGCAGCGGGGGCGGAGCAGTCATACGGGGGCGACCGGCCGGCGGTGGGCAGCAGCACCGCCGGCCACCGGGTGGACAATGACCCGGTACGACGAAAGGACGTCTCAGGTGAGCCTCGCCGACAGCCAAGCCGCCCCGGAGTGCCCCGTGCGGGGCCGCCCCCGGAGCGAGGCGGTGGAACGCGCCATCGTCGAAGGGGTGATGAAGCTCTTGGAAGAGGGCGTGCCGCTGGCCGAACTCTCCATCGAGCGCATCGCCCGGACGGCGGGCGTCGGCAAAGCCACCATCTACCGCCGCTGGAGCGGCAAGGAGGAGCTGTTCGCCGACGTCGTACGGGCCGCCGAACCGCCCGACGCCGATCTGCCCGGCACCTCCATGCGCGACGATCTGGTGGCGCTGCTGGAGCAGTTGCGCCGGCGCGGGCTGATCAGCCGCTCCTCGGCGATCCTGCACAACGTCTACGCCCAGATGAAGAGCAGCCCGAAGATCTGGTGCGCCTACCACGCCACCGTCGTCGAGCCCCGGCGCCGGATCCAGGTGGAGGTGCTGCGCCGCGGCCAGCTCACCGGTGAACTGCGCGCGGACGTCGACGTGGAACTGCTCAACGACATCCTCGTCGGACCCATGCTGGTGCGCAGCATCATGCGGCCCGATCTGGACCTGCCCGAGGGGCTGTCGGAGCAGATCGTGGACACGGTCCTGGAGGGCCTGCGGCCCGTGCCGCGCCCGGCCGGTCCGGCGCCGGAGTGAATGTGCCCGTTTCGTCACAGAGCGGGCCCCGCACGGCGTGACCGGAACTCCGCGCCCCGCCTCGTTCGTCCTCGTGCCCGTACGGCCGTCACGGACGGCAGGAACGGAGCCGATCATCCCCTAGGGTCGTAGCCCACGGGGTGAACGGTGCACGGCAGGCACGGCAGGCAGTGAGGCGACGGTATGGCGCAGCAGGCGTACTTGACGGAGACGGACGACGGCGGCTCGGGGCCCGAGCGCTCGGAGAACCGGATTCGGCGCCTGCTGGACCGGCTGCTGCGCGGCTGGCGCGGCGACCGCCGGATCTGGCGGCGGGGCATCGTCTCGGCGGTCCTCGCGGTGCTGGCCGCGCTGGTGATGCTGCTGCACTCGCACATCCCCAACCGGGTCGGCAACCTGGGCAGTCTGACGGAGACCTTCCTGCCCTGGCTGGGGCTGCTCGTGCCGGTGCTGCTGGTGGTGGCGCTGGTGCGCAAGTCGGCCACCGCGCTGATCGCGCTGGTGCTGCCCGTCGCCGTCTGGCTGAACCTCTTCGGCGGCCTGGTCACCGACAAGACCGGCGGCGGTGGTGATCTGACGGTGGCCACGCACAACGTCAACGCGGACAACCCCGATCCCACCGGGACCGCGCGACAGGTCGCCGCGTCCGGCGCGGACGTGCTGGCGCTGGAGGAGCTGAAGGCCGCCGCGGTGCCGGTGTACGAGCGGGCGCTGGCGTCGGCGTACAAGTACCACGCCGTGGAGGGCACGGTGGGGGTGTGGAGCAAGTACCCGCTCAGCGATGTCCGCCCGGTCGACCTCCGGCTCGGCTGGACCCGCGCCCTGCGCGCCACGGTGGCCACGCCCGAGGGCCCGCTCGCGGTGTACGTCGCCCACATGCCCTCGGTCCGGGTGAAGCTGAACGCCGGGTTCACCGCGCAGCAGCGGGACCACAGCGCGACCGCGCTGGGCACGGCCATCGCACACGAGAAGCTGGAGCGGGTGGTGCTGCTCGGCGATCTGAACGGCACGATGAACGACCGCTCGCTGGGCGCGGTCACCTCCCAGATGCGCTCGACGCAGGGCGCGGCGGGCAGCGGCTTCGGCTTCAGCTGGCCGGCCTCGTTCCCGCTGGCCCGGATCGACCAGATCATGGTCAGGGGCGTGGAGCCGGTAAGCTCCTGGACGCTGCCGCGCACGGACAGCGACCATCTGCCGATCGCGGCGCGTGTGAAGGTCACCACATCGGCAACCAGCTCGTAACCTGCTGGAATACCGGGCCTGAAAGACTTTGTTCCGCAGCTGAACATACAAGTCGCACGCTGTACGGAACCCACCCCGAAAGGTCTTTCATGCCCCTGGCCCTGCTCGCCCTCGCCGTGGGCGCCTTCGGCATCGGCACGACCGAGTTCGTCATGATGGGGCTGCTGCCCGACGTCGCCGACGACCTGGGCATCTCGATCCCCACCGCCGGGCACCTGGTCTCCGCGTACGCGCTGGGCGTGGTCATCGGCGCCCCGCTGCTGGCCGCGCTGACCTCCCGGATGTCCCGCCGCCGGGTGCTGATCGGCCTGATGGCGCTGTTCGTCGTGGGCAACGCCCTCTCCGCGCTCGCCCCCGGCCACGGCTGGCTGCTGGCGGCCCGCTTCCTGAGCGGGCTGCCGCACGGCGCCTTCTTCGGCGTCGGCGCGGTGGTCGCCACCGGGATGGTGCCGCCCGAGCGCAAGGCACGCTCGGTGTCGCTGATGTTCCTCGGCCTCACCGTGGCCAATGTCGCCGGGGTCCCGGTCGCCACGCTCATGGGCCAGCACCTGGGCTGGCGGGCGACCTTCCTCGGGGTCGGCGCGATCGGCGTGGCGGCCATCGCCGCGCTCGCCCTGCTCATCCCCCGCGACCCCGCGCACGCCGCCCCGGCGGCCGGACTGCGCGGCGAACTGGCCGCCCTGCGCTCGCTGCCCGTGTGGCTGGCGCTGCTGACCACTGTGGCCGGTTTCGGCGCGCTGTTCGCCGCCTACAGCTACATCACGCCGATGCTCACCGGCACCGCCGGGTACGCCGAGTCCAGCGTGACCCTGCTGCTGGCCCTGTTCGGCGTCGGCGCGACCGCGGGCAATCTGCTGGGCGGGCGGCTCGCCGACCACTCGATGCGCGGCACCCTCTTCGGCGGGCTGGCCTCGCTGGCCGTCGTGCTGCTCCTCTTCCCGGTGCTGATGCGGGCCGGGTGGAGCGCGGCGCTCGCGGTGACCCTGCTCGGCACGGCCGCCTTCGTCACCGGCTCCCCGCTCCAGCTCATGGTGATGGAGAAGGCGGCGGCGGCGCCCTCGCTGGCCTCCTCCGCCAACCAGGCCGCCTTCAACCTGGCCAACGCCGGGGGCGCCTGGATCGGCGGGCTCGCGCTGGCCGCGGGCTTCGGCGCGACCTCCCCGGCGCTCGCCGGCGGCGCCCTGGCCGTCCTCGGCCTGGCCGTGGCCGCCGCCGCGCAGGCCGTCGACCGCCGCCGTCCGACCCCGGTCCCCGCGGCCCGCGTCGTCACCGGCCACGTACCGGAGGCGGCCGCACCGCTGCACCGCTGAGCGGACGCCCAGGCAGGCGCCCGGCCCCCGCGCCGGATGCCTGTCGGCGGCGGACGGGCGGGCGTCGGCGGACTGTCGGTGGTTTGTCGGTGGCGGGTGGCATCGTCTTCGCCATGACACGAATCGACAAGCACCCCGGCGGCGCGGGGGTCGCCGTGACGGTACGGGGACTGGTCAAGCACTACGGCGAGACCAAGGCGCTGGACGGCGTCGACCTCGATGTGCGCGAGGGCACCGTGATGGGCGTGCTCGGGCCGAACGGCGCCGGCAAGACCACCCTCGTCCGCATCCTCTCCACCCTGCTCGCCCCCACCTCCGGCGAGGCCACCGTCGCCGGTTACGACGTGGTGCGCCAGCCCCGGCAGCTGCGCCGGGTCATCGGGCTCACCGGGCAGTACGCGTCCGTGGACGAGAAGCTGCCGGGCTGGGAGAACCTCTATCTGATCGGGCGGCTGCTGGACCTGTCCCGCAAGGACGCCCGCACCCGCGCCGACGAACTGCTGGAGCGGTTCTCGCTCACCGAGGCGGCCAAGCGCCCGGCCAGCACCTACTCCGGCGGCATGCGGCGCCGACTCGACCTGGCCGCGTCCATGATCGGACGCCCCGCGGTGCTCTACCTGGACGAGCCGACCACCGGCCTGGACCCGCGCACCCGCAACGAGGTCTGGGACGAGGTCAAGGCGATGGTCGGCGACGGCGTCACCGTGCTGCTGACCACCCAGTACATGGAGGAGGCCGAGCAGCTCGCCTCCGAGCTGACCGTGGTCGACCGCGGCAAGGTGATCGCGGGCGGCCGCATCGAGGAGCTGAAGGCCAAGGTCGGCGGGCGCACCCTGCGCGTCAGGCCGGCCGACCCGGGCGAACTGCGCCCGCTCGCCGGGATGCTGGACGAGCTGGGTATCACCGGGCTGGCGACGACCACCGTGGACACCGAGACCGGCTCGCTGCTGGTGCCCGTCCTCAGCGACGAGCAGCTGACCGCCGTGGTGGGCGCGGTGACCGCGCGCGGCATCACCATCACCTCCATCACCACCGAACTGCCCAGCCTGGACGAGGTCTTCCTGTCCCTCACCGGCCACCGCGCCAGTGCCCCGCAGGACGCCAGCCCCGCCGACGCCCGCGAGGAGGTCGCCGTATGAGCGCCGTCACCACTCAGATCCCGACCGCCGACGTGCGGATCCCGCTGCGCGGACATCTGCGGCACACCGGCGCGCTGATCCGGCGCAACCTGCTCTGGATCCGCCAGGACCCGGAGTCCATGTTCGACGCGCTGCTGATGCCGATCGTCTTCACCCTGCTGTTCGTGTACGTCTTCGGCGGCTCGATCGGGCAGGCGCTGGGCGGCGGCCAGTCGCAGTACGTGCAGTACGTCATCCCGGGCATGCTGGCGATGAACAGCATGACGCTGTCCCAGGGCGTCGGCACGGGCTTCAGCCAGGACTTCAACAGCGGTGTCATGGACCGCTTCCGGTCGCTGCCGATCGGCCGCGGCTCGGTGCTGTTCGCGAAGATCGCGGTCGAGCTGTTCCGGATGCTGTTCGCCACGGTCGTGCTGATGGTCGTCGCCGCGCTGGTCGGCTTCCACATCACCCACTGGACCGGTCTGTTCGCCACCGTGGGCCTGTCCGCGCTGTTCGCCTCGTCGATCATGTGGGTGTTCCTCACCCTCGGCGTCATGCTGAAGAACGCGCAGTCCGTGCAGGCGATGGGCTTCCTGGTGCTCTTCCCGCTCCAGTTCGGCTCGTCGATCTTCGCGCCGACCCAGTCGATGCCGGGCTGGCTCCAGCACTTCACCGACTACAACCCGCTCTCCACGCTCGCCGACGCGGCCCGCGGTCTGATGCTGGGCGGGCCGGTCGCGCACGACCTGTGGATCACCGTGGCCTGGTCGGTCGCGATCACCGCCGTCGCGGCCCCGCTCGCCATCCACAAGTTCCGCACCAAGACCTGAGGGCGCGCGCCTCAGAACAGGGCGGCGGCCTCCTCCGGGGAGAGGCCGCCGCCCTCGGCGTACGCGGCCTCGAAGCCGTCCGCGCCCAGCGCGCCCCGGATCCGCTCCACGACCTGGTCCCGGACATGGCGTTCCATGGCGGAGGAGACATGGCGGGCGGGCAGCAGGGCGTCGGCGGCGGCCAGGCAGCGGGCCGCGTCCCGGGCCCGTCCGCCGCCGTCGAGCGCGGGCAGGGCCATCGCGCCGACCATCAGATAGAGGGCGCGCATGTGCGGGGCGATGGCCAGGGACAGCGGGTCACCGGCCCCCCGCATCGCCTGTCCCGCCTTGGCCAGCGCCTCCTCGGGACGGCCGTCGACCGCGTCCAGCCACGCTTCGGCGCCCAGGATGAAGGAGTCGAAGACGATGAAGTGGGAGATGCCGAACTCCTCGCGCAGCAGCCGCAGTTGCTCGCGTGCCTGCGGGATGCGGCCGGTCATCCCGAGGTGGCCGGCCAGGAACAGCCGGGCGGCGGGCATCGCCTCGCTCCCGGCGCCCAGCCTGCCGTCGATCACCTCACGCAGCAGCCGCTCGCCGCGCTCCACGTCCCCCGCCTCGATCAGGGCGCTGCCCAGCCGCGACTGGAGCACCGCCGTCTGGGCACGCGCGCCGAGCCGTTCGGCGTGGCCCACGGCCTCCTCGTAGTCGGCGGCGGCCCGCAGATACCGTCCGGCGCGCTCATGGGACTCGCCGCGCGCGGACAGCGCCTCGGCGGCCCCCCAGGCGTCCCCGAAGCGCCGGTAGATCTCCAGCGACTCGTCGGCGTCGCGGGTGGCATCGCCGGTCCACTCGACGCGGTTGGCCAGCAGGTTGGCCCGCATCTGGAGGGCGCCGGCCAGTTCGTGCTCGTAGCCGGGGGTGCTGCGGCAGGTGTCCACGGTCGCGTCGATGACGGTGCGCAGCCGCTCCATGTCGCCGCTCAGTATCACCGCGAAGAACCACAGCATGCCGGGGTAGCGGCAGGTCTGGGGCAGTCCGGGTTCGTAGACCTCGGTGACGGCCCGGAGCTTGCGCTTGGCCTCGGGGGTCTCCCACGCCTCCAGTTCGGTGTCCATGCAGGCGAGGTGGAGCAGGTGCAGGCCACGGCGGGCCTCCGCCAGGACGTCCTCGCTCATCGGCGGCGGGGCGTCCGTGCACCGCCGCCACACCGGCACCGCGCGGCGCACGGGCTCGGCGAACGGGTCGGGGGTGAACGCCATGATGTCCGCGCACCAGTTGCGGGCCTCGATGCGCACGTCCCGCATCTGCCAGTACGTGCCCAGGGAGTGGATCAGGCACAGCGCCTCGTGCTCGTCGCGTTCGGCGACGGCGTGCCGCAGGGCGGTGCGCAGGTTCTCGTACTCCAGCTCGAAGCGGGCGATGGCGGCGAACTGGCCGGAGCCGCGCAGCAACGGGTCGGTGGTGCGGGCCAGTTCGCGGTAGTGGACGAGGTGGGCGCGCTCGGCCGCGGCCCGGCCGCCGGTCTGTGCCAGCCGTTCGGCGGCGTACTCGGCGACGGTCTCCAGGAGCCGGTAGCGCATCGCGCCGTCGGCGGCGGGCGCGGCCACCACCAGCGACTTGTCGACCAGGGAGCCGAGGGCGTCGAAGGCGGCGGGCCCGCACACGGCCTCGGCGGCGGCCAGGTCGCAGCCGCCGGCGAAGACGGACAGCCGGCTCAGCACCTCCCGCTCCCCCGCGTCCAGCAGGTCCCAGGACCAGTCGACGACGGCGCGCAGGGTCTGCTGGCGGGGCAGCACGGTGCGGCTGCCGGAGGTGAGCAGCCGGAAGCGGTCGTCGAGCCGGTCGGCGATCTGCCGCGGGGAGAGCATCCGCAGCCGGGCGGCGGCCAGTTCGATGGCGAGCGGCAGCCCGTCCAGGCGGCGGCAGATCTCGGCGCAGGCGGCGGCGGTGTCCGCGTCGGCGTCGGTGCGGAAACCGGGCCGTACGGCGGCGCCGCGCTCGGCGAACAGGCGCAGCGCGACCGGATCGGGCAGCGGCTCCACCGGGCGCAGCAGTTCGCCCGGTACGCCGAGGGGTTCGCGGCTGGTGGCGAGGACGGTGAGGCGGGGGCAGCGGGCGAGGAGTTCCTCGACGAGGTGGGCGGCGGCGTCGACGACATGCTCGCAGTTGTCCAGGAGCAGGAGCATGCGGCGGCGGGCGCAGTGCTCGACGAGCCGTTCGACCGGGTCGTCGTGGCGGTCGGCGACGGCGGCCCGTATCTCCTCGGCGCCGGCGCCGTAGAGCACGGTCTCGCGGGCGCCCACCGCGGTCAGCACCGCCTCGGGCACCGCGTCCGGGTCGTCGACCGGGGCCAGTTCCGCCAGCCACACGCCGTCGCGGGGGGCGGGCCGCAGGGCCTCGGCGGCCTCCTGGGACAGCCGGGTCTTGCCGGCCCCGCCGGGCCCGAGGAGCGTGATGAGCCGGGCGCTTCCCAGGTCGGCGCGGAGCGCGTCGATGTCGCTCTCGCGGCCCACGAAGGAGGTCAGCCGGGCGCGCAGGTTGCTGGGCGGCGCCGCCGGGGCGGCGGCCGGGGGCGCGGGGTCGGCGGGGGCGGCGGCCGGGGTCCCGGGGGCCGCGGCCGACGGGCGGCCGGGGGCGGCGGCGGTGACGTACGCGTCGGAGCCCGCGCCCCGCCGCCGGTCCTGCCGCGGTCGGTCGCCGCCGAGCAGCCGCCCGTGCAGCGCGCGCAGTTCGGGCCCCGGGTCGGAGCCGAGCCGGTCGGCCAGCAGACGCCGTACGTCCTCGTAGGCGGCGAGCGCCTGGGCGGTGCGGCCGGCCTCGTGCAGGGCGCGCAGCCTGAGCGCCTGGAGGGGTTCGTCCAGGGGGTGGGTGTCGCACAGGGCGGTCAGCTCGGGCAGGGCCCGGTCGGTGTCTCCGAGGGCGAGCGCGGCGGCCAGGCGGGCCCGGCGCACGTCCAGGTGCCGGGTCTCCCAGCGGGCCGCCTCGGCGGTGCGGTCGGGCAGGTCGGCGAGGGCGGGGCCGTGCCACAGGGCGAGGGCGTCGTCGAGGGTGGCGGCGGCCTTGGTCGGGTCGCCGTCGGCGAGTGCGGCCAGGCCCTCGCCCGCCAGGCGCTCGAACCGGTGCAGATCGATGTCGTCGGCCGTGGCGGTGAGCCGGTAGCCGCCCTCGGCGGAGGCCACCGCGTCCGCGCCGAGCGCCCGGCGCAGCCGTCCGACCAGGGCCTGGAGCGCGCCCGTGGCGTCGGCGGGCGGATCGTCCTCCCAGACCTCGTCGACCAGGACGGACACCGGGACCGTACGTCCGGGCCGCAGGGCGAGCACGGTCAGCAGGGCGCGCAGCCGCGCACCGCCGACCGGGACGGCGGTGCCGTCGGGGCGGAATGCCTGGGTGGTGCCGAGGATGCGGTAGCGCACGGGGTCCATTGTCCCCGGGGACGCCCCGGAGCCGCTCGGGGGTTTCCCCGTGGCGGAAAGCGGCGGGAAAGCGGCGGGGACAGGCGTCTCAGATGCGGACGAACTGGGAGGAGTCGAGGGTCAGGGTCTGGTCGGCGACGGGGATGCGGATCTCGTCCCCGAAGGCGCCCGACTCCTCGTGCCGGTAGACGCCGTCCTCGGGCCGGGTCAGCAGGGTCCAGCGGGCGCTGAGCACGTCGACGACGAGGTAGGCGGGGATGCCGCGCAGCGCGTAGTGGTCGGGCTTGGTGCTGTAGTCGCGGTTCCTGCTCTCGGGGGAGACGACTTCGACGACGAAGGGCAGCAGCGACTCGCTGACCTCGCTCTTGTCCGTACGGACCTGCTCCAGCCGCACGGCGGACGCGTCGGGCTCCGGCTTGTAACCCTCCCGGGGAGGGATGACACCGAACTCGCTGATCGGCGTCCATCCCGGCAGCCGTTCCTCGATCTGATTCTCGATGCGCCGCTGCGTGATCCTGTGCGCGTAGGTGACCGGTACCAAGGTGAGCCCGTTCCTCGTCAGCCGGAGGCGTGCGCTCCTGGGCACCTCCATGGCCTCCTGCATGGACTCGACCCAATTGCCGGCGATCGTCATGGCCACCTCCTCAGTCGACTTGATGACAGCGTAACGACTACCAGGAACCGAGGACCCGCCGCAGCACGTTCCCCCCGTGTCACCGGTACGGTCGACCCCACCCGCCGGTCGCGCCCGGCACCGGACCCGTCCTTTGGAGCGCCCCGACCATGACCACCGCCACCGCCCGCCGCGGCGACCGCCGGATCAGCCCCGTGTTCCTGGGGATCCTGGCCGTCACCGCCGTCACCGGGTGGGCCACCTGGACCGGGTTCGCCGAGCGGCCCGGCGTCGCGGTGTTCCTGTTCGTGACGGCTGCCTGGATCGTCTCGCTGTGCCTGCACGAGTACGCGCACGCCCGCACCGCGCTGCACAGCGGTGACATCACGGTCGGCGCGAAGGGCTATCTGACGCTGAACCCGCTGAAGTACACGCACGCGCTGCTGAGCGTCGTGCTGCCGGTGATCTTCGTGATCATGGGCGGGATCGGGCTGCCCGGCGGCGCGGTCTTCATCGAGCGGGGCCGGATCCGGGGCCGCTGGCGGCACAGCCTGGTCTCGGCGGCCGGGCCGCTGGCCAACGTGCTGTTCGCGGCGGTGTGCACCGCGCCGTTCTGGCTGGACGCGCTGGACGGGGTGCCGGGCGACTTCCGGTACGCGCTCGCCTTCCTCGCGCTGCTCCAGGTCTCGGCCGCGCTGCTGAACTTCCTGCCGGTTCCTGGTCTGGACGGCTACGGCGTGCTGGAGCCGTGGCTGTCGCAGGGGCTGAAGCGGCAGGTGGAGCCGTTCGCGCCGTTCGGACTGCTGTTCGTCTTCGCGCTGCTGTGGCTGCCCTCGGTCAACAGCGCCTTCTTCGACGCGGTCCACGCGATCCTGGGCCATCTGGGCGTGGACGGCCCCGACCGCTACTGCGGCCAGGAGCTGTACCGCTTCTGGCAGGGGACGAACGAGTACTGCGCGGTCAGCCGGTGACGGAGCCGCCGCGGGCCGCGCGGCCCCGGCGCAGGTAGTACCAGGTCATGTTGGACGACAGTCCGGCCAGCAGGACCCACACGATCCCCAGCCAGCTGCCCTGGACGAAGGAGACGACGGCCGCGGCCACGGTGAGCACGCAGACGATCAGGGCGTAGAGGGCGAGGCGGGGCATGGGGGCGGACTCCTGTCGGGGACACGGGGGCACTGCTCGGGACTGCTTCGCCGACCAGTGTCCCCCATGCGCGTCCCGGACCGGTGCGCGGGCGGTGCTCAGACGTCGGTGAGCCGCAGCCCCGCGTGCGCCTTGTAGCGGCGGTTGACGGAGATCAGGTTGGCGACCAGCGACTCCACCTGGTGGGCGTTGCGCAGCCGCCCGGCGAAGACCCCGCGCATCCCGGGGATCCGGCCGGCCAGCGCCTGCACGATCTCCACGTCGGCGCGCTCCTCGCCGAGGACCATCACATCGGTGTCGATCCGCTCGATCGCGGGGTCCTGGAGCAGGACGGCCGACAGGTGGTGGAAGGCGGCGGTCACCCGCGAGCCGGGCAGCAGGGCGGCGGCCTGCTCGGCGGCGCTGCCCTCCTCGGGGGTGAGCGCGTAGGCGCCCTTCTTGTCGAAGCCGAGGGGGTTGACGCAGTCCACGACGAGCTTGCCGGCCAGTTCCTCGCGCAGGGACTCCAGGGTCTTGCCGTGGCCCTCCCAGGGCACCGCGACGATCACGACGTCGCTGCGGCGGGCGGTCTCGGCGTTGTCGGCGCCCTCGACGCCGTGCCCGATCTCCTCGGCCGCCGCCCGCGCCCGGTCGGCGGCCCGCGAGCCGATGATCACCTTCTGGCCGGACCGGGCGAACCGCTGGGCGAGCCCCTTGCCCTGCGGGCCGGTCCCGCCGAGCACGCCGACGACCAGTCCGGAGACGTCGGGCAGGTCCCAGGGGTCCTTGGCGGGGGCCTTCTGTGCACTGTCGGTAGAGGTCATGGGCCGACTCTACGTCCGCGGCCCCTCCCCCACCCGTCCGGGTGAGCCGGGTCAGCGGTGCCGCCCGGTGTCCCCGGTGCGGGCGAACCGGGTGCGAACTGCGCGTCGGCAGCGGCCGTTTGGGGCAGTATGCGCTCCCATGGACGCCGTACGGGTCGCGCTGCTGCGCGAAGTGCTCGCCGGGACCGAGTGGTTGGACACCACCCGGCGGTTCGCGGGGGCGCTGCGCGGGTCGGTGGTGGCGCACGGGGGCGGGCTGCTGCTGGTGGGCACGCCGGAGCACGAGCCGTGGCATCTGGCCGCGCACCTGGTGGACGAGGCCGCCTGGTCGGGCACGCCGGAGCTGGCGCCCACCCTGGTGCGGCACGGCGCGGGTCCGGCGGATCCGGCGCACCTCGCGGTCGGGCTCGGCCGGCTGGCGGCGGCCCGGCGCGGCGAGACGCTGCTGGTGGTGGCGCCCGAGGTGCCCGGCGGAGGGGGCGAGCCCGCGGAGCTGCTGACGCGGGTGCGCGATGTGCGGCGGGCCGGGGCGACGGTGCTGGCGCTGGGCGCGGGCGGCGGCGAGCTGGCGGCGATGGCGCACGAGACGCTGGCGGTGCCGGACGGCGGCGAACTCGACCTGGACACCGTGCAGCACCTGGTCAGCGCGGCGGCCGGGGAGAACCCGCTGCCGGGACCGCGCGGGCGCGGGCGGTGGCGGGACCGGCTGTCCCGGCTGGCGGAGGCGCTGACGGCTCCGCCGCCCGCCCGCTGGTAGGAACCGGGGAAACCCATTTGCTCCAGCCGAGCCTGTGCCTGAACATGACCCGACGTGACCGATCACGCCCCGTCTTCTCCGTCTTCTCCTGGTGCTCCGGCTTCTTCTGCTTCTGCGGGTGCTCCTGCTTCTGTGGGTTCCGCGGGTGCTCCGTCCGGCGTCCCACCCGTCGCGGAGTCCGCCGAGCCGCCGTCCGGGGTGCGGGCGCTGCTGCCCGATCTCGCCCCGTGGCGCTCCTCACGCGACTTCCGCAGGCTGTGGGTGTCCGGGCTGATCTCCAACTTCGGGACGTTCCTGACCTTCGTCGCGCTGCCGGTGCAGATGAAGGAGCTGACCGGCTCGGCGGCGGCGGTCGGCGCGATCGGCGCGGTGGAGCTGGTGCCGCTGATCGTGTTCGGGCTGTACGGCGGGGCGCTCGCGGACGCGATGGACAAGCGGCGGCTGATCCTGTGGACCGAGGCCGGCCTCGGGGTGCTCAGCGCCGTGCTGCTGGTGGACGCCCTGCTGCCGCACCCGGCGGTGTGGCCGCTGTACGTGGTGGCGGCGCTGTCCTCCGCGCTGACCGCCGTGCAGCGGCCCGCGCTGGACGCGCTGTGGCCGCGCATCGTGGCCCATGAGCACCTGCCCGCTGCGACCGCGCTGAACTCGCTGCGCTGGACCGTGGGCGGGGTGGCCGGTCCGGCGGTGGCGGGCGTGATCGTGGCGTACGCGGGCCTGGCCCCGGCCTACGCGGCCGACCTGGCGACCTTCGCCCTCTCGGTGGTGCTGGTGGTCCGCATCGCCGCGCAGCCCGCCTCCCACGAGGCCGCGAAGCCGTCGCTGCGGGCCGTCGCGGAGGGCGCCCGGTACGCCTGGAACCGCAAGGAGCTGCTGGGCACCTACGCGGTGGACCTGGCCGCGATGTTCCTGGCGATGCCGCTGGCCGTGCTGCCGTTCCTCGCGGACGAGCTGGACGCCCGCTGGTCGCTGGGGCTGATGTACGCCGCCGTGCCGCTCGGGTCGCTGCTGGTGAGCGTGACCAGCGGCTGGACCTCGCGGGTGCACCGGCACGGCCGGATGGTGGTCCTCGCGGCGCTGCTGTGGGGTCTGGCCATCGCCGCAGCCGGGGTGGCCGGGAACGTCTGGTTGGTGCTGCTGTTCCTCGCCGTGGCGGGCGGCTGCGACATGGTCAGCGGGATCTTCCGGGGCGCCATGTGGAACCAGACCATCCCGGACGAGCTGCGCGGCCGGCTGGCCGGGATCGAGCTGCTGTCGTACTCCGTGGGCCCGCAGCTGGGCCAGGTGCGCTCCGGCGGGCTCGCCGCCTGGTGGGGCGTACGGGCGTCCGTGTGGTCCGGCGGCGTCCTGTGCGCGGGCGCGGTCGGCCTGCTCGCCCTCTGCCTGCCCGGCCTGATGGCCTACGACGTCCGCACGAACGAGCACGCGGTACGCCAGCGCGAACTGCGGTCGACGGGCCTGCGCACGGCCGCCTGACCACCGGCCCACCGGACCCCCGCGGTCCCGCGCCCCGGGCGACGACAGGCCGCTCACACACCACACCGGGAACGCACGGACGCACCCGGGCCGCGGCGAGCGGCGGACGACGATCCCGCGGACGCCCGCGCTGCGGACGCCCACCGGCACCCACCGAAGGCCCGCCGAACGGCCTGGCCCTGGACCCGCCCGCCCCGCAGGCACCGGACCAGTCCTCGTCCTCCGGTCCCGGGCGCCCAGAAGCAATGGGCCGCCCGCACGCCGGAAGCGCACGAGCGCGCGGCAGGCCGCAGGCGGCGGCCCGCCGGACGGCCCCGGACCGGCCCGCCCCGCAGGGCACCGAACGGGCCCTCGCCCCGGGCCCCGGGCGTCGGGGGGCGGCGGGCCTTCGTGCGCCGGAGTGCGCGGGGGTGGCCGATGGCGTGGTGAGGGGGGTGCGGGGCCCGTGCGGTCAGGTCTGGCCGGGACCGGGGGGGCGGTCGCCGGGCGGGGCGTCGTGCCAGCGCGGGTCGGTCTCCCACTGGAGGTTGCGCTCGTGCGCGGTGTCCATCGCGTGCTGGGCCTCCTCGCGGGAGGCGTACGGGCCGAACCGGTCCTTGGCGGGGCACTCCGGCCCCTCCTCGACCTTCTGGTGCTCCAGGCAGTAGAACCACTCACCCGGCTTGCCCGCGGTGCGCTTCTTGAACAGGGCCATGACCAGCTCCTCTCGCCACCGACATGTTCCCTCATCGGCGCTGGATAGACTCACCGGCATGTCTGGCCAGTCACTGCTCGTCCCCGGGGAGCTGTCCCCCGCCCGTTCCGTGCCCGGAAACATCCGCCGCCCCGAGTACGTCGGCAGGCCTGCGCCGAAGCCGTACACGGGGCCCGAGGTGCAGACCCCGGAGACCGTCGAGGCGATGCGGGTCGCCGGGCGGATCGCCGCGCGGGCGATGGAGGAGGCCGCCAAGCACATCGCGCCCGGCGTCACCACGGACGAACTCGACCGGGTGGCGCACACGTACATGTGCGACCACGGCGCCTATCCGTCCACGCTCGGCTACCGCGGTTTCCCCAAGTCGCTGTGCACCTCGGTCAACGAGGTGATCTGCCACGGCATCCCGGACTCGACGGTGCTGCGGGACGGCGACATCGTCAACCTGGACGTGACGGCGTACATCGGCGGGGTGCACGGCGACAACAACGCCACCTATCTCGTCGGCGACGTCGACGAGGAGAGCCGGCTGCTCGTGGAGCGCACCCGCGAGACGCTGAACCGCGCGATCAAGGCGGTCCGGCCGGGCCGGCAGATCAACGTCATCGGCCGGGTCATCGAGTCGTACGCCAAGCGCTTCGGCTACGGCGTGGTCCGCGACTTCACCGGGCACGGCATCAACACGTCCTTCCACTCCGGGCTGATCGTGCCGCACTACGACAGCCCGCACGCCACCACCGTGATGCGGCCCGGCATGACCTTCACCATCGAGCCGATGCTGACGCTGGGCACCATCGAGTACGACGTGTGGGAGGACGGCTGGACGGTCGTCACCAAGGACCGCAGGCGCACCGCGCAGTTCGAGCACACGCTCGTGGTGACCGAGACCGGAGCGGACATCCTCACGCTGCCGTGACCCGTGCGGCGCCGCCGCCGCGCAGCAGCCTCACGAGGGCCCGCCTTCCCCAGGGGAGGCGGGCCCTCGCGCGTCGCGGTACGGTTTACCGACAGCGCGTCGGAAAGTTTACCGACCGGACGTCGGCAAGGCATTGACTTAGGTTAGCCTTACCTTAGAGGATCCCCTCATGGACTCCTTCTCGACTCTCCTGCGCACCGCCTCCCACGAACAGCACGTGGAGGCGGAGAACTCGACCTTCATGAGCGACCTGCTCGGCGGCCGCCTCGACCTGGAGGCGTACGCGCGCTACACCGAGCAGCTCTGGTTCGTCTACGAGGCCCTGGAGACGGGCGCCGACCGGCTCGCCGCCGATCCGGTGGCCGGGCCCTTCGTGCGGCCCGAGCTGTTCCGGCTGTCCGCGCTGGAGCGCGACCTCGCGCACCTGCGCGGGTCCGGCTGGCGCGCGGGGCTGCGCGCGCTGCCCGCGACCGAGGCGTACGCGGCCCGGGTGCGGGAGTGCCGGGAGCAGTGGCCGGCCGGGTACATCGCCCACCACTACACCCGCTACCTCGGCGACCTGTCCGGCGGCCAGATCATCCGCGACCGCGCGGAGCGCACCTGGGGCTTCGAGCGCGGGGGCGACGGCGTGCGCTTCTACACCTTCGAGGAGGTCGCCAACCCGGCCGCCTTCAAGCGGGAGTACCGCGAACTGCTGGACGGCGTACGGGCCGACGACCTGGAGAAGCAGCGGATCGTGGCGGAGTGCAAGCGGGCGTTCGCCCTGAACACCGCCGTCTTCCGGGCGCTGGGCGAGGAGTTCCCGCTCACCGCGTGAGGGGGCCCGGCCCCGCCGCCGGGTCTCAGCGCTCCAGGACGACCCGGCCGCCGATCTCCACCCAGCCCTCCGGCTGCGGGGCCGTCAGGATCTGGGAGCCCGCGCCCTGGACGATGTTCAGGGCGCGGCCCAGCCGCGCGGTCAGCAGCAGCGCGGCGGCGCCGGTGGCCTCGTCCTCCTCGATGCCGTCCCCGCGCCCGGGGAAGGCGCGGGCGCGGATGCGCCCGGCCGCCTCGTCCTCCCACGCCCAGGCGTAGATCCACTCGCCGGGCGGCGGCACCGCCAGGTCGTCGACCTCGGCGGCGCTCGCGTAGCGGCGCAGGGTGCGCGGCGGGGCCCACTCCGGGCGGGCCTCGATCCAGGTGAACTCGCCGTCCAGGCGGGTGCCGACCGGGCCCGCCGGGGTGCGCAGCTCGGGGACGTCCAGGAGCCAGGCCGTGCCCACGCAGGGGTGGCCGGCGAAGGGCAGCCGCAGGGTCGGTGTGCGGATGTCGATGACGCCCCGCTCGGGGTCGTCCACGAACACGGTCTCGCTGAAGCCGAGTTTCGCGGCCAGCGCCTGGCGCTCGTCGGAGTCGGGCAGCAGGGATCCGTCGCGGACGACACCGAGTTCGTTGCCGTAGCCGCCGTTCGCCGCGCAGAACACGCGCAGCACGTCGTAGTCGGTCACCGGGGCATTCAAGCACCCGGGCGCCGCAGGGGGCGGGGCCGGTCGCACAGCGGACCGGTCCCGCCCCCCCCTTCTGCCGGGTCTCCTGTCGGATCTGCCGGGTCTGCTGTCAGAGCTGGGTGGCGTCGCGCCGCCTGCGCAGCGCGAACACCACGCCCGCGCCCGCCGCCACGGCCGCCGCGGCGGCCGAGCCGAGGGCGGCCACCGGCACGCCGGAGCCGGTGGAGGCGAGGCTGCCGCCGCCGATCGTGGAGCCGGTGCCCCCGGTCGTGGAACCGATGCCGCCCGCCGTGCCGCCGGTGCCGGACGCCGGTCCGCCGCCCGTGCCCGCGTCACCGCCGGTGCCCGCGGAGCCCGCGCCGCCGGAGGAGCCCGACGTGCCGTCGCCCGAGGGGAGTTCGGCGCCGTCGGTGAGGGCCACCGACAGGTTCAGCGGGTCGAGCACGGTGCCCTTGGGGTAGAAGCCGCTGAACGCCGTGGCGCCCGCGTCGGTCAGCGTCACGCTCACCCCGCTGAGGGAGATGACGTCGCCCTTGGGGGTGAGTCCGCCCGCGGGGGCCTTCAGGTCGGCCAGGACGACGCCCTCGGAGAGCTTGCCGAGGCTGGTGACATCGGCGGTGAGCCTGCCGGACGTGCCGGAGAAGGACGCCTTGACACCGCTGAGGGTGAGGTCGAGGCCGTAACCGCCGTCCTTGCCCTCGCCCTTGTGGCCCTTGAAGTTCACCGCGCCCTTGAACGCGGCGGACAGGGTGCCGGCCTGGGTGTCGTAGCTGCCGGTGGCGTCGGTGAAGGTGAACGCGCCGTTGCCGGACGCCTGGGACGCCCCGCCGGACGCCGTGATGGTGCCCTTGGCCAGCGAGCCCGTCACATAGGACCGGAAGGACGCCTTCACAGCCCAGGTGAGCCGTCCGTCCGCGAGGACGCCCCTGGCCGGGACCGGGGCGGAGGAGCCCGTCGTGGTGGCGGACGGGGACGGGGAGGTGCCCGTGCCGCCGGTGGCCGGGGCCGAGGGGGACGGGGAGGTCCCGGTGCTCTGCGTCGGGGACGAGGAGGCGGACGCCGGGGGCGAGGACGGGGAGGACGGCTCCGTGGAGGGGCCGGTGGACGGGCTCGGCGACGCCGGGACCTCCTTCTTCACCACCGAGAGCGGGTCGCCCGCCGCGCCCGCGTAGGTGTCGCTGCCGAGGAAGGTGCCTGCCTGGGTGGTGAGCTTGGTGGCCAGGCCGGTCATGTCCGCGCTGGTGGGCGCGGCGACCTCGGCGAACGGCACGTCCTGCCGGGTGGTGCCGTCGTCGGCGGTCAGGTCGGCGGTGAGCACGCCGGTGCCGCTGTCGTACTGGAAGTCGCTGAGCACCCGCTTGAAGCGGTGGGCGCTGGACTCGGCGGTCAGCGTGCCCTTGAAGGTGAGGTGCACAGCGTGCGTGGTGCCGTTGTAGGTGCCCTGGCCCCCGGTGAAGGTGAAGGCGCCGTTGCCGGACGCCTGCACGGCGCCGTCGGCGGTGGTGAAGGTGCCCTTGGCGTAGGGGCCGGTGACGTAGGAGCGGTACGAGTCCTTGATGCCCCAGGTGAGTTCGTAACCGCTGAGGGGCCGGTCGGCCGCCGCCGCGCCGGGGGCGCCGGCCAGCGCGGCGGCGCCCACCGAGGCGACGGTGGCGGTGACGGTGGCCACGGCGGCGGCGAGGGCGAGGGGCCGTCTGCGGGAACGGCCTCCGGTGGTGCGGGACATGGTGGTTCTCCTCGTGCGGGGAGCGGCCCGGTGCGGGCCTGCGGGACGGGTGGGTGGACGCGTGCGCGCGGTGTCGCGGCGCTGTGCTGCCGTGTCGCCGCGGCGCTGTGCCGCGGCGGGTGTCAGGAGGTCTTGGTCGCGGGGGCCGGGTCCTCGGCCGTGGCGGCGGCGTCGGCGGCCGGGCGGGCGCGGCGCCTGCCGCGGACGATCAGCGTGCCGAGGGCGGAGACCACGAGGACACCGGCCGCGACCAGGACGAGCGGCAGGACCGGGAAGCCGCCGCCGCCGTCGTGGCCGGAGGCCGCCACGGGCTCGGCCGCGAGACCGGAGCCCTCGGCCGCCTGCGGAGCGGCGGACGCCTGGGCGGAGGCGGTCGGCGCGGTGCCGAGGTCGGGCAGCGCGGGCAGGGCGGCGCCCGCGGTGAGGGCGACGGCCACCGAGACCGGGTCCATCGCGGTGCCCGCCGGGTACATCCCGCCGAAGGCGCGGGCGCCGCGCTCGGTCAGGACGGCGGGCGCCTCGGTGACCCGCGCCAGTCCGTCCCGGGCGGTGAGGCCCTTGGCGGTGAAGGTGACCAGGGGGACGTTCCTGCCCGTCAGGGCGGTGCCGGTCACATCGGCCGAGAGGGTGCCGCGGCCGTCCTCGACGGTGACGCGCAGGCCGGTGAGGCGCAGGTCCAGGCCGTGTGCGCCGGTGAAGCGGACGGTGCCCCGGAAGGCGGCGCGCAGCGTGCCGTCCTCGAAGGTGCCGGCGCCCGAGGGGAAGCGGAAGAGGGCGCCGCCGTCCTGGGCGCCGTCGGACAGCGTCCACCTGCCGCGCGCGATGTCCCCGGTGACGTACTCGCGGAAGGTGCGGCGTACGCCCCAGTCGACGGCGCCGGTCACGATCGCGCCGCCGGAGGCGGCCTTGCGTGCGGGGGCGGTGGCGGACGGGGCGGCCGGCGTGGACGGGGACGGGCTGGACGGGGCCCCGGCGGGGGCGCGGTCCTCGGGGCGTACGTCCGCCGAGAGGCTGACCGGGTCCAGCGGGGTCCCGGCCGTGTAGTACCCGGCGAAGGACTTGGCGCCCTGTGCGGTGAGGGTGGCGGGCAGGTTGTTCAGGGCGACCGAGGTGCCGGCGCCGCGCATGTCGATCCCGGCCAGGGAGAGGGAGGCGAAGGGCACCTGCGAGGACGTCGTGACCGCCCCGGTGCCCTTCGCCTTGCTGACGACGTCCACGTAGAGGGTTCCGGAGGAGCCCGCGACGCGCACGGTGGGACGGCTGAGCGTGAGGTCCAACTGGTAGCCGCCGCCCGCCTGCCGGTGGCCGGTGAAGCGCACTCCGCCCGAGAAGGCGGCCCGGAAGGCGCCGGTCGAGCCGTCGTAGGAGCCGGTCGCCGAGTGGAAGCGGAAGGTGCTGGCGCCGACCGTGGCCGCGCCCTGGGTCAGGGAGTAACTCCCCTTCGCTATGGGCCCGGTGACATAGCTCTGGAAGGAGGACTTGATGCCCCAGTCGAGCCGGCCGCCCTGCACGGCGCGGTCCGCCGCCTGGGCGGCGGGGGCCTGGAGCAGGGCGGTCAGCAGGGCCGCGGCGAGCACGGCGAGGGCGGTGCTCGCCGCGCTGAGAACGGTGCGCGGGGAGCGCGCGGGCATGGGCATGGAAATGTCCTCCGGATCCACAGCCGGTAGCGAACAAAGGTAAGGCTAACCTAAGCTCAACGTGCCGGAGATCGGCACTCCCCGAGAGGAACGGACGGACCGCACCGTGCGACGCTTGCGCACACACCTGGCGGGAGCACTGCTGTCGGTGCTCGCGCTCACCCTGACCGCCACCGGCTGCGCCGGCACGGCGGGCGCCTCCGGCACCGGCGGCACCGGCGGCGCCACCGGCCCGGCCGGCGCCGTCGACGACCGGGTCGAACCGCTGACCGGCGTCGCCGCGCCCCGGCTGCCCGTCACCGTCGACTCCGCCGACGGACGGAAGGTGACGGTGACCGGGGCCCGGCGGATCGTGCCGCTGTCCGGCAGCCTCAGCGAGATCGTGTTCACGCTGGGGCTCGGCGGGCGGGTCGTGGCCCGCGACATCACCGCCACCTTCGCGCAGGCCCGGAAGCTGCCGGTGGTGACCCGCAATCACGACGTGTCCGCCGAGAGCGTCCTCTCGCTCCACCCCGACCTGGTGGTGGCCGAGGAGACGTCGGGCCCGGCCGAGGCCATGGACCAGATCCGCGCCGCGGGCGTCCCGGTGCTCGTGGTGAAGCCCGCCGCCGGGCTCGCGGACGTGGGGCCGCGCATCCACGCGGTCGCCGCCGCGCTCGGCGTCCCGGACGCGGGCGAGCGCCTGACCCGGCGGGCGCAGGACCGGATCGAGGCGGTGCGCGGGTCGATCCCCGCGCACGCCGACCGGCCGCGCGTCGCGTTCCTCTATCTGCGCGGCTCGGCCGCCGTCTACCTCATCGGCGGTGCGAAGTCGGGCGCGACCTCGCTGATCGAGGCGGCCGGGGGGATCGACGCGGGCGCCGCCTCGGGCCTGGACAAGGACTTCACCGCCATCACCACCGAGGCGCTGGCGAAGGCCGCGCCGGACGCGATCCTCGTCATGAGCAAGGGACTCGCGTCCGTGGGCGGCGTCGACGGCCTGGTGAGGATCCCGGGCGTGGCCCAGACCCCGGCCGGGATGAAGCGGCGCGTCGTGTCCGTGGAGGACGGTGTGCTGCTCAACTACGGCCCGCGCACCGACCAGGTGCTGCGCTCGATCGTCGGCCAGCTCTACGGCGACGGGGAGAGGCGATGAGCGCGCCCGCCCTCGACGGCACGGCCGAGGAGCACGGGAAGTCACCATCGCCCTCTGAGAAAAGGGACTTGGCGGAACCCGGTGCCGGGCGGCGGGGCAGGCCCTGGCTCCTGACGGCCGGTCTGCTGGCCGCGCTGCTCGTGCTGGTGCCGGTCGCCGCCGGTCTCGGCGCGTACCCCATCCCGCTCGGCGACGTGCTGTCCTCCGTGCTGCACCGGGCCGGGCTCGGCGGCTCCGGGCTCGACCGGGTGGCCGAGTCGGTGCTGTGGAACGTGCGGTTCCCGCGCATCGTGCTGGCCCTGCTGGTCGGTGCCTCGCTGGGCTGCGCGGGCGCCCTGATGCAGGGCGTGTTCGGCAATCCGCTGGCCGAACCGGGCGTCATCGGCGTCTCCTCGGGCGCCGCGGTCGGCGCGGTGGCCTCGATCGCCCTGGGGATCGGCTTCCTCGGCACCTGGACGGTGCCGGTGTTCGCGTTCGCCGGGGGCCTGGGCACGGCCTCGCTGGTGTACGTGATGGCGCGCTCGGGCGGCCGTACGGAAGTGGTGACGCTGATCCTCACCGGGATCGCGGTGAACGCCTTCGCGGGCGCGCTGATCGGCCTCTTCCTGTTCTTCGCGGACAGCGCCGCGGTCAGCCAGATCACCTTCTGGCAGCTCGGCTCGCTCGCCCAGGCCACCTGGCCCAAGGTGCTGGCCGTACTGCCGTGCGCAGCGCTCGGGCTCGGCCTCGCGCCGCTGTACTCGCGCCGGCTGGACCTGCTGGCGCTCGGCGAACGCCCGGCCCGGCACCTGGGTGTGGACGTGGAGCGGCTGCGGATCGTGCTGGTGCTGGTGATCGCCCTGCTGACCGCCGCGGCGGTCAGCGTCTCCGGGATCATCGGCTTCGTCGGCCTGGTGGTGCCGCATCTGCTGCGGATGGCCGCGGGGCCGGGGCACCGGTTCCTGGTGCCGGGCAGCGCCCTGCTGGGCGCGCTGGTCCTGCTCGCCGCCGACCTCGCGGCGCGCACCGTGGCCGCACCCGCCGAACTCCCGCTCGGCGTACTCACCGCACTGCTCGGCAGCCCGTTCTTCTTCTGGCTGCTGCGCCGCACCCGACGCAGGCAAGGAGGCTGGGCGTGAAGGCGGTCCGAGGATCCGTGAAGCGGCTGCGCGGGCGGCCCCGGCCGCCGGAGCGGCCGCGCGCCGGGCAGGTGCTCGCCGAGGCGGAGGGGCTGCGGGTGCGCCTGGGCGCCCGGGAGGTGCTGCGCGGGGTGGACGTGCGCGTACGGGCCGGTGAGGTGCTGGCCCTGGTCGGGCCCAACGGGGCGGGCAAGTCGACCCTGTTGGGCGCGCTCGCCGCCGATCTCCCGGCCGCCGCCGGTGTCGTACGGGTGCACGGGCGTCCGGTACGGGAGTGGTCGGCGCCCGAACTCGCGCTGCGCCGGGCCGTGCTGCCCCAGTCGGCGGAGCTGTCCTTCCCGTTCCCGGTGGCGGAGGTGGTGCGCATGGGCCGCGCGCCGCACCCCGCCTCCCCGGCCGAGGACGAGGCGGCCGTGGCCGCGGCGATGGCCGCCACCGAGGTGAGCGCGTTCGCCGGGCGGCCCTTCCCGGCGCTCAGCGGGGGCGAGCGGGCGCGGGTCGCGTTCGCCCGGGTGCTGGCCCAGCACGCCCCGCTGCTGCTGCTCGACGAGCCGACCGCCGCGCTGGACCTGCGCCACCAGGAACTGGTGCTGCGGCTGTGCCGGGAGCGGGCCGCCGCCGGGGACGCGGTGGTCGTGGTCCTGCACGACCTGGGGCTCGCCGCCGCCTACGCGCACCGGGTCGCGGTGCTGGCCGCCGGGCGGGTCGCCGCCGACGGGCCGCCCGGCGAGATCTTCACCGGGGAACTGCTCTCCCGGGTCTACGACCAGCCCGTCGAGGTGCTGCCGCACCCGCGCACGGGCGCGGTCCTGGTGACCCCGAGACGGCACCTTTGACGCACCTGTGGCCGGTTCTTTGCACCGCCTTTGACAGGCCGCGACCGGCCCGTGTCCTTGTCCCGCGCGTGAGAGCTGAATCACGGCACGCGCGGGTAACAAGCAGGGAGGTGTCGGTTAAGTTAGGCAAGCCTCACCAACAACTGTGAGGGCCGTCACGCCCAGTTCCAGTCATCCGGGAGTCCCTGCATGAGAGCCGTCCGACGCTCCGTCGTCACCGCCGCCGCCGCCGCGGTCGCCCTGACCGCCGTGACGGCCTGCACCTCCAAGAGCGACGCCGCGGACGGCGACGCGATCCAGGTGACGGCGGCCGACTCCACGTGCGACACCTCGGCCAAGACCGTACCGGCCGGACAGGTCACCCTCAAGATAGAGAACAAGGGCTCGCGGGCCACCGAGGTGGAGATCCTCTTCCCCGACGACCGGATCGTCTCCGAGAAGGAGAACATCGGCCCCGGCACCAAGTACACGCTGACCGCCGAGGTCAAGGCGGGCTCCTACGAGATCGCCTGCCGGCCGGGCATGAAGGGCCACGGCGTCCGCCAGAAGCTCACCGTCACCGGCAAGGGCGCCGCCGCGCAGCGCAACCCCGAGCTGGACAAGCCGGTCGCCGAGTACCGCCAGTACGCGCAGGACCAGGCCGACGCCACCGTGCCGCTCGCCGAGGTCTTCGCCAAGGCGATCAAGGCCGGTGACCTGGAGGCCGCCAAGAAGGCGTACGCGCCCTCCCGCATCGGCTGGGAGCGCACCGAGCCGGTCGCCGAGTCCTTCGGGGACATCGACCCGAAGACCGACACCCGCGCCGACGGCCTGGAGCAGGGCCAGAAGTGGACCGGCTGGCACCGCCTGGAGAAGGCGCTGTGGCAGGACAAGAAGATCGGCGCCGAGGAGAAGACCCTCGCCGACCAGCTCGTCACCGACCTGAAGGACTGGCAGCAGCGGGTCGGCAAGGCGGAGATCACCCCCACCTCCATGGCCAACGGTGCCAAGGAGCTCCTCGACGAGGTCGCCACCGGCAAGGTCACCGGCGAGGAGGACCGCTACTCGCACACCGACCTGGTCGACTTCAAGGCCAACGTCGAGGGCGCGCAGAAGGCGTACGAACTCCTCGAGCCGGTCGCGCGGAAGAACGACGCCGCCCTCACCGGCGAACTCGACAAGCAGTTCGCGGCCCTGGACACCGTCCTGGACAAGTACCGCAAGGACAAGACGTCCTACGACTTCGTCTCCTACGACACGGTCGGCAAGGAGCAGCGCAAGGAGCTGTCGGACGCGGTGAACGCGCTCGCCGAGCCGCTGTCCAAGCTCGCCGCCGCAGTGGTGAAGTAGGGGACGGGACCATGGCCGAGGAGCAGGAACGACGTCCCGCGCCCTCCCGCCGCGCGCTGATCGGCTGGGGCGGTGCCGGGCTCGCGCTCGGCGCCGTCACGGCGGGCGGCGCGGTGGCCGCGGCCACCGGCGGCGACGGCGCGACCGACACCGGGGGTGCCGTGGAGTTCCACGGTGTCCACCAGGCGGGCATCGCCACGCCCGTGCAGGACCGGCTGCACTTCGCCGCGTTCGACGTGAAGACCGACGACCGCGCCGAGTTCGTCCGGCTGCTGAAGGACTGGACGGCCGCCGCGCGCAAGATGACCGCCGGTGCCCCGGTCGGCGACGGCGCCTACGGCGGGCTGGCCGAGGCGCCGCCGGACGACACCGGCGAGGCGCTCGGCCTCAAGCCGTCCCGGCTGACGCTCACCATCGGCTTCGGGCCCACGCTGTTCGACCGGTTCGGGCTCAAGGACCGGCGTCCGGCGGCCCTGGTCGACCTGCCCCCCTTCCCCGGCGACAACCTGGACCGCTCGCGCACCGGCGGCGACCTGTGCGTCCAGGCGTGCGCGGACGACCCGCAGGTGGCGGTGCACGCGATCCGCAACCTGGCCCGGATCGGCTTCGGCAAGGTCGCCGTGCGCTGGTCCCAGCTCGGCTTCGGCAAGACCTCCTCCACCACGCCCGACGCCCAGACCCCGCGCAATCTGCTCGGGTTCAAGGACGGCACCCGCAACATCGCGGGCACCGAGACGGCGCGGCTGGACGAGCACGTGTGGGCCGGCGCCCAGGACGGCGGGGGCAAGGACGCCTGGATGAGCGGGGGTTCGTACCTCGTCGCCCGGCGCATCCGGATGAACATCGAGACCTGGGACCGCACCTCGCTCCAGGAGCAGGAGGACGTCTTCGGCCGGGACAAGGGCGAGGGCGCACCGGTCGGCAAGGCCAAGGAGCGGGACGAGCCGTTCCTGCCCGCGATGAAGCCGGACGCGCATGTGCGCCTGGCGCACCCCGACTCCAACGGCGGGATCACCATCCTGCGCCGCGGCTACTCCTTCACCGACGGCACCGACGGCCTGGGCCGCCTGGACGCGGGGCTGTTCTTCCTGGCCTACCAGCGCGACGTGCGCAAGGGCTTCGTCCCGCTCCAGCGCCGGCTGTCCGCGCACGACGCGCTCAACGAGTACATCCAGCACGTGGGTTCGGCGGTCTTCGCGATCCCGCCCGGCGTCCGCGACGCGAACGACTGGTGGGGGCGCACCCTGCTGTCCGAGGAGGCGTAGGTCCGTGTTCTCCAACTATCTGATCGGTCTGCGCGAGGGGCTGGAGGCCAGCCTCGTCGTGTGCATCCTGATCGCCTACCTGGTCAAGACCGGCCGCCGGGACGCCCTGCGGCCGATCTGGACGGGCATCGCCATCGCCATCGCGCTGGCCCTGGGCTTCGGCTGTGTGCTGGAGTTCGGCTCGCAGGAGATGACGTTCCAGGCGCAGGAGGCGCTCGGCGGCTCCCTGTCGGTGATCGCGGTCGGCCTGGTCACCTGGATGGTGTTCTGGATGCGGCGCACCGCCCGGCACCTGAAGGCGGAACTGCACGGCAAGCTGGACGCGGCGCTGGCGATGGGCACCGGGGCGCTGGTGGCCACCGCGTTCCTCGCGGTGGGCCGCGAGGGCCTGGAGACCGCGCTGTTCGTGTGGGCGTCCGTGCACGCCGCCTCCGACGGCACCCCGCGCCCGCTGATCGGCGTGGCCCTCGGCATCGCCACCGCGGTGCTGCTCGGCTGGCTGTTCTACCGCGGCGCCGTGCGCATCAACCTGGCCAAGTTCTTCACCTGGACCGGCGCCATGCTGGTCGTGGTCGCGGCCGGGGTGCTCGCCTACGGCTTCCACGACCTCCAGGAGGCCGACTGGCTGCCGGGCCTGACGAACCTCGCCTTCGACATCAGCGGCACCATCGAACCGGACAGCTGGTACGGCACGCTGCTCAAGGGCGTGTTCAACTTCCAGCCCGACCCGACCGTCCTCCAGGTCACGGTGTGGCTGCTGTACCTCGTCCCGGCGCTCACGCTGTTCTTCGCCCCGGTAGGGTTCGCCTCCGGGAAGGGGAAGGTGAAGGTAGCTGATGAGCAGGGTTCGCGGCCCTCGGAGGCTTCGCAGGCTTGAGCGGGCGGCCGTCCTGGCGGCCTCGGTGACCGCGCTGGCGCTGACGGCGAGCGGATGCGTGGTGGTGCACGGCGAGCGCGAACTGCTCCCGGGCGCCACCCGGGCCGAGGCCGCGACGGCACTGGCGCAGTTCACCGCCGCCTACAACAAGGCCGACCGGGCGTACGACAGTTCACTGGACGCGGACCGGGTCACCGGCGCGTTCGGCGCGATCGACGCGGCGCGGCTGAAGGCGGGCCGCGTCAACAGCCCCTCGGGCAACGCCGCGCACAGCCCGCTGACGCTGACGGACGCGAAGTTCACCATCCCCAAGAAGGCCGGCTGGCCGCGCTGGTTCCTCGCCGACGCCAAGGGCAACAAGGGCGGCGGCTCGCGCTGGCTGCTGGTGTTCACCCGGCACTCCCTCACCGGCACCTGGCAGGTGGCGTATCTGACGCTGGTGGCCCCGGACGCGGTGCCGAAGTTCCGGGTGGACGAGGGCGGCTGGGCGGAGGCCGTGCCCGCCGACTCCCCGGGCCTCGCCGCCGCGCCGAGCGGGCTGAGCCGCGCCTACGCCACGTATCTGAAGGACGGCGGCGACACCTTCGCCCCGGGCACGCACACCACGGCCTGGCGCGCGCTGCGCGCCAAGAACTCGGTCCGTCCGGGCCTCGCCACCCAGTACATCGACGAGCCGCTGAGCGGCGGCGACCACGCCCCGCTGGCGCTGCGCACCGCGGACGGCGGCGCGCTGGTGTTCTTCGCCACCCGCCACTTCCAGAAGCAGACGGCCGCCGCGGGCGCCTCGGTGCCCACCCCGAACAAGGACGTCCGCGCCCTCACCAAGGGCGAGATCAAGCAGTCCCTGACCATGGAGTTCGTCTCCGCCGAGGCCGCCCTCGACCCGGCGGCGGGTACGGGCTCCGGGTCCGGATCGGGCTCCGGGTCCGGCTCCGGCTCGGGCTCCGGGTCCGGCGGCGGGAAGGTCTCGGTCGTGGGGCGCGTGCAGGGGATGACGTCGGCGCAGGGCGGCTGAGGCGGGGCAGCCGACGCCGGGGGCCGGGGGCCGGCTGCCTCAGTGGCGCAGCGGCCAGGCCGGGGCCGGGTGGCCGGGCTCGTCCGCGGTGTGGCGGGCGCAGGCGTCGGTGAGGGTCTCCAGGAGGGTGAGCGGGTCCGGGAGGGGGTGCTCGGGGCCGTGCCCCGCGAGCCAGCGCACCGCGCGGTCCGCGTCACCGGGCAGCCGGGCCGGCGGGACCAGGACGTACGAGCCCCGGCAGTGCCAGCGCAGTCCGGGGTGTTCGTCCATGGTCTCCGGGTGGCAGTCCAGCTCGCACGGCCACCACTCGTCCTCGTCCTCGGGGGTGCCGCGGGTGAGGGTGAAGAACAGCATGCGCCCGTCGTCGCTCTCCGCGACCGGGCCCACCTCCACCCCGCCGAGCCGCAGCCGCTCCAGCGCCGCCCGCCCGGCCTCCAGCGGCACGTCCAGGACGTCGTGGGCCATGCCGGTGGCGGTGATGAAGTTCGCCTCGGGCTGGTGCCTGGCCCAGCGCTCGACCTGGGCGCGGTCGGTGGTGGACTGCGTCTGCCAGGCGAACGACACCGGGTGCCGGGCGGGGGTGGGACAGCCGACGCGGTCACAGGAACAGCCGTAGCCGATCCCCGGGTGCGCGGCGGGTGCGAGGGGCAGTCCCGCGCCGGCGGCGGCGAGCAGCAGGGCCTCCCGGCCGCCGTCCCCGGCGGGCTGCTTCGGGCGGCGTCCGCGCAGCCACTGGGAGATTTTGCCCTGCCGGCCGCTGTGACCGCCGAACTCCGCGCTCATCTATCCCCTCGCCTCGCTGTGTGGACAGCTTGCTCCGTGGCTCTCCATGGTCCCACCATCCTGCGCCTTCGGTGACCGGAGCCGGTATCCGGGGTCGGGGCAGGGCGTCTTCGCGGGGCTCACACGGCGCACGGGCCGGGGCTCACCCCGGCGCACGGCGGGTGTCCGGCAGGGGGTGCGGGTGTCCGGTACGGGGGCGCGGGCAGCGGTTCAGCGCGGGGCGAGTCCGTACAGCGCGTAGTCGACGAGGGTGTCGGTGTACGCGTAGGTGAGCAGGCCGGTGTGCTGGAGCCAGCGCTGGGCGACCGGGGAGACGAAGAGTTCCAGGGCGATGCGCGGGTCGATGTCGGGGCGTACGGCTCCGCTCTCCTGCGCGGAGCGCAGTCTGTGCACGTACAGCTGGAGCTGGGGTTCCAGCAGCCGGGCCACGAGTTCCCGGCTGAGCTGCTCGTTCACCAGTCCCTCGGCGGCGAGCGCGCGCGAGGGCGCCTCGAACCTCGGGTCGAGCAGCCCGTCGACGGTGGCGCGCAGCACGGCCTTCAGGTCGGCGGCGAGGTCGCCGGTGTCCGGGATGCTTCCCTGCGCCTCCGCCGCCCCGCCCAGTTTCTCCCCGCTCTGCCGCGCGCCCTGCTCGGCGAGGTCGAGGAAGGCGTCCAGGAGCACGTCGGCCTTCGACGTCCACCAGCGGTAGATGGTCTGCTTGCCGACGCCGGCCCGTGCGGCGATGCCCTCGATCGTGGTCCTTGGGTAGCCGTTCTCGGCGACCAGCGCGAGCGCGGCCTCGTAGATCGCCCGGCGCGACTTCTCGCTGCGGCGGGAGGCGTCGGGGGTGGGCTTCTTGACCATGCCGCGACGGTAGCAGGGGGCTGAGACGGGCCGTCTCGCCACCGGGCGTCCCGGGCGCCACCCGCGTGGGCGAAGGCGGCGGTCCGGCCCGCGCGCGGCGGCGGCGCCCGGCGCACCATGGCAGCGAGCGTCCCGCGGCCGAGCACGCGGGCACGCCGTCGCCGCGCCGACCCCGCGCCCGCCGTCTCCGAGGAGGCCGCCTTGGCCCGTCCCCGCCGCGCCACTGCCCGGCGCTACCTGATGTGCCCGCCCGTGCGCTTCGCCCACTCCGCCGCCGCCCGCACGCCCGGCGCGGGCACGGACCCGGCGGACGCTGCGGGCGCGGCCGACACCTCGGCGGCGCTCGCCCAGTGGGAGCGGCTGCGCGAGGTGTACCGGTCGCTCGGGCACACGGTGGAGGTGCTGGTCCCCGAGCCGGGTCTGCCGGACATGGTGTGCACGGCGGACGGCGCGCTCGTCGTGGACGGGCGGGTCCTCGGCGCCCGGTCCGCCCGGCCGCGCCGGGAGCGGGAGGAGGAGGCGCAGCTGCGCTGGTTCGCCGGGCACGGCTTCGCCCGGCTGCGCCTGCCCGAGCACGGCAACGCGGGCGAGGGCGACTTCGCGGTGACCGCCTCGTACCTGCTGGCCGGGCGCGGCTTCCGCGCCGGTCCGCTCGCCCACGGCGAGGCGCAGGAGTTCCTGGGCCGTCCCGTGATCGGCCTGGAACTGACCGACCCGCGCCGTCCCCGCCTCGGTCTCGCGCTGGCCGTCCTCGACGACGCGGCCGACGAGGTGGCGTACCACCCGCCCGCCTTCTCCCCCGGCAGCCGCGAGGTGCTGCGCCGCCTCTTCCCCGACGCCCTGCTCGTGGGCGAGGAGGACGCCGCCGCCTTCGCCCTGGACGCCGTCGGCGACGGACTGCACGTGGTGCTGCCGCGCACGGCGGCAGCCGGTCTGGACGCCGCGCTGCGGGAGCGCGGCTTCGCACCGGTCGGCGTGGAGATCGGCGAACTGCGCAAGGCCGGCGGCGGGGTGCGGCGCTGCTCCCTGGAGCTGCGCGGCTGAACGCCGGGTCGGGGGTGGGGGGGGGCGGCGGCGGGCGCCTCGACCGGGACCGGCCGGGGCCGGGCCTACGGACCGCCTTGCGCGCCCCCGAAGCCGACGGCAAGGCAGACGCAGCCTCCTGCGACCGCGCGCCCGGCCCGCAACGCTCGGCCCCAGCCCTGACCCCGGCCCCGGCCCCTGCCCCGGCCCGGCGATGCGGGTCGCAGGCGACCGGGTGCGGCGGGCGGTGGGCCCGCGCCGTGCCGGTCAGTCCCCGTACCGTGCGCCGTCCTGAGGGGGCCAGGCGGCGCCCCAGTCGGTGTCCCGGGCCGCCTTGTAGAGGTCGCCGTGGCGTTTGGTGACCGTACGGCGGTGCAGTTGCTCGTCCGTCTCGCACAGGTCCAGCAGGACCTGCCCCTTGCGGATCTGGGGGCGCCGTACGACGCGGGCAGGCGCGGGGGCGGGGGCGGCGCGGGTGGCGGCGACGTAGCTGAACTTCTCGTCCTCGTAGGCGAGCGAGCCGCCCTTGACCTGGCGGTGCAGCGAGGAGCGGCTGACCCGGGCCGAGAAGTGGCACCAGTCGGTGCCGGGCACGATCGGGCAGGCGGCGCTGTGCGGGCAGGGCGCGGCGACGCGGAAGCCGGCCGCGACGAGCCGGTCGCGGGCCTCGATGATCCGGGCGTAGCCGTCGGGGGTGCCGGGCTCGACGACCACGACGGCCCCGGTGGCGGACGCGGCGGCGGCAGCGGCGTCGACGACGGCCGCCCGGTCCGCCGCGGTCAGTTCGCCCAGGACGTAGGAGACGGTGACGAGGTCGCTCTCGTCCAGGGCGAGCGCGGCGCCGATCCGGGCCCGCCGCCAGGTCGCGTCGCGCAGGTCCGGGTGGGCCGCGGCGATCTCCCGGCCCAGGGTGAGCGCGGGTTCGGCCCAGTCGAGCACGGTCACCGGCCGCGTCCCGGGCCAGGTGTCGGCGACGGCCCAGGTGGCGGCGCCGGTGCCGCCGCCGACGTCGACGTGGCCGCCGGGCGTCCAGCCGGGTACGGCCGCCGCGAACTCGGCGAGCGCCGAGCGGACCGCCTCGAAGGTGGCCGGCATCCGGTAGGCGGCGTACGCGGCCACGTCGGCGCGGTCGCGCAGGATCGGCGCGTCGGTCGGGGTGGTGCCCCGGTAGTTCGCGATCAGCCGCTCCACGGCGCCCGCGGCCTGCCGCGGCGGCAGTCCGTCGAGCAGACCGGAGAGCGCGCCCCGGAGGGTCTCCGAGGCAAGTACGACGTCGTTCACCGCACGATTCTCTCAGCCGGTACGGGGTGCTCGGGGCCGCCTGATCCGGGGCGGCCCCGGGCCCGCTCAGGTCCCGCGTGCGGCCCGTACGCCCCGGACCGCCCGCGCGAGCCGGGTGGCCGCCGCCGCCCGCGGCCGGTTGTCGGGGCGCCGCCGGCGCGGGTGCACGGTGGTGGCCAGCAGCACCAGGAAGGTGTCGGTGGCCGGGTCGAGGACGAGGGACGTCCCGGTGAACCCGGCGTGCCCGGCCGCGCCCCGCCCGGCCAGCTCCCCCATGAAGCGCGGCTCGTCCACGGCGAAGCCGAGCCCCGGCGGGGCCAGGAGCAGTTCGACGAGGTCGGGGCCGAGGATGCGGGCCGATCCGTAGGAGCCGCCCGCCAGCAGGGCGCGGCAGAAGACGGCGAGGTCGGTGGCCGTGGAGAACAGGCCCGCGTGCCCGGCGACCCCGCCCAGCGCCCAGGCGTTCTCGTCGTGGACCGCGCCGCGCAGCATGCCCCTGTCGGCCTTGGCCCAGGGCCGCCGCTGGTCCTCGGTGGCCGCCGCGCCGGGGCAGGGCCCGAAGCGGGTGGCCGTCATGCCGAGCGGGCGCGTGATCCCCTCGTGGACCAGGACGTCCAGGGGGCGGCCCGTGACGCGTTCCAGCACATGCTGGAGCAGCAGCAGGTTCAGGTCGGAGTACGTGTAGGTGCCGGGCACCCCGACGGGGGGTTCGGCGCGCAGCCGGGCGAGCCGGGCGGCCTGGTCGGGGCAGTCGTACAGCGGGATCTCGGGCCGCAGCCCGGAGGTGTGGGTGAGCAGTTGCCGCACGGTGACGCCGTGTGCGGCGGCGGCGTGGAACTCGGGGAGATAGGCGCCCACCTTCGCGTCCACGCCGAGCGTGCCCCGTTCGATCTGCTGCACCGCGGCGACCGCCGTGAACAGCTTGGTGACGGAGGCCAGGTCGAAGGGGGTGGCGACGGTCATGGGGACGCGTTCGTCGGGCGGGAGTTCGACGCCCCGGTCGGTGGCGGGGTCGTAGGACGCGTACCGTACGGCCCAGCCGGCGGCCTCCGCGACGGCGATCACCGGGCCGCGTCCGGCGACCACGACGGCGCCCGCCGCCCAGGGGTGCTCGCCCTCGGTGGCGGCGCGCACCTCGCGGACGAGGTGGCGCAGTTCGGCGGGGTCGAGCCCGGCCCGCTCGGGGCTGTCCCGCCGCAGTCTCGACGCGCTCAGCTGTCCGCTCCTTCGGCTCCCTCTGCTGCCCCTGCTGTTCCTGCTTCCCCTGCTGTTCCTGATGCCTCCGCTGCCGCTGCCGCCGCCGGTGTGCTCCAGGGACGGCACATTCCCACGAAGCAGCCGAGCGCCACCAGAGCCGCGGCCAGTTGGACCACGGCCATGGGTACGGCGGTGTGCTCCCCGGCGATCCCGACCAGCGGGGAGGCGACCGCGCCGATCAGGAAGGAGGAGGCACCGAGCAGGGCGGAGGCGGACCCGGCGTTGCGCTTGGTGCGCATCAGGGCGAGCGTCTGGGTGTTGGGCAGGGTGATGCCCATGGCGGACATCAGCACGAACAGCGCGGCGGCCACCGGGATCAGACCCACGTCGCCGAAGGCGCCCGCGGCCATCAGCAGCAGCGCGGTGGCCGCCGTGATGACGACGAGGAGGCCCGCGCCCAGCACCCGGTCCATGCGGAGCCGGCCGACCAGCACCGCGCCGTTGAGCTGGCCGACGGCGACCAGGCCGATCGAGTTCAGCCCGAACAGCAGGCTGAACGTCTGCGGGGAGGCGCCGTAGATCTCCTGGATCACGAACGGCGAGGCCGATATGTAGGCGAACAGGGAGGCGAAGGCGAAGCCGCCCGCGATCAGGTAGCCGGTGAAGACGCGGTCGGCGAGCAGCCGCCGCATCGAGCCCAGCGCCTCGCCGACGCCGCCCTCGTGCCGGGCGGCCGGCGGCAGCGTCTCGGGGAGCCGCGCCCACACCACCGCGCCGAGCAGCGCGCCCACCACCGTGAGCACGGCGAACACGCCCCGCCAGTCCGTCACCCGCAGGATCTGCCCGCCGATCAGCGGCGCGACGACCGGGGCCACCCCGGAGATCAGCATCAGGGTGGAGAAGAACCGGGCCATGGCCACGCCGTCGTACAGGTCGCGGACGACCGCGCGGGCGATGACGATGCCGGCCGCGCCCGCGAGGCCCTGCGCCAGCCGCAGCGCGACCAGCGCCTCGACGTTCGGTGCGAGCGCGCACAGGGCGGTGGCCACGACGTAGACGGCGAGCCCGGCGAGCAGCGGGCGCCTGCGGCCCCAGCGGTCGCTCATCGGGCCGACGACGAGCTGTCCGAGCGCCATCCCGGCCAGACAGGCGGTCAGGGTGAGCTGGACGGTCGCGGCGGGCGCGTGGAGGGTGCGGGTGACCTCCGGCAGCGAGGGCAGGTACATGTCCATCGCGAGCGGGGGTGTGGCGGTCAGGCCGCCCAGGATCAGGGTGACCAGCACACCGGTGCGGCGGGCCGAGCGGTCCGGCGGCGGGGATCCCGGTGACGGCCGGGGCCCAGGTGGCGTCTGAACTCCCGGCGGTGGCAGGGGCCCCGGTGGCGGCTGAGGTCCCGGCGGTGGCAGGGGTCCCGGTGCCGTCCGCGCGGCGGCCGGCTCCCCCGCGGCCTGCCTGTGCGGTGCCGACGCCCCACCCTCGGACATGTGTCCCTCCCTCTCCGACTGGTCCGCCACCTATGCTCTCAGCTCGTACACCGTGCCGAGGAACGCATGAGCGAGGGTGGGGTCCGTGATGCCTGGAATATCCGGTGGGGCGCAGGAGAAGGTCCGCTGGGGGATCCTCGCGACGGGCGGGATCGCCGCGGCGTTCACGGCGGATCTGGTGGACCTGCCGGACGCCGAGGTGGTGGCGGTGGGTTCGCGCCGCGCGGAGTCGGCGCGGGCGTTCGCGGACCGGTTCGGCATCCCGCGGGCGTACGGCACCTGGGAGGAGCTGGCCCACGACGCCGATCTCGACGTGGTCTACGTCGCCACCCCGCACGTCGCCCACCGGACCGCCGCGGGGCTGTGCCTTCGGGCCGGGCGGAACGTGCTGTGCGAGAAGCCGTTCACGCTGAACGTGCGCGAGGCCGGTGAACTGGTCGCGCTGGCCCGGCGGCAGGGGCGCTTCCTGATGGAGGCCATGTGGATGTACTGCAATCCGCTGGTCCGGCGGCTGAAGGCGCTGGTCGACGACGGCGCGATCGGCGAGGTGCGCAGCGTGCGGGCGGACTTCGGGCTGACCGGCCCGTTCCCGCCCGCCCACCGGCTGCGCGACCCGCTGCTCGGTGGCGGCGCGCTGCTCGATCTCGGCGTCTACCCGGTGTCGTTCGCCCATCTGCTGCTCGGCGAGCCGGCGGAGGTGCTGGCCCAGGCGGTGCTCTCCCCCGAGGGTGTCGACCTCCAGACCGGCGCGCTGCTCTCCTGGGACGGCGGGGCCCTGGCCCAGCTGCACTGCTCGATCACCGGTGATACGGGGACGACGGCCTCGGTCACCGGTTCGCGCGGCCGGATCGACGTGCCGTACGGCTTCTTCCACCCGGACCGGTTCGTGCTGCACCGCGACGGCCGCGACCCGGAGGAGTTCGCGGCCGACCCGGCGGACGGCCCGCGCAGCACCCTGCGGCACGAGGCGCTGGAGGTGATGCGGGCGCTGCGGGCGGGCGAGACCGAGTCTCCGCTGGTGCCGCTGGACGGCACGCTCGCGGTGATGCGGACGCTGGACGCCGTCCGGGAGCGGATCGGGGTCCGCTACCCGGGGGAGCCGGGCGACACGGGTGGGCCGGGAGAGCCGGGCGACAGGGGAGAGCCGGGCGACACGGGGGAGCCGGGCGAGCCGGTGGGTCCGGTGCTCGCGGGCGCGTGACGGCTGCCCGGCCCGCGTAGGTGCGTACGAGTGCGCGGCATCCGTATGGCGGACATGGGATTCCGTATGGCGGACCGCGCTCGTACGCTCCGGTGGCATGACTGACACCGAGACGTCGAAGACCGCCGTGGTGACGGGCGCGGGTTCCGGCATCGGCCGGGCCGTCGCCGTGGAACTGCTGCGCGCGGGCTGGTCCGTGGCGCTGGCCGGGCGGCGCGCCGAGCCCCTGGAGGAGACGGCGGCGCTGGTGCCCGGCGCCGCCTCGCTCACCGTACGCACCGACGTGGCGCGCCCCGAGGACGTGGCCGCGCTGTTCGCGGCGACGGCGGCCCGGTTCGGCCGGGTGGACCTGCTGTTCAACAACGCGGGCACCTTCGGCCCCGGCGGCGTCCCCGTGGAGGACCTGCCCTACGAGGCGTGGCGGCACGTGGTGGACACCAACCTCAACGGGGCGTTCCTGTGCGCGCAGGCGGCGTACCGGCAGATGAAGGAGCAGGACCCGCAGGGCGGCCGGATCATCAACAACGGCTCGGTCTCGGCGCACACGCCCCGGCCGCACTCGGCGCCCTACACCGCCACCAAGCACGCGCTGACCGGCCTGACCAAGGCGCTGTCGCTGGACGGGCGGCCGTACCGGATCGCGGTCGGGCAGATCGACATCGGCAACGCGGCCACCGAGATGACGGCCCGGATGGAGGCGGGTGCCCTCCAGGCGGACGGGCGCACGGTGCCGGAGCCGGTGATGGACGTCGCCGATGTGGCGCGCACGGTGCGGCACATGGCCGAACTGCCGCTGGAGGCCAACGTCCAGTTCGCGACGGTGCTGGCGACGGCGATGCCGTACGTCGGGCGGGGCTGAGCGGCCGTACACCGGGCCCGCCCGCCGATGTGGCGCGGCGGCCGTCCACGGACCGGTGCGCACCTCGCGTCCCGCGAGGTCCACCCCCAGCCGGTGCCGTGGAACGGCCGCCGCCTACCCCCCCTGGACATGGCCTGATGGAAGCTCGGCGCTCCAACTGTGAAGCTCTGGTGAAGGAGAAGCCGAGCATATGTCGCCGAACGGCCCGCAGGGTGCGGAGTCTTCTATTCCGTATGTGCAGATCGCGACGGCCTGTCAGCCGCCGCGATGACGTGACTCAGCGGCGGTGCCGTCCGCCCGTGCCAGCCCGCGCCGCCGCCCGCGCCTCCGCCCGCGCGGCGGCCCGGCGCCGGCGCAGCGCCCAGACACCGCCCGCGAGCAGCGCGGCGGTGCCGCCCGCGCCCTCCACCAGCCGCCAGGTGGAGGGCCCGGCGTCCCCGGCGGACGCCGCCGCCCCGGTCCCGGTCCCGGAACCGGCCCCGGCCGCCCGGGAGCCGGGCGCACCGCCCGCCGGCGCGCCGCCCTCGCTCAGCGGTTCCACCAGCGTGCCCACGGCCTGCGCCGAACTCCCCTGCGCGAAGCCCCAGTCGAGCAGGGCGGCGGTCTCCTCGTAGACGGCGTTCGCACCGTTCTCGGGGTGCATCACGGTGGCGACGAGGGTACGGCCGCCGCGGACCGCGGCACCGGTGAAGGTGTTCCCGGCGTTGGTGGTGTAGCCGTTCTTGACGCCGATCATGCCGTCGTACGGCTTCAGCCCCCAGGAACCGGTCAGCAGGCGGTCGGTGTTCTGGATCTGGAACGTCTTGCGGCCGCCGGCCGGGAAGTCGGCGGTGCGGGTGGCGCAGTAGCCGCGGAAGTCGGCGTTGCGCAGCCCGTGCCGGGCGAACAGGGTCAGGTCGTACGCCGAGGAGATCTGGCCCGGGTGGTCGAACCCGTCCGGGCTGACCACGTGCGTGTCCAGGGCCTGGAGGTCCTCCGCCCTGGCCTGCATCTCGGCGACCGTCTGTTCGACCCCGCCGTTCATATGGGCGAGGACGTGCACCGCGTCGTTGCCCGAGCGCAGGAACACGCCCTGCCACAACTGCTCGACGGTGTACGTGATCCCGGCCTGGATGCCGACGAGGCTGGAGCCGGAGGGGATGTCGGCGAGTTCGGCGGCGGTGACGGTGTGCCGGGCGGTGCGGTCGAACTTCTTCAGGACCGTGTCCGCGAAGAGCATCTTCAGCGTGGACGCGGGCGCGAGCCGCTCGTGCGCGCGGTAGGAGGCGAGCACCTCGCCGCTCGCCCAGTCGGCGAGGAGCCAGGCGCGGGCCGAGAGCTTCGCGGGGAGCCGGACGGCGGCGCGCACCTGGACTCCGGTACGGGCCAGCCGCTCACCGCCGATGACGGCGGCGGACCTGGTCGAGGCGGTGGTGCCGGTCATGCCGGTGGTCCCGGCCCTGGCGGTCCCGGTGGCGGCCGCGGTGGGGGACGCGGCCGAGGCGGGGTGACCGGCGGTGACGGCGGCGACCGGAGCGGCCGCGCACAGGGCGAGCAGGGAGCGCCGCGACGGGAGGGGGGACGGGGCGGCGGACCGGGGTGGGCGGGGGAAGCGGGGGGACAGAGAGGAATCGCGCACTCCGGGACCGTACAAAGCCGGGGCGGGCCCGCGCACGACAGGTCTTCAAAGGCTGATCAAAAGATCACCGAAGGGGGGACGCCGGATCACTCGTGTCGCGCACGCGGCCGACGGTCCGGTCCCGGTGTCTGGTCGGTCCACTCGCGGCACCCGCCACCCGAACGGCATGCAGAACGGGCCGCCGGAGCGCGACCGGTGCGAGGGTGGTCACGGCGTTGCCGCTTCCCCCGAGGAGTCACCGTGACCTGTTGCGACCGACGTGATCTCGGCCTGCTGCTGCTCCGGTTGGGCACCGGCGGCGTGCTGGCCGCGCACGGCGCGCAGAAGCTGCTGGGCTGGTTCGGCGGGGCCGGTCTGGAGGGGACGGGCCGGTTCATGGAGTCGGTCGGCTACCGGCCGGGCCGGGCGAGCGCGACGGCGGCGGGGCTCGCCGAGGCGGGCGGCGGTCTGCTGCTGGCGCTGGGCCTGGCCACCCCGGCGGCGGGCGCCGCGGCGGCCGGCGCGATGGCGGGGGCCGCGGCGGTGCACACCCCCAACGGCTTCTTCGCGCAGGGCGGCGGCTACGAGTACGCCGCCTCCCTCGGCCTCACCGCGACCGGCCTCGCGATCACCGGTCCCGGCCGCCTCTCCCTCGACCACGCCCTCGGCCACAGCGTCAACCGCGGCTGGATGGTCCCCGCGGCCCTCGCGGCGACGGCGGCGGGCACGGCGGCGGTCCTGGGCGCCCGGGTCCGGTACCTGCGGCGGCAGAAGGAGGGGCAGCAGGAGGCGCTGTTCGAGGAGTAGAGCAGTGCTGTTCGAGGAGTAGGGCGGTACGGAGCAGTGGAGCAGCAGTACAGGAGCAGCGGAGCAGAGGGCAGGAGCGGAGGAGCAGAGGGCAGCCGCCCCGGGTTCGTGGCAGGCTGCGCCCATGACCGCCCCGGACCCCGCCGCCCAGGCCCCCGCAGTACCCTCCGTGCCCTCCTCCCCCGCCGCGCCCGCCCTCTGGCCGACCGTCGACGCCCTGTGGGCCTGGCTCGACGGCCACCGCGCGCACGGCGAGCGCGAAACCCTCCTGCTGCGCCTGCTCAAACTCTCCGAGGAGGTCGGCGAGGCCGCCCAGGCGGTCATCGGCGCGACCGGCCAGAACCCCCGCAAGGGCACGACCCACACCTGGCAGGACGTCGAGTCCGAGCTGTGCGACGTGGTGATCACGGCCCTGGTCGCGCTGCGCACCCTGACCCCGGACGCCGAGGAGGTCTTCGGGCGCCATCTGGCACGGGTCAGAGACCGCTCGCTGGGCACGGGCACGGGAACAGGCACGGGCACGACGAACGGCGACGGCGTGCCGCCCCGTACTCCCTGAGCCGGAGCGGCACGCCGTCGCACGCTGCCGCGGCCGGTCAGCCCTGACCGGCGGTTCTTGTCCGGCGCCGCATCCACCCCCCGTGGGGATCCGGCACCCGGCGCCATGGCGGCGCCCCACTGTCACGGCCACTGCCGCGCGACCGGACCGATCCGGCCGCTTCCGGACGGTCGCTAGAGGATCGCGACACCGCCTTCCCGCAGCGGTCCCCTGCGGGGACTCCGGTCGAGAGAAGCGGCCAGCCCGAGTCCCGCCATCGCGGCTCCCGCGGCCAGGCACTGGACGACCTGTGGCGCGCCGCCGGGCGCGCCCACCGCCGGATGGACGAGTGCGGCGCCGAGCGCGCCGCCGGTGAAGAGTGAGAGCGGGATCGCGACAGGCCCGCGGGGCTGGGCCGGGACGGGTTCGGCCGGGACGGGTTCGGCCGGGACGATGCCTCCGTCCCGCTCGTCCTCGTCGAGCTGGTCCTCGACCCGGTCCAGGAGCGCTTCCCAGCTGACGGGGTCGATCCCGTCCCCGTCCGTCTGCTGCCGGGTTCCCTCCCGGTACTCCTCCGCCAGGCGGCGGAGCTGCTCGAATGTTTCAGACATTCCGTGTGTCCCTCCCGAGCTGCGCGTATGGGTTTCGAGCGGACGCTTGACTGTTCTTCATGGTTCGCCACTGTTCTTCGTTGTTGTCCTACGGGTCGCTAGGACCCAACCTGGACTCACGGGAGGCGACGTACGTGCCGCCTCCCGTGAATCCGAGTAACGGCACTAGCTCGTCACGTCACCGAGCACCTCGTCGTGGACGGTGGCGCGGTGCGGCTCCAGTGCCTGGCGCACCTTCGTGTAGCGGCGGGCCACCGTGTGCCGGTCGATCCGGAGGACCTGGGCGATCTCCGCCTGGGTCAGGCCCTCGACGATCGCGAGCCGGGCGACCTGGTACAGCCTGTCGGGCAGGGTGTCCGCGAGGAACCGGTCGATGGCCCTGAGCCGGTCGTCGCGGATGTGGTCGCCCTCGTCCGGCTGGACCGCCACCACCTCGGGGATCTCCGCCACCGGCGTCGAGCGGTCGCGGTCGTTGCCGCGCGCCGCGTCCGCGATGACGTTCCGCATCACCTTGCGCGCGAAGGCCCGGCCGCCGTCGCGCCGGTCCAGCACGAAGTCCGGGCGGGACCAGGCGCGCACGAGCTGGAGCACCGCGGTCTGCACCAGGTCCTCCATGGCGTACTGCATGCGGGCCTGGCGCACCATGCCTTCCAGGAACGGCTTGAGCCGCTGGAGTTCGTCCACCTGTCGCGGTGTCAGCCGGCGGCGCGGCTTGGCTTCCGGAGCGGTGCGTGCTTCCGGGACGAGTCCCTGCGGTGTACGCGGCAGGTCGTGCGGGTCCGTCGGCCCTCGAACATCGGGGGCATTGTGCATCAGGACCAGTCCTTCCCGTGGCGCGGCCAACTGAGCGGCCGGGAAACGGCGGTTGGGCTTCTCACTCAGTTGTGCCGCGCGCGGGGGCAGGTGTGGTGCGTTTCCGTCTCCGTAACTTTGAGTGACGGCCGGGGACGGGCCCCGGCCCCACCCCTCAGCTCAGGAGCTGATGCACGAACAGGGCGACGCCGACACCCACGAGCAGCGCGGTGCCGAGCAGCGGATCGAGGAACGCCACATAGGTGACGAGCCCCGCGACGATCAGGATCAGCAGGATGCGGTGGAGCTTCTGGAGAGGGTCCATGCGGCGTGCTCCCGGGGACGGCGACCGACGACACGTCGGCGGAAAGGGCACCGGCACGACTCACCGGTTCACTTCGGACGCCGCCCCGGACACCACCCTCGGGCGCACCCCCGGACGGTGTCCGTCATCACGCCACCAGACGCACCCGGCGCACCATCGGGGGTACGGACGGCCTCCCCGCGCCGGGAACACCGGACCGCCCGACCCACTACGCTCCGGACATGGACGACGAACCGCTCTCCCGGTGGGCCGAGCGCCGTGACGCGAGGATCGGGCAGCTCCGCGCCGTGCCTCTCGTGACCGGCGACGGCCCGAGGGCATCGCATCTGAACCCCGAGGCGCCCCGGGCGATCCAGCGGTGGAACGGCCATCTGTGGGAGCCGTACGGCTTCGCGGCGAACCTCGCGGAAGCACGGCTCGTCCTGTTTCCCCGCGCCGAGGCCGACTCCGAACCCTCACCCGCCCCCGCGGTCACGCCGAGGCTCGGCCCCGGGACCGGCAAGCACCGGAAGCCTCCGGCGCTCTGAGGGGCCGGCCCGCGGTACTCGCTGCGCTCCGGCAGCCGGCCGACGCCCACGATTCCGTGAGAAAAGGCCGCTGACCCGCGGTGAAGCGGTTCAGCGGCCTGAGGGGCAGACGAGTCGGGCTGTACGCCGGATTTTGTCGCCCGGTCGCCTCGCGGCGGCCGGGGAGACGGCCATCCATCTAGGACCGGCGTTGCCGCCGGCCTCGTGCGGTCCACCCGCGGACTCGGGCGGGCAGCCCTCGAACGTCCGCGCAGAGACACCGGGGTGTCTCCTTTTGACCTTGCTCCGGGTGGGGTTTACCTAGCTGCCCAGGTCACCCTGGGCACTGGTGGTCTCTTACACCGCCGTTTCACCCTTACCGAGGACCGAGGTCCCCGGCGGTCTGTTTTCTGTGGCACTGTCCCGCGGGTCACCCCGGGTGGCCGTTAGCCACCACCCTGCCCTGTGGAGTCCGGACGTTCCTCGGGAAGCCCCTCGCGGGAACTTCACGCGGCCGTCCGCCCGGCTCGTCTGCCGTACGGACCATGATACCGGGCGGCCGGGCGGCCGGGCGGCCGGGCGGCCGGGCGGCCGGTGCGCCCGCCCGGGTCAGGGGGCGGGCGGGGCGAAGGCGCGGTCCAGGGCGTCGAAGGCGGCGGTGAGGCGCAGCCGGTGGTCCTCGGCGAGGGCGTCATCGGCGGCGGTGTCGTCGGTGACGGTGTCCTCGGTGGCGGTGTCCGTGTCCGCCAGCAGGCGGGCGACCGTGCCGGTGCCGACCGCGCGGTACGCGGCGATCACCAGGGCGGCCAGGAGCCGGGGGTCGGGGACGTCCGGCGCGGTCTCGGCCAGGGCCTCGGTCAGGGCGTGCTCCACCTCGTCCACCGCCTCGCGCGCGCGGGCGCGCAGCGCCGGGGAGGCGGCGACGACGTAGAGGAAGGGGCGGAAGCGGGCGCGGGCGCCGGAGAGCGGGTGCCCGGTGCCGAGGAGGCCGAGGGCGAGGCGGCGCAGCGCGGTGAGCGGGTGCTCGCCCGGGGCGCGTCCGCGTACGGCCTCCGCGACGAGTTCCACCGCCTCGGGGATGCGGTCGAGGAACAGGTCCTCCTTGCGCGGGAAGTAGTTGAAGACCGTCATCGGGGACACCTCCGCCGCGCGGGCGATCTCCGCGACGGTCACCTCGTCGAAGCCGCGCTCCACGAAGAGCCCGGTCGCCACGTCCGAGATCCGCTGCCGGGTCTCGCGCTTCTTCCGTTCCCTCAGACCCGGTTCGCCGGTGGCCCGCTGTGTGCTCATGGAGAAAAATATAGCCGATAGAAACTTTTAGTCGCTACAGTAAAGCCATGACTGACTACGACGTGGTGGTGGCCGGCGCCGGTCCGGTGGGGCTGTTCCTCGCCTGTGAGCTGCGGCTCGGCGGGGCGCGGGTGCTGGTGGCGGAGCGGCTGGCCGAGGTGGACGAGACGATCAAGGCGGGGGCGATCAACACGCCCAGCGCGGTGGCGCTGTACCGGCGGGGGCTGCTGCCCGAGGTGACGCGGGTGTGGGAGCAGTCGGCGGCCCGCATCCGCGCCTTCATGCGCGCGAACGCGCCCCAGGGCCAGGAACAGGAACGGGGCCGGGAACAGGAACAGGGCTCCGGCCGGGGCGGGGAGGAGGGGCTTCAGGACCGTATGCCGCCCAAGTTCGCCGGGCACTTCGCCGGAATCATGCTGGACGCGGCCCTGTTCGACGAGTCCGACCCGGCCTACGCCGACCTCGGGCCCGCCGCGGGCGCCGGGCTCGGTGTCCCGCAGGCGGAACTGGAGCGGATCCTCGCCGTGCGGGCGGCGGAGACCGGCGTCGAGGTGCGCCGGGGTGTCGCCCTGACCGGGTTCCGGGACCACGGCGACGACGGCGTCACCGTGGAGCTCGCCCCGGTCGACGGCTCCGCGCCCCAGCGCGTCTGCGCCGGCTGGCTGGTGGGCTGCGACGGCGGGCGCAGCACGGTCCGCAAGCTCGCCGGGTTCGACTTCCCCGGCACCGACCCGGAGATCACCGGCTACCAGGCGATCGCCGACCTGACCGGCGCCGAGAAGCTCGGCAAGGGCTGGAACACCACCGAGGTCGGCACCTACGTCCACGGGCCCTTCCCCGGCCGGGTCCTCACCGTCGAGTTCGACGGGCCGCCCGCCGACCGCTCCGCGCCCGTCACCCCCGAGGAGCTCCAGGCCAGCCTGCGCCGGGTCTCCGGTGTCCCCGACGTGTCGGTGACGGCGATCCGCTCGGTGACCCGCTTCACCGACAACGCCCGCCAGGCGAGCACGTACCGCAGGGGCCGCGTGCTGCTCGCCGGGGACGCCGCCCATGTGCACTCGCCGTTCGGCGGGCAGGGGCTGAACCTGGGCATCGGCGACGCGATGAACCTCGGCTGGAAGCTGGCGGCCGTGGCGCGCGGCCTGGCCCCCGAGGCGCTGCTGGACACCTACACCGCCGAGCGGCATCCGATCGGCGCCTGGGTGCTGGACTGGACGCGCGCCCAGATCGCCCTCATGCGGCCGGACCGGCACGCCCGCGCGCTGCGCCGCGTGGTGACCGACCTGGCGCTGACGACGACCGGGACGACGTACCTGGTCAAGCAGATATCCGGCATCTGGCAGCGCTACGACCTGCCCGGCGGCCACCCGCTCGTCGGCGCCAGCGCCCCCGACCTGGAACTCGCCGACGGCAGCCGCCTCGGCGACCAGCTGCGCCGGGGCCGCGGCCTGCTCCTCGACCTCACCGGCGACCCGTCCCTGCGCGCCCTCGCCGACGACTACACCGACCGCGTCACCGTCGTCACCGCCCCCTGCGCCGCCCACCCCGAACTCGCCGCCCTGCTGGTCCGCCCCGACGGCTTCGTGGCCTGGGCCGCGGACACGGGCACGGGCGGCCCCTCGGGTACGGAGGCGGCGGACGGCGGCGAGCCGCTGCTCCCGGCTCTGGAACGGTGGTTCGGGAAACCGGCGGCATCCGCCCGCTCTTGACCTTCACCCGACGTCAACGTCTGTACTGGCCGTATGCGGATCGGAGAACTCGCCGCGGCCGTCGGCGTCACGACGCGGACCGTGCGGCACTACCACCACCGGGGCCTGCTGCCCGAGCCGGGACGGGACACCAACGGCTACCGCCGCTACACCCTCCGCCACGCGGTCGCCCTCGCCCGCATCCGGCGGCTGACCGAACTCGGTCTGGCCCTGTCGGAGGTGCGGGACGTGCTCGCCGAGGACGCGGGGCGCGATCTCGCCGACGTACTGGAGGAGCTGGACGCCGATCTGGCACGGCAGGAGGCGGCCGTACGGGAGCGGCGGGCCCGGCTGCGGGCCCTTCTCGACGCGGGGCTGCCCGACGAGGGGCCCGTGTCGCCCGGACTCGCCGCTCTGTTCGCCGGACCGGCCGCCCCGCCGTCCGGCGGCTCGCCGATGGCCGCCAAGGACCGGGAGGTGCTCGCGTTGCTGGACACCGCGGCGGCTCCGGCGGACCGCGACCGTCTGCTGGCCGGACTGCACGAGACCCTGGGCACTCCCCGGGCGGCGGCCGGGGCGCGGGAGGCGTACGCGCTGCTCGACGACCTCGCCGACGCGGAACCGGATGATCCGCGCACCGGCCGCGCGGCCCGCGTCCTGGCGGGGCTGATCCCCGCCGCGCTGCTGCCGGAGACGGAGTTCGACCACGACGGCGCGTTCCTGCGCGCCATGTACGCGGACCTCGCGCCGGCCCAGGCGGCTGCCGTCCGCGGCGCGCTGGGCATCCTGGCCGAGGAGCGCCTGAGACGGCAGGAACGGCAGGAAGGGCAGGAACGGCAGGAACAGGAACAGCGGGAGCGGTACGGGAACGGGAAGCAGCTCCGGTCGGACAGGCCGGGTGGGGAGGGGACATGATGCGGACCACGTACGTGCTGGCGCGGCACGAGCTGCGGCTGCTGGGCAGTCTGGTGCTCTGGCTGGGGCGGCGCACCCATGGCGGCGGGGAGGGAAGGACGTTCGGGCACGCCAGGGGGCAGGGCGCCGCCATGTTCGGGCTGGCGTTCGTGTGCGTGATCGAACTGCTGTGCACCTCCGTGCTGCTGCGCGAGTGGCCCACGGCGGAACGGGTGACGCTCGTGGTGGACGTGTACACGGTCGTCCTGGTGGTCGCCCTGCACGCCGCCTCCGCCGTCCGCCCCCATGTGCTCACCGCGGACACCCTGCGCGTCCGCCGGGCGGCCCACGTCGATCTGCGCGTGCCGCTGGACCGGATCGCCGCCGTCCGCCGCGAGACGCGCACCCCGGGGCCCCGGCAGGCGGACGGCGAACTCGACCTCGCGGTCAACGGGCAGACCTCCGTGACCCTGGAGCTGACCGAGCCGGTGGTGCACACCACCTTCCTGGGCCGCCGCCGTCCGGTGCGCGTCGTCCGCTTCCACGCCGACGAGCCGGACCGCCTGGTGGCCGCCGCCCGCCGAGGGTGAGGGCGAGGGCCCGCCCCGGGGCGTGCCGGCGTCCCCGTACGCTGGCCGGGAGCCCTACCCGAAGGAGAACCCGTGCTCGTCCTGCTGCCGCCCTCCGAAGGCAAGGCCGGTTCCGGTCGTGGTGCCCCGCTGGAGCTGGAGTCGCTGTCGCTGCCGGGGCTCGCCGGGGCGCGGCGGGCCGTGCTCGACGAACTGGTGGCGCTGTGCTCGGGGGACGGCGACGCGCAGGACAAGGCGCGGGACGTGCTCGGGCTGAGCGAGGGGCTGCGGGGCGAGGTCGCCAAGAACGCGGGGCTGCGCACCGCGGGGGCGCGGCCCGCCGGGGAGATCTACACCGGTGTGCTCTACGACGCCCTCGGCCTGGCCACGCTCGACCCCGCGGCCAAGCGGCGCGCGGCCCGTTCGCTGCTGGTCTTCTCCGGGCTGTGGGGTGCGGTCCGGGTGACCGACAGGATCCCCTCCTACCGCTGCTCGATGGGGGTGAAGCTGCCCGGACTCGGTGCGCTGGGCGCGCACTGGCGCGCCCCGATGGCCGAGGTGCTGCCCGAGGCGGCCGGGAGCGGTCTGGTGCTGGACCTGCGGTCCGCCGCGTACGCCACCGCCTGGAAGCCGAAGGGTGAGGTCGCGGAGCGGACGGCGACCGTACGGGTGCTGCACGCGCCCACCCGGAAGGTGGTCAGCCACTTCAACAAGGCCACCAAGGGGCGGATCGTACGGAGTCTGCTGAGCGCGGGCGCCGCCCCGGCCGGCCCCGCCGAACTGGTGGAGGCGCTGCGGGACCTCGGTCACGAGGTGGAGGCGCGGGAGCCGGCCGGGGCGGGCCGGGCCTGGTCGCTGGACGTGCTGGTGACCGAGGTCCACTGAGCCCCGCCCCGCCGTCAGTCGTTGCAGCATGCGCAACCTGCTTTGCGCATGCTGATGCGGCCCGGCAGGATGGCGCCATGTCCGCATCGCTGCCGTCGCTGCCGTCGCAGCCCTCGCCGTCCTCGCCGTCCTCGCTGCCGTTCCCGCCCGCCGCGCCGTCCGGGTCCACCTCCGTGCTGGACCTCGCCCCGGTCCTTCCGGTCGTCGTCCTGGAGGACCCGGCCGCCGCGGTGCCCCTCGCCCGCGCGCTGGTCTCCGGGGGGCTGCCCGCGATCGAGGTGACGCTGCGTACCCCGGCCGCGCCGGAGGCGATCGCCGCCATCGCCGCCGAGGTGCCGGACGCGGTGGTGGGCGCGGGTACGGTCGTCACGCCCGCGCAGGTCGAGCAGTGCGTGGTGGCAGGGGCCCGGTTCCTGGTCAGCCCCGGCTGGACCGACACCCTGCTGTCCGCCATGGCCGCGTCCGGACTGCCGTATATGCCCGGAGTGTCGACGACGTCGGAGGTCGTGGCGCTGCTGGAGCGCGGGGTGCGCGAGATGAAGTTCTTCCCGGCCGAGGCCGCGGGCGGCACCGCCTACCTCAGGTCGCTGGCCGGTCCGCTCCCCCAGGCCCGCTTCTGCCCGACGGGGGGCATCGGGCCCGGCACCGCGCCCGACTATCTGGCGCTGCCCAACGTCGGCTGCGTGGGCGGTAGTTGGATGGTCCCGGCGGACGCGGTCGCGGCCGGGGACTGGGCCCGTGTCGAGCGGCTGGCGCGCGAGGCGGCGGGGCTCAGCGCAGGTGGGACGTGTCGTTGAGGAGCCGGACGCTCGCGTTGCCGTCCGCGTAGTACGCCACCGCCGACAGGGAGGCCGCCGACAGCTCCATGCGGAACAACGACTCCGCCGGGGCGCCCAGGGCCAGCCTGACGAACGTCTTGATCGGCGTCACATGGGTGACCACCAGGACGGTGCGGCCCGCGTGGGCCGCGACCAGCCGGTCCCGGGCCGCGGCGATCCGTACGGCGGTGGCCGCGAAGCTCTCGCCCCCGCCGGTGGGTTCGGCCTCCGGCGAGGCCAGCCAGGCGTTCAGGTCGTCCTGGTGGCGTTCGCGCACCTCGCCGAAGGTGAGCCCCTCCCAGGCGCCGAAGTCGGTCTCACGCAGGTCCTCGTCCACCGTCACGGCGAGGCCGAGGCGGGCGGCGACGATCGCGGCGGTCTCCCGGGTGCGGGCCAGCGGGGAGGACACCACGGCCTGGATCGTGCCGCGCCGGGCGAGCGCCGCCGCGGCCCGCTCCGCCTGCTCCCGGCCGACGGCGGAGAGCGAGGGATCGCTGCCGCCGCTGCCGGAGAACCGCTTCTGCGGGGTCAGCGGCGTCTCACCGTGCCGCAGCAGCACCAGCGTGGCCGGCGCTCCCAGATCCGCGGGCGCCCAGCCGGGCGCGGCGACGGTCCGGGCGGCGCGCTGGTCGGCGGTGCGCTGGTCGGCCGCCCGCTGGTCGGCGGTGCGCTGGTCGGCCGCCCGCTGGTCGGCGGTGCGCTGGTCGGCCGCCCGCTGGTCGGCGGTGCGCTGGTCGGCCGCCCGCTGGTCGGCGGTGCGCTGGTCGACGGCGCGCTGATCGGCGGTGCGCTGGTCAGCCGCGCGCTTCGGATCGGGGGCGCCTCCCGCCACGGGGGTGCCTCCCGCCACGGGGGCTTCTTCCGCCGCAGGAGCTTCTTCCGTCGCGACGGCGCTCGCGACGGTGCCCTTCGCCCGGGTGGCGGCAGCGGCGGTGGCCGCCGTCGACGCCGACGCGGGCGCGGACGACCACGGCTCGCCGCGCGCGCCCGCGTCCATCGCCTCGTTGGCCAGGCGGTCGGCGTGCTTGTTGCGTGCGCGCGGGATCCACTCGTAGGTGACCCGGCCGGGCGGGAAGACCCGGGCGGCCTCGGCCGCCAGGGGCTGGAGGTCGGGATGCTTGATCCGCCAGCGCCCCGACATCTGCTCGACCACGAGCTTGGAGTCCATCCGCACGTGCACCGCCGCCCCCGGGTCCAGGGCGTGCGCGGCGCGCAGCCCGGCCAGCAGGCCCCGGTACTCGGCGACGTTGTTGGTGACGGTGCCCAGGTACTCGGCGGCCTCCGCGAGGGGCTGGCCGTCGGACGCGTCGAACACCACCGCGCCGTAGCCCGCGGGCCCCGGGTTGCCCCGCGACCCGCCGTCCGCCTCGACGATGAACTCCCGCACGCGCGAAGCCCTTTCCTCAGCCCTCCGGGATCCCGCCGCGCTACAGACCGGACTCGGCGGTGCGCACCAGGATGCGGCGGCAGTTCTCGCAGCGCACGACCGTGTCGGCGGCGGCGCCGCGGATCTCGTTCAGCTCGGTGATGGCGAGCTCCTGGCGGCAGCCCTGGCAGGTGCGCTGGTACAGCTTGGCCGCGCCGATGCCGCCCTGCTGCTCGCGCAGCTTGTCGTACAGCTTGAGCAGGTCGGCGGGTACGGAGGCGGCGACGACCTCGCGCTCCTTGGTCACCGAGGCGGCCTCGCCGTCCAGTTCCTCGTAGGCGGCGTCGCGGCGGGCGGTGGCGTCGTCGGCCTTGGCCTGGACGGAGGAGACCCGCTCGGTCAGTTCGGCGACCCGCTCCTGCGCGGACTCGCGGCGCTCCATGACCTCCAGGACGACGTCCTCCAGATCGCCCTGGCGCTTGGCGAGCGAGGCGATCTCGCGCTGGAGGCTCTCCAGGTCCTTCGGGGAGGTGACCGCGCCGGAGTCCAGGCGCTGCTGGTCGCGGGTGGCGCGGGTGCGCACCTGGTCGACGTCCTGCTCGGCCTTGGTCTGCTCGCGGGCGCAGTCGCTCTCCTCGGTCTGCGCGGCCACGAGCAGGTCGCGCAGCTGGGTGAGGTCCTTGCCGAGCGCGTCGATCTCGGCGTGCTCGGGCAGCGACCGGCGCCGGTGCGCGAGCTGCTGGAGGCGGACGTCGAGGGCCTGGACGTCGAGGAGTCGGATCTGGTCGGCGGGCGCGGCGTTCAGTTGGGGGCTCCCATGGGGTGTCTAGTTGTCGGTGGTGGTGGACGCCGCGTGGGCGGTCCAGGGATCGGTGACCGTCGTGGAGACATGGACCCGCAGGTCCCATCCGTGCCGGTCGGAGATCTCGTCGAGCTGGGCGGCGGCCAGCTCGCACCAGGGCCACTCGGTGGCCCAGTGCGCCGCGTCGAGCAGCGCGAGGGGGCTGTGCGCGCGGGCCTCGGAGGCCGGGTGGTGGCGCAGGTCCGCGGTGAGGAACGCGTCCACGCCCGCGGCGCGCACGGCGTCGAAGAGACTGTCGCCGCTGCCGCCGCTCACGGCGACCGTGCGCACCTGCTGCTCCGGATCGCCGGCGACGCGGATGCCCTGCGCGGTCGCGGGCAGCCGCGCGGCGGCGCGTGCGGCCAGTTCGCGCAGGGTCAGCGGGTGGTCGAGCGCGCAGACGCGGCCCAGACCGCGGCGGCCCGCCGGGTCGTCCGGGTCCGGGACGAGGGGCCGTAGGACCCGGAGGTCCAGCGCTCCGGCGAGCGCGTCGCTGACGCCCGGGTCGGCGGTGTCCGCGTTGGTGTGGGCGACGTGCAGGGCGATGTCGTTCTTGATGAGGGTGTGCACGACGCGGCCCTTGAAGGTGGAGGCCGCCACCGTCGTCGTACCGCGCAGATAGAGCGGGTGGTGGGTGACGAGCAGGTCGGCGCCGAGCCGCACCGCCTCGTCGACGGTCTCGCGGACCGGGTCGACGGCGAACAGGACCCGGCCGACCTGCTGGTCCGGGTCACCGGCGACGGTGCCGACCGCGTCCCAGGACTCGGCCCGCTCGGGCGGCCACAGGGCTTCCAGCGCGGCGATGACTTCAGACAGACGGGGCACGGGTGCAAGGCTACCTGGGTGTTCGGCGCGGCTGAACCGGTGCCGTCGCCCGGGGACGGCCGTCCCGGCGCCGGACTCGTCCGGTGGTGCCTTCGCACAGAGGTTTCGTTTTCCGCCAGCACAAACGTTCCGCTTTTCTCCGGCGAATCGTTCCTGGGCCACCCGTATGTGTGAAGCCTCCGCCCGCCGGGCCACCGCCTGTGCGTACGAAAACTAGCGTCCTCGCAGGAGGTGACCGAATAATGACAGTCTGTGCCTCTCCGGGGCCCTCGGCCGCACGTGAACAGGAGGGCGCCCCAGCCCCGCCGCGAGCGGCCGCCGAGGACGGCGCGACGCCCGCGGCGCCCTGCGCGATCACGGTGGACGGCGCCTACGCGGCCCGGCTCACCCGCGGTGGCGGCTCCTGGTATCCGGAGCGCTGGACGCTGGACGGTCCCGAGCCGTACGCCGTGCCGCTGCCCGCCGAACGGCCCGAGGAGCCCGGGACCGAGGTGCAGCCGATGGGCGACGGCCGGGTCCTGGTACGGCGGCTGGTGGCCGGCCGGCACACCTTCTCGCTGCTCTACCCGGCGGGCTCCGGCACCGGCGAGCTGTCCCTGGGCGCGGTCGAGTGCCCCGACCGCACCCGGCTGCGGCTGCTGCCCTGCGCGCCCGGCGGCGAGCGGGCGTACGCCCTCGCCGTGGGCCCGCTCACCTCGGCGGTGTGGCTGGTGGCGGGCGCCGGTATCGGCCCCGAGCTGCTGGCCGAGGTGCCCGGCCGCTGCTCGGGCGGGGTCTGGCTGGACCGCTCCGGGCGGCTGCTGGCCCTGGACCGGTGGGACGGCGGGCGCACCAAGACGGTCGTGGTGGACCTCGTCGGCGGCGAGGTGACCCCGCTGCTCCAGATCGCCCCGCACAGCGACGACCGGCTGCTGCTCGCCGACCCCGACAGCGGGCTGCTGCTGATCCGCTCGGACGCCCCCTCCCCCGGGCGGGCCCGGCTGGGCTGGGGCGTGCTCGGCAGCACCCTGCCGGTGCGCTTCCCGAGCGGCCTGGAGGTGCCGGACTGCGCGGTGACGCCGTTCGCGGTCCAGGCGGGCCAGGTGCTGACCCCGGAGCAGTGCGCGGTGGCGCTGCGCTACGAGGGCGCGTACGGCAGCTGGATCGGCGTGTGGCGGCCCGCCGAGCGGCGCGTACGCCATCTGCCCGCGCCCGAGGGGTGGCTGCCCGGCGCCGGGGTCTGGACCGGCGACGGCGCCCTGCGGCTGCCGTTCAGCACGGGCGCGGTGCCGTGCGGGGTGGCCCGGTGGACGGCGCCGGGCCGGGACCCGGGGCGCGAGGCGGGCAGCCCCCGGGCGGCGCTTCCGGCGGTCCGCGCGCCCCGCTGGGTACCGGTCCGGCGGGCTCTGGCGCTGCCGTCGCCGGCCGGTGCGCCGGACGGCGGGCCGGGCGTGGGGCCGGGCACGGGACCGGGCGCAGGACCAGGCACGGGACCGGGCGCAGTACCAGGCACGGGACCGGGCGCAGGACCAGGCACGGGACCGGGCGCAGGACCAGGCGCAGGACCAGGCACGGGACCGGGCGCAGGACCATGCACGGGACCGGGCGCAGGACCATGCACGGGGCCAGGCGCAGGACCGGACACGGGGCCGGGCGCAGGGCCGGGCGCGGAGCTGGCGGTACCGGCGGTCCGGCCGGGCGCGGCACCGGACGGCGGGGCCGGTGCGGGGAGACCTCGCGTCAGGCCGTACGGGCCCTACGGGGGGCCGCCCGGCGCGGGGCTCCAGGAGCAGCCGGTCGCGCGGCCGTACCCCCAGCCCGGTCCGCGCCCGGGGCCGTACGCCCCGCCGGGCCCGATGCCGTACGGGCAGCAGGCACCGCGGCCGCAGGGACTGCCCGGCGAGGGGCCGCTCACGGGACCCCGCCAGGGCGAGAGGCCGTACGGAGGGCCCGGCGCCGGGCCCCGCCGGAGTCCCGCCCGGCCTCACCCGCGTCCCGCCGCAGCGGCGTCCCCCCGGCCGGACGCCCCGGCCGCCCCCGCGCCCGCGCACGCCTCCCCCCGCGCCCCTGGCACCGGAGGCCCCGGCACCCCCGCCGGTCCCCAACCCACCCACTCCTCCCCCGGTTTCCTCGTCCCGGCCGCCTTCCGGCTTCTCGCGCCCGGCCGCTCCCCGCACCCCGCACCGGACCTCGCCCCGGCCCCCGCGCGGGCCCCGGGACCGCAGCCCGCACCGGCCGAAACAGCCGAACCGGCGGCGGAAGCGGCCGCTTGTCCGGAGACGGAACCGGCGGCGGAACCGGCGGCTGGTCCGGCGGCGGAACCGGCGGAATCCGACCCTCCGTCACCCGTCGTTCCCCGCCCCGTCACCCTTCAACAAGCCGCGCGTACCGGCCGGATGACAGGGCCGGTCACGGGACGTATGGCGAGCAGGTAACGGAATCGTGCCGGTTGGCGTGGCCGCCTGGATTTCGCCCGAGGTGTGCCGGTTAAACTCGCCCGGCTGTACGAAAGATGATGTTGACGGGGTGAGTTTTTCCGATGACCGACGCCAGCACGACCCAGCCGCGTCCGACCGACGTCCAGGAGCCCGAGGGCCACGGCAGGCACCGCGGCCAGATCTCCTCCCACGACGGTGAGACGGCTCCCGCCGGACGGCACCGCAAGCCGGCCGGGGAGCAGGCCGAAGTGGCGGCCTGACAGCGGCCCGAACAGCACGGGGAGCACAGCGCGGCCCCGCCCTCCGAACGGAAGCACCGGAGGGCGGGGCCGTTCCGCGTCCCGGCGGCCTCAGCGCCGGCCCAGGCCCAGGCCCACGGTCATCTCCGCCAGCACCGGCGCGTCACCGCGCTCGACGGCGCCCACCGCCACCCGGACCGTGCCCGGCCCAGGCCCCGGCCCCGGCCCCGGCCCCGGCCGCCACATGCGGATCCGCAGCGTCTCGCCCGGGTGCACCACCCCGGCGAACCGTGTGGCGCAGGAGCGCACGCGTGCCGCGTCGCCGTCGAGGAGTGTGTCGACGACCGCCTTGAGGGCCATGCCGTAGGTGCACAGCCCGTGCAGGATCGGCCGGTCGAAACCGGCGGCCCGCGCGAAGTCCGGGTCGGCGTGCAGCGGGTTGGCGTCGCCGGTCAGCCGGTAGAGGAGCGCCTGGTCCTCGCGCACCGGCCGCTCCACGGTGCGGTCCGGGTCGCCGGTGGGTGCCTCGGCGCGCGCGGAGGGGCCGCGGTCGCCGCCCCAGCCGCCCGCGCCGCGCACGAAGATCCGCGCCTCCTCGGTCCACAGCGGCCCGTCCGCGTCGACGGCGTCGGTGCGCAGGACGAGGACGGCCGCCGTCCCCTTGTCGTGCACGGCGGTGATCCGGCTGGTGGCGGTGGCGGTGCCCGCGACGGGGAGCGGGCGGTGCACGGTCAGCGCCTGCCCGCCGTGCAGGACGCGGGCGAGGTCGACGTCGACGCCGGGCACGGACAGCGCGTCGATCACACCGGGCGGCCGGCCGCCCGCCACCGTGGCGAAGCTGGGCAGGACGTGCAGCCGGGTCTCCAGGGTGTAGCGCAGCTCGCGCGGGTCGGTCGCGGGGACGCCCGCGCCGAGGGCGAGGTGGTAGAGGCGTACGTCCCGGTCGGTCCAGGAGATCTCACGGGTGCGGGGTCCGGCCGCGAGGGCGCGGGCTGCGTCGAGGGGCATGGGCTCCTCTGTACACCCGGTGCGCCGGGCGGGCACATTTCCTGACGATACGTCAGCGTGGCGGGGCGGGACATTTGTCCTGCCCGGGGCAGGGCGGACGTCGTGGCGGAGTGCGTACAAGCGCCTCTGCCGGGGGCCGGGCCCGGATCCGTAGCGTCACTGCCATGACACAGACACGAAGTGCCGTGTCCTTCACGGGGGCGGTCAAGACGTACGGCGCGGTGCGCGCCGTGGACGGTGTGGATCTGGAGATCGGGCGCGGCGAGACGGTGGCGCTGCTGGGCCGCAACGGCGCGGGCAAGTCGACGGCGATCTCGCTGCTGCTGGGTCTTGTCGCGCCCGACGCGGGCGCGGTGGAGCTGTTCGGCGGGGTGCCGGAGCAGGCGGTGCGCGCCGGTCTCGTGGGGGCGATGCTCCAGGAGGCACGGGCGGTGCCCCGGGTGACGGTGGGCGAGCTGGTGGGCTTCGTGGCCCGCCGCTATCCGGAGCCGCTGCCCCTGGCCCGGGTGCTGGAGCTGGCCAGGATCGCCGAGCTGGCGGGGCGGCGCGTGGACCGGCTCTCCGGCGGCCAGACGCAGCGGGTGCGGTTCGCGATGGCGCTCGCCGGGAATCCGGCGCTGCTGGTCCTGGACGAGCCGACGGCCGCGCTGGACGTGGAGGCGCGGCACGCGTTCTGGGAGGCGATGCGGGCGTATGCGCGCGGCGGGCGCACGGTGCTGTTCTCCACGCACTACCTGGAGGAGGCCGACGCGTACGCCGACCGGATCCTGGTCCTGGACCGGGGGCGGATCGTCGCGGACGGCACCGGCGAGGAGCTGCGGCAGGCGGCGGGCGGCGGTCTGGTCGCGTTCGACCTGGCCGGACGCGGCACGGCCGGTCTTGAGCTGCTGCCGGGGGTGCGGTCCCTGGAGGTGCACGGGGACCGGGCGCGGCTGCGCACCGACGACGCGGACGCGACGGTGGTCGCGCTGGCCGGTCTGGGCGCGATACGCGGCCTTGAGGTGGCCCCGGCCTCGCTGGACGAGGCGTTCCTGGCCCTGACCGGCGCCGCCGGCCGGGCCTTCGGGAAGGAGACGGTCTGATGTGGGACTACCTGCGCCTCGAAGTGCGGCGCACGCTGCGCGACACCGGGTTCGTGATCGGCTCGGTCGCCGTGCCGGTGATGATGTATCTGCTGTTCACCAACATCGGCACGGGCAACACCGACAACACCGACGGCACCGGCGGGTGGCGGACCGCCGCGATGGTGGGCATGGCCGCCTACGGCGCGGTCGGCGCGGCGCTGAACACGGGTGGCGCGGTCGCCGAGGACCGGTCGCTGGGCTGGCTGCGGCAGCTGCGGGTGACGCCGATGACCCCGCGCCAGGTGGTGACGGGACGGGCGCTGACCGGCGCGGTGACGGTGCTGCCCGCGATCTGCGCGGTGCTGCTGGCGGGTGGCCTGGTCAACGGCGTACGGCTGGCGGTGTGGCAGTGGGCGCTGACGGCGCTGCTGCTGTGGCTGGGCTCGGTGCCGTTCACGCTGCTGGGGCTGGGCAACGGCTACCGGCTGAACACCCCGCAGACCTCGGCCGTGGCGAACCTGGTGTGCAACCTGGGACTGGCGGTGGTCGGCGGGCTGTGGTTCCCGGTCGACCTGTTCCCGCACTGGCTGCGTTCGGTGTCCGCGTACACGCCCACCAACCGCTTCTCCCAGGTCGGGCTGGCGGTCACCGAGGGGCATGCTCCGGCCATGGGTGCCGTCCTCGTGCTGGCGGGCTGGCTCGCGGCGTTCGGTTCGTACGCTGTGCTGGCGTACCGCCGCACCGCGGCAACCGTCTGATCGGGGGAACGGAACATGAGCCGGACGCGCAGCATCGCCGAGCACTGGTCGCTCAGCATCGCCCACCACAAGCGGTCCTGGCAGGAGGCGGTCCGCGAGGCCCGGGAGGCGCGGCGGTTCTGGAAGGACAACAAGGCGCGGCTCAAGGGCGAGTGGAAGGCGGCGCGGAAGGCCGGCGAGGTGCCGGAGGACTCGGGGCCGCCGCCGAGCGGGTTCGCGCTGCTGCCGTGGCTGCTGATGGGTCTCGGCTCGCTCTCCAACATCTTCCAGGGCCGCACGCCCCACGCCTGGGGCGGCGTGCTCGGGCTGCTCGCGTTCAACTCGCTGTACGTCTACGTCGTCTTCAACGCGTTCGACAAGAAGCGGCGGGCGGCGCGGGCCACCCGGACCGCGCTGGGGCTGATGGGGCTGGTCACCACCGCGCTGGGCCTGGGCTACGGCGGGAACTGGCTGCTGTTCTTCCCGCTGCTCGGGCTGGCCGCGGGCTCGATCCTGCGCGGTCCCTGGCTGGGGAAGGCGGGTCTGTCGCTGGCGGTGTTCTCGGGGCTCGTCGCGGGCTTCCGGGAGGGCTGGGACGGGGTCAACATCGCGTACGCGACGTTCCTGTCCACCATGGTGACGGCGGCGATCCTGAGCCTGAGCGAGGCGGTGCGGGAGCTGCGGGCCGCCCGGGAGGAGCTGGCCCGGCGCGCCGTGGAGGAGGAGCGGATGCGCTTCTCCCGCGATCTGCACGATCTGCTGGGGCACACCCTGTCGGTGATCGTGGTGAAGTCGGAGGCGGCGCGGCGGCTGGCGCCGCGGGACCTGGACGCGGCGCTGGCCCAGGTCGGCGACATCGAGTCGGTCGGCCGGCAGGCGCTCACCGAGATCCGCGAGGCGGTCACGGGCTACCGCGAGGGCAGCCTGAGCACGGAGCTGGACCGGGCCCGCTCGGCGCTGACCGCCGCGGGCATCGAGCCCGTCGTACGCCGCTCGGGGCCGCCGCTGACGCCGCAGACGGAGGCGCTGCTGGGCTGGGTGGTGCGCGAGGCGGTCACCAACGCGGTGCGCCACAGCGGCGCCGGACGCTGCGAGATCGCGGTGACGGGCGGGGCCGAGCGGGTCCGCCTCACCGTCGCCGACAACGGCACCGGCGCCCCGGGCCCCGCGGCCCCGGCCCGCACCCCCGGCATCGGCGGCACCGGACTCAAGGGCCTCACCGAACGCCTCGCCGCGGCCGGCGGCTCCCTCCACACCGGCCCGTCCCCGCGCGGCGGCTTCACGGTCACCGCCGAACTCCCCGCCAGCACCGAGGAACTGACCGCCGCGGCCCTGGCCACGGCACTCCCGGGCGGCACGGACCTGGGCACGCGCCCGGCCGGATGCTGACCCGGGACCGCGGGCCCGTCCCGAGAGAACCGTTCCGGCGCCCGCCGCTCCCCGGAGTCCCTACGCTTGCCCCGTGAACGAGACGCCGCAGGAGCACCGTCCGGCCGAACGCACCCGGGTCCTTCTCGCCGAGGACCAGGGGATGATGCGGGGCGCGCTCGCGCTGCTGCTCGGGCTGGAGGAGGACATGGAGGTCGTCGCGCAGGTGGCGGCCGGGGACGCCATCGTGGACGCCGCGCTGGCCCACCGCCCCGACGTGGCGCTCCTGGACATCGAACTGCCCGGCCGCAGCGGTCTCGACGCCGCCGCCGAGCTGCGCGAGCGGGCCCCCGGCTGCAAGGTGCTGATCCTCACCACCTTCGGCCGCCCCGGCTATCTGCGCCGGGCCATGGAGGCGGGCGCGGCCGGCTTCCTCGTCAAGGACGGCCCGGTGGAGGAGCTGGCGGCGGCGATCCGGCGGGTGCTGGCCGGCCAGACGGTGGTCGACCCGGCCCTCGCCGCGGCGGCCCTCAGCGCGGGCCCCAGCCCCCTCACCGTCCGCGAGTGCGACGTCCTCAAGGCGTCCGCCGACGGCGCGACGGTCGCCGACATCGCCGCCAGACTCCACCTCTCCGAGTCCACCGTCCGCAACTACCTCTCCTCCGCCATCGGCAAGACCGGCACCCGCAACCGCATGGAAGCCATGCGCGAGGCCCGCCAGCAGGGGTGGCTGTAGAAGCCGCCCGGTCTCAGGCCGAGGGCCCGGTCCCGGACGGCTGCCTGCGGAACAGCGCCGTCCACAGGAAGTCCTCCCCGAAGCGCGGCGACCCGTCGGGTTCGGCGCGCATCCGGCGCAGTTCCACCTCCGTCAGCCCGGAGAAGATCCGGCGCAGCGCCTCCGGCGTGTAGGCGAGCCCGCCGTGCAGCCCGGCGGTGCGGTACAGCTCGGCGTCGGGCAGTTCGCAGCCCATGGCACCGGCGGCGAAGCAGGTGAGGGCGAACCGGCCGCCGGGGGCGAGGACCCGGTCCAGCAGGGCGAGGTAGCTGATCCGGCGGTGCGGCGGCAGGTGGTGGAAGCATCCGGAGTCGTAGACGAGGTCGTACGGACCGGTGAGGCCGGTCCCGCTCGCGGCGAAGGCGTCCCCGCACAGGAAGCGCACCTCGGAACCGGCGGCGCGGGCCCGTTCCCGCGCCCAGTCCACGGCGGCCGGTGAGAGGTCCACGGCGTCCACCGCGTAGCCGCGCGCCGCCAGGTGCAGGGCGTTGCGGCCCGGACCGCAGCCGAGGTCCAGGGCCCGGCGCCCGCCGATCAGCCCCCGGTCCAGCCACTCCACCAGGTTCTCGTCGGGGGCGGCGGCGAAGAACGGCACCGGCCGGTCCCGGTCGGCGTAGAAGCCGTCCCACCAGTCGGCGGCACCGCCCGTCCAGCGGTCGGCGCCGGGGGCGAACAGCCCGTCCAGCAGCCGGAGCACGTCGTCCACGGTGCGGATGTCCCGGTCCATGCGCTTCCCCTCCCAGGGCCTTCGGGCGGGCCCTGCCCCGGGCCCGTTCCCGGTGCCCCGACGGTAGTGCCGTACTCACCGAAAGCCCAGGTCAGGCGCGGCCCTCCGGGGTCCTCCAGGAGCCCTGTGCGGGGCACCGCCGGGCTGGTACGGGCGAGGCAGGGGGATCACCCCGGCACCCGGCGGAAGCCGTGCGCCGGGTGGCGCCGCGGCCCCGGAAGGCACCGCCGCCCGCCGGGCCGGGGGCAGTTTTCACGGCCCGGCGCGCCCCGGGCAGTCCCTAGGCCCGCCGCTCCCCGCCCCCCACCCCCCGGGGCAGCCACACCGCCATCAGCAGGGCGCCGGCCAGGACGACGGCGGTGCCGGTGCGGAAGACGAGGGCGTAGCCGTCGGTGAGGGCGGCGGGGGTGGTGCGGCCGGCGGTGCGGGCGGCGGCGAGGGTGGACATGACGGCGAGGCCGAGGGAACCGCCCATCGTGCGGGAGGTGTTGATGAGGCCGGAGACGAGTCCGGCGTCGCCGGGGGCGGCGCCGGAGGTGGCCAGGGCGGCGAGCGGGGTGCCGGCCAGGCCCGCGCCCAGCATCATCAGGATGCCGGGGAACATGATCGACGTCAGATAGCCGCTGTCCGCCTTCATCAGGGACTGCCAGCCGAAGCCGGCGGCCGACACCAGGGTGCCGAGCACGGCGACGTTGCGCGCGCCCGCCGCCCGCATCAGGCGCGGTGCGATCTTGGAGCCGAGGACGACGGCGAGGGAGCTGGGGACCAGGGCGAGTCCGGCGTCCAGCGGGGAGTAGCCGAGCACGTTCTGCGCGTACAGCGTCATGAAGAACCACATGCAGAACATCGCCGAGCCGCAGATCAGCATCGCCGCGTTCGCGGACGCCACCGAGCGCACCCGCAGCAGGCCGAGCGGCATCAGCGGGGCGGCGGTGCGTGCCTCCACGGCGAGGAAGGCGGCGATGAGGACGAGCCCGGCGAGCAGCGGGACCAGGGTGGCCGCCGCGGTCCAGCCCTCGGCCTCGGTCTGCGAGATGCCGTACGCCAGGACGGCGAGCCCGGCGGTCACCAGCAGTGCGCCCGGCAGGTCCAGGCGCCTGCGCTCACCGGCCCGGCTCTCCACCAGCCGGCGCACCGAGGCGGCCAGCACCACCGCGCCGACCGGCACGTTGATCAGCAGCACCCACCGCCAGGACAGGCCCTGCACCAGGATCCCGCCGACCAGGCCGCCCGCCGCGCCGCCGCCCGCGCCGACCGCCGTCCAGGTGGCTATCGCCCGCGCGCGGGCGGCGCCCTCGGGGACGGCGGCGGTGAGCAGGGTCAGGGTGGAGGGGGCGAGCACGGCGGCGCCGAGCCCCTGCACGGCGCGGGCCAGCAGCAGTTGCCAGCCCTCCTGGGCGAGGCCGCCGCCGAGCGAGGCCAGCGTGAACAGGCCGAGGCCGACCAGGAACATGCGCTTGCGGCCGTAGAGGTCGCCGGCCCGGCCGCCGAGCAGCATGAACCCGGCGAAGGCGATGGCGTAGGCGTTCACCACCCATTGCAGTCCCGGGCCGCTGAGCCCGAGGTCGGCGCGCATCGAGGGGAGGGCGACGTTGACGACGGACACGTCCAGGACGACCAGGAACTGTCCGGCACAGGCGAGGGCGACGACGAGCCAGGTGGGTGAAGCCGGGACACGGCTGCGGGTGGTCGCGGTGCGACCGGCGGCTTTGAGCATGGTTGTCATGGTCTCAAGCGGCCGGTGCCCCTTGCATCGGGATTTCGGGCCGCCTTCACCTGGTCCTCTCGGCCTAGTCCGCCTAGCCCCTCCGGTCCGCGCGCCCCCGTCCCGCTCTGCCTCGTTGCGACCGGATCATGCCTGACTCCTAGTCAGATTCTTTCGGAACGGTCAAGAATTCGTTAGTACGCCGAAGCATCGGAATAGGTGCCCCGGCGAACGAGGTTTACCCGGCACTTATCCCGTACGGATGATCACCGAACCTTCGTTCTCAAGGCCTGGAGGCCGCCCTCAATGACGCTCACGACGACCAACCGGCCCTCCCGGAGCGCGAGCGGGGCCGTCGTCCCGGTGCTCGCCTTCGCGGGCATCGTTGTCGCGGTGATGCAGACCCTGCTCGTCCCGGTCATCAAGGACCTGCCGCTGCTGCTGGACACCACCCCCAGCAACGCCACCTGGGTCCTGACCTCCACCCTCCTCTCCGGCGCCGTGGCCACGCCGATCATGGGCCGCCTCGGCGACCTCTACGGCAAGCGCCGGATGCTGATAGCCAGCCTCACGGTCATGGTCGCGGGCGCGCTGGTCAGCGCCTTCACAAGTGCGTTGCTCGCCATGATCGTGGGCCGTACGCTCCAGGGCTTCGCCATGGGCGCGATCCCGCTCGGCATCGGCCTGATGCGCGACATGCTGCCGCGCGAGAAGCTCGGCTCCTCGATGGCGCTGATGAGTTCCTCCATCGGCGTCGGCGGCGGCCTCGCGCTGCCCGCCGCGGCCCTCGTCGCCCAGCACACCGACTGGCACGCCCTCTTCTACGGCGCCGCCGGACTCGGTGTCCTCGCCATCGTGCTCACCCTGCTGACCGTCCCCGAGTCGCCGATGCGCGCCGCGGGCTCCTTCGACCTGCCGGGCGCGCTCGGCCTGTCCGCCGGACTGGTGCTGTTCCTGCTGCCGATCACCAAGGGCAGCGACTGGGGCTGGTCCTCGCCCACCACGCTCGGCCTGTTCGCCGCCGCCGTCGTCGTCCTGCTGCTGTGGGGCCTGATGGAGCTGCGCAGCAAGGCCCCGCTGGTCGACCTGCGCACCACCGCCCGCCGCGAGGTGCTGCTCACCAACCTCGCCTCGATCATGGTCGGCGTCGCCTTCTACGTCGTCTCCCTGGTCCTGCCGCAGCTGCTCCAGCTCCCCACCGCCACCGGCTACGGCCTCGGCCGGTCGATGGTCGTCGCGGGTCTGTGTGTGGCCCCGCTCGGTCTGACGATGATGTTCACCGCGCCCGTCTACGCCCGGCTCTCCGCCCGCTACGGCCCTCGGACCACCCTGGTCATCGGCCTGATGATCATCGCGATCGGCTACGGCGGCGGCCTCGGCCTGATGGACGCGGCCTGGCAGACGGTGCTCACCTCGGTGATGCTGGGCGCCGGCATCGGCCTCGCCTACTCCTCGCTGCCCGCGCTGATCGTCGGCGCGGTCCCGGCCGCCGAGACCGGCGCGGCCAACGGCCTGAACACGCTGATGCGCTCCATCGGCACCTCGGTCTCCAGCGCCGTGATCGGCATGGTGCTGGCCAACACCGCCCACCAGGTGAACGGCGTGGCCGTGCCCACCATGCACGGCTTCCGCGTCTCCTTCCTGATCGCCACCGGCGCCGTCGCCGTCGGCCTGGTACTCGCCCTGTGCCTGCCCCGGCCCGCCCGCTCCACCGCCCCGCAGCTGCGCGCCAGCAGCGAGGAGGACGCGAACCTGGCCCGCGCGCAGGAGATGCTGGGCGGCTTCCGCGGCCGGGTCCTGGACGCCGCCGGCGCCCCGGTCGCCCGCGCCAAGGTCACGCTGATCGACCGGCACGGCCGCCAGGCCGGCGCCACCCTCTCCTCGGCCGACGGCAGCTACGCCCTCGCGGTCCCGGTCCGGGGACCGTACGTCCTGGCCGCCCGCGCCACCGGCCACGGCCCGCACGCGGCCTCGGCCACCCACACCGGCGACGACCGCCCGGTCGACCTCGACCTGGCCCTGCCGGGCGAGACGGTCAGCGCCTGACGTCCCGGCCGCCGGTACCGTCCGGCCGGGACCGCCTGAGCCGCCCGCCCACCGCCTGGGCCGCCCGCCGCACGCACCCCACCGCACCCGCTGTCGCCCGCCCGGCAGCGGGTGCGGCAGCATGGGCGCCCGGCACGCCGTACGTACGACCGGAAGGACCCGCCGCATGACCGCGGTACCGAAGCCCGACATCCTGGCCGCGTTCGAGGCCGCGAAGGGGTTCATGCCCACGGACGAGGGGCTGGCGCTCTACGCGGCGGCGGCGGACGCGGGGCGGCTCGGGCTGCCGCTGCTGGAGGTCGGCACGTACTGCGGGCGCTCCACGGTGCTGCTCGCCGACGCGGCGCGGCAGGCGGGAGTCACCGCGCTCACCGTCGACCACCACCGGGGCAGCGAGGAGCAGCAGCCCGGCTGGGACTACCACGACCCGGAGACGGTCGACCCGGAGCTCGGCCTGATGGACACGCTGCCCGCGTTCCGGCGCACGCTGCACCGGGCCGGTCTGGAGGAGCACGTGGTGGCGCTCGTCGGCCGCTCGCCGCAGATCGCCGCGCTGTGGAACACCCCGCTCGGGCTGGTCTTCGTCGACGGCGGGCACACCGACGAGCACGCCGGTGCCGACTACGCGGGCTGGGCCCCGCACCTGGCGGCGGGCGGGCTGCTCGTCATCCACGACGTGTTCCCGGAGCCCGAGGACGAGTTCACCGGGCAGGCGCCGTACCGCGTGTATCTGCGGGCGCTGGAGTCCGGGGAGTTCACCGAGGTGTCGGCGACGGGCTCGCTGCGCGTCCTGCGGCGGACCGGCGCGAGCGCCCCGGCGCGCGGTTAGAGTCGCAGCCGTGTCGTACTCAGACCCAGGCCCCCGGAGCCCGCACCCGGACCGCCCCGAGCCCCCGGGCGCCCCGGCCGTTCGCGCCGTACGCCCGTCGTGCTGCTCACCGCGCTGGTGTGCGGCGGGCTGCTGGGCTGGCTCGGGTACGAGGCGGTGGGCGCGCCGGATGACGGCTCCGCCGCCTCTCCCACCTCTCCCGCCTCCCCCGCCGTCTCCGCCCCGGGTGCGCCGTCCGGCGGCCCCGGGACGCTGTCGCCCGGCTCCCCCGGCCCGTCCTCCGGTGACGGCAAGGGGTCCGGCGCGGGCAGCCTCGCGGGCAAGGTCGTCGTCATCGACCCGGGCCACAATCCCGGCAACTTCCGCCACACGTCGCAGATCGCCCGCCCGGTGGACATCGGCACCGACCGCAAGGAGTGCGACACCACGGGCACGTCCACGAACGACGGCTACGCCGAGGCGCGGTTCACGCTGGACGTGGCGCACCGGCTGCGCACGCTGCTCCAGCGGCAGGGCGTCACGGTGAAGCTGACCCACGACGACGGCTCCCCGGACTGGGGGCCGTGCGTGGACGAGCGCGCCCGGATCGGCAACAGCGCGCACGCGGACGCGGCGATCTCGGTCCACGCCGACGGCGCCGCCCCCGGCGACCGCGGCTTCCACGTGATCCTCCCGGCGGCCGTGCACGCCGGCGCCGCCGACACCCGCCCGATCGCGGCCGCCTCCAGGGACCTGGGGGAACACGTCGCGGACGGCTTCCGGCGGAGCACCGGCGAACCGCCGTCCAACTACCTCGGCGGCGGCACCGGACTCGTCACGCGGAAGGACCTCGGGGGTCTCAATCTGTCAACGGTTCCCAAGGTGTTCATCGAGTGCGGCAATATGCGCGACCGCACCGACGCGGCCCTGCTGACCAGCGGAAGCTGGCGGCAGAAGGCGGCGGAGGGGTTGTCTGAGGGAATCGTGAGTTTCCTGCGCGGGTCGTGATCCGCACCCCGTTCCCGGCGGACAGGCGCGCCGGACGAACGATAGTGTCACCCGTACGATGAGGGGCCACCCCCGCGCTTCACCCCAGGACCCGGTACCGGCGGCCTGCCGAAGCGACGCCTCTGACCCGCGACAAGACGACTGAAGGACCTGAAGTGAATATCCGCTCCCTCACTCGGGGCGACGGCGTGGTGATCGGAGCAGCGGTGTTGCTGTTCATCGCGTCGTTCCTCCACACGTACGACAACTACCTCGGCACCAATGCCTGGGACGGGCTCGGTCTGGGGCTCGGCATCTACATGGGCGGGGTGATCGGTGCGGTCCTGGTCGTCGTGCAGCGCTGCCTGCCCCAGCCCCGCAAGGTGGCCGGTCTGGAACTGGGCACGGTCGGCGCGGGGTTCACGGTGCTCGTGGCGTGGATCCTGTTCTGGGACCTGGTGGACACGCCGAGCACGGTCGGCGCGGGCGCGGGCCTGATCCTCGGCTTCATCGCGTCCCTGGTCATGGCGGGCGCGGTGATCGCCACCCCGCTGGTCCCGGCGCTCCAGGCGCCGCTGGTCTCGGCGCCCAAGCCGGTCGCCGCGGGCCCGTACGGCGGGCAGCCGCAGGCCGGTTACGGCTACCCGGGCGCCCAGCCGCAGCCGTACGGCGCGCAGCCGCAGGGCGGTCAGTCCTTCGGCGGGCAGCCGCAGCCGGGCCAGCCCGCCCCCGCCCCGGCGGCCGCCGGTCAGCAGACGCCGGCCTTCTCGCCGTTCTGGTTCGCGGTGCCCGCGCCGCGTCCGCTGTTCGGCGAGGACGGTTCGTCCGCGCCGATCGCCGAACTGGCGCCGGGCGTCTGGTACCTGGCCGTCGAGCAGCGCGGCCAGGGCCTGCTGACCGAGATGCAGGACGGCCGCCGCGGTGTCCTCCAGGACACCTCGAACATCCAGCGCGGCTGATCCCGCGCCGCCGCTCTCCACGGCTTCACGGCCCCATGGCTCCATGGCCGTACGGCCCCCCGCCCGGAAGACTCCCGGCGGGGGGCCGTCGCCGTTCGCGCGACCGTCGCGCGCGAGCGTACGGGCGGCTCAGGAGCCGGACTTGGCGCCCTGCCGCAGCTCGGACGGCGTGGGCACCTTGTCCTTGACGGGCGCGCCCGCGCTCTTGCCCGCGTCCTTCACCTTGTTGATGGTGTCGTTGAAGCTGCTGGCGGCCGAGCCGTCGCCCTTGCGGAGCTTGGCCGGGAGGTCCTTGAGCCCGGCCACGGCCGACTCCAGCGGGGCCAGCGCCTTGGAGAGGGTCGGGTCGCCCTTGGCGTTGCGCTCGGCCGCCTTCAGCCGGTTGTAGGTGAAGGCACCGGCCAGGGCCGCCTTGAGGAGCGTCGTCCTGCGGTGCTTGGCGCCCTTCTTGAACTTGCCTTCCTTGTACGGTTTCACGATCCACTGGTAGGTCGCGCCGGCCGCGAGGCCCGCGTTCGCCACGAACCGGGTCTTGGCGAACTTCTGCCGCTCGGCGGAGGTGCTCGGGCTGGGCGTGGGTGCGGCGACCGCGACGCTGGGGACGGTCTGCCGTCCGTCGCCCTGGCTCGCCGCCCACGCGGGGGTGGAGCCGGCGAGCAGGGCGCAGCAGAGGGTGAGCGCCACGGCGAGGCGCCGTATCGGTACGGGCACGGTGTCCTCCGAAAGGTGTTGCTCCGGGTCTCGGATACTCCAGAGGTCCGTGTGAACCACGGCATACCCGATGAAACACGTCATACCCGGCGAAACACGGCACGCAGGGTGCGTCCGGCGTGACGATGTGTGCGCACGGGAGGTTTCAAGCGGCCGCGCGCGGCCAGACGCCCGTACATGTCCCCTCGATATCGCACGGGTTCCGGCTCCGCCGGGACGGTCATCGCGGTGGTCGCCGACATCATGGCCGTCATCCTCGGACTGTGGATCCTGATGTACCTGCTGGACGCGAACCGGGCCAACGACCTGGTGCGGTTCATCCATGGAGCGGCCGACTGGCTCGCCGGCTGGTCGCGTGACCTGTTCACCTTCGACGAGGCGTGGGCCCGGGTGGTCGCGGGCTACGGTCTGGCCGCGGTCGTGTACCTGTTCGTCGGCCACGCCGTGGCCAACCGGCTGCACCGCGGCTGACGCCGGCGGTTGGCGGCCCGCCGGGCGCGTCAGCCGCAGCAGTCGGGCTCCAGCCCCCGGGGCGGGCCGTCCTGCGCGAAGACCGTGCAGGTGGGCTCGTGGCCGCCGAGCGCGGCGACCGCGAGGAGCAGCGAACCGGCCGTCCAGGTGGTCAGTTCGCGCGGCCATATGGCGTCGTCCTCGAAGACGTAGCCGGTCCAGTACAGGCCGCTGTCCGCGTCGCGCAGGTGCTGGATGGACTGGAGGACGTCGAGCGCGCGGTCGGACTCGCCCACCGCCCACAGGGTGAGGGCGAGTTCGGCCGACTCGCCGCCGGTCACCCACGGGTTGGGCACCACGCAGCGCACGCCGAGGCCGGGCACCACGAAGCGGTCCCAGCCGGCCTCGATGCGCGCCTTGGCCTCGGCGCCGGTGACCGCGCCGCCCAGCACCGGGTAGTACCAGTCCATCGAGTAGCGGTCCTTGTCCAGGAACCGCTCCGGGTGCCTGCGGATCGCGTGCCGCAGCGCACCGGCCGCCAACTCCCAGTCGGGCTGCGGCTCTTCGCGCTGCTCGGCGATGGCGAGCGCGCAGCACAGCGCGTGGTGGACGGAGGCGGAGCCGGTCAGCAGCGCGTCCGCGGTGGCCGTTCCGTCGTCGTCGCGCTTCCAGCCGATCTGGCCGCCCGGCTGCTGGAGGCGCAGCACGAACTCGACGGCCGCGTACACCACGGGCCACATGCGGTCCAGGAAGGTGTCGTCGCCGGTGGACAGGTAGTGGTGCCAGACGCCGACGGCCACGTAGGCGACGAAGTTGGTCTCCCGGTGGCGGCCGGTGACGTCGTCGTGGGCGCCGTCCGCGTAGGCGGCGTACCAGGAGCCGTCGGGGAGCTGGTGGCGGGCCAGCCAGTCGTAGGCCCGCGCGGCGGCTTCGTGCTCGCCCGCCGCGTCCAGCGCCATGGCGGCCTCGGTGTGGTCCCACGGGTCGAGGTGGTGGCCGCGGAACCACGGGATGGCGCCGTCCTCCCGCTGTACGGCGAGGAGCCCGGCCACGGTGGCGGCGGCCTGCCCGGCGGTGAGGACCCCGGGCAGGACGAGGTGTTCTGTCCGGGGCGTGGTCACTTGGCGTCCGCCCGGGGCAGGTGGGGCTTGGTCGCGTACGCCACGAAGCTCTTGCCGATCAGCGGGTTCAGCGCCTGCTCGGCGACCCGGGTGGCCAGCGGCTTCTTCATGATGTCCCAGACCAGCAGCTTGTGGTACGCCTTCACCGGGAGCACCTGGTCGTTGTCGACGCCGAAGGCGCACTTGAGCCACCAGTACGGCGAGTGCAGGGCGTGCGCGTGGTGCGTGCCGTACGGCTTGAGCCCGGCCTCGCGGATCTTGCCGAGCAGTTCGTCCGCCTTGTAGATGCGGATGTGGCCGCCCTCGACCTCGTGGTAGGCGTCGGACAGGGTCCAGCAGACCTTCTCGGGGCCGTAGCGCGGCACGGTGACCGCGATCCGGCCGCCCGGCCGCAGGACGCGCACCATCTCGGCGAGGACGCCCTTGTCGTCGTGGATGTGCTCCATCACCTCGGAGATGATGACGACGTCGAAGGACTCGTCGGGGAAGGGCAGCGCGAGGGCATCGCCCCGCATGGCGGTGGCGGTGGCCCCGGCGGGCGCCTCGCCGGCCTCCTTCATCGCCGCGAACCACTTGGCGACCTCGCGGATCTCCTCGGCGCTCTGGTCGAGGGCCACCACCTGCGCGCCGCGCCGGTAGCACTCGAACGCGTGCCGTCCGGCGCCGCAGCCGAGGTCGAGGACGCGGTCGCCCGGGGCGAGCGGGAACCGGGAGAAGTCGACGGTCAGCACGTTGCCCTGCTTTCGTATGCGTCTGCTGCTTCTGCGGCTGGTGCGGCTGCGGTCGCGGCGGGTGCGGAGGGTGCGGTCGCGGCGGGTGAGCCCGGCGCGGGCCCGTCCGCCGCGGGCCCGTCCGCCGCGGGCGCGGCGGCCGCCGGTGCGGGGCGGCGGCGCGCGGCCGCTCCCGCGGGGCGGGCGGAGTCCGCGATGGCCTCGCGGTAGCGGGCGACGGTGCCCTCTGCGGCACGGGCCCAGGTGAAGTGCCGCAGCACGCGCTCGCGTCCGGCGGCGCCGAGCCGCGTCCGCAGGCCGGGGTCGCCCAGCAGCCGGACCAGCCCGGCGGCCAGGGCCTCCGCGTCGCCCGGCGGCACGGCGAGGCAGGTCTCGCCGTCCCGGCCCGCCACCTCGGGGATCGCGCCGCCGGTCGTGGCCAGCAGCGGGGTCCCGGTGGCCATGGCCTCGGCGGCGGGCAGCGAGAAGCCCTCGTAGAGCGAGGGCACGCAGGCGACCTCGGCCGAGCGGACCAGGTCGACCAGTTCGGCGTCGGAGATGCCCTTGACGAACTCGACGGCGTCCTGGAGGCCGTAGCGCTCCACGGCCCGCGCGACCGGGCCCTCGGACGGCCGCTTGCCGACGACGACCAGATGGGCGCCGGGGTGCTCGGCGCGGACCTTGGCCAGCGCCTCCACCAGGAAGACCAGGCCCTTGAGCGGCACGTCGGCGCTGGAGGTGGTGACGATCCGGCCGCTCACCCGGGCCACGGAGGGGTCGGGCGAGAACAGGCCGGTGTCGGCGCCGATGTGCACCACGTGGATGCGGTCGGGGCGGACGCCGAGGTGGTCGACGATCTCCTGCCGGGAGGTGCCGGAGACGGTGAGCACGGACGGCAGGCGGCGCGCGACCCGCTTCTGCATCCGGGTGAAGGCGTACCAGCGGCGCACCGACCACTGCCGCTGCCGGGTGGCCGCCGCGTCCAGCTCCAGTCGCCGGTCCACGGTGATGGGGTGGTGGACGGTGGTGACCAGCGGGGCGCCGACGTCGCCGAGGAGTCCGTAGCCGAGGGTCTGGTTGTCGTGGACGACGTCGAACTCGCCGCGCCGGGCGCGCAGATGGCGGCGGGCGCGCAGGGAGAACGTCAGCGGCTCGGGGAAGCCGCCGGTCCACATGGTGGCGACCTCCAGCGCGTCGATCCAGTCGCGGTACTCGCCGCGGCCGGGGGTGCGGAAGGGGTCGGGCTGGCGGTAGAGGTCGAGGCTGGGCAGCTCGGTCAGGCGCAGCGCGCCCGCGTAGTCCTCGTTCTCGTCCAGGACGGGATAGGGCTGGGAGCCGATCACCTCGACGCGGTGGCCGAGGCGGGCCAGTTCGCGCGAGAGATGGCGGACGTAGACGCCCTGGCCGCCGCAGAACGGGTTCCCCTTGTAGGTGAGGAGCGCGATCCTGAGCGGTCGCCCGCCGTCCGCGGCGAGATCCGCCGGGGACCCTGCCTGACTGGCCTCAGCGGTCACTCTGGGCCCCCTTCTGACTGCACCGCCGCGAGATTACGCCGGGACGCTAATCTAGAACAAGTTTCAGACTTGATCGTTCCGGAGGCTCCGAATCTACCGGCAGGTAGCCGCGCTGTGAGCGGGGGACCGGGTGATTCGCACCACGGCCGGCGAACGCCCCGCCCCCTCGCACACCGGCCGGACGCCCTGTCACGCTGTCCGACCACCGGGCCCGCCGGCTCCGCCGGCCCCACGGCCCACCGACTGCCACGGAGTGCGACCCATGCCCGCGCAAGCCCGTACCTCCCGGCCGGCCGCGCCGCCGCTCACCGAGCGGCAGGAGGCGCGCCGCCGCCGCATCCTGCGCGCCAGCGCGCGCCTGGCCTGCCGGGGCGGCTACGACGCGGTGCAGATGCGGGAGGTCGCGGAGTCCTCCCAGGTGGCGCTCGGCACGCTCTACCGCTACTTCCCGTCCAAGGTGCATCTGCTGGTCGCCACCATGCAGGACCAGTTGGAGCGGCTGCACGGCACGCTGCGCAAGCGGCCCCCGGCGGGCGAGCGGGCCGCCGAGCGGGTCGCGGAGACGCTGATGCGGGCGTTCTTCGCGCTCCAGAGCGAACCCGACCTCGCGGACGCGATGGTGCGCGCGCTGACCTTCGCCGACCGCAGTGTGAGCCCCGAGGTCGACCAGGTCTCCCGGCAGACCACGGCGATCATCCTGGACGCGATGGGCCAGGACGACCCGACGCCCGAGCAGCTCTCCGCCGTGCGCGTCATCGAGCACACCTGGCTCTCGGCGCTGATCACCTGGCTCTCGGGCCGGGCCTCCATCGCGCAGGTGAAGGCGGACATCGACACGGTGTGCCGCCTGATCGATCTGACGGAGGCCGCCCCCGGGAGCGGCGGCGGACGGTAGAAGACGGCAGAAGACAGTAGAAGACAGCAGAAAGAAGGTGGTAGAAAAGGGAGGATTTTTCCCTTCCGCCCCTTGTGTCGCACAGCAGCCGTTCTATGCTGACAAGTGCCTGCGAGGCGAGTGAGGGAGTCCCACCGGCGTAGCCGACTCGGGCGAGATGCTGCGGTATCCGCCGGGGCCGACGTCGACGGTAGGGCTGAGAGGCCGAAGGTCCAGCGAGCAGGACGGACCGGACGGCGACCCCCATCACCTGATCCGGACCATACCGGCGAAGGGAACCCGTCTCGTAGGTCTTTTGTCTCTCCGGGGTCCCCCGCCGGTACGGCCCCGTCCCGCGGCCGCCCCGCAGCCGCTCCGGACGGGGCCGGTAGAGTGGCCCGGTCGTTTCACGCCTGTCCTGGGGGAAGCCGGTGCAATTCCGGCGCTGACCCGCAACCGTGACCCCTCCCCGCTCGGGGAGCGGGGAGCCGGACCGCCCCGGACCCGTGCGTGACCGGCTCGCGTGCGCCGGCGGTCCGCCGGTGCACGGCACCGTCGAGGGATACGGAGCCGAGCCGCCGGGGTCGCCCGCGCTGTCCGGCTCCCCGCAGGGAGAGGCTTCCGCCGATCATGAACATCCGCCGCAGCGCAGCGGCCCTGGCCGCCGTCGCCGTCGCCGTGATCGGTGCCCCGGTGCAGTCCGCCGTCGCCGACACCGCCCCGCCCGCCTCCGCCGCGCCCGAGCTCCCGGCGGCGCTGTACGGCAGGACCGATCCGCAGTACGACGGCGTCTGGCGGCAGTCCCTGGCGCTGCTCGCCCAGCACACCGCGGGCGTACGGCCCGCCGCCGAGGCCGTGGACTGGCTGGCCGGACAGCAGTGCGCCAGCGGCGGCTTCGCGCCCTTCCGCGCCGACACCTCCCGCGCCTGCGACGCCAAGACCGCCGTGGACACCAACGGCACGGCCGCCGCCGTCCAGGCCCTCACCGCGCTCGGCGGCCACGAGGCCGTCACCGGCAAGGCTGTGGCCTGGCTGAAGTCCGTGCAGAACAAGGACGGCGGCTGGGGCTATATGCCCGGCGGGGCCAGTGACACCAACTCGACCTCGGTCGTCGTCGGCGCCCTCACCGCCGCCGGTGACCAGCCCGCGTCCGTCCTCAAGGACGGCAACTCCCCCTACGACGCCCTGCTGAAGCTGGCCCTGCCGTGCTCCGGCAAGGGCGACGGCGCGGGTGCCTTCGCCTTCCAGCCGGACAAGCAGGGCAAGCTCGCCGCCAACGCGGACGCGACCGCCGCCGGTGTCGTCGGCATCCTCGGCAAGGGCCTGGTCGCGTCCGCCGCCAAGGACGGCGGCGCGGCCCGCTGCTCCGACGCCGGTCCCGCCCCCGAGCGGGCCGCCGCGGGCGGCGCCGCCTACCTCGCCCGCGTCGTCGCGAAGGACGGCCACCTCACCTCCGCGCTGCCCGGCGCCGACCCGCAGCCCGACTACGGCAACACCGCCGACACGGTCGTGGCGCTGGCCGCGCAGGGCGGCGCCGCGCAGGCCCGCAAGCCGCTGGAGTGGCTGGAGAAGAACGCCGGGACCTGGGCGGCGCAGAGCGGTCCGGCCGCCTACGCCCAGCTGATCTTCGCCGCGCACGCCACCGGCACCGACCCGCGCGCCTTCGGCGGCACCGACCTGGTCAAGGCGCTGAACGCCACCGGCCCGGCCCCGCAGCAGGCCGCCGACGGCAAGGGCCAGGGCACGACGGCACCGACGGACAAGGCGGATAGGGCAGACAAGACGGACAAGGGCAGCGGCTCTTCGCACACCGTCTGGTGGATCGTCGGCGGTGTCGTCGTGGTCCTCGTGGTCGCCGCCGTCGCCTGGTCGGTCCTGCGCGGGCGCGGCGGCGCGGGGCAGCGGTCGTGACGCACCGCCTCCCGCGCGTCCTGCCCGTGCTGCTGGCCGCCGTGTTCCTGCTGGCGGCGGGCGTCGCCCCGGCGCAGGCGGCCGGGTACCGCTACTGGTCCTTCTGGGACCGCGAGGGCGGGAAGTGGACGTACGCCACCCAGGGGCCGTCCACGGCGCGCCCCGCCGACGGGGACGTGCAGGGCTTCCGGTTCGCGGTGAGCCAGGACTCCCAGGACGCGGCCCAGCCGCGCGGGACGGCCGGCTTCGCCGCCATCTGCTCGGGCACCGAGGCCCGCGGCGGTGACAAGCGCGTCGCGCTGGTCCTGGACTTCGGCGTCGCGGCGGACGCGCCCTCCGGTGAGAGTCCGCCCGCGCCGCGCACGGCCTGCGCCCGGGTGCCGTCCGACGCCACCACGGCCGAGGCCCTGGCGGCCGTCGCCAAGCCGCTGCGCTACAACACCGACGCGCTGCTCTGCGCGATCTCCGGCTATCCGCGCAAGGGCTGCGGCGAGCAGGTCGCCGCGGACGGCGGCGACCGGGCCGACCGGGGGCAGGGCGACAACGAGAACAACGAGAACAACGAGAACAAGGACAAGGGCGCGGACAGCTCGGCCGCCGCCAAGGACAACGACGGCGGCGGCCCCTCGGTGGGTCTGCTCGCGGGCGGCGCCGTGGTCGTGGTCCTCGCCGGGGCGGCCGTATGGCAGGCCCGGCGGCGCAGGAATGCCTAGCGGTACGAGCCGTACGGCCGGTGCGCCCGCGCGCCGGTCCGGCCCGCGGGTACACGCGGGCGCCTGGTGGCTGTGGGCGCTGGCGCTGGGCACCGGCGCCACCCGCACCACCAACCCGCTGCTGCTCGCGCTGCTCCTCACGGTCTCCGGCTACGTCGTCGTGACCTGCCGCCCGCGCACCCCCTCGGCCCGCTCCTACACCGCCTTCCTGCGGCTGGCGCTGGCCGTCCTCGTCATCCGGCTGTTCTTCGCGGTCGTCCTCGGCTCGCCCATCCCCGGCACCCATGTGCTGGTCACCCTGCCCGAGGTGCCGCTGCCGCACTGGGCGCAGGGCATCCGGCTGGGCGGCCGGGTCACGGCCGAAGGGCTGCTGTTCGCGCTGTACGACGGGCTGAAGCTGGCCGCGCTGCTGATCTGCGTGGGCGCGGCCAACGCGCTGGCCGCCCCCGCCCGGCTGCTCAAGTCGCTGCCGGGCGCCCTGTACGAGACGGGCGTGGCCGTCGTCGTCGCGCTCACCTTCGCCCCGCACCTGGTGGCCGACGGGCGCAGGCTGCGGGCCGCGCGGCGGCTGCGCGGGCGTCCCGACCGGGGGGTGCGCGGGCTGCTGCACGTCGGACTGCCGGTACTGGAAGGCGCGTTGGAGCGTTCGGTGGCGCTGGCCGCCGCGATGGACGCCCGCGGCTACGGCCGTACCGCCGAGGTGGCGCCCGCCGTGCGCCGTACCACCGCGGCGCTCACCCTGGGCGGGCTGCTCGGGGTCTGCGCGGGCACGTACGGGCTGCTCACCGCGGCGGGCGGGAGCTACGGTCTCCCGGTGCTGCTGGCCGGGCTCGCGGCCGCGCTCGGCGGGCTCTGGCTGGGCGGGCGCCGCTCGGTCCGCACCCGCTACCGGCCCGACACCTGGAACGCCCGGTCCTGTCTGGTGGCCGCCTCGGGGGTCGCCGTGGCCGCGCTGCTGACGCTGGCCGCCGCCCGCGACCCGGAGGCCCTGCGCCCCGGGGTGGTCCCGCTGGTCGCCCCCGGTCTGCCGCTGTGGCCCGCGGCGGCCGTCCTGCTCGGTCTGGTCCCCGCGTTCGTGGCGCCCACCGGCACCGCCGCCCGCGAGGAGCCGGGCCCCCGCGCCCGCGAGGAGTCGCCGTGATCCGTTTCGAGGATGTCTCCGTACGGTACGAGGGGACCGCCGAACCCACCGTCAGCGGTGTGGACTTCGAGGTGCCCGAGGGCGAACTCGTGCTGCTGGTCGGCCCGTCGGGCGTCGGCAAGTCCACCGTGCTGGGCGCGGTGAGCGGTCTGGTGCCGCACTTCACCGGCGGCACCCTGCGCGGCCGGGTCACCGTGGCGGGCCGCGACACCCGCGTCCACAAGCCGCGTGAGCTGGCCGACGTCGTCGGCACCGTCGGCCAGGACCCGCTGTCCCACTTCGTCACCGACACGGTGGAGGACGAACTCGCCTACGGCATGGAGTCGCTGGGCCTCGCCCCGGCCGTGATGCGCCGCCGGGTGGAGGAGACCCTCGACCTGCTGGGCCTGGCCGCGCTGCGGGACCGGCCCATCGCCACGCTCTCCGGCGGCCAGCAGCAGCGGGTCGCGATCGGCTCGGTGCTCACCCCGCATCCGAAGGTCCTGGTCCTGGACGAGCCGACCTCGGCGCTCGACCCGGCCGCCGCCGAAGAGGTCCTGGCCGTCCTCCAGCGGCTCGTGCACGACCTCGGCACCACGGTCCTGATGGCCGAGCACCGCCTCGAACGCGTCGTGCAGTACGCCGACCAGGTCGTCCTGCTGCCCGCGCCGGGCGCCGCCCCCCTGCTGGGCGCCCCGGCCGAGGTGATGGCCGTCTCGCCGGTGGTCCCGCCGGTGGTGGACCTGGGGCGGCTGGCCGGCTGGTCGCCGCTGCCGCTGACCGTGCGCGACGCCCGGCGCCGCGCGGCCGGCCTGCGCACCCGGCTGACCGGCCGCGCGCCCGCGCCCGCGCCGCTCCCGGCCACGGCACCGCCCGGCGCGCCCCCGCCCGTACCGCACGCCCCCGCCGGACGGCCGGGGCTGCGCACACTCCTGCGCGGACGCGCGGCGGGCAGTGCCACGGCCGCCGCCGCCCCGGAGGCGTCCGGCGACGCCCCCCTCGTCGCCGAGGTCCGCGCCCTGGGCGTCCGCCGCGACGGCGTGCAGGCGCTGCACCACGTCGACCTGGCCGTCGCCCCCGGCGAGACCGTCGCGCTCATGGGCCGCAACGGCGCCGGGAAGTCCACGCTGCTCGGCTCGCTGGTCGGCCTGGTGGAGCCGCGCACCGGGCAGGTCCGGGTGGGCGGCGCCGTCCCGCACCGCACCGCGCCCCGCGAACTGGTGCGCCGGGTCGGCCTGGTCCCGCAGGAGCCGCGCGACCTGCTGTACGCGGACACGGTCGCCGCCGAGTGCGCGGCCGCCGACCGGGACGCGCAGGCGGCGCCCGGCACCTGCCGGGCCCTGGTCGAGGAGCTGCTGCCCGGTGTCGGCGACGCCACCCACCCGCGTGATCTGTCCGAGGGCCAGCGCCTCGCGCTCGCCCTCGCGGTGGTGCTGGCCGCGCGCCCGCCGCTGCTGCTCCTGGACGAGCCGACCCGGGGCCTGGACTACGGCGCGAAGGCCCGCCTGGTCGCCGTGCTGCGCGCGCTGGCCGCCGAGGGCCACGCGATCGTGCTGGCCACGCACGACGTGGAGCTGGCCGCGGACCTGGCACACCGGGTGGTGCTGCTCGCCGAGGGCGAGGTGATCGCGGACGGCCCGATGGCCGAGGTGGTCGTCTCCTCCCCTTCCTACGCCCCGCAGGTCGCCAAGATCCTCGCCCCGCAGCGGTGGCTCACCGTCTCCCAGGTCCGCGAGGCACTGGCATGACCGCTCCCGCCTCCGCGCCCACACCCACCGCGCCCGCGCCGGACCCCGCCGCCCGGCCCGCCCGCCGGGTGCGCGCCGTCCGCTTCGGGCCGCGCTCGGTGGCCGCGCTCGTCCTGGTCAGCGCGGTCGGGGTGGCCGCGTTCAGCTGGCCGTTCCTGGCGCCGCCGACCGCCCAGGTGAACGCGCACGCGCAGGACGCGCCCTGGCTGTTCGCGGGACTGCTCGTCCTGCTGGTGGCGGTCGTCGCGGCGACGATCTCCGAGTCGGGCCTCGGACCCAAGGCGGTCGCGATGCTCGGCGTGCTGGCCGCGACCGGGGCCGCGCTGCGCCCGATCGGCGCCGGTACGGCGGGCCTGGAGCCGATGTTCTTCCTGATGGTGCTGAGCGGGCGCGTGCTCGGGCCGGGCTTCGGGTACGTGCTGGGCTCGGTGACGATGTTCGCGTCCGCGCTGCTCACCGGCGGGGTGGGGCCGTGGATGCCGTTCCAGATGCTGGCGATGGGCTGGTTCACCATGGGCGCGGGCCTGCTGCCGGGCCCGGACCGGCTGCGCGGGCGGGCGGAGCTGCTGGTGCTGGGCCTGTACGGCTTCGTCGCCGCGTTCGCCTACGGCACGGTCATGAACCTCGCGGGCTGGCCCTTCATGGGCACCCTCGCCTCCTCCATCTCCTTCGACCCGCACGCCGCGATCGGCGCGAACCTGGCCCGTTTCACCGCGTACTGCCTGGCCACCTCGCTGGGCTGGGACCTGGGCCGGGCCGTGGTGACCGTGGTGCTGACGCTGGCGGTCGGCCCGGCGGTGCTGCGGGCGCTGCGCCGGGCCACCCGGCGGGCCGCCTTCGAGACGCCGGTCACCTTCGAGGCCCCCGGCCAGTGAACCGTCGGTGAGGCCCGCCGAGCCCACCGTGACCGGACCGGTGAGGCGCCCCACATGACCCAGGTCACCTACGAAGCGGGGCCGTAGCCCGAAGTGGCTGTCATGTACCCGGCTTTACGCGCGTCCACCTGGGCATTGAGACGCCGCTCACACGAGTCCGGATCATCCCTGATGCGACGACCACTAGTAAAAGGGGTGTTTGCGCCCGGTTTTCCGGCCTGCTTCTCTGGACGACGTCGCCAGGAGCCGACGGTCCCCCCGGGGGTCGCGGCACCGGGCAGCCCCTCCCCCGCTTCCGCGGGCTCCGGCCGCCGGCGATTCCTGTCCCCGACGTAAGAGGTTCTCCGTGTCCGTCTCCTTCATCCGCCGCATCGCCACTCCGAAGAAGGCCCTCTCCACCGCCGCCGTGGCCGCCGCCACCGTCGGTATGGCCCTCACCTCGGCCCCCGCGCACGCGGCCACCACCGCTTCGGGTGCCGACGCCAGGTCGATCGCGCGCCAGATGATCCCGGACGCCGCCCAGTTCAACGCTTTCAGCAACATCGTCAACCACGAGAGCAGCTGGAACGTCCACGCCACCAACTCCTCCTCCGGTGCCTACGGCCTGGTCCAGGCGCTCCCGGCCTCGAAGATGTCCTCGGCCGGCGCGGACTGGAAGACCAACCCCAAGACCCAGATCAAGTGGGGTCTGGACTACATGAACTCCCGCTACGGCAGCCCGGCCGCCGCCTGGAACTTCTGGCAGGCCAACGGCTGGTACTGAGCCACAGCCCCCTGATGCGGCGACCGGCCCGGCAGGTGCGATCCACCTGACCCGCGCCCCCGCACGGCAGTCGTGAAGGCGGCGGCCCCGATCCCCGGGCCGCCGCCTTCTCCATGCCCGGGGGACGGAGTCAGGGCCGGTCAGCCGGTGGTGCCGACGGCGGTGGCGGTAGCGGTGGCGGTGGCGGTGGTGAAGGCGACCAGGGCGTACTGCGCGACGGTCACCTCCGCCGTGACCGCGTCCCCCGTGACCTGCCAGGGCACCGGGCGCGGGTCGGGCGACGGCCCGTCCGGGGAGCTGACCGTGACGGCGGTCACCCGCCGTCCCGCGGGCACGGTGAGCCGGACCGTGCAGGTGGCGGGCCTGGTGGTGAACGCGGCCGGGGCGTCGCCGAAGCAGGTGAAGTTCACCAGCTGCACCAGCGTCTCGTCCCCGAGCCGGCTCAGCTCCAGGTGGATGCGCGGGTCCCCGGTGAGGCCCACCGCGGGCGGCGCCGCGGCCCGCACCGGCCCGAGCAGCCGGTCGGCGGTGGCCTGGTCGGTCCTCCCCAGGTACCGCAGTCCGGCGAGGTCCTTCACGTAGTGGCAGGTGCCCGCCCCGACGGCGTGCTCGCGGGTCTCGGGCTGCGGGTCGGCGGCGCCGAAACCGAGCACGTCGGCGAGCGCGTACTCGGTGCGCGCGGTGCCGTACTCGGTCAGCGAGGTGGGCGCGGGCCCGGTGACGACGAGGGTCCCGCCGCCCGTCACATACTCTCGCAGCACCGCCGCCTCCGCGTCGGAGACGGCCTGGAGATACGGCAGCAGCAGCACGCGGTAGCGGGCGAGACCGGCCGCGGTGAGGCCGGGGCTGGGCACGGTGTCGAACGGGATCTGCGCCCGCACCAGCGCCTTGACCGTGCCGCGGAACTCCCCGAGCCACGGATGGTTCAGACAGCTCTCCTCGGCGTAGTCGTCGCTCCACCACTCCTCGACACCGGCCGGCGGCTTCGTGTTGACGTACATGCCGCTGCCGTCGCGCGAGGCGGTGAAGTCGCGGCCGGCGGAGGAGTGGTAGAGGCCGACCTCGGCGCCGCGCTCCGCGTCGAACAGCCGCTCCCGGTGGGCGGCGGCGAAGCCGTACACGCGGGTGCGGGTGGGCAGGTCGGCGCTGTCCGACTTGAAGGGCGTCTGCACCTCGTACGGGTTGCACCCGGTGGCCAGCACCTCGGCGAGCACCAGGGACGCGTCGTCGGCCTGCCAGCCGTAGGAGAACGCCCAGGCGGGCTTGGTGCCGCTGGCCGCCCGCGCGTACTTGTACATGGAGATCAGGCAGATCCAGTCGTCGGCGGTGGCGTGGCGCATGCCGTCGTAGTTGCCGAGGATGTCCACCTCCCAGACGTGGCTCGCGCTCTCGGCGGTGCGCAGCAGGGCGCCGTCCAGGCCGATGGTGGTGGCGTAGTCGTAGTCCATGGTGACGGTCTCGACGAAGGTGACCAGGTCCGGGTTGGCGGAGCGGCCGGCCGCGGCGATGTCGAGCTGCCACTGGTTGAGGTTGTGGTGGCGCCAGTCGACGTAGCGCCGGAAGACGGGATCCTTGAAGTCGGGCTTGGCCGGCATCGGCAGTCCGGTGTCCCCGGTGAACGCGGCGGTCGCCCAGGAAGAGGTGTCGCACCAGCTCAGCGCCCCGTCGAAGTAGATCGGCACGTCCGGCCAGATCGCGTCCACACCGGTCGCGGCGATCCTCTTGACGCGGCCCAGGTAGTAGTCGCGCCAGGGCGAGTTGGGGCTGAGCCAGCAGCTCTCGTCGCCGGGGTCCACCCAGACGACGAGGCTGCCGTAGAACACGTTGGGCTGACCGGTGAGGTCGCGCTGCACCCAGGAGGCGCCCTCGGCGGTCTTGTAGAACGAGGGGCCCTTCTCGCCGCCCACACTGATCAGTTCGAGGGACGGGTAGTACATGACGACCCGCATCCCGGCGGTGTGGGCGAGTTCCGCGAAGCTGTGGATCTTGCCCAGGTGCTGGGTGAACTCGGCGTCGGTCAGCCAGTTGGACAGGATCGTGTCGACCTCGATCACGCTGACGTTCTGTTTCTTCAGCGCGTCGATGACCGGCCGCATGTCGCGGGCGGGGTCGGCGTCGTCGTCGAAGGTGGCGTCCGCGATCCGCGCGTGCCGGGCCCACTCGGGGAAGGCCGCGGGCGTGAGCCGGGCGGCGGCCCCGGCGGGCCGCAGCGGTACGCCGGGGGCGCCGGGGCCGCCGGTCTGGTCGGGCTGCCGCCCCGCCCGGCCGGGCAGCAGCCGGACCGCGGCCGCCGCCCCGCACGCCGCGAGCGAGCCGCGCAGCAGCGCTCTGCGTGTCGGTCCCCGTCGTTCGCGCATGGCTGTCCCCTTCCGCCGCACCCGGGATCGAGGCCGTGGTGGATGGCCGCGCTTCCGCCTCCGGGGCGGCCGAGGCAGCACACTGCCCGAGCGCGGCACGGCGGCGGGAGGGCGTTCACGGACAACGGCGATACGGCGCGAACGCGCGCCCGGAGGGGCGGCTACCGGCGGCGGTGAGCTGTGCGACGCCCCACCGGCCCCCGGAGCACCACGGGCACCGCGGCCGGTGTTCCGCTCCGGCGCCCCCGTCCGGTTCCGCACCACGCCGGGGCCCCGGCCGGTGGCCCGAACGCCCACCGTCGCACCGCACCCCCCGGTCAGCCGTTATGGCCGGCCGCCCTGACCTGCCTCACCTGCCTGAGCCGCCTGATCTGACTGAGCCGCCTCCAGTGCGCCGAACCACCGGGCGACCTTGGGCAGCGCCGCGAGCACCGACCCGTTGTGGTCGACGTCCCCCTGGTTCATCACCGGGGCCGTCACGCCGTGCCCGGCCAGGGCGCGGGCGCAGCTGCGGGCGTTGCCGATGGGGACGTCGGTGTCGGCGTTCCCGGCGTACAGCCGCACCGGCGCGGCCGGTTTCCAGTCGCACGAGCCGTCGTTGGCGACGAGCGCCGCGCGCAGGCCGCCGCCGGGGTGGGCGAGCCGGGCCCAGAAGTCGTCGGTGACCAGCTCGCGCACGGTGGGCGCGAGCTGCGGGATGACCTCCTCTTCGGTGTGCCGCCCGTCGAAGAGGGCTTCGACGCGGTCCGCGTAGGGCGCCCGGAAGACCTCGGCGGGGTCCTGGTAGATCGGGTGCAGGCGGTTCTGCGCGACGAGGAAGTAGGCGAGGTAGAACACCCCGCTGACGTCGTTGACCCGGCCGTCGGTGAGGGCGGGGATCTCCTGGCCCGTCAGGTCGTACGGGCCGCTGACCGGGGCCAGCGCGCGCACCCTGAAGTGCCGGTCGGCGCCGTCGGCACCGGCGGCGCCGTCAGCGCCGTTCTGGAGGGCCCGGCCGAGCGCCATCGCGACCTGGCCGCCCTGCGAGAACCCGGTCAGGTACACGTCCCCGGTGAGGGTCCGCCCCAGCCCGGCCGCCGCCGTGCGGGCCGCCCGCAGCATGTCCACCGAGGCGGTGACCGCCGAGCGCGTGTCCATGTACGGGTGGACGCCCGGCCCCTTGCCGAGGCCGAGGTAGTCGGGCGCGGCGACCGCGTGCCCGGCCGAGCCGAACAGATAGGACTGCGCCCGGTTGTCCTCCGCCACGGACGGCGCGTAATCCCTGTCGACCATGGTCCCGTGGGTGTCCGACACCAGACTCAGCCGCCGCCCGCCGCCCTCGGGCAGGGTGAGCAGTCCGGTGGCGGTGGTGGGGCGGCCGTACGGGTCGACGGTGCGGTACGTCAGCCGGTACGCGCGCACACCGTGGCGCACGGTACCGGTGTCCATGGGCAGGGCGGCCAGATACCGCACGACCTCGGCGCGGCTGTGGGCGGCGACCGGGGCGACGGAGAGGAGCGCGCCGCGGACGTGGGCGCGGTCGGCCGAAGCCACCGGGGCGGTATGGGTGGGGGCGGCCGTCGCGGCGGGGGCGGCGGCGAGGGCGGCGAGGAGGAGGGCGGCGGAGGCGGCGAGGGCGCGGCGGGTGCGGCGGATGTGCGGGGTGCGCCAACGGGACTGCGGGGCTCGGCTGTTGCCGGTGTGCGTCGTCATGTCCTGGACGCTACGGACACGCGGGGCACCCGGGACATCCGAGACTCCCCCGCCTGCGTGGTGGACTTGGCGACACCCCTGACCGTGCAGGTGACCGGAGGTTTCGATGACAGCGGAGGGCGCGCGGGACGCGGAGCCGGACAACGGTGACGGCGGTGGCGGTGGCGGCGAGGACCGTGAGGCGCGGGGGTTGCGGCTCGTACCGGTCCTGCTGGGGCTGACCGTGGTGAGCGGCATCATCGACGCGGTCAGCTATCTGGGGCTCGGGCATGTCTTCACGGCCAACATGACCGGCAATGTGGTCGTCCTCGGCTTCGCCGCCGCCGGGGCGCCCGGCTTCTCCGTGCCGCACACCCTGACCTCGCTGGTCTGCTTCCTGGTCGGCGCGGTGACCGGCGGCCGGGTCGCGGTCCGCTACGGCGACGGCTCGCGCCGCACCTGGGCGCGGGTGACGCTGGCGGCGGAGGCGGCCCTGGTCGGCGTCTCGGCGGTGGTGGCGTTCACCGTGCCGGACGCCACGACCACGGCCTACGCCCTGATCGCCCTCACCGCCTTCGCGATGGGCCTGCGCAACGCCACCGTCCGCAAACTGGGCATCCCCGACCTGACCACCACGGTCCTGACGATGACCCTGACGGGCCTCGCCTCCGACTCCCGGGCAGGCGGCGGCTCCGGCCACCACTCCCCCCGCCGCACCGCCTCGGTCCTCGCCATGCTGGCCGGCGCGACCCTGGGCGCCTGGCTGGTCGTCCACCACGACCTGGGCGCCCCCCTGCTGATCGCCGCGCTGGCGGCGGGGGTGCTGGCGGTGGTCGCTTCGGGACGGGAGTGAGGAATTGATCAGACCAGTTGCGCGTGGCAAGCAGCCAATGACACAGCAATCTGAACGAAGAAATCACTCAACCTCAGCGAATTTCGCGCCATAACTCGCGCACCCCCTCTACGCCTTGGAAACCATCGAAATCCCCCCAACCGCAAGAGAAAAAGCCCACTCGAGAACCCTCCGAGCGCCCGATTCTCGATCGATTCGCTCCAGTGACTCAAGTCTCGACGGATCAATATCGACAGTGACGACTCCGCCAGCGTTCTCACCTTCAGCAGCAGAGAACATCACTAGACATCGATATGCACGAATGACTCCATCCCGCTCCTCTCGCATGAGAGTCTGTAGAGCAATGACACCTTCCCCAACCTGGCTGCGAAGTGCATCCACCGAGGACCACCGCGCCGCCCAACCTCGCTGCTCCGCCTCCAATTGAATTGCAATCAGCGCATCGAAGTGAATCTGGCATACACGGAAGTCCGGATCAGTCGAATGAATTAGCGACATCAGATACTACCCCTCCGCAGACATCTACCCGGATCAGCGTATCAGGATAGATACGACCATCCCCGACTCTAGTCAGAACTTCATCTTTGCGATGATGACCTCCAAGAATCGTTCCGTCCCGCGAAACCAATATCCCATCCCCTTCCGCAGCATTGTTAATACCGTCTAGAAGTTCCTCTTTTCTACCCATCGACAATTCCAATATTTCCAGCCTTCTCTTTGAATAAGATCCAGCACTAGATGCCCCCCTGATCCTGATGATTGGGAGGAAGCATTGGAAAACGCCTGCCCGAGTAGGTCCGCGCCGTTCTGGGCGGCTCCGTAGCCTGCGGCAGCGATGCCGAGTCCGCCGACGATTCGATCACGCCGGAGAAGGCAAGGGCCAGGCCGCCCCCGCCCCCGTCGTCGCTGCCGCTGTTGTCGTCATCCCAGTGGCAGCTGTAGTAGCAGCCGCCGTCGCCGACCTGCCCCGAGGGCTTGCCTGCGCCGTTGGGGTTGGCGGGGCCGGCCGGGCCTCGGCGGCGGGGGCGTCCGCGGGTGGGACGCCCCCGCCGCGGCCTGTGCGAGGTGTGCAGCAGCCGCCCTGCCGAGGTCAGCGCAATCCCGCGCGGGTGGCGTTCGAGCAGGCTGGGTCCCAGTTCCCGCTTGAGTCGCTTCACGTGCTGGCTGACGGCCGACTGCGTACAACCCAGGTCACGGGCGGCACCGCTGAGCGAACCGGTTCGGCAGACGGCGGCAAAGACACGGAGATCGTCAATTAGCGCGGGACCCAAGCTATTGCTTGGGTGTTTCCTAGCGAACCCGTGGATTGACTTAGGTCCCGGCAGGTTTGATCATCGTTCCGGGCCCAGGGCGGCAACCCGCCCACTGTCTCTTCCGTGGTCCGGACGCGGTCCTGAATGCGGGCGGGTGCCGACCCACCACGGGCCCGACCGGCTTCCCGGCCCCGGCCGCCCCACCTCTCGACTCATTGATTTCCCGGACAGGAGCACACATGAGCACAAGCAGGACGACCGTGGCGGTTCTCGGCCCAGGCGGCGTCGGCGGCCTGGTCGGCGCGCTGCTCGCCCGTGCCGGACACCGCGTCGTCTGCCTGGCGGGGGAACAGACCGTTGCCGTGCTGCGCCAGGACGGGTTGCGCGTCGACAGCAACCGGTACGGGGAGTTCACCGTGGCGGTGGAGTCCGACACCGAGTTGCGCGAGCCGGTAGATGCCGTCTTCGTGACGGTCAAGCAGACCGCGCTCGTCGAGGCGCTCGACCGCATCCCGGCCGAGGTGCTCGGCACGGCGGTCGTGGTACCGCTGCTCAACGGCCTCGACCATCTCGCCGTACTCCGCGAGTGCTTCCCCTCTGCCCAGGTCGTCGCGGGCACCATCCGGGTCGAGGCCACCCGCACGGCGCCTGGCCGCATCGCCCACACCAGCCCTTTCGCCGACCTCGAACTCGCCGCCCCCCTGGATGACTTCGTGGAGCTGCTGCGACAGGCCGGTCTGGGCGTGACCGTACGCGAGGACGAGAGCGCGATGCTCTGGGACAAACTGGCCTTCCTCGCTCCGTTCGCCCTGCTGACCACCCGCCACCAGTCCGACGTCGGTGCCGTCCGTGATCGGCACCGGCTCGAGCTGCTCACCGTCCTCGACGAGATCGCGGCCGTAGCCCTCGCCGCCGGCTCGCTGGTGAGCGCCGAGGGGCTACTCTCCTTCTTCGACCGCGTCCCTGGGACGATGAGGTCCTCGATGCAGCGCGACGCCGAGGCCGGCCGCCCGCTCGAACTCGACGCCATCGGCGGAGCCGTCCTGCGCGCCGGAGCCGCCCACGGCATCGCCGTCCCGGCCACCGCCCGACTGGTCGCCGAGGTGGCGCAGTCCGCGAAACGGGTGGCCTGATGGGGCGGCCCGCCCCGGCGCGATGGTCCCGGGCCGAGGAGTTCCTGTCTGCCCGCGGCGCCGCCCGGACGGCCCATCCGGGCGGAACGCTCCTGGACCACCTGCACCGCGTCGCGCGCTTGCTCTCCGCCTGGGACGCCGACCCTGACGTCCAGCTCGCGGGGCTGTGCCACGCCGCCTACGGAACGGACGGATTCGACGGGTCGCTCCTGGGCATCACCGAGCGCGGGGTGCTCGCCGAACTGATCGGCGATCGCGCGGAGGCCCTGGTGTACCTGTACGCAAGCTGCGACCGGGCGGCCGTCTATCCGCGCCTGGGCAACGGACTTCCGGTGGTCTTCCATGACCGCTTCACGGGCCGGGAACACACTCCGGCCGAGGCGGACGTACGCGCCATCGTGGAGATCACGGCCGCCAACGAGCTCGACGTGCTGGCCCACCACCTCGGGCTGGCCGAACGCCACGGCCCGGCCCTGTACCGCCTGTTCGCCCGCTCACGCGATCTGCTGTCCGCGCCCGCGTGGAACGCCTGCGCCGAGCATCTGGCCCGGTACGCCCCCGAGCCGGGGATCGTGATCAGCGGCCTGGACCACCTGGTGCTGACCGTCACCGACGTCGAGCGGACCACCGCCTTCTACCAGCGGGTCCTCGGCATACGGCCCGTCACCTTCGGGGAGGGGCGCCGCGCGCTGGGCTTCGGCAGCAGCAAGATCAACCTCCACCGGGCAGGCCGCGAACGCCTGCCCCACGCCGCCCGACCCACCCCCGGCAGCGCCGACCTCTGCCTGGTCACCGAGACCCCGCAGGAACAAGTGCTGGCCCATCTGGCCGCCTGCGGGGTACCCGTGGAGAAAGGCCCGGTACCGCGCACCGGCGCCCTCGGCCCGATCCTCAGCACCTACCTGCGCGACCCGGACGGCAACCTGATCGAAATCTCCACCTACACCTGATCAAGCCCCTGGGCGGGTGAAGCTGTTGCCCCAAGCCTCCAGCCGAGAGCCGCGCAACGACGAGCGTCCCACCTTGACCTGGTGACAGAACGATTGCTGATGGAGCGGCTGTGACAAGTAGCCCGCCTCCCAGGTGACACCCAGGCTGCTTCGGCCCGGCTCTTCTGCCGGCCTCTTCGGCTCTGCCGGTGACAACTGTCGAGCCTCGGCACAGTACGGTCGGTCGATCGGGTCACGCAGTGTTCGCCCGGCGCATCTCCATATACCCGGTTCTTCACCACCAGCCCCTGGCCACCGTCGGCTCCCCTGTGTGCTCGACCAGCCGCACCGACAGATCACTCGTGGCGGGCGAGGTCCGGCACACCCTCGACCGACGCCGGATCGTCGATCGGTCGGGTCGGAGCACCTTCCGGGGCGCGAACCCGGGAGACAGAGATGCCGTGCAGGCAAGCATCGCACCACAAGAGCACGTATCCGACGCGGGTTTCGGGCTTGACGATATACCTGACCTCAAGCCGGCCCTGGCCGCAGTCCGGACACGAGACCAGGGCCACCTCACTCTGCCGGTCGGCCACCTGGCCCAGTACCCGCAGCCATGAACCGCACTCGCCCACGTGGGCAATTCTCGAACATCCAGCTCGCCCGAAATGCACCTACGAAGAACACGCGTCACAGTCGGGCGATCAAGAATCACCGCAAGCCCTTCACTGAGGTCACAGGCCGGCAGTTTCAATCACTCCGTCCAGTGGATCAGCCCAGCTGATCAGCCTGGTCAGTGCCCCATAATGTTCAGATTCCAACATCACGCAACAGCACCTCATTTGAACTTAATGTGAGCGATAGCCTGCGCCGTTCCGACGGTGGACGGTGCGTAGGAGTACTTGATGTTGGACAGGGTCTTGGGGCCGGCGGCCTGGCGGTCGGTGACCGTCTCCGCGGGCAGGGCCATGGTGGCGTTGGTGTTGGTGGTGCTGTACGCGGAGGTGGCGGGCCGTCCCTTGCCTCCGGTGACCGTGTCATAGCTCCACTCGGCGAGCTTGGTGCCCGTGTCGGGGGCGACGTAGGTGGTACGGGTACGGACGGGCTGGACGCCGTGGTCGCTGTCGCCGCTGCCGCCGCTGCCGCTCTGGGAGGTGACCAGGCCGTAGACCGGGTCGTAGGTGCGCGGCCTGTGCGAGGGATCGCGCCCTGGCGGCGACGGGTCCCCGGGCGGTGGGTGCCGGAAAGTGGCTGGCTACTGGGCCGCGGCCGCGGTCGCGCGTACGGCGGTGAGCGCCCGGCGGGTCAGGGGGCCGAAGTCCTCGCCGGTGCCGGTGTCCGTGTCGGTGGCGATCCACTGGTCGTAGGCGATCTCCCAGACGAGTGTGCCCAGTTTCGCGGCCATGCGGGCGGTCGGGGGCGGGGTGCCGCGGCGGGTGAGGGCGTCGGCCATCGCGGTGGTCAGCTCGGTCCGTTTCAGGGCTTCGCGTTCCAGCAGTTCCGTGTTGGCGTTCAGAACGGCCTGCCGCCGGGCGCTGAACTCGTGGCGATCGGCGGTGAAGAAGGTCCGGCCGAGGGTGTCGAGGGCGTGCGCCACCGCGTCGAGCGGTCCGGCCTCCGGTGGCGCCGAGGCGATCCCGTCGACGAGCAGACCGGTCAACGCGCCCCGACCGAAGAGCACCTCGCGCTTGTCCGGGAAGTACCGGAAGAACGTGCTCTTGGTGAGTCCCGCGCGCTCCGCGATCTCGATCACGGTCGTGTTCTCGTAGCCGTGCTCCTCGAAGAGGTCGAGGGCGGCGGCGGCGAGTCGTCCTGGTGCGTCGGGTTGCCATCGGGCCATGGGAACAGTGTACGGGACTTGGTCCCATCACCGTGTAGGGTCGATGAGACCAAGTCCCATCACCGGTCGAGGAGATCACCGATGAGCAGAGCCGTCCGTTACCAGCGCTTCGGCGGTCCCGAAGTGCTCGAACTGCGGGAGATACCCGAGCCGCACGCCGCCCCCGACGAGGTCCGCGTCCGGGTCACCGCCGCCGGGCTGAATCCGATGGACTGGCAGATCGCCGCACAGCCCGACATGGCGGCGCGGTTCGGGATCGCCCTGCCGGCCGGGTTCGGCAGCGACTTCGCCGGGGTGGTGGACGAGGTAGGCGCCGAGGCCACGGGGTTCGCGGTCGGCGACCGGGTGTACGGGGCCGCGATCGGGCGGTCCGTCGCCGATTTCGTGCTGGTCAAGACGCCCGCGGCAGATCTGTGGCCCACCCCGGAGGGCGTCGGGGACGAGGTGGCGGCCACGCTTCCGGTGTCCGGCCTCACGGCCGCGGCCGCGCTCACCGCGGTCGGGCTGCGTTCCGGGGACACCGTCCTGATCGGCGGGGCGGCCGGTGGAGTGGGCATCTTCGCCGTGCAGTTGGCGCGGCTCGCGGGTGCCCGGGTGCTCGGCACCGCCTCCGAGGGGACGTTCGGATTCCTGCGCGGGCTCGGCGCCGAACCCGTGGCGTACGGCCCCGGCCTGGCGGACCGGGTGCGGGCGCTGGCGCCCGGGGGGATCACCGCCGCGACGGACCTGTTCGGACGGGAGGCGGCCGAGACCGCGGTCGAGCTGGGGGTGGCACCCGAGCGGATCTCCGTCGTGGCCGACGGCCCCGCCCCGCCGCCCGGTGTGCGCAGGGCGGGCGCCTACGACGCGGGTCCGGGCGACCTGGCACGGATCGCCGAGGCCGTCCGGTCCGGCGGGATCACGGTGCCGGTCGCGGCCACCTTCCCGGTCGAGCGGATCCGCGAAGCCGTCACGACACAGGCCGGGCGGCACGTCCACGGCAAGATCGTGATCACCCTGTGAACAGGCGATGTTCCGCATGACATGAACTGCCGTGTCCGCTCCATGCCCGGCGGCGCGTTCCTCAGCGGGCCGGGTGGTTCCCGGCCCATACCGTGGGGGTCCGGCCCGACCACGGACTCGCCTGTTCGAGCTGGCCGGCGAGGCGGAAGAGGCGGCTTTCGAGGCCGTATCCGGCGGCGAACTGCATTCCTACCGGAAGCCCCGTCCCGGCATCGGCCGTCACCGGTACGGACATGGCGGGCGTGCCCGCCACGTTGAACGGCAGGGTGAACGGCGACAGATCGGTGATGCGCTCGATCCAGCCGAGGCCGTCCAGTGCCTCCGCACCCTCGGTGTGCGTGCCCAGCGGCAAGGGGAGCTCCGGCAGGGTCGGCGTGAGGAGGATGTCGTACGCGTCGAAGTACCGCGCCAGGCTCCGGGCCACCCGGTTCCGCATCGCGAGAGCGGTGAGGAACCGCGCGCCGCCGACCCGCTGCCCGTAGTGGTAGCCGGCGAGGGTCGCCGGTTCAAGGGTCGAGGAGTCGACGGGACGGCCGAAGGCGGCGGCCAACTCGTCGACCAGGGCGGTGAGGTTCACCGTCATGATCCGGGCGTTGGCCACGACGAACTCCTCCCAGTCGGCGCCGAGGTCGACCTCGGTCTCCGCCACCCGGTGACCGAGGGATTCGAGCAGTCGCACGGTGCGGGAGAGGGCGTCGGCCACCGGTGCGGTGGTGCGGCGTCCGCCCCACGCCTGGGCGAGGACACCGATGCGCAACGAGCCCGGAGGACGGGTGACTTCCTCCGCGTACGGCCGTGACGGCTGCGGGGCGAAGTAGGGGTCGCCCGGTTCCGGGCCGCTTATCTGGTCGAGCAGTACCGCACTGTCGCGTACGGTGCGGCTGACGCCGCCTTGCACGGCCAGGCCGCTGAAGACCTCGTCGACGCCGGGCCCCATGGACACCCGGCCACGGGTGGGTTTGATCCCGAAGAGGCCGTTGCAGGCGGCGGGGACACGGAGCGAGCCGGCGGCGTCGGTGGCATGGGCGACCGGGACCACCCCTGCGGCGACAGCGGCGGCCGCGCCTCCGCTGGAGCCGCCCGCGCTCCGCTCCGGGTCCCAGGGGTTGCGGGTCGCGCCGTACAACGCCGATTCCGTCGAGATGCCGTAGGCCAGCTCCGGTGTCGCGGTGCGCCCGAACGTCACGAGTCCGGCGCGGCGGAAGCGCCGCATCAGTGCGGAGTCGGAGGCGGCGACGTTACCGGCCGCCAGACGGCTTCCCAGCTCCGTCCGCCGGCCGGCCATGGTCACCGCGATGTCCTTGATCAGGAAGGGGACGCCGGCCAGGGGTGCGCTGCCGGGGGCCGGTTCGTCGTCGGACGGCCAGGTCTCCACGACGGCGTTGATCCGCGGATCGACCGCCTGTACCGCCTCGCGTGCGGCCGCCTCCAGTTCGGCGGGGAGCACCTCGCCCTCGGCCACCAGCTCTGCCAGCCCGACCGCGTCGAAGCCCGCGTATTCAGAAGCTTTCACTGCCACTCCCACTCCTTTAGAAGAACGGACAAGAACGATACCGTTCAGTCTCGGACGATACCCTACGGTATCGAAGGGGTCTGACTGGTACCGTAGGGAGGTGTGAACCCCGCGATCGGAGTGACGGAGCAGTCATGGCATCGACCCTGAGCAGGCCGGGCAGAGTGGCGAAGCTGCCGCCCCGTGAGCGCATCCTCGACGCGGCCGAGGAGCTCTTCCAGAGAGAAGGGATCCGGCAGGTGGGGGTCCAGGCGATCGCCGACAGGGCCGAGACCACCAAAATGGCGATCTACCGGCACTTCGAGACCAAGGACGCGCTGGTCGCGGAGTGGCTGCGGATCGTCGCCGCCGACTACCAGGCGGCCTTCGACCGCGTGGAAGCCGCATACCCGGACCGGCCCGAGGAGCAGATCCTGGGCCTGGCACGCTTCATCGCCGAGGGGCTGCCGACGATCTCGTACCGGGGCTGCCCGTTCATCAACTCCCTCGCCGAGCTGCCCGACCGCCTTCATCCGGCCCGGCAGGTGATCGAGGAGCACAAGGCCCACCAGACCCGCAGGCTGATCGGCATGTGCGCCAGCGCCCGGATGCCCGACCCCGAACAGGCCGCGGCCGAGATCACCTTCGTACTCGAAGGGGCGCAGGTCAGCACGCAGAACGGCAGCATCGATCAGACGGGAGACCGCCTGATGAAGATCATCGAGGGAATCGTGGCCCGGCACCGCTCCGACGCCGACGCCGACGCGTCCAGGGCGGCCGACTGACCCCCCGTGCGGGCCGCGCGGGCACGGTCAATTCCCTAGGTACCCATCTCCGTCAGTCGACCGAGGAGCCGGGAAACGCTGCCTTCCCTGACGTCGCCCCCGTAGAACACGTACGACGTCCAGTTGAACGGCTGAACCGGGAATCCCCAGCCGCCGGAACAGTGGTCATCGGTATCACTCGCGATGATTTCCTTCACCGCCGCGAGCTGGGAGTGATCGCACTCCAGCCATCCTCGCACCGACACATAGACCGCCATGACCCGCCCACCTCGTCAGTCCCTGACCTGGCCACCCCAGGAGGACGGGGAGAAGGGGGCGGACCTCGTGGTGTCGAGGTCCGCTCTCGCCCCGGAGGCCGGGTTCAGTCCGCCGTCACTTCCCGGCCGGGGCGCTCTCGAAGTCGACCGAGTCCGTCTGGATCGTGCCCGCTGTGCGGCCCGGGGCCCGCTGGTAGGTCCAGTAGAGGTTGGTGTGGGCGATGACCTGGGGGACCGGTGGGGCGCCCCAGGCGGTCTTGTCACCGGCCGTGTGGGCGTCGGCGACCAGGATCGTGTCATAGCCGCGCACCAGGGCGCCGTGCAGCGTGGAGCGGACGCAGGCGTCCGTCTCCGCGCCCGTCACCAGGAGCCGTCCCACACCCAGGTCCGACAGGACGCTCTCCAGCGTGGTGTCCTCGAAGGAGTCGCCGTAGTTCTTGTGGACGAGCGCCTCCCCCTCCGCCGGGGCCAGTTCCGGGACGATCCGCCAGCCGTCGCTGCCCTTCGCCAGCCCGTCGTCCGCGTGCTGCACCCACACCACCGGTACGTCCGCCCGCCGGGCACGCTCCACCAGCGTCGCGATGTTCCCCACCACCGCGTCCCGCTCGTGCGCCCCGCCCACCACGTCCACTTGGACGTCCACGACCAGCAGCGCGGTCCCCGGCCGGTTCTCCAGGGTCGTCACCGCTCCCCCGCCTCCGCCGCCCAGCCCACGAAGCCCGCGAACGTCCCCGGGCGGAACGTCAGCATCGGTCCGCCGGACACCTTGGAGTCCCGTACGGCCACGGAGGCGCAGGGGGTGTCCGCCACCTCGACGCACTCGCCACCCTGGTCGCCGCTGTACGTCGACTTGCGCCAGGCCAGAGCCCCGAGCGGCGCGCACTCCACGCAATCGCCGCCCTGGTCTCCGCTGTAGCTGGACTTACGCCAGTTGCTCTCCATAGCGGTCCTCCATCACGCGCCGGATCAACTCCGCCGAGTCCTTGAGGGAGAGAGCGGCGGCTTGGAGATGATCGTAACGGAGCGAGCAGTCCTCGACGGTCTCCGGGTTCGCGGTCGGATGCCCGCTGCCGTACCCCTCGGTGTAGACGATGGTCGGGTCGCTGCTGAAGCGATAGACGTTGAACGAGCCTTGCAGCCCCGCGTGCGCGCCCGCCGCGTACGGCAGGATCTGGACGTTGATCCGGGGATTGCTCTCCAGCGACCACAGGTGCTCGAGTTGGCCGCGCATGGTCTCCCTGCCGCCGATCTCCTGGTGGAGGGCCCCCTCGCTGAGGATCATCCAGAAGATCGGCGACTTCTCCTTCTCCAGGATGCGCTGTCGGGCCAGTCGTACCGCGCTGCGGTCGTCGAGGTTGGTGTCGTCCAGCACGCCGAGCACCGCGCGGACGTACGGCCCGGTCTGCAACAGCCCATGGACCATGTGGGTCTGGAAGGTGCAGATCTCGACCGCCCGCGCCTCCAGCTCCGCCGTCTGCCGGAACCACGCCGGAAGCTGGCTCCGCATCACCAACTCGACCAGCCGCGACAGCAGTCCGCCCGTGCCGAGCGCGGCGTCCACGCGTTCGCTGAACTCCGCCGTGGGCAGCTTCCGGGCCGTCTCCACCTGGCCCACCAGCGAGCCCGTGTAGTTGACGACCTCCCCTAGTTGCAATACCGGTGATTTAGTTTGTTTTCCGGCTGGTTGGGGTGGTCTTGGTTGGCCCGACCAGCCGGACCACCGGAGTGTCTGGCCGGGGTGGGCTGTGGTGCTCGGCTCGTTTGAGGGCCCAGTTGGACATCTTGCGTTTGATCACGCGGGGGTTGGAACGCAACCGCCGTGCGGGCAGCAGTCGTTCTGTGATCTCACGCAGGCTCTGGGTGATGGACCGGGCCAGTCGGGAGGGGGGAATGCGCCGCCTGCCCGGTGACGTGGCGGCGGACGACGCGAAGGGTTCGGGTGAAGGAGACCCGGTCGGGATCGTGCCCGGTGTGGAGAGCGGCCTGGTGCATCAGGTCCCGCAGCGCGTGGTGGACCAGCAGGAACGCGAAGATCTCCTGTTCGACGCCGCGGGGGTGCTGGGAACGCAGCACCATCCCTGGGGCGCCCTGGTGATTCTTGATCTCGTCCAGGGTGTTCTCGATCTCCCACCGCTGGGCATAGAGGGCGGCAAGCTCCTGAGCCGGTGCCTGCTCAGGATCGAGGATGGTGGTGATCAGCCGGTAGACGGTGCGGTCACCGTCGCGGGGGCCGAGGGTGTACTCGATCACTCGCACCCGCTCGGGGTCCGCGCGTCGGTGGTGGTCCCGCGCGGCGACGATCTCCGACAGGTAGGAGCCGTCAGCGAGGGTCTCCAGGACCGGCAGCACCACGACGCTGCGGACCCGCCACAGCAGGTCCGCACCGCCCGCCTTCGCGGCCCGCCACAGATCGAATCCGCAAAAACCCCGGTCGGCCAGGACAAGCATGCCCTCCGTCAGCGCCGGGAACAGCCGCTGGGCCAGAGCACTCTCGTGGACGTTGAGGGGTCCGGCCTCGGCCGCGAACACGGCATGGGTGCCGCACTCGGCCAGGGCCGCCACCCTCGCCTGCGGATACGCACTGCGGCCCTGCCCGCGACTGGTACCGGGACGCCCGAAGAACTGGGCGTTCGCCGCGGTGTCCGGAACGTCGAAGACCGTGCCGTCCACCGCGACCAGCCGCCACCGCCGGTACCAGGCGCCTTGCGTCCGCGCGTCCGCGACCGGCCGGCACACCCGGGCGAACAGGGCCCGCAACGGCTCCGGCCCGAGCCGCAACCGGGCCCGCCCGATCGCCGCCGTGGTGGGCACCCGCCAGGTGGTCGCCCACCGGCCCTCACGCTCCAGCCCCTGGACCAGAAGCCGGGCCACCTCTTCATAGCCCTGCCCGAAGAACAAGCACATCGCCAGGACGAAGTAGACCACCACCCGCGCCGGCAGCAACCGCGTCCGCTGCTCGACCCGGCCGCACTCGGCGACCACCTCGTCGACCAGCTCCGGCGGAAACGCCCGCGTCAGCACCCCCAACGCGATCCGATCCGAGAACCGACCAACCCCCGACGACTTCACCTGACCCGGCCTTGGCACAACCCACCCAACGACCAGACCACAACAAAGTCACCGGTATTGCCCCTAGTTGACGTTGTGTCAGGTTCGCGGCCTCGCGGAGGCGGCGCAGCTCGAAGCCGTAGTAGTCGAGCGGCGAGGCCCCGGGGTCGAGGACGTTGATGTTGGTCACGCGAGGTCCCCTTTCCTCGGACTGCCCACGGGCAGACCCGTTGTATCCAGGCAATAGCCCAGAGTAGTGACCACAGGTCAGTCTCGTACCGTGAACGACTACTTCCCCTCCGTTCTGGCAGGCCCCCGCCCTGCCCAGTACCGCCTGATCCTCACCGCCGGTGAGCACTCGGCGGGTCATATCCGTCGTATCGTCCGCACGCACCTGGCCGAATGGGGCCTTGCCGAGCTGACCGACGCCGTGGAACTGGGCGTGACCGAGCTGGTCGCGAACGTCGTACGGCATGTCCCCGACCGCCACTGCACGCTGGTGCTGCTGCAACGGGGGGCCGGGGTCCGGGTGGAGGTCACGGACGGTTCGTCCGAACTGCCCGTGGCCCCGGCCGAGGTGCCCTGGGAGGCGGAGAGCGGGCGCGGGCTGCTGCTGCTCGACGCCGTGGCCGACAAGTGGGGTGTGGACCGCTGGAGGCAGGGCGGCAAGACCGTGTGGTTCGAGTGCGGTCCCGCGCCCTGCCCGCCGGATCAGGTGCGCGGCTGAACCACCGGATCCGCCCACGGGTGGCCGTGCCCCGGCTGCCGCCCCGACTGCCGTCCCGGACTGCCGTCCCCGGCTTCCGGACCCGGCAGCCGGTCAGCGGCGGCGCAGGGCCGCGTCCAGCAGGGCGGGCGGGGTGTCGAACTTCTCCTGCGGGGCGAGGTCGGTGCCGGGCGCGACGATCCCGTCGACCGCGTCGAGGACGTCGGCGGGAAGCACCGTGTCGGCGGCGGCGAGCTGGGCGCGCAGGTGGTCCAGGGTGCGCGGGCCGATGAGGGCGCAGGTCACGGCCGGGTGGGCGGTGACGAAGCCGAGGGCGAGCTGGATCATGGTGAGCCCGGCGTCGTCGGCGACCTTCGCGAGCCGTTCGACGGCGTCCATCCGGGCGCGGTTGGCGGGCACGGTCAGGTCGAAGCGCTCGGGCAGGATGCGGGCGCGGTGGTTGGTGAGGCCGCGGTCCGCGCGGACGGCGCCCGAGAGCCAGCCCGAGGCCAGCGGTGACCAGACCAGTACGCCCATGCCGTACTCCTGGGTGACGGGCAGGACATGGGCCTCGATGCCGCGCTGGAGCAGGGAGTAGCTGGGCTGCTCGGTGGCGTAGCGGCCGAGATGGTGCTCGCGGGCCGCCCACTGGGCCCGCACGATGCGGTGGGCCGGGAAGGTGGAGGAGCCGAAGGCACGGATCTTCCCGGCGCGCTGGAGGTCGGTCAGGGCCGACAGGGTCTCCTCGTCGCCGGTGGCCGGGTCCCAGCGGTGGATCTGGTAGAGGTCGACGTGGTCGACGCCGAGGCGGCGCAGGCTGGCGTCGAGCGCGGTGACCAGCCAGCGGCGGGAGGAACCGCGGTGGTTGCGCTCCTCGCTCATCGGCATGCCCGCCTTGGTGGCGAGCACGATGTCGTCGCGGCGGCCGGCGATCGCCCTGCCGACCATCTCCTCGGACTCGCCGGTGCCGTACATGTCGGCGGTGTCGATGAGGTTGATCCCGGCGTCGAGCGCGGTGTCGACCAGGGCGGTGGCCTCCTCCTGCGTGGTGCGGCCGATGCTGCCGAAGTTCATGGCGCCGAGCGCGAGGGTGCTGACCTGTACGCCGGTGCGGCCCAGGGTGCGGTAGTGCATGCGGATGCTCTCCAGGGAACGGGGGCAGGGGTGGCCGACGGGCCGCCGCTCTGCCATGATGAACAAGCGGAACGTTGCTCCGTTAACGACGACGATACGGAACAGCGCTCCGCTTTGGCAACGGCGACCGCGGTGGAATCAGTGGGTCCGGTGGAGTCGCGGCGGGAAGGGGCGTACGCACGGTGAGTGAGAGCGACGGGGGCGCGGGGAGCGCGTCCCGGGCCAGGCGGGCGGACGCCCTGCGCAACCAGCAGACCCTGCTCGACGCCGCCGCCGCGGTCTTCGTCACCTCGGGCGTGGAGGCGCCGGTCCGGGACATCGCGGCCAGGGCCGGGGTCGGCATGGGCACCATCTACCGGCACTTCCCGACCCGCGCCGACCTCGTCGTCGCCGTCTACCGGCACCAGGTCGAAGCCTGCGCCGAGGCCGGTCCCGCGCTGCTGGCCGAGAGCGCCAGCCCGCACGCCGCGCTGGGCCGCTGGATCGACCTCTTCGTCGACTTCCTGGTCACCAAGCACGGCCTCGCCGCCGCCCTCCAGTCCGACGACGCGGGCTTCCGCACCCTGCACGCGTACTTCCTCGACCGGCTGCTGCCCGTCTGCGCCGAACTGCTCGGCGCCGCGGCCGAGGCGGGCGAGACCGGCCCGGACGTGACCGCCTACGAGCTGATGCGCGGGGCCGGCAACCTCTGCATCGGCGCGGAGAACGACCCGGAGTACGACGCGCGCCGCCTCGCGCAGCTCCTCGTGGCGGGACTGCGCCGGGAGCGGTGAGCGGCGGGCCCGACGGCGCGCCGCTCACCGGTGCGGTCAGCGCCCGCAGCGGCCGGGGCGGGCGTAGCGCAGGACCTGCGCGCCGTGCACGTGGACGCGTGCGCAGACCTCGAACTGCCGGTGCAGCACGTCCCGTTTGACGGCCTCCTGGGGGTACGGGTCCAGGGGCTGCCCCGGCGGGTCGGCGAGGGCGACGATCCGGTCGGCCGCGAGGATGCGCCGCCGGATCTCCGCGGCGGGCAGCTCGGTGCCCTGGAGGGTGGCCGAGGCCGCCGGCGAGCCGGACAGGGCCAGATCGTCCAGGCGGGCGTAGAGCGCGGGACGGGACAGCAGCCACTCGCGGCGCCGGGCGGGCAGGAACAGCACACCGTCCCCGGGCCGGGCCAGCCGCCGCACCTCCCGGGAGACGGCGACCACGTCGTCCTTGCGGCTCTGCGGTGAGCGCACCGCCAGCGACCACGGCAGCAGCACGGCCACCGCCGCCACGGCCGCCAGGCACGCCACCGGCACCCGGACCGCCCGGCGCCACCGGGCGCGCCCGGCGACCGCGCGGTCCAGGGCGGCGCCCGCGAGCAGCGCGGCACCCGTCATCCCGTAGATCACGTACCGGTCCACGTACCAGGGCTTCACCAGCGACACCGTCATCAGCAGCCCGGCGGGCAGGACGGCCAGCCCCAGCCCGAGCCGGACGAGCGTCACCCGGCCGCGCGCCTCACCACCCCTCCCGGGCTCGCCGGTCCCGTCCCGCGACAGCCACCGCGCCAGCAGCGCGCACACCGCCGCGACGGCCGCGTACTGGAACCACATGGCGACGCTCGGGCGGCCCAGCCAGCCCAGTTGACGGTCGGCCTGACGGGCGCTCAGCACGGCCAGCGGCAGCAGGGCGGCGAGGACGGCGGCCGAGGCGAGCGCCCAGCGGCGCCAGGTGCGGCGCGGCGCGCCGAGCCGCCACAGGGTCAGGGCGTGTGCGGTGAGCGCCAGGGCGGCGAACTCGTGCAGCCAGCAGGCCACGGCCAGGAGCACCGCGTACCCGGCCCACCAGCGGCGGCCCGGCGCGTCCAGGGCGCGCAGGAAGAAGTACGTGGCCCAGGTGACCGCCGCCGTGACCAGCGCGTACGAGCGGCCCTCCTGCGCGTACTGCTGGGTCACCGGCAGCACGGCGAAGACCGTACCGGCCAGCACGCCCGCGCGGCGGCCCGCGAGCCGGGCGCCCGTCACCCCGACGCCCGCCGCCGCCAGCGCCGTCGCCAGGACCGAGGGCAGGCGCAGCGCGAGCAGGCCGCCGTCCCACAGCGCGAACACGGCGTGCATGAGCAGGTAGTAGAGGCCGTGCACGGCGTCGATGTGGCCCAGCAGCCGTCCGAGGTCCCCCAGGGACCGGTGGGCCACCTGGTGGGTGACGGACTCGTCCCGCCACATGCTGTCCCGCCGCCCGATCCCCCACAGACCGAGGGCGAGCGCCAGGGCGGCGGGCGCGACGGTGGGCAGAGCGGCCCGCACCGTCGTGCGTGGCGAGGCCGTACGCGTCATCTCAGCGCGCCGCCGATGCGGGTCTGGGGTCACCCGGGTCGGTGTCGGTGTCGGTGTCGGCATCGGTGCCCGTGGCCTGGGACGGGATGGTGGCCGAGCCCGCACCGACGGACGGGGCCGCACCGGCGACCGGAACCGGACCGGTACCCGAGCCCGCACCGGCGGACGGGACCGCCCCCGTGGTCGAGGCCGCGCCGGAGACCGGGGCCGGGGTGGCCTTCCGGAGTTCCGGCGGGCGGGTCGCGGTCGTCCGCGCGCGGGGGCCCGACAGCAGGTAGGTCACCGTGAAGCCCGTGGCGACCACGGTGGCGCCGCCGACCGCGTCCAGTACCCAGTGGTTGGCGGTGCCGATGATCGCGGAGACGGTGAACAGGGGGTGCAGCAGGCCGAGGGCCTTCATCCACCAGCGCGGCGCCACCACGGCGATCACCACACCGCACCACAGCGCCCAGCCGAAGTGCAGGGACGGCATCGCCGCGTACGGGTTGGTGAGCGCGGTCAGGGCGCCGTACTCCGGTTTGGAGAAGTCCTGCACGCCGTGCACGGTGTCGATGAAGCCGAAGCCCGGCATGAGCCGGGGCGGGGCCAGCGGGTAGAGCCAGAAGCCGACCAGGGCGAGCAGCGTGGCCACGCCCAGGGCGGTGCGCGCCCACCGGTAGTCGGCCGGGCGCCGCAGGTAGAGCACGCCGAGGACGGTCAGCGGCAGGACGAAGTGGAACGTCTCGTAGTAGTAGCTGAGGAAGTGGTCGAGCCGGGGCAGCCGGACCATGGCGTGGTTGGCCCAGTGCTCTATGTCGAGGTGCAGGAAGTGCTCCAGGGAGTGCACCTGGCGGCCGTGGTGCTCGGCGGTGGCGCGGTCCCCGCGCGCGACCACCCGGACCTGGGAGTAGGCGGCGTAGGTGACGCGGATCAGGAGCAGTTCGAGCAGGAGGTTCGGGCGGGTGAGCACCCGGCGCAGGAACGGGACGAGCGGGACGTGCCGGAGGCGGGCGGGCACCGGGTCCGCGTAGCGGGTGGCGACCGGGGTGCGGTAGTGCTCGTCGGCACGGGACAGGAACGGCACGGCGGTGGCCGCCGCCAGGGCCGCCAGCAGGACGAGGTTGTCGCGCAGCGGGTTCAGGACCGCCATCTGGGGCAGCATCGCCCGCGCGGGCAGCGTCAGCACCAGCACCACGGCGACCGGCCACACGTACCGGTCGGAGGCGCGCCGTCCGGCCCGGCCCGCGACCGAGAGCAGCACCCACAGGAGCTGGTGCTGCCAGGCGGTGGGCGAAACGGCGATCACGGCGCAGCCGGTGACGGCGACCGCCAGCAGGAGCTGTCCGTCATGGGCGTAGCGGACCGCGCGGCGCAGGGCGAGGACGGCGACGGCGGCGGCCAGGGCCAGGAACAGCGCGATCTCCAGCGGGCCGGTCAGCCCGAAGCGCAGCAGGGCGCCGTGCAGGGACTGGTTGGCGCGGGCGTCGGCCGGACCGCCGAGGCCGGTGCCCGCGCAGTGGCGGATCCAGTACACGGCGGAGTCGTGCGGCATGGCCGCCCAGGCGAGGGCGGTGCCCGTGGCGAAGGTGGCGCCGGCCGCGGCGGCGGCCCGTCTGCGCCCGGTGCACCACAGCAGGGGCGCGAACAGCAGCGTGGTCGGCTGGAGCGCGGCGGCGAGCCCGACGAGGAGGCCGCCGGTGCGTTCGCCGCGCACGGCGAACAGGCCGAGCAGCACCAGCAGCACCGGCAGGACACCGGTCTGGCCGAGCCAGAACGCGTTGCGCACCGGCAGGGACAGCATGAGCAGGCTGATCGCGACGGGCGCGGCCAGCAGCGCGGTGCGGCGCCCGGCCGGCTGGGGCAGCGCGCGGGCGGCGACCAGGCCGAGGGCGACGACCAGCAGCAGCGTGCCGAAGATCCAGCTCCAGCCGAGGGCCCGCTCGGCGGCGTTGGTCAGCGGTTTGAGGACGAGGCCGCTGAAGGGGGTGCCGGTGAAGCTGGCCGTCTCGTACAGGGAGCCCTTGACGTGCAGGACGCCGTGCGGTCCCACCCAGGTCTCCAGGTCCGTCAGCCGGTCCCCGCGCGGGGTGGCGAGGACGACGGCCACCTGCCGTATCGCGAGGAGCCCGGCGATCAGCCACAGGCCCAGCCGGGCCGCTCTCAGGCGTCCTCCGGCGGGTGCCGCGGCCGCCGCCGCACCGCCCCCGAAGGCCGCCACCGGTCCGCCGCTGTGCTTCGCATCCGCCACGCCTCGTCGGCCTCCCGCCCCACTCGTCCCGCGCGCTCGCGAATCCGCGTGCCGCGTCCCGTGCGCCGGGACGTCTGCCTGTCCCGGTACGAACCCTTACGAACCCTATGAGGCGCGCGGCACCGCCACGGAAGCCCCCCGTGAGGCGCCGGCCCCTCCCCGGAAGACGCCCCCGGGCCGGGTTCCACCTGTCTCCCGGTCCCTCGTACCCGGTCGTGGGGCGCGACAAGGATCACAACGCGGAACCGTGCCGGACGCCCCGAAGCGGGCATACGTCCCTGCGTATCGCCCATTTGAGTGCTCTGTGCATCGACCTGCTTACACCACGCAAGGGGAGCAAGCGGTCGTATGGTCGATTTCTGGCCCACCGCGAACGTCGCTTTCCAGCCATGTCACGCGGGGGCCGCTTTCGGTCCGTACCCCGTGCGGACCGGTGCCGGACCGCCGCGCGCGGACCGGTGCCGGACCGCCCCGTGCGGACCGGCCGGACCCGGCGACAGCGCCGCCGCGCGGGTCGCGTCCCTGCCCCCGTCGAAAGGTAGGCGAGCGAAGCCTTGTCGGCTGCCACCGTCACCGCACCCCGCCCTGTCACTCTCACCAAGAACCGCTCCGACGCCACGGTCACCGACCCGGCGCTCGTGCGGCGGGCCGTGAAGGCCGCCGCGCTGGGCAACGCGATGGAATGGTTCGACTTCGGTGTCTACAGCTACATCGCGGTGACCCTGGGCAAGGTCTTCTTCCCCTCCGGCAACCCCACGGCCCAGCTGCTCTCCACCTTCGGCGCCTTCGCCGCGGCCTTCCTGGTGCGCCCGCTGGGCGGCATGGTCTTCGGCCCGCTCGGCGACCGCGTCGGGCGGCAGAAGGTGCTGGCCGTCACCATGATCATGATGGCCGCGGGCACCTTCACCATCGGCCTGATCCCGTCGTACGCCACGATCGGCGTGGGCGCCCCGATCCTGCTGCTGGCCGCCCGCCTGGTGCAGGGCTTCTCCACCGGCGGCGAGTACGCGGGCGCGTCCACCTTCATCGCCGAGTACGCCCCCGACCGGCGCCGCGGGTTCCTCGGGAGCTGGCTGGAGTTCGGCACGCTCGCCGGGTACATCGGCGGCGCGGGCCTGGTCACGCTGATGACGGCGCTGCTGTCCTCGGAGGACCTGGTCTCCTGGGGCTGGCGGATCCCGTTCCTGATCGCGGGCCCGATGGGCATCATCGGCCTGTATCTGCGGATGCGTCTGGAGGAGACCCCGGTGTTCGCCGCCGAGGTCGAGAAGTCCGAATCCAGCCGTCCGAAGGTGCCGCTGCGCGAGATGGTCGCGGGCCAGTGGAAGGCGCTGCTGCTCTGCATGGGCCTGGTGCTGGTCTTCAACGTCACCGACTACATGCTGCTGTCGTACATGCCCAGCTATCTGACCAGTGAGCTGAAGTACGACGAGACGCACGGGCTGCTGGTCGTGCTGGCCGTGATGGCGCTGATGATGATCGTCCAGCCGTTCGCCGGGGCGCTCACCGACCGGATCGGCCGCCGTCCGGTGATCGCGGCGGGCTGCGCGGGCTTCCTGCTGCTGTCCGTCCCCGCGCTGCTGCTGATCCGCCAGGGCAGCCTGCTCGCCATCGGCCTGGGCATGGGCGCGCTCGGTCTGCTCCTGGTCTGCTTCACCTCGGCGATGCCGTCCGCGCTGCCCGCCCTCTTCCCGACCCGGGTGCGCTACGGCTCCCTGTCGATCGGCTTCAACATCTCCGTGTCGCTGTTCGGCGGCACCACCCCGCTGGTGGTCACGGCCCTGATCGGCGCGACCGGCAACATGATGATGCCCGCCTACTACATGATGGCGGCGTCGCTGATCGGCGGTGTGGCCGTGTGGTTCATGGCGGAGTCCGCCGGGCGCCCGCTGCCGGGTTCGCCGCCCTCCGTGGAGTCGTGAGCGCCGGGGCCGCAATTCGCTGACACTGTTCGTGCCGCCGGGCTATATTCGTTAGCGCAGCTAGTTAGCGGATCTAACTAGGCACACGAAAGGCATGGTGCATGAGCGACTCGCAGCTCTGGGACGACGTGGACGCCTACTTCTCCGGCCTGCTCTCCCCGGAGGACGAATCCCTCCGGGCCGCGCAGCGGGACAGCGACACCGAGGGCCTGCCGCAGATCAACGTCACTGCGAGCCAGGGCAAACTGCTGCACCTCCTGGCCCGCCTCCAGGGCGCCCGCAACGTCCTGGAGATCGGCACGCTGGGCGGCTACAGCACCATCTGGCTGGCCCGCGCGCTGCCGGAGGACGGCCGCCTGGTCACGCTGGAGTACGACGCCCACCACGCCGACGTGGCCCGCCGCAACCTCGCGCACGCCGGGCTCGACCGGATCACCGAGGTGCGGGTGGGTCCCGCCCTGGAGTCGCTGCCCAAGCTCGCCGACGAGAACCCGGCCCCCTTCGACCTGGTCTTCATCGACGCCGACAAGGTCAACAACCCGCGCTATGTGGAGTGGGCGCTGCGGCTGACCCGCACCGGCAGCCTGATCATCCTGGACAACGTGGTGCGCGGGGGCGCCGTGACCGACCCGGACAGCACCGACCCGAGCGTGCGCGGCACCCGCGGCGCGCTGGAACTCGTCGCCGAGCACCCCCGCCTGGACGGCACCGCCATCCAGACGGTGGGCAGCAAGGGCTACGACGGCTTCGCGCTGGCCCTCGTGCTCGACGACTGAGCCCCCGTCGCCCGCCCGCCCGTCCGTCCGGGCCGCGCGCGGCCCGCTCACACCTCGTGCCCGCTCACACCTCGTGCCCGCTCACACCTCGTGCCGCTCACACCTCGTGGTAGAAGCCGACACTGAGGCTGCGCGGGCTGGTGCGGTCCCGGACGACTATCTCGCCCGAGCCGCCCCGGGGCAGTTCGGCGGTGGCGCCGTATCCGAGCGGGCCGCCGCCCTGCGCGCCGAGCTGTGCCCTGCCCGGCGCGCCGCCCTGCGCGCCGAAGGTCAGCCGGACCTCGGCGGACGGTTCCGGCTGCGAGCCGCGCAGCCAGGTGACCCGCCAGGCGCCCCCGGCTCCGCAGCGGAACTCCAGGTGGACGCGGGAGACGAACAGCCAGTCCTCGGGTGTCGCCAGCCGGCACACGGCCCGGTCCCGGCCCACCCGCAGCACGGCACCCGGCTCGCTGGGCGCTTCGGCCATCAGCATGCCCGCGGTGCTGCCCGCGTCCGTCCCGGCGACCGCGGCCATGGTGAGTTCGAGCACGTGCGCTCCTCGTGGTTCGGGGCGCCCCGGGCCGCAGTCTGCGCGTGGCCGGCCGTGCGCGCCAACACCGGTCGCGGAGCGCCCGGTTGACGCACCGCGGCGGAATGATAAATCGCCTGGGCGGGGCATGTCCGGCACAATGAGCCCATGACCGAGCGAAAGCCACCGGGTGTGCCGTTCGAGTCCTGGGTCGAGAAGGAGATCCGCGACGCGCAGGCGCGCGGCGCCTTCGACCGGCTCCCCGGCGCGGGCAAGCCCCTCCCGGACGACACCACGTACGACGAACTGTGGTGGGTCAAGCGCAAGCTCGCCCGCGAGGGCCTGTCCGTCCTCCCGCCGACCCTCGCCCTGCGCAAGGAGGCCGAGGACGCCCTTGCGGCGGCCCACGCGGCCCCCTCGGAGAGCGCCGTCCGCCGGATCGTCGCGGACATCAACACCAAGATCCTCGACATGATGGTGAAGCCGCCACCCGGTCCGCCGCTGGGCCTGCGGCGGTTCGACGTGGAGGAGGTCGTGGCCGAGTGGCGCGCACGGCGGGGAGGGCGGGAAGCACGGGCGGCGGGCGACGGCTCGTCCGGCTGACGGGCGGGTGATATCCGGTTGCGGACGCGTGTGGCCCGCCGGTGAGAATGTGCGCATGCCGCTGCCGCCGTCGACCACCGCCGTGTCCTGGAGCGTGAGCCCGGAGCCGTACGACTCGCCGGTCGCCGCCGCTCTGTGGCGGGCGTACTACACCGAGGTCAGCGACCGCTGGTATCTGCTGCACGAGGGGCGCCGCACCGGTCCGGACGAGCTGGAGCGGGAGATCGCCGCCGTCACCGGAGCGGAACTGGCGCCGCCCACCGGGCAGTTGCTGCTCGGGCGCTACGAGGGGCGACCGGCGGGAACGGCGGGGGTCCGGCTGCTGGACTCCGGCACCGCCGAGCTGACCCGGGTGTTCCTGTACGAGCAGGCGCGCGGCCGGGGCGGCGCAGCGCTCCTGGTCACCGCCGCCGAGGAGGCGGCCCGCGCCCTCGGCGCCCGGCGCATGGTCCTGGACACCCGGCACGACCTCGTCGAGGCCCGCGCCCTGTACGCCCGCCTCGGCTACACCGAGACCGGACCCCACAACGACTCCCTCTACGCCGAGCACTGGTTCGCCAAGGCCCTGCGCTGAGGCGCCCGCGTCTCCGCCATCGCGTCGCGGCACGGTGCGTCGCGGCACGGCGGTCAGAGCTGACGGGTGACCGGCCGTCCGTCGTGGGGGCGTTCGCCGTCGGAGCCGCAGAGTTCGCCGGTCAGCTCCTTCACGAGCTGGGTCAGGTCGGTGGAGCGGCCGGGAGTCCACCAGTCGCCCAGGAGCTCGGCGAGGGACTCCTCGCGGGCGTGGGCCAGCCGCTCGGCGACCTCGCGCCCCTGGTCGGTCAGGACGAGGTCCAGGCCCTGCCGTTCGGCCAGCCGGCGTTCCTCGACCTGGCGGGCCGCCTCCAGGATGACGGTCAGCGGCACCGGGACGCGCTCGGCGAGCAGGGCCGGTTCCACCCACCCGAACTTGTTGATCCGCAGCACCAGCCAGCTCGCCGCGGGCAGCAGGTCGTAGCCCGCCCGCGCGGTGATCGTCCGGTAGATCTCGCGCCGCCCCTCGCGGGTGCCCAGCACCGACAGCGCCCGGCACACCTCGTCGTACGAGGACCGCTCCACCGGGTTGGTGGCGAGCGTCTGCGTGCCGTCCGGCGCCGTGACCGAGCCGCGCAGCTTGTCCTCCTTCAGGAACCAGGCCAGGAGGAAGGCGAGAAGGGCCACCGGGGCGGCGTAGAGGAAGACGTCGGTGATGGCGGAGGCGTACGCGTGCAGCGCGGCCGGGCGTAGAGCGGGCGGCAGGGCGCCGATGCCGCGCGGGTCGGACTTGAGGGCGTCCGCCGTCACGCCCGGCGGCAGCCGTGTGCCCCGGAAGGCGGCGGCGAGCTGGTCGCCGAGCCGGCTCGCGAAGACCGTACCGAAGATGGCCACGCCGAACGAGGCGCCGATGGAGCGGAAGAAGGTGGCGCCGGAGGTGGCGACGCCCAGGTCCTCGTAGCTGACGGCGTTCTGCACGATGAGGACGAGGACCTGCATCACCAGGCCCAGACCGAGACCGAAGACGAAGAAGTACGCGCTCATCTCGGCGGTGGAGCTGTGCTCGTCGAGCCGGTGCAGCAGGAGCAGGCCGACGGTGGTGACGGCGGTCCCGGTGACGGGGAACACCTTCCAGCGCCCCGTCCGGCTGACGATCTGCCCGGAACCGGTGGACGCCAGCAGCATGCCGACCACCATCGGCAGCATGTGCACACCGGACAGCGTCGGCGAGATGCCCCGCACGACCTGGAGGAAGGTCGGCAGGTACGTCATCGCGCCGAACATCGCGAAGCCGACGATGAAGCTGATCACCGCGGAGAGCGTGAAGGTGCGGATGCGGAACAGCTTGAGCGGCAGCACCGGTTCGGCCGCCCGGTGCTCGACGGCGACGAAGGCCGCCGCGAGGAGGACGCCCAGCACCGCGAGGCCGATGATCTGCGGCGAGCCCCAGCCCCAGGTGGTGCCGCCGAGCGAGGCGACCAGCACCAGGCAGGTGGCGACCGAGGCGATCAGCAGCGTGCCGAGGTAGTCGATGACATGGCGCTGCGTCTTGCGCGGGATGTGCAGCGCGGTGGCGATCACGGCGAGCGCGACCACACCGACGGGCAGGTTGACGTAGAAGACCCAGCGCCAGCTCAGATGCTGGGTGAACAGACCGCCGAGCAGCGGCCCGAGCACACTGGTCGCGCCGAACACCGCGCCGAAGAGCCCCTGGTAGCGGCCGCGGTCGCGGGGCGGCACGACATCGCCCACGATCGCCATGGACAGCACCATCAGCCCGCCGCCGCCCAGCCCCTGCACGGCCCGGAACGCGATCAGCTCGGGCATGTTCCGCGCCATCCCGCACAGCGCGGAACCGATCAGGAAGATCACGATGGCGGTCTGGAACAGCTTCTTGCGGCCGTACTGGTCACCGAGCTTGCCCCACAGCGGGGTCGCGGCGGTCGACGCCAGCAGATAGGCGGTGACCACCCAGGACAGATGCTCCAGGCCGCCGAGGTCGCTGACGATGGTGGGCAGCGCGGTGGACACGATCGTCTGGTCGAGCGCGGCCAGCAGCATGCCCAGGAGCAGCGCGCCGATCGAGACGAGGACGTTGCCCGGGACGTGTTCGGAGTCGTCGGGCGCGGCGCCGTGCGGCACCGTCTCCGGCACCCCCGGGGTCTCCGGCGTACCGGTCGTGCCGTGTCCATCCCCGGCCATGGAGACCTCCCGACGCTCGCGTGACACCCTCCATCGTCATCAATGTGTCCGGTTATGGCCTGTCGAGTCCCCCTTCGGGCGCCGCCATTCCGGGGGCTTCGGGGAGAAGGTGTGGAGGGGATCTGCATAATCCTTGGAGTTCGGACTGGGAGGGGACCGGCGCGTGGAAGAGCCGAAACGGCATGTCTGCCCGGAGTGCGGGGCACCCCGCAGCGCGGACAACTCCCCGTCGTGCGCCTGCGGCCGCCGGGCGGCCGATGCCCTGCGCGACGCGCGGACGGCGGAAGCGGCGCGGGCCGAGGACTTCGACCCGCTGCGGATACGGCCATACGTGAATCCCGGGGACCCCGGAGACCCGGGTGACCCTGGAGACTCGGGTAACGCTGGAGGCCCTGGAGGCCCTGGAGGCCCTGGAGGCCCGGGTGACGCCGGAGGCCCGGGTGGCCCCGGGGTCGTCGGTGCGGGCTCGGGGGCGAGTACGGCTCCCGTTGCCGCCGAGGGCGAGCGCGCCGGGGGCGCCGGGGCCACCCGGGCCGAGGCGGAGACCCGGCCGGTGCCCGTCGTGGACGGCGCGGGCGGCGCGGGTGGCGCTGAGGGCGCGGGGGGCGCTTCCCGTACAGCCCCTGCGGACGGTGCGCCCGGCGTGAGCGGCGTTCACGGCGCGCCCCGCGCGGACGCCGCCGAGGGCGCGGGCGCCGCGCACGGCGCACACGGCCCGGACGCCACCATGTCGCTGCGCGCCATCACTCCGCCCGCCCTGCCCACCCCGCTGACGCAGCGGGCGGGTGCGCCCAGCGCGTCCGACCTGAGCCTGTTCGACGCCCGCTCCACCCGGGCCTTCGAGGCCGTGGACCCGTCCGCCGGGGCGGACGGCACGGGCGACGGGCCGGGCGGGTCCCGTCGGCGCCGGCGCCGCCCCGCCGCTGTGATCGCCGTGTCGACGGCGGTGGTGGCGGTCGTCGCGGCGACCGCGTACGCCGGCGGTCTGTTCTCGTACGAGTCCCCCGCGCGCGACGGCGCGGCCCAGGACGTGCGGGAGGGCATCCCCGACGGCCCGGCGCCCACGGTCCCGCCGTCCGCGCCGACGAGTGCCGCGCCGGTGCGCTCGCCCTCGCCGTCCGTGTCGGCGACCACGTCGCCCTCGCCCAGCGCGAGCATGACGGCGTCGGCGTCGGCGTCGCCCTCGGCCACCGGCCACTCGCCGACGCCCTCGGGATCCCCGACCGGCGCCGCCGTACCAGGGCCGGGCACCGCCTCGCCCCCGCAGAGCCCGCCGAACACCCTGGCCACCGCCTCCACGCAGCCCGCCGGGTCCCTGCGCCGGGGCGACCACGGCCCCGCGGTGCGCGACCTCCAGGAGCGCCTGACGCGGCTGTACCTCTACACCGACGCGATCGACGGCTACTACAGCCGCAGCGTCGAGGACTCGGTACGCAACTACCAGTGGGCCCGCGGCATCACCTCGGACGGCTTCGGCGTGTACGGCCCGGCGACCCGAGCGAGCCTGGAGGCGGAGCCGACGCACTGGTGAGACGGGGCCTGCGCGGTCGGCGGCCAGGGCCAGCGGCCGGTGACCAGTGGCCGGGCGACGACCGCTCGACGGCCGGTGGCCGGTCAGCGGCCGATCCGCGACTGGCCCACGCCCGGCAGCCGGTCCGTGGCCGGTCCACGGCCACCCGGCGGCCGGTCCACGGCCGGCCTGCTGCCAGCCCCCAGCCCAGCGCGCCCAGCGGCCGGTGACCGGCCTACCGGCCAGGCGGGCGGTCAGCCCACCAACTGGACGATCAGCCCAGGTGCAACCGCACGGTCCCGTCCCCCACCGGCTCGACCCGGATCTCGGTGAGGTCCCGCACGACCGCGTCGGGTTCGTGGAGGGCGGCGCGCGGGCCGATGCCGATCACGCGCATCCCGGCGGCCCGGCCGGCGGCGATGCCCGCGCCGGAGTCCTCGAAGACCACGCAGTCGGCGGGCTCGACGCCGAGTTCGGCGGCGCCCTTGAGGAAGCCCTCGGGGTCGGGCTTGCTGGCGCCCACGGACTCGGCGGTGACCCGCACGTCCGGCAGCGGCAGCCCGGCGGCGGCCATCCGCGCGGTGGACAGGCCCACGTCGGCCGAGGTCACCAGGGCGTGCGGCAGCCCGCGCAGCGCGGCCATGAACTCCGGCGCACCGGGCACGGGCACCACGCCGTCCATGTCCGAGGTCTCCTCGGCGAGCATGCGGGCGTTCTCGGCGATGTTCTGCTCCTGGGGGCGGTCCGGCAGCAGGAGCGCCATGGAGGCGTGCCCCTGGCGGCCGTGCACCACCTTCATCACCTCGTCGCCGTCCAGTCCGTGCCGGTCGGCCCAGCGCCGCCAGATGCGGTCGACGACGGCGTCCGAGTTGACGAGGGTGCCGTCCATGTCGAGCAGGAGGGCGCGGGCGGTGAGCACGGCGGTGGCCGTCATCGGCAGCTCCAAGGTGCGGAGGGGCGTGCGGAGGGGCCCCGGCTGTCCCGCCGGGCTTCCCGGAGGGGACAAGGCGGCCCCGCCCGCCGGTCAGGGAGAACGGGCGGGAGCCACTTTGTTTCCCCACGGTACAAAACGAGACCGGCTTCCCGCCACCGCCCCGCACACCCTTCACCGGACTTCATCGGAAGTTCAGCTCCGGGCCGGGCGCCGGGATCCCGGGGGCACCCTTCCGGCACGCCCCCGGCGCACACGACCGCGTGCCCGCGCGCACGCCCCGCGCACCCGCCCGGCGGCTCAGCTCACCGCCTCCCACAGGCTCCACACACCGAGCGCGATCATCAGCACGGCCGCGATCTTGGTGATCAGCCCCAGCGGCACGCGCCGCATCAGCGCCTTTCCGCCGACGATGCCGAGACCGGCGACCGCCCACAGCGCCAGCACCGCGCCCACGCCCACGGAGATCGGGTCGTCGTAGCGGGCGGCGAGGTTCGCCGTCATGATCTGGGTGAGGTCGCCGAACTCGGCGACCAGGATGAGCATGAAGCCGGTCCCGGCGACCTTCCAGAAGGACTGGTCGGCGGGCTTGCGGATCTCCTCCTCGTCGTCGCCCTTCTTGAAGAGCAGCACGGCCGCCCCGCCCAGGAACAGCACGCCGGTGAGCGCGTGCACGATCTGCTGCGGCAGCAGGGTGAGCATGCTGCCCGCCGCCACGGCCAGCACCACGTGCAGCAGGAAGGCGGCGGCGACGCCCGCGAAGACGTAGGAGGCGCGGTAGCGGGTGCCGAGGACGAGTCCCGCCAGGGCCGTCTTGTCCGGCAGTTCGGCGAGGAAGACGACGCCGAAGACGAGCGCCATGACGCTGAGACTGATCACTGTCCCTCAATCGGTCGGGCCGCCCCGCCGAGAGTGCTGTGAACTGTGCGACAGACGCCTCGGCAGGGCAGCGCACTGATGCGCCCGTGCCGTGGGCACGGGCGTGCACTGCTTGCCGAAGGTCTCGCTGGCCGGCCGGGACGGTGTCCGCGGTCTGCCTCCGGGCGCCGGCTCAGCGTGGCTGAGCAGTATGTCGACGGTCCGGCGAAGAGCTACTCCCCTTCTGCGCCGTCCATGGTACGCGACGACGAGTTCCGCTCCGGACCTTGTCATGTCATGGACGCGTCACTAACTTCTCACCGGACGCACACCCTCCCGCAACGCGGCGCCGCGAGCATTCCCACGCTCGCGCCCAAAGCCCCCACAACGCAAGGGAGTTCACATGGCTCGCATATTCCGCCGCCGGTCCTCCGCACCCTCGTTCTACGCGCGTCGACGCGTGGGCATCCTCACGGCGCTGACCGGCCTCCTCGCCTCCGCCGCGCTGATCAACCCCCCGGCCGCGTCCGCCGCCCTCCCCACCCCGGTCAGCGCCGCCACCGCCCGCGGCTACCTCGCCTCCCTCACCGTCGCGACCGAGAACCGCACCGGCTACGACCGCTCCCTGTTCCCGCACTGGATCACCATCAGCGGCAGCTGCAACACCCGCGAGACCGTGCTGAAGCGGGACGGTTCGAACGTCACCACCGACTCCTCCTGCGCCGCCAAGAGCGGCAGCTGGTACTCCCCCTACGACGGGGCGACCTGGACCGCCGCCTCCGACCTGGACATCGACCACGTGGTCCCGCTGGCCGAGGCGTGGGACTCGGGCGCGAGCAAGTGGACCACCGCGCAGCGCCAGGCGTTCGCCAACGACCTGACCCGCCCGCAGCTCATCGCGGTCACCGACAACGTCAACCAGGCCAAGGGCGACCAGGACCCCGCCACCTGGGTGCCGTCCCGGTCGGCGTACGTCTGCACGTACGTCCGCGCCTGGGTCCAGGTGAAGTACTACTACGGCCTGTCGGTCGACTCGGCGGAGAAGAGCGCCCTCCAGGGCTACCTCGCGAGCTGCTGAGCACCCGCCCTCCATCACCCCTTCCCGGCCCTCCGCACCCGCCCACCCCCTCGCACCACCCCCTCCCCCCACACACCGCGCCACCCGCCCGCCCTCCTCCGTCACACACGCCCTTCGGGGCCGACGGAGGAGGGCGGGCTTCGTCGTGGACGGGGGCCGGCGCGGCGGGTGCGTGGCCGATCCGCATCGCCCCCGCATGGCGCGATCCGAGCCATCGGGCCGCCGGCGCCGCACCCGGCCGTGGTGGTTCGGCCATTTGTCCGTTAACTCGACGCCCGTCGACGTTCGCCCCGGATGCGTCCGGCGCGCCTCCGCGCGCAGGCCGAGCGCGCCCGGGGAGCCCCGCCGCGAGCCGTAGCGGAGTCCGCCGCACCCCCGGCCCGCCCAGTGGTCCAGCAGGTGGCACACCCCGTTATTCACCAGGTTGTCCACCCCTCGGCTGGTTCGCGCACTTCGCTTAATCCGCTGCGTACCGGAGCAAACGGAATCGGAACCGCACCCCCAGCATGGCCAGATGTTGAACTTGCAAGTACAGATTAGGTCGACCTAACCTAGGTCACTCGTTCGGATGCGTCCCCCAGCCGGTCCCCTCCCCGGGCCGGCCTTGACCGAAGGAGAACCCCCACATGACCGGCCTGACCGGACGTCTCAACTCCGCGCAGCCCTATGTCCTCGGCCTGTTCCGCGTCGTCGTGGGACTGGTGTTCTTCTGCCACGGCGCCGCGTCCCTGTTCGGCGTGCTCGGCGGTGCCGCGGGCACCCATGGCGGCACGCTCTCGGCGGGCACCTGGCCGAACTGGTACGCCGCGGTGATCCAGTTGGTCGCCGGTGCCCTGGTCGTGCTGGGCCTGGGTACCCGCGCCGCCGCGTTCATCGCCTCCGGCTCGATGGCCTTCGCCTACTTCGACGTGCACCAGAAGGCGGCGCTGTGGCCCATCGAGAACGGCGGTGAGATGCCGGTGCTGTTCTGCTGGTCCTTCCTGCTGCTGGTCTTCACCGGCTCCGGCGCCTTCGCCCTGGACGGGCTGCTCGCCCGGCGCTCGACGCAGCGTCAGCCCGCCGCCGAGCAGGCCCCGGTGGCCGCCTGAGGGCGGGCGCGGGGCTGCCGGTCCCACCCGGCGGCCCCGGCCCCGGGCCGCCCTCCCGCTCATCGGCCCGGCCGTCCCCGCATCCCTCGTCCCCGCATCCCTCGCGGGGGCCACTGCGAACACATGAGCCCCCGATGAATCCCCTGTCACACCCCGGGCGTACGCTGTATGGCTGTTCACAGACCGCCCCTGCCGCTCCCCCGCGACAACGCGGCACACGGTCCGGTCCCCGGGGGAGTCGAGGGAGTTCGCGGTGCTGGAGAGTGTGGCGAGGGTGGGGGCGCTCACCGGCACTCCGTGGATCTATGTCGCGGTGACCCTCTCGGTGCTGCTGGACGTGTTCCTGCCGGTGCTGCCCAGCGGGGTGCTGATCGTGACGGCGGCGACGGCCGCCGCGGCGGGCACGGGCGCCGCCGCCGGGCATGTCCCGCACGACGTGCCCGACATCCTCGCGCTGATCCTGTGCGCGGCCACCGCCTCGGTGCTGGGCGACCTCTTCGCCTACCGCCTCGCCCGGCGCGGCGGCGAGCGGCTGGACCGGGCGCTCGCCCGCTCCCGCCGCCTCAGCACCGCCCAGGAGCGGCTGGGCGCCGCCCTCGCCCGGGGCGGCGGAGGCGCGCTGGTGGTCATCGCCCGCTTCGCCCCGGCCGGCCGCTCGGTCGTCTCCTTCAGCGCGGGCGCCGCACAGCGCCGGGTGCGGGAGTTCCTGCCCTGGTCGGCGCTGGCCGGGCTGTCCTGGGCGGGCTACAGCGTGGCCCTCGGCTACTTCGGCACCCGCTGGCTGGGCGCCGCCTGGCTCGCCACCTGCGTCTCGGTGGCCGCCCTGTTCGCGGCCGGGGCCGCGGCGGCGTATCTGATGCGCCGCACCCCGAAGGCGCGCGAGGCATCCTGAGTCACCGCCCCCCCCCGGCCGTCTCAGGTGAGGCTCACCTCACCCGCACCCCGGAGCCCGGGGCGCGGAGGCCCGTCGGCCGCCAGCCCGGCAGCCCGGCAGCCGCGGCGCGCCTCACCCGGCGGCCCGTCGCGCCGCACCACCACCCCGCACCTGAAGTCCCGCCAGCAGCTCCGCCGTCGCCGCCGTGACCGCCTCGACCGCGCGGTCGAAGACTTCCTGGTTGTGCGCGGCGGGCGCGCGGAACCCCGAGACCTTCCGGACGTACTGGAGGGCGGCGGCGCGGATCTCCTCCTCGGTCGCCTCCTCGGGCAGGGCGGGCGGGCGCAGCGTCTTGATGCTCCGGCACATGCTTCCAGTCTCCTCCCGGTCCCGCGGGACCGTCGGTGCCCTCATTCGCCGCCCGGGGACTCGGCGTCCAGGTCGGCGTACCAGTCGTTCGACGTGATCGGGTGGCCCTTCGGGTACTCGAAGGCGACCGTGCCGCGCAGGGTGAACCCGGCGCGGCGGCAGACCGCGTTCGAGGCGGTGTGCTCCAGGCGCGGGTACGCGTGCAGGGACCGGTGCCGCCCGGCGGCCCGCGCGCGGCCCATGACCGCCCGCGCGGCCGCCGCCGCGAGCCCGCGCCCCTGGAACCCGGGCGATATCGCCCATCCCGTCTCCCAGACGGTCCCCTCGGGCCAGGGCCGCTCCCAGAAGCCGATCGCCCCCGCCGTGCGCCCGTCGTCCGCCGCCACCACCCGGTACATCCCCCCGGCGGGCAGCTCCAGATAGCGCCGGTGGCGCTCGGTGAGCTTCTCCTCGCTCTCCGGGCCGCCCAGGTGCTCGGTCATCTCCGGGCTGTTGTGCAGCCGCAGCAGCCAGAAGTCGTCCTCGCCCCACGGCTCCAGCCGTACCTTCGTCTCGTCCGCCTCACCCATGACGCCCTCCCCTTCCGTCCTTCGTCACCCCATCCCCGTCACCGTAGGGCAGGGGTCTGACAACGGGCCGCGACCGGCGGATTCATCGAACGCATGAACCCCCTCGCGCGAGTCGCCAGCGAAAATCGAACAGGCGTAGCATTGCGGCGTGGCTACGCCCTATGACTTCCCGAGTGACCTCCTCGCCGGCCAGGAGGAGCTGCATCAGGTCCGGGCCGAGCTGTCGGCCCTGCTCAAACGGCTGCCCTGGTCGGTCCAGCCGCTGGACGGATTCAGCGACGACGGCGGCTGGCGCAAGGTGGAGCGCCCCGCGTCCCCCGGCTGGTCCGCCGACGACCAGGCCGAGGTGGAGAAGCTCCGCCGCCGCGAGCACGAACTGGCGGTGTTCGTCACCACGCACCGCTACTGGTCGGCCTTCAGCGGCCCGGACGCCGTCGCCGCCCGTACCCGGCTCAAGCACGCCCGCGAGGACCACGAGCGCTCCGCGCGCGGGGACGGACCGGGCGACGGGTGATGCCCGCTGGTCACCGGGGCGCCGCGCCGCCGGGCCCGCCGGAAGGGGTTTGCGGGACGGTCCCCTCGTCAGGGTAGGCTGTCCACTCGTCCCGGGTGCGTAGCTCAGGGGTAGAGCGCCTGCCTTACAAGCAGGATGTCGGCGGTTCGAAACCGTCCGCGCCCACCGGCCGCGTCACGTCACGTCGTGTCACGCGAAACCGAAGGCCCAGCACCACGGGGTGTCCCGAGGAGCTGGGCCTTCGGTGTGCCCGGGGCCGTCGTAGGGGGGTTACCCCCACCCCCGACCCGGCAGTGAACCGCATTCCCCGCCCGGTCCTCCTCTTCTACGGTCGTGGGAGACCGCAGCACGAAGTGCCGAGAGCGCTGTTCCGCATCTGGGGGAGACCGACATGTCCCGTTCCGTTCCCGTCCGCGCCGCCGCCGTGACCGGTGTCGTCGTGGCCCTGCTCGCCACGGCCACCGCCTGCGGGGGCTCCGCGGCGGACGACAAGGACCCCGAGCAGCACTCCTTCTCCCTGCACGGCCGCACCCTGACCGTGGACTCCGACGACTCGGCGCTGGAGATCGTCTCCGCCGACGGCGTCAAGGCCGGAACGGTCCAGGTCACACGGTGGTTCAAGGGCTCCGTGCTGATCGGCGACGACCCCCATGTGACCTGGTCCATGAAGAACGACCGGCTGGTGCTGCGCCTGAAGTGCTCCGGGATCGTCACCGACTGCGACGCCCGGCACCGCATCGAGGTGCCGCGCGGCGTCGCCGTGAAGGTGCGGGACGGCAACGGCAGCGTGCGGGCGCAGGGCTTCAAGGACCCGCTGACCGTGCGCACCTCGAACGGGCCCGTGCACATCACCGACTCCACCGGGCCGCTGGACCTGCGCACGTCCAACGGCTCCGTGCGGGCCGAGGTCGCCGCGCGCCAGGTGCGCACCACCACCAGCAACGGTTCCGTGCACCTCGAACTCGGCGCCGTGCCCGACCTGGTCGACACCCACTCCTCCAACGGTCCGGTGACCGTGGCGCTGCCCGGCGGCCGGTACCGGGTGACGACGGAGACCAGCCACGGTTCCACCCATGTGTCGGTGCCCCGGGACGACTCCAGCCCGCACGTGGTGTCCGCGCGGACCTCCAACGGGAGCATCACGGTGCGCACGGCGAACTGACCGGCCCGTGTGTTCGTCCTGTACAGGTGGGAGAATGAACCCACGCTGATTCAGGCGGGGCGGACGACGGCACGGGGAGAGGAATGTGACGGCCACACCGGCGGGACGGGCCACGGCGACGGCACCGGTACCAGCGCGGCGGCCGCGCACGCCCGGCCGGCGGGCCCGGCCGGGTGCCGGGCCCGCCGGGCGCGCGGTCGACGTGCTCGCCCTGGCGGCGCTGCCGCTGCTGGCCGCGCTCGCGCTGCCCGCCGCCTTCGCGGGCGGCGGCACCCGGCGCTGGTTCGGCGGCCGGGCCGAGAGCCAGCGGGCCGAGGCGCAGGCGGCCAAGGACGCGGCGGCGAGCGCCTTCTACGAGCTGGACACCGCCCAGCGCGACCTGCGGATCTCGATGGAGACCATCACCGCCGTCGACGACTCGCCGGCCGCCCGCCGCGCGGTCGCCGACTTCGAGGCGCTCGGGCAGCGCATCGACCAGGCCAGCGGCCGCTACATCCAGGCGGTCGACGCCACCGACCTGGACCGCGACGACCTGGAGGCGTCCGCCGCCTCCCGGGCGCGCGCCGATCTGACCGCCGCCAAGGACGAACTGCTGAACGTCAAGCGCGAGCTGGACCGTTTCAGCAGCGGTCTGGGGCCGCTGCTCGGCAAGGCCGAGACCCAGCTCGCGCGGCTCGCGCCCGCCGTGGAGCGCGCCCGGCAGGCACTGCTGGCCGCCAGCAACGCGCTGGACGCGGTGCGCGGCGCTGGCCTGCGGGCCGACGACCTGGCCGCCCGGCTGGCCGCGCTCGCCCCGGAGTTGACGAAGCTGAACCAGGGCGCGGGACAGCACGGCGTGCAGCCGACGCTGGAGCGGGCCGAGCGGGTGTCGCGGGAGGCGGCGGCCATCGGCGCCGAGGCCGGGCGGCTGCCGGAGAAGGCCGCCGAGATCGACCACCGGCTGGTGTCGCTGCGCACCCGCGCACAGGCGCTGACCACCCGCAGCGGCCAGGTGGACCCGATCCTGTCCGAGCTGCGGCGGCGGTTCACGATCGCCTGCTGGCAGGACCTCCAGCAGGTCCCCGAGCAGGCCGCTCAGAACGTCCGGCAGGCCGAGGCGAAGCTGAAGGAGGCGCAGGCCGCGCGGGACGCGCAGCGCTGGCCGGACGCGACCGCGCTGCTGTCGACGGTGCGGGCGCTGCTGAACACCACCGACGAGGCGGTCTCGGCGGCCGGGGACCGGCTGGACCGGCTGAACGCGGTGCAGAAGGACCCGCAGGGCGAGATCGAGAAGACCCGGTTCGCGATCCGGGACGCGCAGCGGCTGGCGATGACGGGGCGTACGACGCCCGATCCGCGGCACGCGCGCCCGCTGGACGACGCGGTGGCCCGGCTGGAGCGGGCGATCACGGGCCTGGAGGGCCGGCACCCGGACTACTGGCACTTCCTGACGGAGACCGACACGGTCCGGCGGACGGCTGCCCGGGTGGTGGCGCAGATCCGCGAGGAGCGGGGAGCCGGCCACTGAGACGAGGCCCCGTCCGGCCGGCTCCCGCTCCCGCGCGGCTCAGGTGCGATAGGCGAAGTAGTTGGCGTTCGGGTAGGAGGCGATGAGGCTCGCCACCGACCTGTTGTAGGTGTTGGTGGAGTGGTACGACACGTACGGCACGCCCTGCGGGCTGCGGTAGGTGACGATCATGGAGTGGTCCTTGGACCCGTCCCGGTTGAAGTCCACCTGGAGCACGTCGCCGACGTCCATCTGGTAGACGTACGGCAGGCTGGTGGCCCGCTTGGAGGACAGGGCGAACCAGGAGAACTCGTTGACCCCGACGAACGAGTCCGACTGGATCTCGTTGTTGCCGAACCAGTTGTGGAAGTCGTTCGTGTAACCGGGGACGTGCTTCCAGCCGCCGGCCTTCAGGGACTGGCTGACGAAGTTGGTGCAGTCGCCGCCGGCGCCCTGGCCGTCGAAGCTCGGGTAGTCGGGGTTGTACTTGCTCCAGTACTTCTGCGCGTACGCGGCCATGGCCTGGTAGTCGTACGTGCCCGACGTCAGGTTCTTCTTGTTCGCCGGCGCGTTCTTCGCCGTGGACGAGCGGGTCGCCTCCGGCGGGTTGCCGTCGTCGGCGGGCGTCTCCGGCTTGGTGGCCGGCGGCGGCGCGGGCTGGTTCACGGCCACGCCGTCGTCGGTGTCGTGGATGCTGGTGAGCTGCCAGTTGCCGTGCTTGTCGGCCTGGAAGGACAGCTCGTGGTGGGCCTGGAAGCCGGTGTTCTTCGGCTCGTTGCCCCGGACCCTGGCATAGGTCAGCGTCGTGTTCTCGGTGACGGCGACCTTGGCGTTGCGGCCCTTGACCTGGGTGGCGTTCAGCGTGACGGTGGTGCTGCCCGCGCTGTACTTCTCGCCCAGCTTCTCCAGCCGGTCCTTGCGGCCGCGCAGCTGGCTCAGCGCGGAGTCCTCGTACTTGGACTGGGTGCCGGACAGGCGGACCTTGCCGGAGAAGCGCGAGGACAGCCGCTGGTGGTGCCCCTGCTTCCCCTGCTCGCCGCCCTTGCCGCCGTCGACCAGGGCCTCGGTGCGGTCGGTGAAGACCGCGTCCGCCAGCTTCTGGAAGGTGGCCTTGGTGGCCGCGTCGACCGTCGGGTCGTCGGTGACCGCCGCGCCCGCGCTCCAGTTGGGCACCAGCACGACGCCGGCGACCACGGAGGCGGCAGCGGCGGTGACTATGGTGGCGCGACGCCGCTTACGGCTCAGTTTTCTTGATTTCAATGATGATCCCCTCTACGCCGGTACACCTACCGGGCGGACGCATCTTCGCATGGGGCGAGCGCCGGTTGTGAAGAGGGTGTGCGCAAGTGGAACCAAGGGGTTACACGGGTCACTTGACCACCGTGGACCAGTCCGGCGACTGCGCCGGATCCAGTCCGCGCAGGGCTTGCAGGGTCGCTGGCTTCTGCACGTCCATCCAGTCCGCCAGCTCCTTGAACGACACGCATTTGACGCCCTGTTTGGTGCAGACCTTCTTGATGACCTGGTCGATGGACTTCATGTAGATGCCGCCGTTCCAGTCCTCGAAGTGGTTGCCGATGAACAGCGGTGCCCGGCTGCCGTAGTAGGCGCGGTTGAAGCCCGCCATGTACGAGTCGACGGTCTGCTTCTCCCACTGCGGGTACTTGGCGGGGTCGCCCTTGGTCTCGCCCGCCGACTGGTTGTAGAGGAAGTTGAAGTCCATGGACAGGCCCTGGTACTTGCCGTCCTCGTACGGGAGCATCTGGAGCGGGAAGTCCCAGATGCCGTTCTTCTTGGCGGGCCAGATCTGGAAGTCGCCCGGCGAGGACGCGTCGTAGCGCCAGCCGTAGTCCTTCATCGCCTTGAGCAGGTTGGGCTGGCCCTCCAGGCAGGGCGCCCGGCCGCCGGTGACCTCCTTGCGGAAGTCGAAGGGCAGCGGCGGGATGTCGGTGAAGCCGGTGTTGGTCTTCCACTTCTCCACGAAGTCGTAGAACTGGTCGATCTCGCTCTTCCACTCCTCCACGCTCCAGTCGCCGCCGCCCTTGGCGCCGCAGAAGTGGCCGTTGAAGTGGGTGCCGATCTCGTTGCCCTCCTGGTAGGCCGTGCGCAGCTGGCCGAGGGTGTCGCGGATGTGCTCGTCGGTGGCGTAGTCGATGGCCGCGTCGCCGGGTTCGTGCATCGGCGGGTGGTAGAGCGTCTTCTTGTCCTTGGGCAGCAGGTAGATGCCGGTGAGGAAGAAGGTCATGTGGGCCTTGTACTGCTTGGCCAGCTCCCGGTAGTGCGAGAACAGGTGGTCGCTGCCCTCCAGGGCGCCGTCCCAGGAGAACACCACGAACTGCGGCGGCTTCTCGCCCGGTTTGAGCGGGACCGGCTTGAACTCTCCCTTCTGCGGGCCCGTGTAAGAAGTGGAGCCGTCGCCGAGCACCTTGACCTTGCCGTCCCAGGCGGGCTCCTTGCTCGCCGTGGCCGACGGGACGGGGCCCTTGGTGGCGGTCCCCCCGGCCCCGTCGGACGCGGTGGGCGCGGTGGAGTCGGGGCGGGTCAGGGCGAGGAAGCCGGCCACCACGGAGGCGACGACCAGGAAGGCGGCCAGAGTGATGAACTGCGGTCGGGTGGGTCGGCGGCGTGCGGGCGCTTTGCGGCGTCGGCCGGGGGGCGGCTTCATGGGCGGCTCGAATCTGCGTGGTGGGCTGCGGGAGTCTGCTGCGGGGAGCGGGCGGCTCGCGGGTCAGCCGTGCGGCACCGGGGCGCCGCGCGGGTCAGCCGAGTGGCGCCATGGCACCCTCCCAGATGGAGTACGGCACACCGCCGGGCATCGTCTCGTCGATCCCCTTCAGCGGCAGCGGTTCGAGGCTCTTGGCCAGGTCCATGCGGTAGACGACGACGGCCGTGGTCACCTTGCGCGCGCTGCCCACGTACCAGGCGGCCGTGTCGTCCTCGGTGGTGCCCCGCTTGCCGGTGACCCGCGCCTGGGCGGGAGCCGCGTCCGGGTGGGCGGTGCGGAAGGCGTCGGCGAGCGCGTCGTCCACCCGCTGGGCGGTCCGGGTGCTGACCGCCTGCCCGCTGAGCGGCCGGTCCATGGGCACGGTGGCGCCGTTGCGGGTGATGCGCAGCACCGAGTACGGCTCGGTGTGCACGCCCGCGGCGGCGAAGGTGGCGTAGCCGCTGGCCATGCGGATGGCGCTCGGCCGGGAGTTCCCCTGGGTCAGCGCGGGCACCTGCGGGCCCAGGCTGGAGGAGAGCAGTCCGGAGGCGACGGCGGTCTGTTTCACCTTGTCCAGGCCGGTGTCCATGCCGAGCTGCATGAACGGCGTGTTCACCGACTGGGCGAGCGCCTTGCGCAGAGTGATCTTGCCGTAGGACTTCTTGTCGTCGTTGTGGGCGGCGACCTTGCGGCCGCTGCGGTCCCAGTAGGGGCCCTCGGGGGTGCTGACGGGCACGGCGTCGTCCCCGTCGTAGACGGTGTCCGGGGAGATCTGCCGGCGCGGGGCGTCGCGCTGTTTGACGACGCCGTGTTCGAGGCCGGCCGCGTAGACGAACGGCTGGAAGGCCGAACCGGCCGGTACGGTCGCCGCGTTGGACTCGTTGAAGCCCTGGGTGCGGTGGTCGGGGCCGCCGTAGACGGCGAGGATCCGGCCGTCGGTGTCCACCGAGGCGGCGCCGTAGTGGGCGGTCTTCGCGGCGCCCGCGTCGCTCTTCTTCGCCTTCGCGCGGGCCTTGGTGACGATGTCGGTGAGCGCGCTCTCGCGCTTGCGGTCGAAGGTCGTGTAGATCTGGTAGCCGCCCAGGTCGAAGTCCTTGTCCGACAGGTGCGCGGTGTTCTTGACGCTCTGCGAGGCCAGTTCGACCAGGTAGTCGCTCTGCTGGCCGGTGTCGGAGAGCGGGTTGCGCTGGAGCGGCTCGGGGAAGGTGGTGTAGCCGGCGCGCTCCTTCTCCGACAGCTTGCCGATCTTCACCATGCGGTCCAGGGTCCACTTCCAGCGTTTGACGGCGCGGGCGTGGTTCTGCGGGCCGAGCGTGGGGTCGTAGAGGCCGGCGCCCTTGAGCAGGGAGGCGAGGAACGCGGCCTCGCTGGCGTTGAGCTGGCTGACGTCCTTGCCGTAGTACGCCTGGGAGGCGCGCTGGATGCCGTAGGTGCCGCGGCCGAACCAGCTGGTGTTGAGATAGCCCTCCAGGATCTTGTCCTTGCTCATCCTGTTGTCGAGCTTGAGGGCGATCATCGCCTCGGTGAACTTGCGGCTGACGGTCTGGTTCTGGGTCAGGTAGACGTTCTTGACGTACTGCTGGGTGATGGTCGAGCCGCCCTCGGTGTCGCCCTGGCCGACCGTGCGCCACAGGGCGCGGGTGATGCCCTTGAAGGAGATGCCCGGGTCGCTGTAGAAGCTCTCGTTCTCGGCGGCCAGCACCGCCCAGCGCACGTCCTCGGGGATGTCCTTCAGCGGCATCGCCTGCCGCTGCACCCAGCCGGTGCGGGCCATGGGGGTGCCGTCGGACCAGAAGTAGACGTTGTCCTGCTGGGTGGCGTACGAGTTGAGGTTGTCCGGTATGTCCGTGGCGGCGTAGGCGACGACCAGGAACAGGGTGGTCACGCCGATCCCGGAGAAGGCCAGGCCGATCCACTGCCGCCAGGAGGGCAGCCAGCGGCGCCAGCCGGTGCGGCCGCGGCGCGGGTAGACCGGCTTCAGCTTCCGGGCGTACGGCGCGATCACCGCGAACAGCGGGGCCAGGCGCCGGGCGAGGGGGGCGACGGCCCTGGCGACGGCCGGGGGCAGGAGACGGGAGCGGCGCGGCTTGCGGCGGCTGCGGCGCTCGGCCCGGCCGCCGGTGGCGTCGTCCTTCGCGGACGCCGACCGCAGCTGGGCGACGCGCAGTTGCATGGTCTCGTGGGGCTGCGGCGGCGGCTCGCCGGACTCCACCGGCTCCGGTGCCTCGCCGCCCGGGTCCGCCCGCGGGGGCCCGGCGTCCGGTCCGGGGGCCCCGCGGTCCGCCGGCCGCAACCGTGCGGGCAGCCTTCTGCGCAGCGCGCCGACGTTCAACTGCATGGTCTCGTCCGCCCGTACGGGCGGGCGGGTCTCGTCCGCCCCGGGATCCGGCGCACGGTCCTGCGCGCGGTCCGGCACGGCGCGGCGTATTCGGGGTGGGCGGCCTTCCTCCGGAAGGTCACCCCCCTGCCCTGCCTCGGTCACGACTGCGTCTCCCTCCGCACCCCGTGTTGCTCGCGCGGGTCGACACAGCCGCCGCAACCGCGGCCGCCGGCCCCCTCACTCCCAGCCGCTTCGCGGCTCGCACGGCCATACAAAATTATCAGCCGTCTTTTCAATTTCTCCGCAGGAGAACGGGACAGAACAGAACACACAAGGAACACCCAGCATTGTGTCCCCCGTCACGCCCGCCGGGGCCTGGCCTAACCTGGTCGCATGCCTCGTTACGAGTACCGCTGCCGCAGCTGCGGCGACACCTTCGAACTGAACCGTCCCATGGCGCAGTCGGCCGACCCGGCCACCTGCCCGGCCGGACACGGCGACACCGTCAAGCTGCTGTCCACGGTCGCGGTGGGCGGCTCGGCGAGCGCGCCCCGCTCCCAGGGCGCGGGCGGCGGGGGCGGGGGCGGCTGCTGCGGCGGTGGCTGCTGCGGCTGACCCGCTCTACGCGGGCCTGCGGGCCGCCGCGAGGAACTCGCGCAGGATGCGCTCCCCGGCCAGCACCCCGCGCTCGGGCAGCGCGCTGATGCCGGGGGCCGTCCAGCCGCTCTCCGCCAGTTCGCCGTGGCCCGGCCGCCAGCCGCGGTCCACGGCCTCCAGCAGATCGGCGTCCAGCAGCGAGTCGCCCGCCCCGAGCACCCGTTCCGCACCGGTGCGGCGGGCGACCTCGCGCACCGCCGCGCCCTTCGTCAGCGGCTTGGGCACGGCGTAGATCTTGCGGCCCTGGAGCGAGACCGTCCAGCCGCGGCCCTCCGCCCACCCGGCCAGCTCCTTCACCCACTGCTCCGGGAGCAGTTCGCGCTCCACCACGAGATAGGCGAACAGGTCCTCGGCGACCCGGTGCTTGCGCGCCCACACCGGGTCGGCGCTGCGCAGCAGATGCTCGCGGACCTCGGCGAGCGGCGCGCACTCCGCGGCCAGCCGCGCGGTCACCCGCCGGTGCCAGTCGGCGTCGGACACGCCGTCCACCAGCAGATGGCCGCCGTTGGCGCAGATCGCGTACTCCGGCCGCGGGCCCGGCAGGCTGATGCGCAGGTACTGCTTGCGGGTGCGGGTGGTGGTGGGCACGAACACGGCCGCGTCGCCGAGTTCGCTCAGCAGGGCGGCCGCCGTCTCCGTCAGATAGGACAGCGGTCTGCTCTCGTGCACCTCCACGCACAGCAGCCGCGGGGCGCGCGCGTCCGGCATGGTCAGGGCCAGCGCCCCGGCCGAGTAGATGAGCGTACGGTCGAGGTCGCTCGCCACCATGACCGTCATCAGCGGGCCACCGCCTTGCCGTCGGCGCCGGTCGCCCCGCGCGTGTAGCGGGGGTGGATCAGTCCCACGCAGGTGTACGGCAGGCCGTCCACCTCCTCGACCGGCACCCCGCGCTGCCCGGCCAGCAGGCGTACGTGGTCCAGGTCCGCGCCCGCTCCGGTCCGGGCGAGGATCTTCCACGGCACCCGGCGCAGCAGCACCCGGGTGGTCTCGCCGACGCCCGGCTTGACCAGGTTCACGTCGTGGATGCCGTACTCCTCGCTGATCCGCTCGACGGCGGCCCAGCCCGCCCAGGTCGGGGCGCGGTCGCCGGCCAGTAGTTCCTTGACGGCCACCTCCACGGTCTCGGCGGCCTCGGGGAAGCGGGCCGAGACGGCGTCGAGGAAGGCGTTCGACAGGTCGGCGCCGGCCAGTTCACGGTAGAACTTCGCGCCGTGGAAGTCGTCCGGGCCGACCAGGTCGGCGCGCAGCACGGTGCGCGATATCAGCCCGGAGACGGTGGAGTTGAGGCAGGCGGAGGGGATGAGGAAGTCGTCCCGGGTGCCGTAGGTGCGCACGCACGCGCCCGGGTCGGCGAGCACCGCGATCTCCGGGTCGAAGCCCGGGGCGCCGCCCTGCTCCTCGAACCGGCCGATGGCCTCGGCGAGTTCGCGGGTGATGGCGCCCTTGCCGGTCCAGCCGTCCACGAAGACGACGTCGGACGGGTCGTGGTGGGCGGCCAGCCAGCGCAGCGCGTTGGCGTCGATGCCCCGCCCGCGCACGATCGACACCGCGTAGTGCGGCAGGTCGAGGCCGTGCCGGAAGGCGGCCCAGCGGCGCATCAGCACCCCGACGGGGGTGCCCGCGCGGGCCAGCGAGACCAGGACGGGGCGCGGGGAGCGCTCGGCGAGGACCAGTTCGGTGACCGCGCCGACGCCGCGCGCGAGCCGGTCGGCGGAGGCGGTGAGCGCGGAGTGGAACAGCTCCTGGTACTCCGCGCTGGGCTGGTACTCCACCGGCAGCGACTCGGCGTAGTGGGCGCCGCCGCGCTGGATGGCCTCCTCGCGCTCCTCGGTGGGCGCCTCCAGCGTCACGTCCGAGAGGTCCTGGAGCAGCCAGCCGACCTCCTCGGGCGCGTACGAGGAGAAGTCGGGGCCGCGCAGGGGCTCGGGCAGCATGGGGGGACCTTCCGGGCGGGAGGCGGGAACAGCCGGGTGGGCGGCGGGGACGTACGCGGGGACGACGGCGAGCAGCACCTGCGGGGTGTGCTCGGCGAGGCGGGCGAGCAGGCCGTCGGGGGCGTGCAGCGCGGGCGTGTCGGCGGCCGAGTCGACGACGGCGAGGACGGCGTCGAAGCCGCCGCCCGCCACGTTGTAGGCGTAGCGCTCGCCGGGTCCGTCGGCCGGGTCGTCGTGCGCGGGGAAGACCAGGCGGCTGCGGATGGCGTAGCCGGGGTCGTCCACGGCGAGGACGGGCGAGCGGGTGGTGGTGGAGGAGCGCACCTCGGCGCCGGTGGTCCGCTCCAGCTCGTGGGCGAGCCGCAGCGGCGTGTACATCAGCTCCTCGCAGCCGAGGACCAGGATCCGGCGGGCGCCGGCGGGCAGCGCGGCGGCGAGCCGGGCCGCCATGCCGGGCAGGGCGCGCTCCAGGCGGGCGCGGTGGGCCGGGGTGAAGCCGTGCCGTCCGCCGTCGGGGACTCCGGCGGGCCAGTCGAGTCCGACGCGGGTGATCCGGCCGCGGGCGCGTCCGGCGGGCGGCGCGGCGGCATCGGGCGTCGCCGTCTCGTGGCGGGCGACCAGGTCCCGGCCCTTGTCCAGGACGCCGTCGGGGAGCCGGACGGTGCCGGAGGCGGCGGCGACCAGGTCGACGCGGGCGCCGATGCCGCGGGCGAAGTCGTCCAGGCGTGCGGTGTCGGCCGGTGAGCGCATGTCCACCAGGGCGACCACGACGTAGCGCTCGCGCGGATGGCGGGCGTGCAGGTCGCGGATGGTGTTCAGGACGGTGCTGCCGGTGGAGAACTCGTCGTCCACCAGCACCAGCGGGCCGCCGCCGGCCAGCAGCGCCGGGTCCTCGGGGAGCAGCAGGTGCGAGGTGGCGTGGGAGTGGGACTCCTCGAAGCCGCCGGCCGGGGGGACGCCGGGCACGGGCCTGCGGGTGGAGTGCAGGTACGGCACCGGGCCCAGGCCGTCGGCGACCGAGTGGCCGAGTCCGGTGGCGGTCTCCGCGTAGCCGAGGACGACCGCCCCGGCGGTGTCGCGCCCGCCGAGCAGGGCGCGGACCCGGCGGCCCAGGGCGAGGCCGTGCCCGTGGACCACCGCGGGCGACTGCGGTACGTGCTTGCCGAGGACGTACGAGACGAGCAGGTGGGCCCGCTTGGGGTTGCGGCGCAGCGCGAGGCCCAGCAGGTCCTTGAGCTCGCCGCCGCCCACGAGGTCCACGCCGAGCCGCTCGGCGACCCAGCTGCCGGACCAGATGCCGTCGTGCACTGCCTTGTTCATGCGTTCCTAGGGGAGGGGGGTGGGGGGCCGGGGTCAGCGGTCGGCCGGGATGCCCGCGGCGAGCAGTTCCACGAAGCCGATGTCCTCCCGGGCGACGCCGAAGACCTCGGCGCGCAGCAGGGTCCGCTCGGCCCAGGCGCGGTGCGGCTTCACCTCGTTCATCTTGTTCGTGTACGCCGACCTGAGCACGCCCCCGCCGCCGCGCTCGGGACGCAGGATGTCGGCCGCGTCGCTGTACTCCTCGTGGCTGACGACGGACAGCGCGTGCACGGGCAGGACGTGCGAGGGGTGGATGCAGGTCTTGCCGAGCAGCCCGTTGGCCTGGTCCAGGGTGATCTCCCGCAGCAGCCCGTCCATCGCGTGTTCGATCAGTGTCGCGCGCAGGCCCGCCGCCTGCACCTCCAGGAAGGGGCTCTGGCGCAACTGCGGCTTGAACATGCGCTCCTGTGCCCGGAAGTACTCCCACACCGGGCCGGTCACGGTGAATCCGGTGCCGTCGGCCCGGCCCAGCATGTTGACCACGTCGGCGATGACGGAGGCGACGACCTGGACGTCGTAGGCCGTCATGTCGGGGGCCCGGCGCAGTCCGTAGGAGGAGCAGAAGTCGGTCACGCCCAGGCGCAGCGCCAGCACCCGGTCGCGGTACTTGTCGACCGCGCGGAAGATGCCCTCCAGGGTCTCCACGCGGGTCTCCCGGTAGAGCAGTTCGGGCGATTCCAGGACGGGCATGGCGAACAGCCGCCGGCCGCAGTCGGCCTCGGCGGCCTGCACGGCCTCCAGGAAGCCGAGGCCGCGTTCGCCGGTGAACTTCGGCAGCACGAATCCGGACAGCAGCCGGACCGAGGGGCCCAGGCGCCGCACCAGGTCGGGTATCTGGCCGGCGGCGCGGACCCGGATGAACAGCAGCGGAAGCCCGGTGCCCGCGGGGAGCGCGGCCAGCGCGGCGAACTGCCGGACGAGGTTCGCCTCGCCCTCCGCCACGTCGGCGTCGCAGATCGAGTCCTCCAGGCACAGCACCATGGAGACGACCCCGCGGGCGGCCTGCTTGGTGATGTCCTCGGCCAGGCTCGGGCGGGTGGCCGGGCTGTAGAGGGTGGCGCCCAGGGCGGTGGAGAGCAGCCGGGCCGGGGAATCGGCGGTGAACTCGGCCGGCTCCCGGTGGAAGAGCCGCTGCCGTGCCTCAGGGGCGAGATGCCCGAAATGACGCATGTAGCTCCCCTGTGGTGACGCCCGGCGGAAATTAGGTGGCCGGTAATAGTACGTACATACCGGTGTCGGCGGTTCCCGCCGGGCGTGAACTTCTGATGACGGGCGCCGCCACCGTAGCGAGGTGCCGGGCCGCGTTGTCGTGAGCAGGACCGAGCAGGCAGGATGACGGCATGACGCGCGCGATGCTGAAGGGGTCGAACGTCCCGGTGGAAGCGGCCACGGTACGGGCCGTGGTGCGCTGGACGCCGGGCCAGGGGGTGCCGGACGTCGACGCGTCGGCGCTGCTGCTCGGCCCCGGCGGGCGGGTCCGCTCCGACGAGGACTTCGTCTTCTACAACCAGCCCCGGCACCCCTCCGGGACGGTCTGGCGGCTGGGCAAGCGGCGGGTCGCGGAGGGCCTGACCGACACCGTCCAGGCCGAGCTGACCGGTGTGGAGCCGGAGATCGGCCGGATCCTGCTGGTCGCCTCGGCGGACGGCGTCGCCTTCGACCGCGTCCGGGCGCTGAGCATCCTGCTGTACGACGCGGCGGCCGGCGACGGCGAGCCGCTCGCGTCCTTCGACGTCAAGCCCGAGACCGGCCAGGAGACCGCGCTGATCTGCGGCGAGCTGTACCGCCGCGGCGAGGGCTGGAAGTTCCGCGCGCTGGGCGAGGGCTACTCGAACGGGCTGAAGGGGCTGGCCACCGACTTCGGGATCTCGGTGGACGAGGCGGCGGAGGCGGCCGACGGCAGCGCGGCGGACGCGGCCGCGGCCACGGCCCCGGCGGCCCAGCCACTGCCCCCGGAGCAGCCCACGTACGCCTATCCCCCGCAGCCGCCGCAGATTACGGCGCCGCAGCAGCCGCCGCGCACGACGGCGGCCCAGCCCTCCTACGGCTATCCGCAGCCCGGCTACGGCTATCCGCAGCAGCCCGCGCCGGTGTCCGCGGGCGCCGCGCCGGGCGGCTACGGCTATCCGCAGCCGGCCGGTTCCGCCCCGGACCCGGACTTCCGGCTGCCCCCGCAGGGACCGCAGTTCATCGGCCGCTGAGACGCCGGTGACCTGCGGCTCCCGCGCTCACACCCGGCCCAGCGAGCAGCGCGAGCAGGCGGACCATCCGCTCCAGCGCGCCGAGGTACGCGCGGTAGTCGTCCACCGGCTCCGCGTCGTCGCCCTCCTGCGGGCCGAGCGCGTCGAGGTCCCGCCGCAGCGTCTCGGCCTCCAGGAGCAGCGCGTCGGTCCCCGGTACCCCGGCGGCGCCGATCCGGCCGTCCCGCACCCGTGCCGCGTACCCCGCGGCATACCCGTCGAGGTCAGGCGGTGCGGAACCCGGCCGCGGTGTCGGTCATGCCCTCGCCTACCGGCCCGCCTTCGACTTGTAGCCCCGGCCCCACTGGAGCCCCCAGCCGTAGAGCCGGTCCAGCTCCGACTGGAAGCCGTAGACGAACCTGACCTCGCGGCGCACCACCAGTTCGCCCTTCACGTTCTCGATGAGGACGACCGCGCAGGAGCGGGCCTCGGGGTGGCGTTCGTCGAGGCCGATCTCGATGCGCGGGCCGTTGCTCGGGTAGAGCGTGACGACGGCGTGGGTGCGGTCGAAGGCCGGTGTCTGGTCGTAGATGTAGACGAAGACCAGCATCCGCTTGATGTCGTCGCGGTGGTCGAGGTTGACGTAGATCGTCTCGCCGGACGCGGAGCCGAACCGGTCGTCGCCGCTGAGCTTGATGTACGGCGGGCCGTTCACATCGCCCAGGAGGTTGCCGAGGGGCTGGACGACGCCCTTGGTGCCGTCCGCCAGCTCGTACAGGCAGCCCAGGTCGAGGTCGACGTTGACCATGGACTGGCTGTGGCCCTGCACCTCCGGCGGCTTGAGCGCCTTGAACGGGTGGCGCAGCAGGCTCTCCCGGGCGGCGCCGCCGAAGTCCGAGGTGCGCATCCGCCAGTTCAGGTTGATGCGCAGATTGCCGGTGGCCGCGCCCTGTTTGGTCAGCGACACCTGGGCGTGCCGCTTGGTCAGCTCGATCGCGTTGGACGCGGCGCTGCCCGAGTCGAACTCGGCCAGGCGCCCGCCGCGCAGACCGTCGAAGAAACCCATCTTCCCCCCACCTTCACCGCGCTCGTCCACCCCCGTCCACATGCTCGCGGGGCGGCCGGTCGGACGCACCCGGCTCGGCTGCCGTGCGGTCCCGTCGGCCGCCCCGTTCAGAGCGTTCCCGTACCGGGTGGGGCGTCACACCCCGGACTGCACCTCAGTCTTCTCCCCCGGGCCCGCCGCTTTTCCCTCCGCGGCCTCCAGCGCGCGGTTGCGCCGGACCGAGGACCAGAAGGACCAGGCGATCAGGACCACGCCGACCAGGCCGGTGATGACCTCGTTGATCTCGTACTGGATGGTGACCATGAGGATCACGGCCAGCGCGCCGATCGCGTAGTGGGCGCCGTGCTCCAGGTAGACGTAGTCGTCGAGGGTGCCCTGGCGGACCAGGTAGACGGTGAGGGACCGGACGTACATGGCGCCGATGCCGAGGCCGAGGGCCATCAGGACGATGTCGTTGGTGATGGCGAAGGCGCCGATGACACCGTCGAAGGAGAAGGACGCGTCCAGGACCTCCAGGTAGAGGAACATGAAGAACGCGGCCTGGCCGGCCAGCTTCACGGCCGAGCGCGGCTTGCCGCTGCGGGCGGCCTCTTCCTCCTCCTCGTGCTCGCGTTCCTCGTCCTCCTCCAGGCGGTCCTCGAAGAACCCGGAGAGACCGCCGACGATCATGTACGTGATCAGACCGGCGATGCCGGCGATCAGTACGGTCTGCGCCTTGTCGGCGTGCGCGCCGCCGTGCTGGTGGGCGTGGGTGGCGAAGGTGAAGGAGGTGATCAGCAGGACGATCAGGGAGATGCAGACCGACAGCATGTCGACCTTGCCGAGCTTGGCCAGGGGCCGCTCGATCCAGCGCAGCCACTGGATGTCCCGGTCCTCGAAGATGAAGTCGAGGAAGATCATCAGCAGGAACATACCACCGAAGGCGGCGATCGCCGGGTGCGCGTCGGTGACCAGCTGCTGGTACTGGTCCTTGTCGTCGAACGCCAGCCGGACGGCCTCGATGGGGCCCATCTTGGCGGTGACGGCGACGATGACGACGGGGAACACCAGCCGCATGCCGAAGACCGCGATCAGCACGCCCACCGTGAGGAAGATCTTCTGCCAGAAGGCATTCATCTTCTTCAGGACTCCGGCGTTGACCACCGCGTTGTCGAAGGAGAGCGAGATCTCCAGGACGGCGAGGATCGCCACGACTCCGAAGGCGGTCCACCCCCCGTAGAACGCGGCCGCGATCAGGCCGAGCACGGTGATCGCGAACGACCAGCCGAAGGTTTTCAGAAGCACTGGCTACCCAATCCCTTAAGTACGGGTCTCCCCCGTCGCCTGTACGGGCCTCCCCCGTCGCCGCACTCGGCTTTACGAAACGTTGACTCCGAAGTCTAGAGCGATACCGCGCAGTCCGGACGCGTACCCCTGTCCCACTGCCCGGAACTTCCATTCGCCCTGGTAGCGGTAGAGCTCGCCGAAGATCATCGCCGTCTCGGTGGAGGCGTCCTCGCTCAGGTCGTAGCGCGCGAGCTCCTGGCCGTCGGCCTGGTTGACCACGCGGATGAAGGCGTTGCTCACCTGTCCGAAGGTCTGGCCGCGCTCGTCGGCCATGTGGATCGAGACCGGGAAGACGATCTTCTCGCAGCGGTCCGGGACCCGGGCGAGGTCGACCAGGATCGACTCGTCGTCGCCCTCGCCCTCGCCGGTGAGGTTGTCGCCGGTGTGCTCCACGGAGCCGTCGGGGCTGGTGAGCTGGTTGTAGAAGACGAACCACTCGTCGCCCAGCACTCGGTTCCCGGCGCCGCACAGCAGGGCGCTGGCGTCCAGGTCGAAGGGGGCTCCGGTGGTGGAGCGCGCGTCCCAGCCGAGCCCGACCAGGACGTTGGTCAGGTTGGGTGCGGCCTTGGACAGGGAGACGTTGCCTCCCTTGGCGAGCGTGACGCCCATGCTGCTGGTCCTCCCCGTGGGTGGTGCCTGTGTCGGTGTCCTGCGCGTCCGGCGCCGCGCTGAGACGCGCGGCGCCGGACGGTCGGGCGTGGTGCGGAACTCAGACGTTGACGCCGAAGTCCTGGGCGATACCGCGCAGGCCCGAGGCGTACCCCTGGCCGATGGCGCGGAACTTCCACTCCGCGCCGTGCCGGTACAGCTCGCCGAAGACCATGGCGGTCTCCGTGGAGGCGTCCTCGCTCAGGTCGTAGCGGGCGATCTCCGCGCCGCCGGCCTGGTTCACCACGCGGATGTAGGCGTTGCGGACCTGGCCGAAGGACTGCTGGCGGGTCTCGGCGTCGTAGATGGAGACCGGGAAGACGATCTTCTCGACGTCGGCCGGGACGCCCGCGAGGTCGACCTTGATCACCTCGTCGTCGCCCTCGCCCTCGCCGGTGAGGTTGTCACCGGTGTGCTCCACGGAGCCGTCGGGGCTCTTGAGGTTGTTGAAGAAGACGAAGTTCTGGTCGCTGCCGACCTTGCCGGTGCTGTTCAGCAGCAGAGCGCTGGCATCGAGGTCGAAGCCGGTGCCGGTCGTCGTCCGGGCGTCCCAGCCCAGGCCGACGAGGACCGCGGTCAGGCCCGGCGCCTCCTTCGAAAGCGATACGTTGCCGCCCTTGCTGAGGCTGACTCCCACGAGTCCTCCATTGGTGTCCGGGGGCGGGGAGCCCCGTCGTGCATCGGATATGGGATCAACGTGTCGATCCTAGTGACGGGTTCCCGCCCCCCGCAGGCCGTGTGACCGAAGATTCCCAGGTGTCGGGTCCTCCCGGGTCCGCGGCGAGGGGGCGGGGGCGGCTCACAGGGCGCCGAGCGCCGTCACGTACTCGTTCAGGTCGCGGGCGTCCGGCAGGCCGTTGACGACGGTCCAGCGCACCACGCCCTCCTTGTCGACGATGAAGGTGCCGCGCACGGCGCAGCCCTTGCCCTCGTCGAAGACGCCGTAGGCGCGCGAGGTCTCGCCGTGCGGCCAGAAGTCGCTGAGCAGCGGGTACTCCAGGTCCTCCTGCTCGGCGAAGACGCGCAGGGTGTGGATGGAGTCGTTGGAGACGGCGAGCAGCTGGGTGTCGTCGTTGACGAACTTCGGCAGGTTGTCGCGCAGCGCGCACAGCTCGCCGGTGCACACACCGGTGAAGGCGAACGGGTAGAAGAGCACCACCACGTTCTTCTCGCCGCGGAAGTCGGACAGCCGTACGGTGCGGCCGTGGTTGTCCTTCAGCTCGAAGTCGGGTGCCTTGTCGCCGACCTGGATCGCCATCGCGCTGCTTCCCTTCGGTGGGGCTGTTCGGGTGAGACCACCCTACGCAGCGCGCACCGCGCACCCGCGGACGGGCCGACACGCGCCGGCCCGTCCGGGGCTCCGCCGGGCGCCCGCGGGCAGGACCCGCGGGACGGAGGCTACTTCTTGGGCTTGGCCGCCTTCGGCGTGAGCAGCCTGGTGCCGTTCCAGTCCTTGCCCACGCTGACGCTCTTGGTCTGCGACAGACCCGCCGTCGTCGCGGCCTCGCCGATGTCGCTGGGTTCGACGTATCCGTCCCTGCCGGTCTTCGGCGTCAGGAGCAGGATCTCGCCGCCCTCGTCGAGGAACCCCAGGGCGTCGACCAGCGCGTCCGTCAGGTCGCCGTCCTCGTCGCGGAACCACAGCACCGCGGCGTCGGCCACGTCGTCGTAGTCCTCGTCGACGAGGTCCTGTCCGATGACTTCCTCGATGGACTCGCGGAGCTCCTGGTCGACGTCGTCGTCGTAGCCGATCTCCTGGACCACCTGTCCGGGCTGGAATCCCAGCCTGGCGGCCGGGTTAGTCCGCTCCTCCGCGTGGTCCGCGGTCGCGCTCACGGGTTGCCTCCTGATGGTGTTGCGATTGGGTCTTCAGCCACGCGCGTGCGCGAAGCATTGGCCGTAGTCCACACGGGCGGGCCGGATCGCGCAAGTACCCGGCGCTCCGGACCGCCGAAACGGTGACGTTCCCGGCTGTGTCGCCGCAACTCCTGACACGGTATCGCGCTCCGCGGTGACACACACCACACCCTTCTGCCCGCTTTTGCGTGTTTGGGAACCCCTGATCGGCACGAGATCAGAAGGGGAACCCTTTCACCCCCCGGACGGGCGGCCCCACCCACCCGTGTTACCGGTGAGTAAAGATGACGTTTGCCTCACCCGAGGTACACGATGGGGAACGGTGCAGGCACACACAGACAGATGCCCCGAAACAGGCCAGAACGAACAGATCAAACAGAGCGAACAGAACGGCCAGAACCGCACAGCCCCAGGGAAACCCCAGCAAGAGCCCAGAGACGTCACAGATATGTCAGCCCTCTGACAGGTAAGGAACAGCGTGGCTTCCGGATCCGATCGAAACCCGATCATCATTGGCGGCCTTCCGAGTCAGGTTCCTGACTTCGATCCCGAGGAGACCCAGGAGTGGCTCGACTCGCTCGACGCAGCCGTCGACGAGCGAGGCCGGGAGCGGGCCCGCTACCTCATGCTCCGGCTGATCGAGCGCGCGCGGGAGAAGCGCGTGGCCGTGCCGGAGATGCGCAGCACGGACTACGTCAACACCATCCCCACCAAGAGCGAGCCGTTCTTCCCGGGCAACGAGGAGATCGAGCGCAAGATCCTCAACGCCACCCGCTGGAACGCCGCGGTGATGGTCTCCCGCGCCCAGCGCCCCGGCATCGGCGTCGGCGGCCACATCGCGACCTTCGCCTCCTCCGCCTCGCTCTACGACGTCGGCTTCAACCACTTCTTCCGCGGCAAGGATGGGGGCACCTCCCGTTCGAGCGGAGCCGAGAATGGGGGAGGCCGGGGCGGCGACCAGGTCTTCTTCCAGGGCCACGCCTCACCGGGCATCTACGCGCGCGCGTACCTGCTGGACCGGCTGAGCGAACAGCACCTGGACGGCTTCCGCCAGGAGAAGTCCAAGGCGCCCCACGCCCTGTCCAGCTATCCGCACCCGCGCTCCATGCCGGACTTCTGGGAGTTCCCGACCGTCTCCATGGGCCTCGGCCCGATCGGGGCGATCTTCCAGGCCCGGATGAACCGGTACATGCAGGCGCGCGGCATCGCGGACACCTCCGACTCGCATGTGTGGGCCTTCCTCGGCGACGGCGAGATGGACGAGCCGGAGTCGCTGGGCCAGCTCTCCATCGCCGCCCGTGAGGGCCTGGACAACCTGACCTTCGTGGTCAACTGCAACCTCCAGCGCCTGGACGGCCCGGTGCGCGGCAACGGCAAGATCATCCAGGAGCTGGAGTCGGTCTTCCGCGGTGCCGGCTGGAACGTGATCAAGCTGATCTGGGACCGCACCTGGGACCCGCTGCTCGCCCAGGACCGCGACGGCATCCTGGTCAACCGGATGAACACCACCCCGGACGGCCAGTTCCAGACCTACGCCACCGAGTCCGGCGCCTACATCCGCGACCACTTCTTCGGCGACGACCACCGGCTGCGCGCCATGGTCGAGAACATGACCGACGACCAGATCCTGCACCTGGGCCGCGGCGGTCACGACCACCGCAAGATCTACGCGGCGTTCAAGGCGGCCGTGGAGCACAAGGGGCAGCCGACCGTCATCCTGGCCAAGACGGTCAAGGGCTGGACGCTGGGCCCGAACTTCGAGGGCCGCAACGCCACCCACCAGATGAAGAAGCTGACGGTCGACGACCTCAAGCGCTTCCGCGACCGGCTGCACCTGCCGATCTCCGACAAGGAGCTGGAGTCCGGCGCGCCGCCGTACTACCACCCGGGCCGCGACTCCGAGGAGATGCAGTACATGCACGACCGCCGCAAGCAGTGCGGCGGCTATGTCCCGACCCGGATCGTGCGCGCGAAGCCGCTGCCGCTGCCCGACGACAAGACGTACGCGTCCGTGAAGAAGGGCTCGGGGCAGCAGGCCATCGCGACCACCATGGCCTTTGTGCGGCTCCTGAAGGACCTCATGCGGGACAAGGAGATCGGCAAGCGGTTCGTGTTGATCGCGCCGGACGAGTACCGCACCTTCGGCATGGACTCGTTCTTCCCGAGTGCGAAGATCTACAACCCGCTCGGCCAGCAGTACGAGTCGGTCGACCGCGATCTGCTGCTCGCCTACAAGGAGTCCCCGACCGGGCAGATGCTGCACGACGGCATCTCCGAGGCGGGCTGTACCGCCTCCGCCATCGCGGCGGGCTCGGCCTACGCCACCCACGGCGAGCCGCTGATCCCGGTCTACGTCTTCTACTCGATGTTCGGTTTCCAGCGCACCGGTGACCAGTTCTGGCAGATGGCCGACCAGCTCGCGCGCGGTTTCGTGCTGGGCGCGACCGCCGGCCGTACGACTCTGACCGGCGAGGGGCTCCAGCACGCCGACGGCCACTCGCAGCTGCTGGCCTCCACCAACCCGGCGTGCGTGGCCTACGACCCGGCGTACGGCTACGAGATCGCGCACATCGTGCAGGACGGCCTGCGCCGGATGTACGGCGGTGACGAGCAGCACCCGCACGGCGAGGACGTCTTCTACTACCTCACCGTCTACAACGAGCCGATCCGCCAGCCCGCCGAACCGGCCGACGTGGACGTCGAGGGCATCCTCAAGGGCATCCACCGGATCTCGGCGGGCACGGCCGGCGAGATCCCGGCGCAGATCATGGCCTCGGGCGTGGGCGTGCCCTGGGCGCTGGAGGCGCAGCAGATCCTCGCCTCGGAGTGGAACGTCAAGGCGGACGTCTGGTCGGCCACCTCCTGGAACGAGCTGCGCCGCGAGGCCGTGGCCTGCGAGGAGCACAACCTGCTGCACCCGGAGGAGGAGCAGCGGGTGCCGTGGGTGACGCGGAAGCTGAGCGGCGCCGAGGGGCCGTTCGTGGCCGTCTCCGACTGGATGCGCTCGGTGCCGGACCAGATCGCGCGCTGGGTGCCCGGTCCGTACCAGTCGCTGGGCGCGGACGGGTTCGGCTTCGCCGACACCCGCGGGGCGGCCCGGCGGTTCTTCCACATCGACGCCCAGTCGGTCGTGGTGGCGGTGCTGACCGAGCTGGCGCGCCAGGGGAAGGTCGACCGCTCGCTGCTCAAGCAGGCGATCGACCGCTACCAGCTGCTCGACGTGACGGCGGCGCACCCGGGCGCGGCCGGGGGCGACGCGTAGCGGCCGGGCCCGCACCCGCACACCGCGAAGGGGCGGTGGAGCCTCGGCTCCACCGCCCCTTCGGCGTACGTCCGTCCCGCGCGCGGCGGGCGCCGTCCGCCCGGCCTCTCAGAGCACGCCGTGCCCCCAGGTCGCGGCTCCGGCGAGCGCCACCAGGGCGAGCAGGGTGTCGACGGCGCCCAGGACCAGGGCGACCAGGGCCGGGACGGAGCGGCTCGCGCCGGTCCAGCTGCGGCCCATCGACAGCCATCCGCAGACGACCGCCACCGGGCCGAGCACGATCCCGAGGGCGAAGAAGCCCGCGACCGCGCAGACGGTTCCGATGATCCCGAGCGTCGCGCGGTCCGGCCCCTCCCGGCGCCACGTCCGGCCCCGTGAACGGGGGTACCCGCGCGTTCGGTGTCCGAAGCCCGCCATCATCAACTCCCCGAACCCCGGGTCGGGTTGGAGTTCCATCGGGGTTCGGGGAGCGGGTACCCCGGTTCTGACGGGCCATCCGTACGGGCCGTCCGCACGGGCCGTACGCGCAAGCCGCATGCCGCCTTCCGGCCCGGCCGACGCGCCGCCCCCCTCCGGCGGCGCGCCATGGACCGGCGCCCCCGCCGTTCCGCTCGTCCCGCTCGTCCCGCTCGTCGGGGTCGTCTCCCCGTACCGGACATGGCCCACTGTCACCCGCGGCCGGGACCGCGGGCGGCGATTGCGCGGTGCGGTCACCCTGATAGGGGAAACCGCACCGCGGCGGCGTCAGATGTGGCCGACGCCCGCGCCCGCCTCCGCGTTGACGCCGCGCTTGGTGAGCAGCGCGACCAGGACGGCCACCACGGCGACACCGGCGGCGACCAGCGAGGCGAGGCTCATCCCGGAGATGAACGTGTCGTGCGCGACCGAGGTGATCTTCGCGGCGACCTCCGCCGGCACCCCCTTCGGCACCGGGGCGACGCCGACCTGGACCGCCTCGGACGCCTGGTCCGCCTGGGCGGGGGTGAGCGGCGGCAGACCCGCGTCCTTCCAGTTGCCCGGCAGCGCGTGGTCGACCTTGGAGGCCATCACGCCGCCCAGCACGGCCGTACCGAGGCTGCCGCCGATCTGCATGGCGGCCTGCTGGAGACCGCCGGCCACACCGGACAGCTCCATCGGGGCGTTGCCGACGATGACCTCGGTGGCGCCGACCATGACCGGGGCCAGGCCGAGGCCGAGCAGGGCGAACCAGACCGACATGGTGGCGCTGCCGGTGCCGGTGTCCAGGGTGGACATGCCGAACATGGCGAGGGCGGTGACGGCCATGCCGCCCGCGAGCGGGATGCGCGGTCCGGCCTTGGTGATCAGCGCGCCCGCGAGCGGCGAGCCGACGATCATCATGCCGGTCAGCGGCAGCAGGTGCAGACCCGCGCTGATCGGGCTCAGGCCGTGCACGTTCTGGAGGTAGAAGGTGACGAAGAAGAGGCCGCCGAGGAAGGCGATGGCCATCAGCACCATCAGGACCACACCGGCCGACAGCGGCACCGAGCGGAAGAGGCCGAGCGGGATCAGCGGCTCCTTGACCTTCGTCTCCCAGACGGAGAAGAGGACGAAGCCCAGTACGGACCCGGCGAGGAAGGCCCAGGTCTTGCCGTCGCCCCAGCCCCAGGCCGGGGCCTTGATGAGCGCCCACACCAGGCAGAACATCGCACCGGAGAGCAGCGCGATGCCGGGGATGTCGAAGGAGCGCGGCGCGTTCTCGGCGCGGTGGTCCAGCAGGATGAGCAGGCCGAGCACCAGGGCGAGGGCGCCGACCGGCACGTTGATGAAGAACACCGACTGCCAGTTGACGTGCTCGACGAGGACGCCGCCGAGGATCGGGCCGCCGGCGGTGGAGGCGCCGATGACCATGCCCCAGATGCCGATGGCCATGTTGAGCTTCTCGGCCGGGAAGGTGGCCCGCAGCAGGCCGAGCGCAGCCGGCATCAGCAGCGCGCCGAACAGGCCCTGGAGCACGCGGAAGACGACCACCATGGCGATGGTGCTCGACAGACCGATCGCGCCGGAGGCGGCGGCGAAGCCGGTCACGCCGATCAGGAAGGTCTGCCGGTGCCCGAAGCGGTCACCGAGCTTGCCCGCGGTGATCAGGGAGACGGCGAGCGCGAGGAAGTATCCGTTGGTGATCCACTGGACGTCGGCGAAGCTGGCGTGCAGGTCCTTCTGGATCGCCGGGTTGGCGATGGCCACGATGGTGCCGTCGAGGGCCACCATCATGACCCCTACGGCGACGGTGATGAGCGTGAACCACGGGTGTCCGCGCATCCCCTTGGCCGGTGCGGGGTCCGACAGGGCTGACGCCTTGTCCCCCGGCCCTGTCGTGTCGACGGTGGTCTGACTAGTCATACATTCGAGGCTAATGTCAGCGACTGACAAATGACAAACCAATTCACAAGTCGGTAACTGACATGTCAGCCTCCTATAGGCTGAACTGGGGAAACAGTTCGCCGAGAGGTCCGGAGAGGCACATGGAGACGGCGGGGACCGCCGAGGCGGCACCACCACCGGGGCTGCGCGAGCGCAAGAAGCAGCGCACCCGGGACGCCCTGCTGCGGGCCGCGCTGGAGCTGTTCACCACCGTCGGCTACGAGCGCACGACCGTGGACGGCATCGCCGAGGCCGTCGGCGTCTCGCAGCGCACCTTCTTCCGGTACTTCCCCGGCAAGGAGGAGGCCGCCTTCGCCGTGCAGGACATGGTGGAGGCGCACTTCGTCGAGGCGCTGCGCGCCCGTCCGCCGCACGAGGCCCCGCTGGAGGCGCTGCGCCAGGCGGTCCTGGAGGGCTGGGACACGATCAGCGACGCCGTGCTGAGCGTCGTGCCCGTCGAGCTGTATCTGCGGATGTTCTGCACCATCGAGTCGACGCCCGTCCTGCTCGCCGCGCAGCTGCGCCGTTCGGCGGAGACCGAGGAGCAGGTCGCCCGGCTGCTCGCCGCCCGCGAGGGCCTGGACGCGGACACCGATCCGCGCCCGCGGCTGCTGGTGGCCCTCTTCGGCGGGGCGATGCGGGTGACGGGCCGTCAGTGGAGCGCGGGCCCGGACCTCAGTCTGGAGGCGATCCGGACGCTCACCGCCGCGTACCTCGATCAGGTGGGTCCGGCGCTCACCGGGAACTGGCGGACCACCCGCCCGTGACCCCGCGGCACTTGATGCGCGGATCTTGAACTTCCGTATGCGCGGCCGATCTTGAACAGCCGTGCGGGCGGTGACACACGGCACGCCACGCGAAACGTGATCCCGGTCACTCGATTGACGCGAGACCGCCTCGTTCTCCTAGTGTGTCCTCCCAGTGACTTCCTTCGACACCTCCCCGCAGCTCAACGTCTGGCGCGCGCTGCTCGCGCTGGCCGTGGTCTTCGTGATGCTGGCGACCACCGGCTGGACCGCCGTGCGCCACCAGCGCGGGACCACCGCCCTCCAGGCATCCCTGTCCGCCTGGGAGCACGGGAGCCTGCACGGGCACCGGCTGCCGGACCCCGAGGCGGGTTCCGCCCGGCTGACCCGCTTCTTCACCTCGCTCACCGCGCAGGACCGCACCCGGCTCGCGCACCGCTACCCGCTCGCGGTCGGCAACATGAACGGCGCCCCGGTACCGCTGCGCTATCTGGCCAACCGGGTCGCGCTCGGCCAGGCCCGGGACGTCGAACGCGAGCGCATGCACGACAGCAGGCTCTCCCCCGCCGGGCAGCAGGCCGCCGGCCGGCGGATGCACCGCTTCGCCTCGCTGCTGGGCACGGGCCGCCAGATCCTCGCCTTCGACCCCACCGGCTCCGGCCGCGTCGCCGAGGTCTTCGGCGACCTGCCCCGGGCCCAGCGGGTCTCCGTCGTCGTCCCCGGCGTCGACACCGACCTGATCACGTTCCGCAAGACCTACCGCCCCTACTCGGCGCCGTACGGCATGGCGCAGGCGCTGTACGCCGCCGAGCGCACCGCCGCCCCCGCCACCCGCACCGCCGTGATCGCCTGGGCCGACTACACCGCGCCCAGCGGCATCGGCGTGGACGCGGCCACCGCGATGCGCGCCGAGGAGGGCGCGGTGCGGCTGAACAAGCTGCTGCGCGCGCTGCCCGGCAGCGCGCCCGTCGCCCTGTTCTGCCACAGCTACGGCTCGGTGCTCTGCGGGGTGGCCGCCCGGGAACTGCCCGGCCGGGTCGCCGACATAGCGGTCGCCGCCAGCCCCGGCATGCGCGCCCAGAAGGCGTCCCGCCTGAACACCTCGGCGCACGTCTGGGCGATGCGGGACGCCACCGACTGGATCCGCGACGTGCCCTACCTGGAGCTGGGCGGTCTCGGCCACGGCGCCGACCCGGTCTCCGGCGCCTTCGGCGCCCGGGTGCTGTCCGCCGAGACCGCCGAGGGCCACGCCGGCTACTTCGAGCCGGGCACCGACAGCCTGGCCAACTTCGCCGAGATCGGCGTCGGCGCGTACGACGCCGTGCGGTGCGCCCATGACAATGACGGATGCCGGGCGGGTTTGTCCGGCACGACGACGGCCGAACGCGCGTAGAGACAGCAGGAAGTGCGGTCCGCCAGGGGAGGGACGAAGCAGCGCGTGCCCCCTACGATGAGCCGCATGGGTGACGTACTGGCCGGATTTCACGCTGCCTGGGAGTTCGCGTCCGATTCCGTGCTCATCCGTTACGAACGGGGGATACGGACACCGAAGCTCTTCCAGGCACTCGGCGAGCGCCGCGTTCCGCTGGCCGCGCTCGCGTCGGTGACGCTCACGCCGGGGCGGCGCGGGACCGTGGTCCTGCGCGCCGCACCGCGGCCGGGCGCCGATCCGCTGATGGACGCGGCCGACGGGCAGCTCAAGGAGGGCTGCGACCCCTACCGGCTGGTGCTGCCCGCCGCCCGCGAGGCCCTCGCCGGGCGCTACGCCGACGAGCTGAACGCCCGGCTCACCGGGAGCGGGCCCGCCGACCGCCATCTGGTGGCCGCGCCCGAGCCGCCGCTCCAGTTCAAGGCGTACGACGGCAAGGCGTCCTTCGACGGCGGCGCCGTGCGCTTCCGCTGGTCCTGGACCGGGGCGTCCTCGGCCAAGTGGAAGACGGGCGACCAGCACTTCCCGGTGGCCGCGCTGAGCGGGGTGGAGTGGCGCTCCCCGGAGTCCTTCGAGGGCCATCTGCGGCTGCTGCCGCGCGAGGGCTGCGGGGCGGCCGGCGCCACCGCGGGCGCGGGGCGGCCGCCGCAGCCCGACCAGGACCCGGCGGCGGTGGTGTTCGGCCGCGGCTACGGGCCGGTGCACGAGTCGCTGCCGTTCGCGGCGGCGGTGCTGGCCGCGGTGCGGGTGGCCGCGCCCGCGCCCGCGCTGTCGGTCCCGGCGGCCCGCCGCGACCCCGCCGACATCGCGGAGCGGATCCGCCACCTCGGGGAGCTGCACCAGGCGGGTCTGGTGACGGACGAGGAGTTCTCGGTGAAGAAGGCGGAGCTGCTCGCCGAGCTGTGAGCCCGCCGCCGGGCCGTACGGCCGGGGCGGGCCCGGACGGCTCAGCGGGCCCCGCTCCCGGCCGCCGCGTAGAAGCCGATCTTGCCGTCCAGCACGGCCAGGGTGTCCTGGAGTTCGGCGATCCGGGACAGCACGTCCCGGCGGGTAGCCTCCAGCAGCTCGAACCGCTCCCCGTACGTCTGCTCGCCCTGGCGCACCAGCTCCGCGTACCGCACCATGTCGGCCACCGGCATGCCGGTCCGCCGCAGCTTGCCGACCAGGCCGAGCCAGTCCAGGTCGCGGTTGCTGTAGCGGCGCTGGCCGGTGTGCGAGCGGTCGACGTGGGCCATCAGGCCGATCCGCTCGTACCAGCGCAGGGTGTGGGCGGTCAGCCCGGTGAAGGCGACGACCTCGCTGATGGTGTAGCTGTCCTGTCCGTCCGGGCGCGGACGCCGCCGCGGCTCGGCGCACAGGCCGGTGCTGGTGTCCTCGCTCTGCGGCGTCTCCCGGGTGGCCACGGCCGTGGTCTGCGTCACCGTCATGGTCCCCACGCTAGGGCCTTGGAGTGCGCTCGAAGCAAGGGCGGTCCCCCGGCCGGGCGGGAAAAGCGCGGGACACGGGCGGACGGCAATGACTAGCGTGCGAAGGCATGAGTCTCGTACGACGTGCCGAACCCGCGGACGCCGCCGAAGTGCTGCGGCTGCGCCAGGTGATGATCGACTCGCTGCCCGGTTCCGATCCGTCCACCGCGTGGCACCAGCGGTCCCTGCCCGCCCTGCGGGCCCGGCTGGGCGATCCGGACGGCGGCTTCGCGGCCTTCGTCGTCGACCACCCCGAGCGGCCCGGAGCGCTGGCGGCGCTGGTGGCCGGGACGGTCGACTACCGCATCGGGAAGGCCGGCGACCCGACCGGCACGGTGGGCTACGTCTTCAGCGTCGCCACCGACCCCGACGTCCGCAGGCGCGGGTACGCGCGCGCGTGCATGGGCACGCTGCTGGAGTGGTTCCGCGAGCGCGGTGCGCGCCGGATCCAGCTCACCGCCTCCGCCGAGGCCGCCCCGCTGTACGCCTCGCTCGGCTTCCGTCCGAAGCCGGACCCGCTGCTGGAACTGCTGCTCTGAGACCGGGGCCCCGCCTTTCCCGGCCGGGTCAGCCCGCGGTGCCGGGCTTGGTGCCCCAGACGTAGACGGCGTCGTGCAGGGCGAGCAGGTCCCACAGGGCCGCCGCGTCGCTCACCGTGAGGTTGACGCAGCCGGCCGAGCCGCCGCCGTCGTAGAGGTTGCCCGGGTGCCCGTGCAGGGCCTGTCCGCCGTCGAAGAACTGCGAGTACGGCATCGGGGCGTCGTCGTACAGCGAGGAGACGTGGTCCTTGTCGCGCCAGTAGACGGAGTGCCAGCCGGGCCGGGTCTCCTGGGTGTCGCGGCCGGTGCGGATGGGCACCGGGCGGAAGTCGACGTGCGCGCCGGTCTGCACCCACAGCAGCTGCCGGTCCATGTCGACGCAGGTGACCCGGTAGCCGCGCACCGGGCAGTGGCCGGCCGCGTTGGGGTCGGCCGCGGCCTGCGCGGCGAGCATGTAGCGGTAGGTGGCCAGGTCCGCGTAGCCGTCGGTGCGGGGGACCTGGTGCGCGTTCTGGAAGGCGCGCACGGCCTCGCAGTCCGCCGGGGACTGGATCCCGTCGACGGGCAGGCCGAGGTACTGCTCCAGCGGCCGCTGGTAGGGGCCGGTCGGCGCGGTGCACTCGGCGGCCGCGCCGCCGGGAGCGGCGGCGGCGCCCGGCACGGCGAGCGCCACGCAGGCCAGCGCCGCCACCGTCGCGGTGGCGGCGCCGGATATGCGGATACGGGCAGGACCCACGGCGGAGACCTCCTGAGCGGAGCGGGCTTCTCCTGCCAGTGAAGCGCCGGGCCGCTCCGGCCGCCCTGGGGAGGACGGCCGAACCGGTGAACGGACCGGGGGCCCGGCCCGCCCGTCAGCGGGTCGGCGGACCCGGTCGGTCAGTACCCGTACGAGCAGTCCTTGCCCTTGCAGGGCTCGCCGCGCTCGTTGGAGAGGCTGACGTCCACGGCGGTGGAGCTGTCGGTCACCCGGTAGGGGCCGGAGACCGGGTCGCCGGGCAGGACGTAGCCCTCGGGCACGGCCGTCTCGCGCAGGTAGTACTCGCCGGCCGGCAGGTCCTCGAAGGCGCAGTGGCCCGCGGTGTCGGTCGAGCAGCCGCCGCCGACCCGGGTGTCCGGGTCCGCGCCGGTGGTCTGCAGACCGGGGACGCCGTTGGTCTCGCGCCAGGCCTCGAACACGGCGCCCGCCAGCGGGCTGCCGTCCTTGCGGTCGGTCTTGGTCAGGTGGATGGCGCCGTTGCCGTGCGGGGCGGTGGAGCGGGTGTCACTGGCCACGGCCTGCACACCGGCGTCCGCGTTGGCCTCGGTGAGGGTCAGCGGGCCGAACACGTCCGGGTCGGGCAGGTCGTAGCCGTCGGGGGCCGCGGTCTCCCGCCAGTAGTACGTGCCCGTCTCGACCGTGACCGAGCAGCGGCCGTTGGTCCCCGTGGTGCAGGAGGTGACCTGGGTGTCCGGGTTCGCGCCCGTGGTCTGGAGACCGGCCTCGCCGTTGGTCTCGCGCCACAGCTCGAAGTCGGCGCCCTCCAGCACGTCACCGGTGTCGGCGTCGGTCTTGAGGATGCGCACCTCGCCGCTGACCGGCGGCACGGTGCTGCGGGTGTCCTTGGCCACGGCCTGCACGCCCTGCGCCGCGTTGTCGGCGGTGAGGGTCAGCGGGCCGAACACGGCCGGGTCGGGCAGGTCGTAGCCGTCGGGGGCCGCGGTCTCCCGCCAGTAGTACGTGCCGGTCGCCACGGTCACCCCGCAGCGGCCGTCGTCGCCGGTGGTGCAGGAGGTGACCCGGGTGTCCGGGTCGGCGCCCGTGGTCTGGAGACCGGGGACGTCGTTGGTCTCGCGCCACAGCTCGAAGTCGGCGCCCGGCAGCGTGTCGCCGGTGGTCGCGTCGGTCTTCACGACGCGCACCTCGCCCGTGGTCGGGCCGGTGCCGCCGCAGTCGGGCAGGTCGCCGTCGAAGGGGTAGGCGTGGAACTCCTGGCCGCCGCCGCCCGTCGCCGCGCTGGTGTGGGTGAGCGAACCGGTCGTGAAGAAACGGCCGTTGATGCCGGGCAGGGTGACGGTCGTCATCGACGCCTGGTCGCCCATGAGGAAGCTGCCCTGCATCTGCCCGGTGCCGCTGAGGTGGACCGTGGTGGCGTCGGGGAAGTTCCACAGCAGCCGCTCGCGGTAGGCGTTGAGCGGGTCGGTGCTGTCGTCGATGCCGCCGCTGTAGGTGTTGATGGTGCGGTCGCCGCCGACGATGTTGACCAGGACGGTGGCGTCGGCGGGGACGTTCTCGAAGACGATGCCCTGCTGGCCGCCGCCGGGCGCGGTCAGGTCGAAGTCGACGTTGAAGACCTGGAGGGCGGAGGTCCCGTCGCCCCGGAACACGGTCTGGCCGCCTTCGTTGACGGCGGTGCCGGTCGCCTGCCGGGGCTGGCCGCCGACGCGGGCGTAGCACTGGCTGGCCGCGGTGAGCTGGGTCCTGAGCGCCGTGTACGGCTGGGCGGCGTCCGGGTCGTGGACGAGTTCGCCGTTGACCGTGCCGGACTCGGTGCCCGCGTAGCGCACGATGCCCCGCTCGCCGAGGATCCCGCCGGTGGTCTCCAGCCGCTGGCCGGGCGCGATGGTGACATTGCCGCCGGTGGTCAGGAAGTCCGCGTCGGTGGGCGGCGGTACGCGCGAACCCACGCCGACGATGCCGAGGTTGTACAGGCTGCTGCCGGCCGGGTCCTTGTTCTGGTCGAAGTCGTCGAGGACGACGACCCGGCCCTCCGCCTCCGCGGCCCGGCCGCGCACCAGGAAGTCGTCGCCGACGAAGATGTTGATGGCGTTGTCGCGGCCGGCGAGGGGCCCGTTGTTGATGCCGGGGAACGGGTTCGGGCAGGAGCCGGGGACACACGGGCCGAGGCCGCCCGGGAGCGGCGCGGCGTGGGCGGGGGCCGCGCCGAGCCCGAGGGCGAGGGCGGGCGCCGCCGCCGCGGCCAGGGCCCAGGCGGTTCCGGTGGCACCGACGCGGGTACGCAGCGCGCCGAGGTGCTGGGAGAAGCGTTTCATGGGGGGGAATGGTGGTCAGCCCCGGTGGCCGAACCGGACGCGTGACACGTGCGGCTGAGCGCATCTCGCGACGTTTCTCATTCGACCGGAGCACCTCGGAGGGGTATTTGTCACACCGGTGGTCCGGTCCTGGGCGCGCGGCCCGGCCGCGTAGGCTCGGCGCATGTCGTTGAACAGCCTGGCGTCGATCGAGAACTGGCCGGTGCCCACCGCCGCGGCGGGCGTGGTCCGCGCGGACGGCACGGTCGTAGGCACCCACGGCCCCACGGGGCACCGCTTCCCGCTGGCCTCGGTGACCAAGCCGCTGGCCGCCTACGCGGTCCTCGTCGCCTACGAGGAGGGCGCCGTCGAGCTGGACGAGCCGGCCGGGCCGCCCGGTGCCACGGTCCGCCATCTGCTCGCCCACACCTCGGGGCTGGCCTTCGACGAGCACCGGGTGACGGCGCCGCCCGGTGAGCGGCGGCTGTACTCCAACGCCGGTTTCGAGCAGCTCGGCGACCATGTGGCCAAGGCGACGGACATCCCCTTCGGGGAGTACGCGCGCCAAGCGGTGCTGGAACCGCTGGGCATGACCGCGACCGTCCTGGACGGCTCCCCCGCCAAGGACGGCGTCTCCACCGTCGAGGACCTGCTGCGCTTCGCCGCCGAACTCCAGGCCCCCCGCCTGCTGGACCCGCGCACGGTCGCCGGGGCGATGACCGTCCAGTACCCGGGCACCAAGGGCGTCCTGCCGGGCTACGGCCACCAGAACCCCAACGACTGGGGCCTCGGCTTCGAGATCCGCGACGCCAAGTCCCCGCACTGGACGGGAACTTCCTCCTCCCCGCGCACCTTCGGCCACTTCGGCCAGTCCGGCACCTTCCTGTGGACCGACCCCGACGCGGGCGCGGCCTGCGTCGCCCTGACCGACCGCGCCTTCGGCCCCTGGGCGATCGAGGCGTGGCCGGCCTTCACGGACGGGGTGCTGGCGGAACTCCGGGGCGTGTGAGGGGGCCTGCGGCCTACCGCCCGCGCAGTTCCCACACCAGCACCTCGGCGGCGCCCACCGCCACCGCCTCCCGCTCGGCCTCGGCCGGGGCGGTGAGGCGGGCCGCGTCGCCCGGGGCCAAGAGGTGGCCGGGCAGGCGCAGTTCGCCGCGCACGACGTGGACGTACACGTGCGGGGCGGACGGGAGCAGGGCGCGTCCGCCCGCGCGCAGGCGCAGGACGCGCAGGGTGGCGCCCGCCCCGGGCACGGGGTACGAAGTGTCGGCGGGCAGGGTGCGTACGGCCTCGTAGCGGGGCTCGCCGCCGGGGTGCAGCGGGGTCAGCCACATCTGGACGAAGGTCAGCGGGACGTCCGCGTCGTTGCGTTCGGTGTGGCGCACGCCGGCCGCGGCGGACAGGTGCTGGAGGTCGCCGGGGCGGATCACCGTGCGGCGGCCGGTGGAGTCGCGGTGGGTCAGTTCGCCCTCGACGACCCAGGTGACGATCTCGGTGTGGCTGTGCGGGTGTTCGGCGAAGCCCGCGCCGGGGGCCAGGTGCTCCTCGTTGCAGGCGATCAGGGCGCCGAAGCCGAGGTTGTCCGGGTCGTAGTGGGGGCCGAAGGAGAAGGCGTGCCGGGTGCTGATCCCGGCGCCCTCGTCGCCGCCCGGGTAGCGGTCCGCGGCGCGTCGTACGTCCGTGCTCACGCGCCCCACCGTAGCCCCGCGGGGCGGGGCCGCGGGCCCCCGGTCCGACCCGCGGCACGCACGCACGTCCGGATAAGGCAGTCTTGTCCCCGTGCCCGAACCCGAATCCCACCGCCCCGAAGCCGCCGCCCGCCCCGCCCACCGGCACTCCGCGACCCTGAAACGGCTGGAGAGGTCCTCCGGGTCGCTCGCCGCGCAGGCCATCGCGCGGATGGACGAATCGCTGCCGTGGTACCGGGCCATGCCACCGGAGAACCGGTCCTGGATCGGACTGGTGGCCCAGGCGGGCATCGCCGCGTTCACCGAGTGGTTCCGGCACCCGGACGCCCCGCAGGCGATCTCCACCGATGTGTTCGGGACGGCGCCGCGCGAGCTGACGCGGGCGATCACGCTGCGGCAGACCGTGGAGATGGTGCGCACCACCATCGAGGTCATGGAGAGCGCCATCGACGAGGTGGCCGCGCCCGGCGACGAGAACGTGCTGCGCGAGGCGCTGCTCGTGTACGCCCGGGAGATCGCCTTCGCCACCGCCCAGGTCTACGCCCAGGCCGCCGAGGCACGCGGTGCCTGGGACGCGCGCCTGGAGTCGCTGGTGGTGAACGCGGTGCTCAGCGGGGAGGCCGACGAGGGCGCCGTGTCGCGGGCCGCCGCGCTCGGCTGGAACTCGCCCGACCATGTGTGCGTGGTGCTGGGCACCGCGCCCGAGGGCGACTCCGAGCTGACCGTGGAGGCCATCCGGCGGGCCGCCCGGCACGCCAAGCTCCAGGTGCTGACCGGGGTGCTCGGCGACCGTCTGGTGGTGATCGCGGGCGGCGACGACAATCCGCTGGCCGTGGCCAGGTCGCTGATCGGGCCGTACGCGGCCGGGCCGGTGGTGGCCGGGCCGATCGTGCCCGACCTGCTGGCCGCCACCCGGTCCGCGCAGGCCGCCGCGGCCGGTCTCAAAGCCTGTTTCGCCTGGCAGGACGCGCCCCGCCCGGTGCTGGCGGACGATCTGCTGCCGGAGCGCGCCATCGCCGGGGATCCGAGCGCCCGGGAGCAGTTGGTAGAGGAGATCTACAGACCGCTGGAGGAGGCCGGGTCCGCGCTCCTGGAGACGCTGAGTGTCTATCTGGAGCAGGCGAGCAGTCTGGAGGGGGCGGCCCGGATGCTCTTCGTTCACCCGAACACCGTGCGCTACCGGCTCCGACGTGTGACTGACGTCACCGGATGGTCCCCCTCCGATGTACGATCCGCGTTCACGCTGCGGATCGCCCTGATCCTGGGGCGTCTGGCCGATGGAGATCCCCAGGCCTAGCCTTTTGTCGGGGGTCCACAAAACCCCTCCGTGTTCTTCGTCCCTGTCCTCACGGGCGGCCATGCCCGTCCCCAAGAGAGAGTGTGAGAGTGCTCGTACTCGTCGCTCCCGGCCAGGGCGCCCAGACGCCCGGCTTCCTGACCCCCTGGCTCGAACTGCCCGGTGCCGCCGATCGTGTGGCCGCCTGGTCGGACGCCATCGGCCTGGACCTCGTCCACTACGGGACGCAGGCCGACGCGGACGCCATCCGTGACACCGCGGTGGCGCAGCCGCTGCTGGTCGCCGCCGGGATCCTGTCGGCCGCGGCGCTCGGTGACGTGGCACCCGATGCCGTCGCCGGGCACAGCGTGGGCGAGATCACCGCCGCGGCCTTCGCGGGCGTGCTGGGCGACACCGCGGCGCTGACCCTGGTCCGCCGGCGCGGTCTGGCGATGGCCGAGGCCGCCGCGATCACCGCGACGGGCATGTCGGCGCTGCTCGGCGGCGACCCCGAGGTCTCCGTCGCGCACCTGGAGAAGCTGGGCCTGACCCCGGCGAACGTCAACGGCGCGGGCCAGATCGTGGCCGCCGGCACCCTGGAGCAGCTCGCCGAGCTGGCCGAGAACAAGCCGGAGGGCGTGCGCAAGGTCGTGCCGCTGAAGGTGGCCGGTGCCTTCCACACCGCCCACATGGCCCCCGCGGTCGACCGGCTCGCCGAGGCCGCGAAGGCGCTGGAGCCGGGCGACCCGAAGGTCACCTACGTCTCCAACAAGGACGGCCGGGCCGTGACGAGCGGCGCCGAGGTCGTGGAGCGGCTGGTCGGCCAGGTCGCCAACCCGGTCCGCTGGGACCTGTGCATGAAGACCTTCGAGGAGCTGGGCGCCACCGCGCTGATCGAGGTGTGCCCGGGTGGCACGCTGACCGGTCTGGCCAAGCGGGCGCTGCCCGGCGTGCGGACGCTGGCGCTGAAGACCCCCGACGACCTCGACGCGGCCCGCGAGCTCATCGCCGAGCACGCGAACGCCTGACGACCGAAGGAGCCGACGTTCATGTCGAAGATCAGGCCCAGCAAGGGCGCCCCGTACGCGCGCATCCTCGGTGTCGGCGGCTACCGCCCGACCCGGGTGGTGCCCAACGAGGTGATCCTCGAGAAGATCGACTCGTCCGACGAGTGGATCCGGTCGCGCTCCGGTATCGAGACCCGGCACTGGGCGGGCCCCGAGGAGACCGTCGCGGCCATGTCGATCGAGGCGGCCGGCAAGGCCGTCGCGGACGCCGGGATCACCCCCGAGCAGATCGGCGCCGTGGTCGTCTCGACCGTCTCGCACTTCAGCCAGACCCCGGCCGTCGCGACCGAGATCGCCGACAGGCTGGGCACGGACAGGGCCGCCGCGTTCGACATCTCGGCGGGCTGCGCGGGCTTCGGCTACGGCCTCACGCTGGCCAAGGGCATGGTGGTGGAGGGTTCCGCCGAGTACGTGCTCGTCATCGGCGTGGAGCGGCTGAGCGACCTGACCGACCTGGAGGACCGTGCCACGGCCTTCCTGTTCGGCGACGGCGCCGGCGCGGTCGTGGTCGGCCCCTCCCAGGAGCCGGCGATCGGCCCGACGGTCTGGGGCTCGGAGGGCGACAAGTCCGAGACGATCAAGCAGACCGTCCCCTGGGACCGCTTCCGGAGCGGCGACCTCTCCGGTCTGCCCCAGGACAGCGAGGGCAACGTCAAGTTCCCCGCGATCACGCAGGAGGGCCAGGCGGTGTTCCGCTGGGCCGTGTTCGAGATGGCGAAGGTCGCCCAGCAGGCGCTGGAAGCGGCCGGGATCACCCCGGACGACCTGGACGTCTTCATCCCGCACCAGGCCAATGTGCGGATCATCGACTCGATGGTGAAGACCCTGAAACTGCCGGAGCACGTCACGGTCGCCCGTGACATCCGCACCACCGGCAACACCTCGGCCGCCTCGATCCCGCTCGCGATGGAGCGGCTCCTGGCGACCGGCGAGGCGAAGAGCGGCGACACCGCGCTCGTCATCGGCTTCGGGGCGGGTCTCGTCTACGCCGCTACGGTCGTTACCCTCCCCTAGGCACTCCGTGCCGGATCATGGGGTCCGGTACGGCACTGCCACACCTGCCGCTGCCGCGGCGGGCGCCACACCCTCTGAACATCTACGAAGGAGCGCCGACATGGCCGCCACTCAGAAGGAGATCCTCGACGGTCTCGCCGAGATCGTGAACGAGATCGCCGGTATCCCCACCGAGGACGTCCAGCTGGACAAGTCCTTCACCGACGACCTGGACGTCGACTCGCTGTCCATGGTCGAGGTCGTCGTCGCCGCCGAAGAGCGTTTCGACGTCAAGATCCCGGACGAGGACGTCAAGAACCTCAAGACGGTCGGGGACGCCACCGACTACATCCTCAAGCACCAGAGCTGATCTACCGATCACTGCTGTGGGCTGATGCCCCGCCACCCGGCGGTGGCGCCGTTTTTGATCCTCGTTCCGTTGGAGAAAGAATTCCCGTGAGCCCGACCAATCGCACCGTGGTCGTCACCGGTATCGGCGCAACCACACCGCTGGGTGGCGACGCAGCCTCTACCTGGGAGGGTCTGATCGCCGGCAAGTCCGGGGTCAAGCCCCTCACCCAGGACTGGGCGGCCGAGCAGGCCGTCCGTATCGCGGCTCCGATCGCCGTCGAGCCGACCGAGATCATTCCGCGTCCGCAGGCTCGCAGGCTGGACCGTTCGGCGCAGTTCGCGCTGATCGCCGCCCAGGAGGCGTGGCAGGACGCCGGTTTCTCCGGCAAGGCCGGCGAGGACGGCAGCGACGGCGCCGTCGACCCCGACCGGCTCGGTGCGGTCATCGCCTCCGGCATCGGCGGCGTGACGACCCTGCTGGACCAGTACGACGTGCTGAAGGAGAAGGGCGTACGCCGCGTCTCCCCGCACACCGTCCCCATGCTGATGCCGAACGGCCCCTCGGCCAACGTCGGCCTGCTCGTGGGCGCCCGCGCGGGCGTGCACACCCCGGTCTCCGCCTGCGCCTCGGGCGCCGAGGCCATCGGCTACGCCATCGAGATGATCCGTACCGGCCGGGCCGACGTGGTCGTCGCCGGCGGCACCGAGGCGGCGATCCACCCGCTGCCCATCGCCGCGTTCGGCAACATGATGGCGATGTCCAAGAACAACGAGAACCCCGAGACGGCGTCGCGCCCCTACGACGTCGCCCGGGACGGCTTCGTCCTCGGCGAGGGCGCGGGCGTGATCGTGCTGGAGTCCGCCGAGCACGCCGCCGCGCGCGGCGCCCGCGTCTACGCGGAGGCGGTCGGCCAGGGCATCTCCGCCGACAGCCACGACATCGTGCAGCCGGAGCCGGAGGGCCGCGGCATCTCGCACGCCCTGCAGAACCTGCTGGACCGCAACGACCTGGACCCGGCCGAGATCGTGCACGTCAACGCGCACGCCACCTCGACGCCCGCCGGTGACATCGCCGAGCTGAAGGCGCTGCGGAAGGTGTTCGGCGACGACGCCGACCACATGGCGGTCTCCGCGACCAAGTCGATGACCGGTCACCTGCTCGGCGGCGCGGGCGGTGTGGAGTCGGTGGCGACCGTGCTGGCCCTGTACCACCGCGTGGCGCCGCCGACCATCAACCTCGACGACATCGACCCCGAGGCCGAGGCCAACGCGGACGTGGTCCGCGGCGAGGCCCGCAAACTGCCGGTCGAGGGCCGGATCGCCGCGCTGAACGACTCGTTCGGCTTCGGCGGGCACAACGTGGTCCTGGCGTTCCGCACGATCTGAGGACGCCCGGCACCGTCCGAGTGAACGGCTGCGGCCCGGACCCCCGTCGGGGTCCGGGCCGCAGCCGTCGCCGTTCGTCCGCGCCCGCCCGCCGGGCTCAGACCACCTGGTGGAGCCAGCGGACCGGGGCGCCTTCACCCGCGTAGCGGAACGGCTCCAGTTCGTCGTCCCAGGGCTTGCCGAGGAGCTTGGCGATCTCGGCCTCCAGGTCGGTCTCGCCGCGCTGGGAGCGGGTGAGCGCGGCGCGCAGGCGGTCCTCGGGGATGAGGATGTCGCCGTGGATGCCGGTGACGGCGTGGAAGATGCCCAGCTCGGGGGTGCAGCTGTAGCGCTCGCCCTCGGCGCTCGCGCAGGGCTCGGCGGTGACCTCGAAGCGCAGCAGGTGCCAGCCGCGCAGCGCGGAGGCCAGCTTGGAGGCGGTGCCGGCCTGGCCCTGCCAGGAGAACTCCGAGCGCCAGGTGCCGGGGGCGGCCGGCTGGCGGATCCAGTCCAGGCTGACGCGGGTGCCGAGCACCCCGGCGACGGCCCACTCGACGTGCGGGCACAGCGCGCGCGGCGCGGAGTGCACGTACAGAACTCCACGTGTCGTCACCGGGACCTCCGGGCAGAGCGGGGAAGGGGGCGGGCGGGCGGCAGTGGCGCGGGGCCACACTGAGGGCGAGGCTACCGTGCGACGGGCCGGGGAGTGTGACGTACGGTCGGTCCCGGGGCCTGGAAACGCCCGCCATTCACCCGGGGGGACGCTTGTACGGGTGTGCGCCGTCACATCGGGTGAGGCTGGGAACCCTCAGGCGTTGTTCTGGAAGGGACCACCGCACGACGACCGAGGGGAAGACCGGCATGCCCAAGCGAAGTCACCGGCTGCGGGCCGCCCATGCCGTCGTGGCGGCCGCCGTACTGACCGCGGCGGGCTGCGACGCGGCCGGTGCGGGCGCCTCCGGCGGCCGGGAGGCGGGCACCGCGGCCGGCCGGTCCGCGTCGCCCGCTCCGGTGTGGAACACCCGTCCGGATTCCATCGCCGCGGTGGGCGACTCCATCACCCGCGGCTTCGACGCGTGCATGGTGCTGACGGACTGTCCGGAGGTCTCCTGGGCGACGGGCAGCGACGCGGGCGTGGACAGCCTGGCCGTGCGGCTGCTCGGGGTGACCGGGGCGGCGCAGCGCAGCTGGAACCACGCGGTGACCGGTTCCCGGATGGCCGATCTGCGCGCACAGATGGAGCGGGCGGTGCTGCACCGGCCGGAGCTGGTGACGGTGATGGCCGGGGCGAACGACGCGTGCCGGGACTCCACCGGCCAGATGACGCCGGTGGCGGACTTCCGCCGCCAGTTCCAGTCCGCCATGACCGCCCTGCGGCAGGCGCTGCCGAAGACGGAGGTGTACGTCTCCAGCGTGCCGAACCTGAAGCGGCTGTGGTCGCAGGGCCGGACCAACGCGCTGGGCAAGCAGGTCTGGAAGCTGGGCATCTGCCCGTCGATGCTCGGCGACGCGGACGCGCTGGACGCGGCGGCCACCCAGCGGCGGGACACGGTGCAGGCCCGGGTGGTGGAGTACAACAAGGTGCTGGCCGAGGTGTGCGCGAAGGACCGCCGCTGCCGCTTCGACGACAACGCGGTCTTCGACTATCAGTTCGGCACCAAGCAGTTGAGCCACTGGGACTGGTTCCACCCCAGCCGCAACGGCCAGGCCAGGCTGGCGGAGATCGCCTACCGCACTGTCACGGCCACAGATCCGTGACCTAGGGTTCCCCCATGAACGAACTTTTCAGCACACTTTCCGACGGCACGCCGGTGCACCGCTGGACGCTGGAGCGGGCCGGGGTGCGGGTACGGGTGCTGTCCTACGGCGGGATCGTGCAGTCGGTCGAGGTCCCGGACCGGGACGGGCGTACCGCGGACGTGGTGCTGGGCTTCCCCTCGGTGGACGGCTACCTCGCCCATCCGGAGCCGTATCTCGGCGCGCTGATCGGCCGGTACGCCAACCGGATCGAGGGCGGCCGCTTCGCCCTGGACGGGCGGACGTACACGGTCACGCCGAACGAGGGGGCCAACACGCTGCACGGCGGCGCGCGCGGCTTCGACAAGCGGGTGTGGGACGCGGAGCCGGTCGAGCACGGCGTACGCCTGTCCCGGGTCAGCCCGGACGGCGAGGAGGGCTTCCCGGGGCGGCTGGAGACCGCGGTCACCTGCACGCTGGACGCGTCGGGCGCCCTGCATCTGGCCTACGAGGCCGTCACGGACGCGCCGACCGTCGTCAACCCGACCAACCACACCTACTGGAACCTGGCCGGGGCCGCCTCCGGGACGCCCGCGACCGGGCACACGCTGCGCCTGGCCGCCTCCCGGTACACCCCGGTCGACGCGCGGCTGATCCCGGCGGGCGACGCGGCGGACGTCACCGGCTCCCGCTTCGACTTCCGTGAGCCGCGCCCGGCGGGCCCCGGCTACGACCACAACTTCGTCCTGGACAAGGGCGTCACCGCGAGCCCCGAGGAGGCCGCCGAGCTGTACGACCCGGAGTCCGGGCGGGTGCTGACGGTGGCCACCACCGAGCCGGGACTCCAGGTCTACACCGCCGACCACCTGGCCGCGGGACCGTTCGCGTCCGGCGCCGGGATCGCCCTGGAGACCCAGCACTTCCCCGACTCCCCCAACCGCCCCGGCTTCCCGAGCACCGTGCTGCGCCCGGGTGAGGTGTTCCGCTCGGAGACGGTGTACGGCTTCTCGGTGCGCTGATCCCCGGTGGGCGGGTGCGCTGATCCCGGTGGGCCGGTGCGCTGCTCCCCGGTGGGCCGGCCGGGCGGGCCGCCGTGCGTCCGGGCGCGAGGCCACGGGCGTCGGCCCCGGTCCACGGGCCCCGGTCCAGGGGTCAGGTCCCGGGCCGGGGCGGTACGCGGGGGAACCCGTCCCGGACCCGACCCTAGTCGCGCCGGCCCCCGCGCCGTCCGGCGCCCCGGCGCCCGGCCGCAACCTCGTACGAACCCTTCACATCTACGAAGCCTCCACATCCACGCCGGTCACGCGCGGCCGGGCACGGCCGCCACGACCTCCACCTCGATCAGCGCCTCGGGCCGGAACAGCCGGGGCACCTCGACGGTCATGCTGGTGGGCGGGGTCCCGGTGAGGTGGCGCCCGCGCACGGCGGCGTACTCGGCGATGCCGCCGATGTCGGTCAGATAGGTGCGGATGCTGATGACGTCCGCCAGGCCCGCGCCGTGCGGCTCCAGCAGCGCGGCGAGGGTCTCGAAGATCCCCTGGCTCTGCTCGGCGAGCGTGGCGCCCTCGGCGATCTGGCCGGAGACGAACAGCAGGGCGCCGCCGTCGGCCTGTTCGACCCGGGCGACCTGGGAGTAGTAGGGGCTCAGCGGCTGCGGGGCGCCGGCGGGGCTGCCCAGGGTGATCTGCACGGTGGTGCTCCTCAGGCGGGGATGCGGGTACGGATCCGGGCGGCGGCCCGGGAGAGGTCGGCGGCGGCGAGGGCGGGATCGTCCTCGGCGGCCCGCCGGTAGCCGTCCGACGCCGCCCGGACGACGGGGAGTTCGGCGCGGGCGGTGGCGAGCGCCAGGTCCTTGACGGCCAGGGCGGTGGTGAAACGGGCGTCGGCGGAGAAGGCGCGGGCGACGGCTCCGCCGAGCGGTCCCGCGGCCAGCGCGCGCCGGGCGGTGTCCTCGTCGAGGCCGAGGGCGTCGGCGAGCCGCAGCACCTCGGCGACCAGCGCGACACCGCCGATCGCGGCGGTGTTGAGGACGAGTTTCAGCGCGGCGCCCGTGCCACAGGGGCCGGTGCGGGTGACGGTGCCGAGGTGCGACAGGACGCGTTCGACGCCGGTGCTGTCGCCGCCCGCGAGGATGCCGAGACGGCCCTCGGCCGCCCGGTCGGTGCTGCCCATGACCGGGGCGTCCACGAGGCGGGCCCGGCCGTCCAGACGGGCCGCGAGCGCGTGCACCGCGTCCGGTCCGACCGTCGACATCTCCACCCAGTGCGCACCGGCGGGCAGCGCGGGCAGCACCGCGTCGGCGACCTCGGCGAGCGCGTCCGGACCGGTGAGCATCGTGATCACCACATCGGCGTCCCGGACCGCGTCGGCGGGCCCCCCGGCGGCGCGGGCACCCTCGGCGGCCAGCGGGGCCGCCCTGGCCGCCGTGCGGTTCCAGACGGTCAACGGGTGCCCGGCCGCCAGGAGCCGGCGGGCCATGGGCGTGCCCATGCTGCCGAGCCCCAGGAAGGCGATCTTCTCGTTCTGCTCCATGGCGCCGACGCTAGGGCTGCCCAAGGGATGCGACAAGCGAATGTCTAGCATGGCTGCCATGCCGAACCCGCATGATTCCGCCGCCCCCGACCCCGACCCCGGACCGGGCCGAGAGGGTGCCGTCCCCGATCTGTCCACGCTCTGGCTGCGGGTGTTCCTGGAGGTGGCCCGGCACGGCTCGTTCACGGTGGCGGCGCGGGACCTGGGCTGGACCCAGTCGGCGGTGTCCCGGCAGATCTCCGCGCTGGAGTCGGCCCTCGGCGGCGGACCGCTGTTCGACCGGCTGCCGCGCGGGGTGCGGCTCACCGAGGCGGGACAGGTGCTCGTGCCGCGTGCGCGGGCCGTCGCCGAGTCGCTGCGCGGCGCCGTGCGCGAGCTGACGGCGCTGCGCGAAGTGACGGGCGGGCGGCTGCGGTTCGGCGCGTTCGCCTCGGCCGACGTGGCGCTGGTGCCGTGGGCGCTGGCCGCCTTCCGGGCCCGCCATCCCGGTGTGCGGGTCTCCCGCGAGGAGGGTCTGACCCCCGGCCTGCTGGACCGGCTGAGCGCCGGGCACCTGGACCTGGCGGTGGTCTCGACGACCGGTTCCGCCCCGCTGGAGGCGTACACGCTGCACCATCTGCTCGACGAGCCGCTGTACGTCGCCGTACCGGCCGGGCATCCGCTGGCGGGGCGCCCGGGACCGGTGCGGCTGCGCCGCTTCGCCGACGCCGACTGGGTGTCGGGCGGCCCGCGCCCGGAGGGCACCCTGCTCGACGCGGCGCTGCGCGCGGGGTTCCGCCCCCGGGTGGCCCATGTCGTCGCCGAGTGGACCGCCAAGCAGGGCTATGTGGCGGCCGGTCTGGGCGTGGCCCTGGTCCCGGCCCTCGCCGCCGCCTCCGTACGCCCGGACGTCGCCCTGCTCCCGCTGTGCGCGCAGGACACCCCCGCCAGGGCGGTCTACGCCGCGACCGCCCCCGGCCACTCGCTGTCCCCTGCCGCCCGCGCCTTCCTGGGGACCCTGCGGGAGGCGGCCGCGACGGTACTGGAGGCGCCGGGGGCGGCCGGGGTCGGAACCGGCGGCGCGGGGGCCTAGGCGACGGCCGGTACGCGGGTGAGGCGCCGGGACCGGGTCAGGGGCGGGGGTGGCTGCGGGCGCCCGGGGCCGGTCCGGAGTCCGGGGTGCCGGTGGTGTGACCGTGGGCGGGGGCGGGGCGGCCGTCCGCGGGGGCGCCGTCGTCGCCGGTGTCGGTGTCGGTGTCGTCGGTGCTCCCGTTCGGCTCCGTCTCCTCCCCCAGGAGGTCGCGGGCGAGCAGGGTCGCGCCGGCGACCGCTCCCGGCATCAGGAAGACGGCGACGAAGGGGACGAGGAAGGCGAGGCCGAGCGGGGTGCCGAAGCCCCAGACGAGGGCCTTGCGGGAGCGCAGGAGCCTGAGCCGGGCGCGGAGTTCGACGTCCCGGCGCTGGAGGGCGACGGCGGCCAGTTCCTCGGTGAGGAAGAAGCCGGTGACGAAGAAGCCGATCACCGGGACCACCGTCTGCCCGACGAACGGCAGGAAGCCCAGGGCGAAGAGCAGCACGGCCCACAGCGCCGCCCGGACCAGGACCCGCAGGCTGTCGCGGGCCGAGAGCCACAGCTCGCGCCAGAGCGGCAGGCCGGACCCGGGCGCCGTGCCGTCCGGTGAGACGTCCCGGTCGACCTGCTCGGAGAGGCTGTCGTAGAAGGGCTGGCCGATGAGCAGGGTGACGGCGGTGAAGGTGACGACGGCCAGCAGCAGGCCGAGGGCGAACAGCACGGCCGTCAGGAAGCCGCGGAAGAGCCCGAGCCAGGGGCTGGGCCAGCCGTCGGCGAAGGGCGTGGCCCAGCCGACCGCGTCCGCGCCCCACAGGGCGAGCGCGGTGAGCGCGGCGGCGTACAGGACGAGGGTGATCAGGCCGGGGAGCAGGCCGAAGCCGTACGACCGCCCGTGCCGGGCCACCCACCGCTGGCCCTTCAGGAGATACCCGAAGCCCACCCCAAGATCACGCATGCGCACACTGTAGCGACGGCGGCGGCCGCACCCCACGTCCAGAGGTACGACCGCCGCCGCCCTGGGCAACGAGCCGGTTCAGGCCAGCGTCACGGTCACGTCGCCGCGGGTGGCCTTCGAGTACGGGCACACCTGGTGCGCCTTCTCCACCAGGCTCTTCGCGGTGGCCGCGTCGACGTTCGGGATCGCGGCCGAGATCTCGACGATGATCCCGAAGCCGTCGTCGTTCTTGCCGATGCCGACCTTCGCGGTGACGGTCGAACCGGAGATGTCGGCGCCCTCCTGGCGGGCGACGACACCGAGGGCGCCCTGGAAGCAGGCGCTGTACCCGGCGGCGAACAGCTGCTCGGGGTTGGTGCCGGCGCCGCTGCCGCCCATCTCCTCGGGCGGGTTGACGACGACGTCGAGCCTGCCGTCGTCGGTGGCGACCCGGCCGTCGCGTCCGCCCTCGGCGGTGGCGACGGCGGTGTACAGGACGTCGGACTGCTGGATGGCCATGGCTGCGTTCCTCCTCGGTCCGCGGCGACTCGCGCCCACGATCGCCCACGGTTTCGGAAAGAAGTTACCGCATGTCGGAAACCCAGGGAATGCCGGCCGGACGCGGGCCGCCCGCGGGGTTCAGAGCTTGACGATCATTTTCCCGGTGTTGTCGCCGCGCAGCACACCGAGGAACGCCTCCAGGGTGTTCTCCACCCCTTCGACGACCGTCTCGCGGTACTTCAGCTCGCCCGAGCGCACCCACGGGCCGACCTCCTCGACGAACTGCGGCTGGAGGTCGTGGTGGTCGCCCACGAGGAAGCCCTCGATACGGCCGCGGGTCTGGATCAGCCGGGCCATGTTCCGCGGGCCGGGGGCGGGCTCGGTGTTGTTGTAGACCGAGATGGCGCCGCAGACGGCGATGCGGCCGTCCCGGTTGAGGGAGCCGATGGCGGCCTCAAGGTGGTCGCCGCCGACGTTGTCGAAGTAGACGTCGATGCCGTCGGGGGCGGCGGCGCGCAGCTGCTCGGCCACGGGGCCGTTCTTGTAGTTGAAGGCCGCGTCGAAGCCGTACTCGTCGACGAGCAGCGCGACCTTCTCGTCCGACCCGGCCGAGCCGATGACCCGCGCGGCGCCCTTCAGCCGGGCGATCTGCCCGACCTGGCTGCCCACGGCACCGGCCGCGCCGGACACGAAGACGATGTCGCCCTCCTTGAAGGACGCGGTGCGCAGCAGTCCGGCGTAGGCGGTCAGACCAGTCATGCCGAGCACACCGAGGTACGTCGACAACGGCGCGGCCTGCGGGTCGACCCTGACGGCCTGGGCGGCGTCCACGGCCGCGTACTCCCGCCACCCGGCGAAGTGCAGGACGTGGTCACCGGGGCTGATCCCCTCGGCGCGCGAGACGACGACCTCGCCGACGGCGCCGCCCTGAAGGGGCTTGTCCAGCTCGTACGGCGCCACGTACGACTTCGCGGCACTCATCCGGCCGCGCATGTACGGGTCCACGGAGAGGTACTCGTTCCGTACGAGGACCTGGCCCTCGCGGGGTTCCGGCATCGGGGACTCCACCAGGGCGAAGTCCTTGGGCTCCGGCCAGCCGACGGGACGGCTGAGCAGGTGCCATGCGCGGTTGACGGCGGGCAGTGCGGGGGTGTCGGTCACGGTGCGCCTCTCCTCGGTGGGGGCTCCGCCCGGCGCGGCCGGGCGCGGGAGCGAGATGCTTCAGGTTCTTAAACAACCATGCGCCTGAATATTTCAGGTTGTCAAGTAACGCGGTACCCTGGTCCCCATGGCACCGACTCCCCCGCCCGCCCGCCGCCCCGACGCCCTCACCATGGAGGTCGTCGAGCTGATCGGTGACGTGGTGGCGCGGTTCTACGAGGACTACGAGGAGGCCGCGGGCGAGCACGCGCTGACCGGCCCGCAGGCGCGGCTGCTGAGCCTGCTGTCCCTGGAGCCGCTGCCGATGCGCAAGCTCGCGCAGCGTCTGAAGTGCGAGCCGTCGAACGTGACGGGGATCGTGGACCGGCTGGAGGCGCGCGGGCTGGTGGAGCGGCGGCCCGACCCGGACGACCGGCGGGTGAAGGTGGCGGCGGCCACCGAGCAGGGCCGCCGGGTGGCCCGGGACCTGCGGGAGGGGCTGCGCTTCGCGCGCGAGCCGCTGGAGGGCCTGAGCGACGCGGAGCGCCGGGCGCTGCGGGATCTGCTGCGCAGGATGCTGGGCGGCCGCTCGACGGACTGAGCCGGTCGGGTCGCGTCGCGTCCGGCGAGCGGGCGGGCGGGCGGGCGGGCGGGGCGCGGCCGGTCCGGCCGGTGGCCGGGAGAAACACGAAGGCGAGGAGAACATTCTCCTCGCCATGCTCAATTTATAGCGCACCGGGGGGCTTGCGGCAAGGCCCCCGTCATGCCGCACAATCGGCGGCCGAGCCCACGACCTGCGGAAACGAGGGCGATGTGGGCCGGTGCGTGCGCCGGCCCACGCCGCCCGGGAGGTGTCGCCATGACCGAGCAGTACGTCCTGGATCTCCGGGAGATCCACGCAGGAGAGGCAGGACGGACAGGAGAGGCAGGACGGACAGGAGACGCCGAGTTCGGGAGGACGGCCGCCCTCGTCGGCGGCAAGGCCGCGGGCCTGGCACAGCTGGCCCGGATCGAGGGCGTGCGCGTACCGGGCGGATTCTGTGTGACGACGCACGCCTTCCGGCGGATCCTGGCGGCGGCGCCGTCGCTCGGCGGGCTGCTCGACCGGCTGGCGCGCCTCGGCCCGGACGACGGGGAGGCGGTCCGCGCGCTCAGCGCGGAGATCCGCCGGACCGTCGAGGGGACCGCCGTCCCGGACGACATCGCGGCGCCGATCACCCGCGCGCTCGCCCGCGACGGCGGGGCCGCCGCCTACGCGGTCCGCTCCAGCGCGACGGCGGAGGACCTGCCCACGGCGTCCTTCGCGGGCCAGCAGGACACGTATCTGAACGTCGTGGGGACCGAGGCGGTGCTCGCGCACATCAGCCGGTGCTGGGCCTCGCTCTTCACCGAGCGGGCCGTCGTCTACCGCCGCCGGCACGGCATCGACCACCGCGGGGTGCGCATGGCCGTGGTCGTGCAGCGGATGGTCCTCCCGCAGGCGGCGGGCGTCCTGTTCACCGCCGACCCCGTGACGGGCGACCGGCGGACGGCCACCGTGGAGGCGGTTCCCGGCCTCGGTGAGGCGCTGGTCTCCGGGTCGGTGAACCCGGACGTGTTCCGCGTGCGCGACGACGAGGTCGTCGGCGCGACGACCGGCGCCAAGGAGCGTGCCGTGCACGCCCTGCCGGGCGGCGGTGTGCGCGAGGAGGCGGTCGCCCCGGAGTTGCGGGAGCGGCCCGCGCTGACGCGGGCGCAGGCCGTCCGGCTCGTCCGGCTGGGGCGGCGGATCGAGGAGCGCTTCGGCTGCCCGCAGGACATCGAATGGTGCCTGGCGGACGGGGAGTTCCAGATCGTGCAGAGCCGGCCGGTCACGACGCTGTTCCCCGTCCCCGGGGAAACGGGGGACGGGACTCCGGGGACCCCCGGGACGGACGGGACCCACGGGGCGGACGGGACTGACAGGACGGACGGGACGGACGGGCGGGGCTACCGCGTCTACGTCTCGGTCGGCCACCAGCAGATGATGACCGACCCCATGAAGGCGCTGGGGCTCTCGGTGTGGCGGCTGACGGCCATGGTGCCGATGCGGGTCGCGGGCGGCAGGCTGTTCGTCGACGTGACACCGCGGCTGGCCTCGCCCGCGAGCCGCGGCCCCCTCCTGGACCTGATGGGCCGGGGCGATCCGCTGGTCAGGGACGCGCTGGAGACCGTCCTCGCACGCGAGGGCGAGCGCGTCGCCCTGGCCGCGCCGTCCTCCCCGGCGCCGGGCTCCACCGGGGCGGCTCCGGCGCGCGCCGAGGCCGCCCCGCCACCGCTGGAGACCGATCCGGCCGTCGTCGCCGGGCTGATCGCGCGCAGCGAGGCGTCCGTCGCCGCCCTGCGGCGCGAGATCCGGACGAAGAGCGGACCGGAGCTGTTCGACTTCCTGCTCACGGCCTTCGAGGAGCACAAGCGGGTCCTCGGCGATCCGCTGAGCATCCGGGTGATCATGGCGGGGATGGAGGCCACCTGGTGGCTCAACGACAAGCTGGCGGAGTGGCTCGGTGAGAAGAACGCCGCCGACACGCTCACGCTGTCCGCACCGGGCAACGTCACCTCGGAGATGGGCCTGGTCCTGCTGGACGTCGCGGACGTGATCCGGCCGTATCCGGAGGTGGTCGCCTGGCTGCGGGACGCGCGGGACGAGGACTTCCCGGACGGGTTGGCGAAGGTCGCGGGCGGCCCCGAGGCCCGCGAGGCCCTGGAGGGGTACCTCGACCGGTACGGCATGCGCTGCGTCGGCGAGATCGACCTCACCAGGCCGCGCTGGAGCGAGCGCCCCACCGCGCTCGTACCCGTACTCCTCGACCACGTACGGAACTTCGGGCCGGGGGCCGCCGCGCGGCGCTTCGAGGAGGGGCGCCGGGCCGCGCGGGAGAAGGAGCAGGACGTGCTGACGCGGCTGCGGGCGCTGCCGGACGGTGAGCGCAGGGCCGCCGAGACCAAGCGGATGATCGACCGGGTCCGGACCTTCATCGGGTACCGGGAGTACCCGAAGTACGGGATCGTCAGCCGCTACTTCCTCTACAAGCAGGCCCTGCTGGAGGAGGCCGGGCGCCTGGTCCGGGACGGGGTGCTCGCCGCGCGGGAGGACGTGTACCACCTGACGTTCCAGGAGTTCGCCGACGCGGTGCGCACGCGCCGGGTGGAGCCGGGGCTCGTGCGGCGGCGCGAGGAGGAGTTCCGCTCGTACCGCGCGCTGACGCCGCCGCGGGTGCTGACCTCGGACGGCGAGTGCGTCACCGGGGAGTACCGGCGCGATGACGTGCCGGACGGCGCGCTGACCGGTCTGCCGGTCTCCGCCGGGACCGTGGAGGGGCGGGCCCGGGTGGTCACGGACCTCGCCGGGGCCGCGCTGGAGGCGGGCGACATCCTGGTCACCGCGTACACGGACCCCAGTTGGTCGCCGCTGTTCGTGGGGATCGCGGGTCTGGTGACGGAGGTGGGCGGTCTGATGACCCATGGCGCCGTGATCGCCCGGGAGTACGGGCTGCCCGCCGTGGTGGGTGTGGAGGGCGCCACGCGGCTGATCCGGGACGGGCAGCGGATCCGGGTGCACGGGGCCGGGGGGTACGTGGAGATCCTCGGCTGACCGGCCGCCGCACCGGTCGCGGGGCCGCCGCCGTCCCCTATGTGCACCACCACAGGAAGCGGTTGCAGGTGTGGGTCGGGGACGGACTCGGCGGCGGGGCCGGGGCGGAGGACGCCGGGGCGGCCGGGGACCGCGGGTCCTGCGGAGTCGCCCGGGGTGACGACCCGTCGCCGGTGGAGCCGCCGGGGCCGGTCACCGCGCCCGCCGGGGAGGTCGGCGCGCCCGCCGTGTGCGACGCGCTCGGGTCCGCTCCCGGGGAGCGGTCCGACGCGGAGGCGGACGGGTCCGCCCGGTGCGAGGCCGAGGCCGTCGCCGAGGCCGTCGTGGTGTGCGCACCGGCCGCGTCGGCGGTCGCCGCGCCGGACGGCCGGGCCGTGCCGTCGTCGGCCGGACCGGTCCCGGCGCTGTCGGCCGCCGGGTCGCCCGCCGCTTCCGGGCCGGAGCCGGACAGCCCCGGCAGGCCGGGCGCGTCCGAGCCCAGCTCGGCCAGGCTCAGCCCACCGGCGGCCAGGACGAAGCCCGCGGTGACCAGCAGGACCCTGCGGCGGCGCCTGCGGTGCGCCGCCGCCTTACGGGCGCGCCGACCGGCGCCGCGGTCGTCGGAAGGGTCGCGGCCGCCGGAGGGCTCGCGGTCGGCGGAGGGGTCTCGCTCGGCGGTGTGCTCGGCGGTGCGGTCGGCGGCGGCAACGATGTCATCGACGTCGGCGGCGCCGCCCGCGCGTTCCGTGCTTCCGGCATCCGCCGCAGGTTCGTACCCGTACTCGTACCCGTTCCCGTACCCGTACCCGTACGCGAACTCGTGCGGTCGGGCCGGGGGTTCGGGTTCCCGTGCGGACACCGGGGCGGTTTCGGCCGGGGTGCCGCACCCCGGGCAGGCGAGGGCGCCGTTGAGATGCCGTCGGCACGGGTGGCAGTAGTTCATGACGCGGGAAGACTAAGTTCCGGGCGGGGCGCGTTCCTAGGGGCGTCTGTGAAGGTTCCGTGGGGGATCGAGAGAACTCCCGGACGGCGTGCCGGAACCGATCCCGGTCCGCCCCATTGACACTGCCCGCGCCGCGTCCTTACTGTCACGCCAGCATTTCGAACGTGTGACGAAATATCGAACAACACGACAACGCGGCCGTCTGCACGCGCACCACCGCCGGGAACAGTCGAGCCGTCGCGACCAGCTGAGGGGCAACCGCCGTGCGCATCACCGGAATCAGCACACATGTGGTCGGGACGCCGTGGCGCAACCTGACCTATGTCCAGGTGCACACCGACGAGGGGATCACGGGGGTCGGCGAGACCCGCATGCTGGGCCGCACCGACGCGCTGATCGGCTATCTGCGCGAGGCCGAGGCCAACCACATCCTCGGTTCCGACCCGTTCGCGGCCGAGGACCTCGTCCGCCGGATGAAGTACGGCGACTACGGCCGCGCCGGTGAGATCGTCATGTCCGGCATCGCCGTCGTGGAGATGGCCTGCTGGGACATCAAGGGCAAGGCGCTGGGCGTGCCGGTGTGGCAGTTGCTCGGCGGCAGGGTGACGGACAGGGTCAAGGCGTACGCCAACGGGTGGTACACGACCGAGCGGACCCCCGAGGCGTACCACGAGGCCGCGCAGGGGGTCATGGCGCGCGGGTACCGGGCGCTGAAGATCGACCCGTTCGGCACCGGGCACTTCGAACTGGACCACGAGCAGACCTGCTACGCCGTCTCGCTGATCGAGGCCGTACGGGACGCCATAGGTCCGGACGCCGAGCTGATGCTGGAGATGCACGGCCGCTTCTCGCCCGCCACGGCCGTCCGGCTGGCCCGGGAGATGGCGCCGTTCCGGCCGGCCTGGCTGGAGGAGCCGGTGCCGCCGGAGAACCTGAAGGCGCTGGCGAAGGTCGCCGCGAAGGTGGACGTCCCGGTCGCCACCGGCGAACGCGTCCACGACCGGATCGAGTTCCGCGAACTGCTGGAGAGCCAGGCCGCCGACATCCTCCAGCCGGACGTCGGCCATCTGGGCGGCATCTGGGAGACCCGCAAGCTGGCGGCGACCGCCGAGACGCACTACATGCTGGTGGCCCCGCACAACGTCGGCGGGTCCGTGCTGACCGCCGCATCCCTCCAAGTCGGCTTTTGCACACCCAACTTCAAGATCCTCGAACACTTCAACGACTTCGCGGACGCGGAGATCAAGAAGGTGGTCAGGGGCGCCCCGCAGGTGGACCCGGAGGACGGCTGCTTCCACCTCTCCCACGCGCCCGGCCTCGGCGTGGAGCTAGACGTCGAGGCGGCGGCCGAATTCCCGCAGCAGCGGGCGCGGTTCGACCTGTGGGCCGAGGGCTGGGAGACGCGCAGGCCCAAGGGCGCGGACGGGGAGGCCGGCGGGGCCGGTTCCGGGGGTGGCGCGTGAGCGCCGCCGTCGTCGTCGAGGCACCGGGCGAGCACCGGATCGTGCCGCACACGCCCCGCCCGCCGGGGCCCGGCGAGGCCCTGGTCGCGGTGCACGCGGTCGGCCTCTGCGGCAGCGACCTGGAGGTGTACCGGGGCAACCGCCCCGCCGAGTACGTCCGTTACCCGCTGACACCCGGCCACGAGTGGTCGGGCACGGTGCGCGCGGTGGGCGCCGGAGTGCCCGCGGCGCTGACCGGCCGCAAGGTGGTCGGCGAGGGGTTCCGCAACTGCCAGGTCTGCGACCGCTGCCACGCGGGCGAGACCACGCTGTGCGCCGCCGGGTACGAGGAGACCGGCTTCACGCTGCCCGGCGCGATGGCGGCCACGCTCACCCTGCCGGCCCGGCTGCTGCACGTCCTGCCGGACGGCGCCGACCTCACCGCCGCCGCCCTGCTGGAGCCCGCCGCGTGCGTGGCCGCCGCCGCGCTGAAGGCGGACGTCCGGCCGGGCGAGCGGGTCGCCGTGGTGGGCACCGGCACGCTCGGCCTGCTCGCCGTGCAGTTCCTGCGGGCGGTCTCCCCGGCCGAGCTGCTGGTGGTGGGCCTGCACACCGAACGGGCCGAACCGGCGCGGTCGTTCGGCGCCACCGGATTCCGTACCGCGGACGATCCGGCGCTCCCGGACGGCTTCGACGTGGTCGTGGAGGCCGCCGGGTCGGCGGACGCGGCCCGTCTGTCCGCCTCGCTGCCGCGGCGCGGCGGGCGGCTGGTGCTGACCGGCCTCCCGGCACCGGGCGCCGCCGGACTCGACCCGGCCGGCCTGGTGGTACGGCAACTGGAGGTGCGCACCGTCTTCGGGGCACCGCCGGGAGCCTGGGCGCACGCCGTGCGGATGTTCACCGCCCGCCTGCTCGACCCGCTGCCTCTGGTCACCCACGAACTCCCGCTCACCGAGTTCGCGCGCGCCGTCGGCCTGGCCGGGTCCGGCGACCCCCGGGTGGGCAAGGTGCTGCTCCGCCCCTGATCACGGCTTCGGCTTCGCTTCCGGCCTCGGTCCCGGCCCCGGCCCCGGCTCCGGCCGTACGCCGGCCGCCGGCCCCGGCCGCCCCGCCACGCGCCGCTTCCCCTCGCTTCCCTCGCTTCCCTCGCTTCCCGCACCCTATGGCGCGAACAGCGTCCGAAATACCGGACGAGCGCCTCGTTCGAACCGAACCCGGAGGACAGCCCGTGACCGACGCTTCCGCCACGGCGGCCCGCAGGCCCGGTGAGCCGGCGCTCACCGCGCTCGGCCTGGCCGCCCCCGGCCCCGACCCCGCCGACTCCTCCCCGCACTCCTTCCCCGGCGGCGGCCGCTGGCGCACCGAGATCCCCTCCTGCGAGGGCCCGGAGGCGCTGGCGGTGGTCCTGGAGGAGTCCGCGCGGCTCGACGTCCCGGTGCACCGGATCAGCCAGGGCAGCGGCGTGTGGATGCTGACCGACGCCGAGATCACCGAGATGGTCGGGGCGAGTGCCGAACGGGGCGTCGAACTCTGCCTGTTCACCGGTCCGCGCGGCACCTGGGACACCGGCGGCTCGGTGCGCACCGACTCGGGCGGCGCGGGACCGCGCGCCCGCGGCCACGACGCGGTCGCCGGGTGCGTCGAGGACGCCCTGCGCGCCACCGGACTGGGGGTGAGATGCCTGCTCGTGGCCGACGAGGGCGTGCTGTGGACACTGCACCGGGCGCGGACGGCGGGACTCCTCCCGGCCGACACCACCCTGAAGGTGTCCGCGCTGATCGGGCCGGTGAACCCGGCCGCGTACGCCGTCCACGAGCGGCTGGGCGCCGACTCCGTGAATGTGCCGAGCGATCTGACGCCCGCCCATCTCACCGAGATACGGCGGGTGTCGGCGGCGCCGATGGACATGTACATCGAGGCGCCGGACGACCTCGGCGGCTATGTGCGGATGTACGAGGTGGCCGAGTTGATCCGGCGCGGGGCGCCGCTGTACCTGAAGTTCGGTCTGTCCAGGGCGCCCGGCATCTATCCGTACGGGCACCATGTCCGCGACGTCGCCCTGGCCAGTGCGCGGGAGCGGGTCCGGCGCGGCCGGCTGGCGCTGGACCTGCTGGAGCGGCACGGGGCGGCCGGTGACATGGCGCCGCTCGGCTCGCGGCTGCCGGGCCCGCTCACCCGCTTCGACACACCGGCATAACGTTCCGGAAACTGAGCTTCACAGAAGCCGACACAGCCGCGCACAATCCCACACATCTGTTTCCCGGGCCGATCCGGCCCCGCAGTGCCCCGCAGTCGCACCGCCCGCAGTCGAACCGCCCGCCGCGCACCGCCCGGCAACTCCTCGGCACCACGGCACAGCACGACCGGCACAGCACCACCGCACCAGACGTGCACGACCGGCACCACCGGCACTCCCGGCTCCACCGGCACTCCCGGCTCCACCGGCACCACCCCCACAGCGTCGCCGCACCGCCATGTACTGCCATGTACTGCCCCGCACCGCTCGCACCGCCGGACCACCCGCACCCACATCGAGGATGATGACCATGCGCAACCGCAGAGCCGCACTCGCCGCCCCCGCCACCGCCGCCTGCCTCCTCCTGGCCCTGTCCGCCTGCGGGCAGAACAGCGAGGGCGGCAGCAAGGAGGACAAGAGCGGCGCCAAGGGCGGCACCATCGGTGTCGCGATGCCGACCAAGTCGTCCGAGCGGTGGATCGCCGACGGCAACAACGTTGTCAAGAACCTGGAGTCCAAGGGCTACAAGGCCAAGCTGGTCTTCGGCGAGGACGACCCGGACACCCAGGTCTCGCAGATCGAGAACCTGATCACCCAGGGCGTCAAGGGCCTGATCGTCGCCGCCATCGACAACAAGTCCCTGAACAACGTGCTCCAGCAGGCCGCCGACGCCAAGATCCCGGTCATCTCCTACGACCGGCTGATCCTCGGGACCAAGAACGTCGACTACTACGCCTCCTTCGACAACGAGAAGGTCGGGCAGCTCCAGGCCGGTTACATCGTCGAGCAGCTCGGTCTGAAGAGCGGCAAGGGCCCCTTCAACGTCGAGCTGTTCGCCGGTTCCAACGACGACAACAACACCAAGTACTTCTTCGACGGCGCGCTGAGCGTCCTCAAGCCGTACATCGACGGCAAGAAGCTGGTCGTCAGGTCCGGCCAGACGAAGCTGAACCAGGTGACCACGCTGCGCTGGGACGGCGCCACCGCCCAGCGGCGCATGGACGACATCCTCACCTCGGCCTACAAGAGCGCCCGGGTCGACGCCGTCCTGTCCCCCTACGACGGCATCTCCATCGGTGTGCTGTCCGCGCTGAAGTCGGACGGCTACGGCTCCGGCAGCAAGCCGCTGCCCGTCATCACGGGCCAGGACGCCGAGCTGGCCTCGGTGAAGTCGATCATCGCCGGGCAGCAGACGCAGACCGTCTACAAGGACACCCGCAAGCTCGCCGAGGTCGCCTCGACGATGGTCGACGACGTCCTCAACGGCAAGAAGCCCGAGGTCAACGACACCAAGTCGTACGACAACGGCGCCAAGGTGGTGCCGTCCTACCTGCTCCAGCCGGTCAGCGTCGACAAGACGAACTACGAGGACGTCCTGGTCAAGGGCGGCTACTACACCGACGCGCAACTGGGCAAGTAGCCCCCTCCCGCACCCACCGGTACGACCACCACCGAACCGACCACCGACCGGAAGGCACGACCATGGCGGGACCCGTCCTGGAAATGCGCTCGATCGTCAAGACCTTTCCCGGTGTCAAAGCGCTGTCGGACGTCACCCTGACCGTCCGCCGGGGCGAGGTCCACGCCATCTGCGGGGAGAACGGCGCCGGCAAGTCCACCCTGATGAAGGTGCTCTCCGGCGTGCATCCGCACGGGAGTTACGAGGGCGAGATCCTCTTCGAGGGCGAGACCTGCCGGTTCCGGGACATCCGGGCCAGCGAACAGCGCGGCATCGTCATCATCCACCAGGAACTGGCGCTGGTGCCCCATCTCTCCCTCGCGGAGAACATCTTCCTCGGCAACGAACACGCCAGGCGCGGGTTCATCGACTGGAACGACACGCTCAGGCACGCCGCGCAACTGCTGCGCCGCGTCGGCCTCGACGACCACCCGGAGACCCGGGTCTGCGACATCGGGGTCGGCAGGCAGCAGCTCGTGGAGATCGCCAAGGCGCTGTCGAAGTCGGTGAAGCTGCTCATCCTGGACGAGCCGACGGCCGCGCTCAACGACGAGGACAGCGGCAAACTCCTCGATCTCATCCTGGAGTTGAAGAACCAGGGCATCACCTCGATCATCATCTCCCACAAGCTGAACGAGATCCGCAAGGTCGCCGACTCGGTGACGATCCTGCGCGACGGCCGCACCATCGAGACGCTCGACGTGCGGGCCGCCGCCACCACCGAGGAACGCATCATCTCCGGGATGGTCGGCCGCGACCTCGACCACCGCTTCCCCGAACGCACCCCGCACCGGCCCGAGGAGGGCGCGGCACCGGCCCTGGAGATCCGCGGCTGGACCGTGTTCCACCCGATCGACCAGCAGCGCAAGGTCGTCGACGACGTGTCGCTCCAGGTGCGGCGCGGGGAGATCGTCGGCATCGCGGGCCTGATGGGCGCCGGCCGCACCGAGCTGGCCATGAGCGTCTTCGGCCGCTCCTACGGGCGCTACGCGGCCGGCACGGTCCTCAAGGACGGCACCGAGATCCGTACGAAGACCGTCGCGGAGGCGGTCGGGCACGGCATCGCGTACGTCACCGAGGACCGCAAGCACTACGGCCTGAACCTCATCGACACCATCAACCGCAACATCTCGCTGACCGCGCTGCGGAAGGTCGCCCGGCGGGGCGTGGTCGACGAGCACCGGGAACGGCAGGTCGCCGAGGGGTTCCGCACCTCCATGAACATCAAGGCGCCGACCGTGTTCGAGCCGGCGGGCAAGCTGTCCGGCGGCAACCAGCAGAAGGTCGTCCTCAGTAAGTGGATCTTCTCCGGGCCGGACGTGCTGATCCTGGACGAGCCCACCCGGGGCATCGACGTGGGCGCCAAGTACGAGATCTACACGGTGATCGACCGGCTGGCCGCGCAGGGCAAGGCGGTCGTCTTCATCTCCTCCGAGCTGCCGGAACTGCTCGGCATGTGCGACCGGATCTACACCATGGCCGCCGGCCGACTGACCGGCGAGGTGCCGCGCGCCGAGGCCACCCAGGAGGTGCTGATGCGCCGTATGACGAAAGACCCGCAGGACCCGCAGGACCCCCGGGCCGCCCGGATCTCCCAGGACTCTCAGGACTCTCAGGACTCTCAGGACGAAGAGGTATCGCGATGAGTACGGATGTGAGCGCCAAGAGCCCGGCCCCGGCGCCGCCGGGCCGGGCCGGGGCGGAGTCCGGCGGCGGACTGCTCCAGCTGATGCTGGGCGGGCTGCGCCGCAACATGCGCCAGTACGGCATGCTGATCGCGCTCGGCCTGATCGTCGTCCTCTTCGAGATCTGGACCGACGGCGATCTGCTGCTGCCGCGCAACGTCTCCAACCTGGTCCTCCAGAACAGCTACATCCTGATCCTGGCCATCGGCATGATGCTGGTGATCATCGCCGGGCACATCGACCTGTCGGTCGGCTCGCTCACGGCGTTCGTGGGCGCCGTGGCGGCCGTGCTCACCGTCAGCCACCATCTCGCGTGGCCCGTCGCGGTGGTGCTGTGCCTGCTGGTGGGCGCGGCGGCGGGCTCGCTGCAAGGGTTCCTGATCGCGTATCTGGGGATACCGTCGTTCATCGTCACCCTCGCCGGGATGCTGCTCTTCCGCGGGCTGACGGAGATCTTGCTCAAGGGGCAGACCCTCGGCCCGTTCCCGGACGGCCTGCAGAAGTTCGGCAACGGCTTCCTGCCCGAGGCGGGCCCGCACACCAACTACCACAATCCGACCCTGCTCCTGGGCCTCGTCCTCGTCGCCTCCGTGGTCTGGCAGGAGGTGCGCGACCGGCGCCGCCAGCAGGAGTTCTCCCTGGACGTGCTGCCCGCGCGGCTGTTCGCGCTCAAGCTCGTCGCGCTGGTCGCCGCGGTGCTGGTCGTCACCCTGCTGCTGGCCAGCTACAAGGGCGCGCCGATCGTGCTGATCGTCCTCGGCGCGCTGGTCGTCGGTTACGGCTATGTGATGCGCAACGCGGTCTTCGGCCGCCACATCTACGCGATCGGCGGCAACCTGCCGGCCGCGAAGCTGTCCGGCGTCAAGGACCGGCGGGTCACCTTCCAGGTGTTCCTGAACATGGGTGTGCTCGCCGCCCTGGCCGGCCTGGTCGTCGCCGCCCGGCTCAACGCGGCCTCGCCGAAGGCGGGCGTCAACTACGAGCTGGAGGCCATCGCCTCCTCCTTCATCGGCGGCGCCTCCATGAGCGGCGGTGTCGGCACCGTGCTCGGCGCGATCATCGGCGGTCTCGTC